>NZ_JADNFC010000003.1:0-340818 GCF_015552665.1 Streptococcus sp. 1001283B150225_161107_H12 | reverse complement strand
ACATTGGTTCGTCTTGTTCAGTTTTCAAAGGTCTTTGTCGCTCTCGCGCGACAACTATATTAGTATATCACGACCATATAGTCTTGTCAATATCTTTTTTCTATTTTTTTAAATTTTTATTTTTTTATGAAAAAGGATGCTTTTTTACATCCTTTTTCATAAATGATGATCCTTGAAATCTTTCAAGTATTCTTGGAGTCTTCTCCGCATTTTTGCTCGTCCAGAAAAACGTTGATTCATTAGAAGTTTATCATAGTCTTCTTTTTCTTGATTGGTTAGGTTTTCTCGGAATTCTTTTAGGGCTCCTCTTAACAGGACTAGTTCATCCAAAAAGAGTTCTTTTGATCGAAGTCTATGACTAATTTCTCCAATCTCTGTATATGGTACCTTATTTAATTTCCTTTTATCACTCTCTTGTTTTCTAACTTTATCTTTTATGTGATTGCGAAACTTTGTTTTGAAGTAGGTTAATAGAATTTCTTCATTCTCTTCTACTTCTGGATTACTTATTTGTAGCTCATATAAGACCAGCCTACCTTCTTGTTCCCAATCTGCGTGATCCCAAAGATGAATATAAAATTCCTTTTCACATTTCCATACAATCCATTTTACTTTTTCATATGATTTTTTAAAGTTCATTGGACCTCCTTTCTAACTTGTCTTCATTTTAAAGGAGGTTTTGATTTATTTGTGCTTATTTTCTATTTGGAATCTTTTTAACTCTAATCGGTCATTATTTTGATAAGAATGTCAGAATAATGGTTTTATCAAACAAAAAAAGTTGCTACGAATGTAACAACTTTTTGCAATAGTCCGTACGGGATTCGAACCCGTGTTACCGCCGTGAAAAGGCGGTGTCTTAACCCCTTGACCAACGGACCATTTTTACAACGTAATCTATTATATCAGTTCATTTTCATCTGTCAACACTTTTTTGAAAAAAAAGAGCCGAAATTTTCGGCTCCTTCTAAATGCTTTAGAAGACTATAAAGTTTATTACTTATTTTCTTCCATTTTAGATTTAATTTCTTCATAAGATAATGGTTTAGATTCTTTTTCTAATTCTAAATCAGTATCTTCTGGCATTTTACCTGTTTCATACAATGACTTAATTTGAACACTGTCCAAGGTTTCGTATTTCAACAAGGCTTCTGCAATCAACTTGTGTGTTTCACGATTGTTCTGGATGATTTCAGCTGCTTTATTGCGAGCTTCATTCAAGAGACTTCTTACTTCTTCATCAATTTCATATGCAGTTTGCTCTGAAATGAATTTTTGAGTCGTTTGAGCTCCAAACATAGCATGGTTGCCTTCGTATTGAACTGGACCAAGTTTTTCACTCATTCCATATTCCGTTACCATAGCACGCGCCATTTGGGTCGCTTGCTCAAAGTCATTGGAAGCCCCTGTGGTTTGAACGTTGAAGATAATTTCTTCTGCAACACGTCCGCCCATCAATCCAGCCAATTGTTCTTTCATATCTTCTTTAGAAAGAAGCATTTGGTCTTCTTTTGGAAGAGCAATCATATAACCACCAGCACGTCCACGTGGAACGATGGTCACCTTGTGAACAACACGAGCATTAGATAGGACTAATCCGACAATGGTATGCCCTGCCTCGTGGTAAGCAACCAATTCGCGTTCCTTTTGAGAAACTGTTCGGTCTTTCTTAGAAGGACCAGCAATCACACGGTCTTCTGCTTCATCAATATCAGATGCATCAATAACCTTCTTATTGCGACGGGCCGCTACCAGAGCTGCTTCGTTTAAGACATTTTCAAGATCCGCTCCAACAAATCCTGGTGTTTGTTGGGCAACTAGTTTCAAGTCGACATCTTTGGCTAATGGTTTGTTTTTAGCATGGACTCGCAAGATAGCTTCGCGTCCTTTTACATCTGGACGACCAACTAAAACCTTCCGGTCAAAACGACCTGGACGAAGGAGGGCTGGGTCTAAAACATCTGAACGGTTGGTGGCTGCAATCACGATGATGCCTTCGTTTCCTTCAAAACCATCCATCTCAATCAAGAGCTGGTTGAGGGTTTGTTCCCGTTCATCATTTCCCCCACCAAGGCCAACTCCCCGTTGACGTCCAACAGCATCGATCTCATCGATAAAGATAATGGCTGGAGCTGCTTTTTTAGCATCTTCAAATAGAGAACGAACCCGGCTTGCACCGACACCAACAAACATTTCAACGAAGTCAGAACCTGAAATACTAAAGAATGGTACGCCAGCTTCACCTGCAACTGCTTTAGCAAGTAATGTTTTACCAGTTCCCGGAGGGCCTTCAAGAAGAACACCTGCTGGGATACGGGCACCCAATTTTGTAAAGCGTTTTGGATCTTTTAAGAATTCAACCACTTCAACGAGTTCTTGTTTTTCTTCTTCAGCCCCTGCTACATCTGAAAAACGAACCTTGATATCTTCTTTATTGGTAGCACGCGCTTTGTTACGGCCAAAGTTCATAGCACCGCGGGCGCCACCGCCTCCTCCTTGATTCATCATAGAGAAGAAGAAGAACATCACGATGACAAATGGAACAATGGAAGTCAGAATGGTAATCCACATTCCACTTGAGCTTTCCCGTTTAATAGTGATGTCAGCCTTATGTTCGGATGCTAAGTTTTGTAGTTCTTGAACAGTCAAATCAGACGGTAAGATCACACTCGTGAAGCGAGTCACCTTACTTGGACTTGGAGTGAAAAATTGAACCCCTGTATCATCCTTGCTGGTTTTTGCTTTGTTATAGGTACCGGAAATTTCAATGACACTACCGTTTGGCTGATAGCTAATTTCCTTGACGTTGTCTGATTTAAGCTCTTTTACCAATTCTGTATAATTGATTTGCTGACTTTGTCCGATACTATTTCCAGCAAAGAAATACTGAAAACCTGTAACAGCAGCTACAATAATCAATAAGTACAGAAAAGGATTTCGAACAAAACCATTGTTTTTGTTATTTTTCATCTAGTTTCCTCTATTTTGAATACACTTCTTCTTTCAACACTCCGATATAAGGAAGGTTTCGATAGTTTTCATCGTAGTCTAAACCATAGCCCACAACAAACTCGTTTGGAATGGTAAAGCAAGTGTAATCTGCTTCAATCTCAACCAAGCGTCCTTCAGGTTTATCCAACAAGGTAGCAATTTTAACAGATGCTGGTTGACGTCCTTCAAACAATTCTTTCAAACTCTTAAGAGTTTTACCAGTATCAATGATATCTTCAACAAAGAGAATATCTCGACCCTTAATGTCTTGGTCCATATCTTTGATGATATTAATCACGCCTGAGCTTGATGTTCCACCATGATAGCTAGACACTAGCATAAAATCCAACTCAATATGCGTATCAATATGTTTGATCAATTCTGCCATAAATGGGACTGACCCTTTTAAAATCCCTACTAAAATTGGATTTTTCCCTTGGTAATCTTCTGTCAGTTTTTGACCAAGTTCACGTGCTGCAGTCACGATTTCATCGTGGGAAATGAGTATCTTTTTGATATCTTGTTCTAACATCTTTTTTACCTATCTATTTTCTGGATATAAATTGTATCCTTCATTATACCATTTTTTAATTCCTTACTCAAATCACTGATCGCAATTTCAGGAATAGCCAGTATTTGTTTATCTTGTTCTAAAACCACCAGATTGTTTCGTTGATTTAAAGGGATTTTTTGGTTAATCAACAATCTGCTAATTTTTCTATGGTGACCGTTCATCAGAATACGATCTCCCCTTTTACGGGGGCGAATAAAAACTGGGTGGTTGTTTGGAAGTGGGATTGCCTCCATATATGAATCGCTTGGTTCCACTCCAAATAAAAAGCGATAAGCACCTACTGTCTTTATGGTTCCAAATTGTAACAAATCTTCTGACATTCGGTCATCCGTCCTACGACTGATTTTCCGAATTTCAAAATAGTGATAGTCTTTGTAAAGTTCATAACCATTCTTTAGAACTTGTTGCGTATTGGACTTGGTCACTACTATTCTATGTAATTGTTCAAATTGTGCCCGACTCAATTGCAAATCTGGAAAACTAGCTAGATACTCTTCCAGCAAATAAATCTGAACAGCTGGTGATTGCTTTTGAAACTGTGTCACATCTTGTGGATTCAAATCTTTGGTCAACTCTTTTAAAGCCTGGTGCCAATGACTGAGATCTTCTCCTAAGTTGACTAAAGCACTCGTCACTTGAGGATTTTCTTTTTCTAACAGTGGGAGATAACGATGACGGATACGGTTACGGAAATAGTCCAAGGAGCGGTTGCTCTTATCCTCGAAATGAAAAATTTCTGGAAAATCCTTTTTTTTGAAATGTAAGAGGGGACGAATCAACACACCCTGTCCAAATGGTTGTTTTAAAGGAATACCTTTTAAATGCCGTGGACGACTCCCACGAATCAGACGCATTAAAATCGTTTCTGTCTGATCATCCATATGATGAGCGGTGACGAGAGCGCTACAAGCTTCTTCTTTCATAACTTTTTCAAAGAAATCATAGCGGAATTGTCTAGCTTGGCTTTCAGAAAAAGGACCAGAGAAATGGGCAACCTTCAGCGGTAGATGTTTTGCTTCAGCTAATGCTCGAATTCCTCTTTCTTCTTGGTCAGCTTCAATGCGTTGGTGATGATTGACATGAGCAAGTACGAGGTCGATTCCTAATTGGTGCCGATAATGGTAGAGCCAATCCAGTAAGGTCATGGAGTCCACTCCTCCTGATAAAGCCAAAAGGACTTTTTGATGAGATTCAAAAAGCCCCTCCTTTAGACAGAACTGAAAAAATTTTTCTTTCATTACTGTAAGACCTCATAAATATCTTTGGCAATTGCTGAGATAGTCTCGTAATCAGAGTGATCCGTAAAAATAGCTAAAATAAATGGTGATTCTGTATAAACAATGGCGACATCATGACGGAAATCATAGGCATCTCCAATCTTATGAGCGACCTTGACTGGGATATCTTTTGAAATTCGTTGATCATCAAAGCGAGTCTCTGACAGAGCATCAATGATTCCACCATTTTGTTGGTAGATAGCTTCCATGACATTTCCTGCCATTTTTGGAGATGCTATTCTAGTTTCTACATTCCACGTTTTTCCTGCAATCTTATTGGTCACCTTTTGAAATTCTTTGTCTGATTGGTGCGTTACATAATAGCCTAAAATGTTTTGCGCAACATTATCAGATTCTTTGGCCACTCGGTTAATCAAATCAGCGACGGTATAATCCTTATCATCCGGTGTTTTTGAAATACTTCCACTGCCTTCCGGTTCATAAGCTCCTGGATAATCATTGACTTCTTTTATATATTTTAAAGGAGTCTGCAAATCTACACGGTTTTCGTTTACCTCTTTTTGAGTATAGTACAAATACAAGAGCTTGGCTATACTAGCAGAATACATTTCCTGGTCTTCATGTATCCCAGCAGTCTTTCCAGTATCCACCTGCTTCACGTAAACTGCAATTCCGTCTTTGTTGTACTTCTGATTGAGAATCTCTTGGACTTTTTCCATCCGATTATCTGTAGCAGAAAGTTCATCTTTTGCAATCCATCCCTGGCCAGAAATTTCTAGGTAGGTCCCTTTTAAAGTTTTGGCAGTCTTGGTGATTTCAACCTTACTATAGGGAGTCAGACTTGTTTTTTTGCTTTTTGCGCCATTTACCAAGGGTTGATCATAAACTGTAAAAGAGGATGTCAGCCACATGGTCTTTTTTTCTTCTGTTAATTCCAAAATCGAATCTTCGTAAATTTGATCTTGATCAGCTACTACATACTGTTTATTCGATAATTTAAAAACAGATTTGCCTTGGTCATTCACAAACAATTGATCAACAGTAAAGGGAGTATCTGGCTTGATTTCCCCAGCTTTTTGACGCAATTCTGGATCCGAATAGGTCACGATTGGCTGATAAACATTCGGATTGGACGGTATGGAGACAAAGAAATGATCCTGAGTCCCTATTTGACTAGCGTAAGAAGAATCAGCAGTCAATGGAACTTGGACTTGGGATGAATCAGATAAGGGTTGGGTGACTAAGAAAGTAGGAAAAATCATCCAATAAACTAACTTATTCATCCTTGCTCCTTTCCTGAGTTTCTTCTTGCAATTTTAAGGCTTGATTTTTTTTAGCTAACTCTTCTAATTTTGTATCAGAATATTCTAGAAATTGTTGAACAGTTTTTACAATATTTTCCATTATTTCGGTAATAAATTAGGTATCGTATAAATATATTCGCCATCTTTAGAGAAGGAATATTTTGCGCGTGCATATTTTGCAGCGTATTCGTCATCCTTCAATTTCTCTACGATATCCTTTTGATATTCTTTTTCCTCAAGGGTTTGCTGATATTGTTCTTGCAATTGAACGTATTGTTGTTTGCGTTTTTGAAGCGTCTGGTAACTCTGAGCCAAATTATAAGTTGGGAGAATAAACAATAAAATTATTAAAATGAGAACCCAACCCATAAAACGGTTCTGTTTTTTTCGCTCCTCATTCTGGTATTTCTGACGCTGATGTTCGTCTTGAATATACCGATTATTCATTTGTACAATATTTTTAGGCATCTTCTTCTATCCTTGTTTCACGAATGATTTCATACATTTTAGACGCATCTTCTTTTTTAGTACTATCTAACATTTCCAACACTTTTACTGTCAATAGTTTATTTCCAAAGCGAACTTCGACTTCGTCATTCACCTTCAAGTCGGTTGAACTTTTCGCTAGGACCCCATTGACTTTTATCCGCCCCTTATCGGCTACTTCTTTAGCTACAGGGCGTCTTTTGATAATGCGGGAAACTTTTAAATATTTATCTAATCTCATCGTATCACCTCTAATGTATTATTGTACCATTTTTTTAGAAAGAGCCTAGTAAAATCTTTCTTCCTAGTCTTGATTTTCCAATTTTTCCTGCTTGATGGCCAGTAATTTCTCCCCAAATTGTCGCAAGCCTTCTAAAATTTCGAAGTCTTTTTTATTTCGCACATCAAAAATTAATTCAATCAATCCTTGGCTTTCTGCAATACGAGCTTTTAAATTAGTTGCTGATAAGGCAGCAAAATAATCTTGAGTCAATAAAAGTTGCTTGGTAATTGGCTCAAATTTCACCGTTAGTTGATTGTCTTTTCGATCAACCACTTTAACAAAGACCTGGTCCAGATAAGATTTGATAAACCCTATTTCTAGGAGATAGGCTACCACATCAGGATATTCTCCGAAACGATCAATCAATTCATCTTGCAGCAGTTCATAATCTTCTTGGACTTGAATTTCTCGAATACGTTTGTAAATTTCAATTTTTTGACGTTCATCGGAGATATAATCACTTGGAATGTAGGCATCAATTTGGAGATTGAGCTCCGCATTTCCTTTTTGGCGTTTTTTCTCTTTTCCTTGTTTCTTCTCAATAGCAGCTTCGAGTAACTGTGAATACATTTCAAATCCGACGGAATCGATAAAGCCAGATTGAGAAGCCCCTAAAATATTCCCGGCACCTCGAATAGACAAATCTCGCATAGCAATCTTAAAACCAGACCCCAATTCAGTGAATCCTTTAATGGCTTCAAGACGCTTTTCAGAAACTTCTGTCAAGGTTTTGTCCGGCCGGTACATCAAATAAGCATAGGCAATGCGATTGCTTCGTCCAACCCGTCCTCGCAATTGGTAAAGGGTAGACAAGCCCATATGGTCGGCATTTTCAATAAAGAGGGTATTGGCATTGGGGATATCCACCCCTGTTTCAATAATGGTGGTCGTAACTAAAATATCATACTCACCTTCAATGAAATCCATCAAGGTGTTTTCCAACCGTACCTCACTCATCTGTCCATGGACAAACCCAATAGAGGCTTCCGGTACCAATTCTTGTAACTCTGAAACTTTTTGCTCAATGGTATCTACCTTGTTGTAGAGATAATAAACCTGACCTCCCCGATCCATCTCCCGACGAATAGCATCTCGGATAATGGTTGGATTGGTTTCTAAGACATAGGTTTGAACAGGATAACGATTGGTCGGCGGGGTTTCAATAACGGACAAATCCCGAATCCCCAACATAGACATATGAAGGGTACGAGGAATGGGCGTTGCCGTTAAGGTTAAAACATCGACTTTTTTCTTTAACTCCTTGAGGGTTTCCTTGTGTTTGACACCGAACCGTTGCTCCTCATCAATCACGATAAGACCGAGATCCGCAAATTCCACATCCTTAGATAAAAGGCGGTGGGTACCAATCAGGATATCGACCTGGCCTTTTTTTAGTTTTTCCAAGGTTTCTTTTTGCTCAGCACGACTACGGAAACGACTCAAGACATCAACTTCTACTGGAAAGGCTTCGAAGCGTTCTTTGAAATTGGCATAATGCTGTTGAGCTAGGACCGTTGTCGGAACTAATACGGCCACTTGTTTATGGTCTTTGACAGCTTTAAAGGCCGCTCGCATAGCAACTTCTGTCTTCCCAAATCCCACGTCTCCGACCAAGAGACGATCCATAGGGCTTGAAGATTCCATATCCTTCTTGATTTCTTGGATAGAGCGAATCTGATCATCTGTTTCAACATAGGGAAAAGCCTGATCAAAAGCTTCTTGGTTCTCATCGTCTGGAGTAAAGGCAAAGCCTTGCAATTGGCTTCGCTCTGCATAAAGTTGAATCAGATCATCTGCAATATCCTCTACTTCCTGACGAACCTTTTGTTTGGCCTTTTGGAAGCGACCATCGTTGAGTTTGTTGATTTTAGGAGGTTTGCCATCACTCGCAACATACTTGGACAGCATTTGGATTTGATCCACAGGGATGGAAATCCGGTCTCCATTTTGATATTGGATGGAGACATAATCTCGGTGGACGCCAGAAATTTCAATGGTTTCTAGTCCTAAATACTGACCAATTCCATGAACCTGGTGAACAACGTAGTCTCCCTTTTCCAACTCATTGTAATTTTTTAACCGCTCAGCGTTGGAAATGGTTTGCCGACGGATCTTTCGTTTAACCTTTTTCTGGAAGATTTCTGTCTCTGTAATCAGGACAATCTTCTCATCCACAAAGTGGAAGCCACGCGCCAACCCACCAATAATCAACTGGCTCTGTCCTGGATGAAGCTGATCGGGTGCAAGATAATCCAGTTGGATCCCGTAGTCTCTCAAGTGCTCTTGTAACTGGTGGAGGCCTTGTTTACTCGTCACCTGAAGAATGACTGTGTAATCTTGTTTACGGAAACGGTCAATTTCATCTTTTAAAAGAGAGAACTGACTGAAGAATTCCTGCATGGGGTATTGGTTAAAAGAATAGAGGACATCAAATCGCAGATTTCCCAGGCCTTTTTGAAAATTTGAAAAATAAGAAGATGGTTTATAAGTGCGTAAGAGTGCGCTATTGTCCGCAAAATACTGGGCTTCAGCGAAAGAGCGACTCTTTTGTAGGTCCTCTGTCAAAAGGTTAGCAACTTCTACATCAAACCGCGCCTCCTGATCCATGATTTTATGGTAATCATCCAAAAAAAGAGGAGCATGTTTGGGGAGGTAATCAAAGAGAGTGTAGGTTTGCTGATAAAAAAGAGAGAGAAATTTTCGACTATCTGCATGGAGACGCTGGTGATGCGCTTCTGTGAGAATCTCAGTCAAATAGGATTTTAGCTCTGGATGAGGACTTTTTTGAATCAGATTTTCTAGATTCTTCTGTCCTCTTAAAAAATCATTTTTAGTTAGTAACATATCACTAACTGGATGAACTGTTACCGCATCTAGATTTTCTAGTGAACGTTGAGTCTCTGGAGAAAAAGTCCGAATGCCATCAATCTCATCTCCAAAAAATTCCAGGCGATAAGGGAAATCTTGACTGGCTTCAAAAAGATCTACAATATCCCCTCGAAGACTAAACTCTCCCTGTTGGCTTACCTGTGAAACCTTTTGATAGCCCATGGCCAGGAGGGTATCTTTCAACTCTGTCAGATTTTTTTCTTCTCCAACAGAGAAAGATTGAATCATAGAGCTGACAGTCTTTGGATTAGGTAAGAGCAAACGACTACCACTTACATTGGCAATGACGATCCCTTCTTTTTCTGGAGCTAAAAGAAAATCCAGAGCTTCCAGACGAGAAAAGACCCGTTCCTGGGAAGCAAAGACAAACTCTGCCAAAGGATTGTCATCTCCGAGGAAAAGATAGACCTTTTCTTCGCCTAATAATCCCAATAAATCACTTGCGAGCCGTTCTGCTTCATTTTGGGAAGAGGTCAAGACCAAGACCTTGTGTCCGTCTTCGACAACTGTCGCCATGGTAATAGCTTTTGTAGACGAAGACAGTCCTAGTAGAAGAGAGCGACTTCTTTTTTGCTGGTCTTGTTGCCATTTTCTGATATCTTTATTCTGTTGAAATAGATCAACCAGTGTCTTATATTTATCCATTGTATTGTTGCATTGTTTTTTCAAACTGCCCTTCTTTTAAATAAAAGCGAAGAGCTTCCTCTGATTTGTCGATAGCAAGGAGGATGGTGGCATAATCATCCTGATCGAATTTTCCTAAGACATGGTGGACTACTGACATGCCATGCTTGGGTCTCCCGATTCCAATCTTGATGCGATTAAAGGTCTGAGTGCCAATATGGTTGATGATCGACTTGATTCCGTTGTGGCCTCCAGCTGATCCTTTGGCCCGAAGGCGAATCTTGCCGACTTCCATATCCAAGTCGTCATAAATAACGACCAAATCTTCCACCTCTAAACCATAATAGGTCAAAAGCGCGTGTACGGCCTTGCCACTCTCATTCATAAAAGTGGTTGGCTTGACCAAAAAGACCTTTTCTCCATCTATAAAGGTGGAGGTCACATCTGCTTGAAAAATCTTATCATGTGAGAAGGTCAGGTTGAGAGACTTCGCCAGCTGATCCACTAACATAAAGCCTACATTGTGTTTAGTTTCCACATATTTATCTCCCGGATTTCCCAATCCGACGATTAATTTTGTCATTTACTTTCCCTTTCAAAAGCCAAAAGGGCTGGAATTTTTTTCCAACCTTTTGGTTATTTACTTGTTTTCTTTATACATTGAAGCGGAATTCCATGATGTCGCCATCTTGAACGACATATTCTTTTCCTTCTTCCCGCAAGCGTCCTGCTTCTTTTACAGCCTTTTCAGATCCATATTTGACCAAATCATCATAAGACATGGTCACAGCACGGATAAATCCTTTTTCAAAGTCTGAGTGGATAATTCCAGCTGCTTGAGGAGCTTTCATACCACGTTTGAAAGTCCAAGCGCGAACTTCTTTTTCACCAGCTGTGAAGTAAGTTCCAAGTCCAAGTAAATGGTAAGCTGCACGAGTCAATTTATCCACACCTGATTCTGTCAAACCAATAGCTTCAAGAAACTCTTTTTTATCTTCATCGTCTAATTCAGAAATTTCTTCTTCCGCACGCGCAGAAATCACCACTACCTCTGCATTTTCTGTTTCTGCAAATTCACGAATTTGCTTCACATAATCGATCGATTCTGGGTCTCCAACCACATCCTCATCCACATTCGCTACATACAGAACTGGTTTAGTGGTCAAGAGGAAGAGACCTTTGACAACTTTTTGTTCTTCGTCTGTGAATTCGATGGTACGAGCTGACTTCCCGTCTTCAAGCACTGGCTTAATCTTTTGGAGGACATTAAATTCTGCAACGGAATCCTTGTCCTTTTGCGTACGTGCCATCTTTTCCACACGCGCATAGCGTTTATTCACAGATTCTAAGTCAGCCAGAATCAATTCTAGGTTAATGGTATCAATATCTGCTAATGGATCGACAAAGGCATCTTCACGGCCTTGCTCCCGCATGACATTTTCATCATCAAAAGCACGTACCACATGGACAATAGCATCCACTTCACGGATGTTGGCCAAGAATTTATTACCGAGACCTTCTCCTTTTGACGCACCTTTTACAATCCCTGCAATATCTGTGAATTCAAAGGTTGTCGGCACTGTCTTCTTAGGAGTGATCATTTCCGTTAATTTTTGGAGACGTTCATCTGGAACTTCTACCATTCCAACGTTTGGATCAATGGTCGCAAAGGGATAGTTTGCAGCCTCTGCTCCTGCTTTTGTAATTGCGTTAAATAGGGTTGATTTACCAACGTTTGGCAAACCAACGATACCTGCTGTTAAAGCCATTTTTCTTCTTCTCCGTTCACATTTCAATCTCTTTTATTATAACATAATTCAAAGCACAAGATGATGAAAAAATGCTCTCCCTTAAAACTAACAGTCACCTGTCCAATTCCATAAGAATATGGTATAATCAAACCAATAATAATAAAGGAGTTTTCGTCATGAAAAAACTATCAATTAAATCGATCCTTCTGCCTCTTTTAGCTATCTTTACTCTCTTTCTTCTGGGAGCTTGTGGACAAAGTACAAAAAAAGGTTACCTTCAATTAACCAAGATAAGAAAACAGACATTCGTGTCATTGTTGAATATCAGGGGGATAAAATTCTAAGTACAGATTCTACAAGTGTTATCTATTACGAAGGTACAGGATTGCCAAAAGAACAATTAAAAAAAGTTATTGATGAATACGATAAAAAATTCAAAGATGTCAAAGGATTCTCACACTCTGCAGAATACAAGGATGACTATGTTATTGAGAAAACAAAGATCGATTATACCAAGGCAGATTTAAAAGAATTACAAGAAAATCAGTTAATTGCTGCACAAGAAAATCAAAATGTTGATTACATTGGCTACAAGACAACACTTAAAACCTTTAAATCTAATGGCTTCAAAGAAGTAAAAGATGGAAAATTTGAAGAATTAAAATAATACAAAAGGTTCAGTCACCTAGATGACTGAACCTTTTACAATACTTTTTTCATTTTTTGATCGAAATCATGACGGCTCATCATGACCATATGATCACAATTGCTACAACGAATTTTAATATCTGCCCCTACTCGCCGAATTTCCCAACGATTGGCTTTTTTCCCTGTTGCTTTGATGATACAAGCATGGGGTTTTTTCATTTCTACAAAATCACCGACCTGATACATGGATTTTCCTTTCATCAACATAGAAGACGAAAAGCTAGCCTGTTCAATGCTAGCTTTTGGCCCTTAATTGGTCCGAACTGGTGTAATTAATTGAATGAAGCGTTCAGATTCCTCTGCTGGTACCAATGTAAAGGGACGAACTGCAGAGATAAAGCGAATGACGACTTTTTCACTTTCAATGGCTTTCAAAGCGTCGATTAAATAAGTTGGATTAAAGCTGATGTTTAAATCATCTCCCGAAACTGCTTCTGTATCAATTTCTTCATTCACGCGCCCTACTTCAGGAGAATTGACGTGGGCAGAAACAACTCCACTAGCAATTTCTAATTTAACAGTACCGTTTTGAGTAGCATTAGACAACAGGCGGGCCCGTTCCATGGCTTGGCGAAGATGAGCAACTTTAAAGGTTACTTCCGAACTAAACTCTGTTGGAATCAAGCGATCCGTATCTGGATAGTTTCCTTCCAACAGACGTGTATAGAAACTGATATTGTCACTTCTAAATAAAATCTGGTTATTGGCAAAGAAGACTTCAACCTGTTCAATCTCATCTGAAAAGACAGACGTTAATTCGCGTAAAGAACGGCTTGGAATCACAACATCAAAGTTATCCCCATTTTTTTCAAGGGTAATATTTTTTTGACTCATTCGATGAGAATCCGTTGCCACCGTTTTTAATTCCTTGTGATCAGAAAGAACAAAATGAACTCCTGTCAAAATCGGACGACTTTCTTGGGTACTTGCTGCAAAAGCTGTCTCAAAAATGATTTTCTTCAAAGTTTGAATTGGGAGTGTTAGAGGGTTGCTGGCTGAAATTTCTTGAATGCGAGGATATTGTTCTGCATCTTTTCCTTTAAGAGTAATTTCTGATTTTCCACTAACTAATACAATTTGTTTTTGTTCGATTTCTTTCACATCTAAAACGACATCTGGTAGACTGGATACAACATTGATAAAGAAAGTTGCTTCTAAAAGAATAGCACCTGGTGTCGTTACTAGAAGGCCTGCATTTTCATCTTTAACAGAAATAAAGTATTCGATTGAGATTTGTCCATTTGATCCAATGAGAGTAATCCCTTCAGAAGTGACATCAATCTTAATAGTGGATAAGATTGGAATTGCATTTTTTGAACTAATGGCTCTTTTTGTCGTATTTAAAGCTTGTAGAAAATAAGCCTTGTTAATAGAAAAATTGATCATGAGATCTCCTTTTATTATTTTAGTATTAGTAAGTTAATAGTAATAGTAGAGTATGTGGAACATGTGGAAAACTCTTCTAAAGCCAGACAGGAATTGAAAAGTTCCTTGTTCACAACATGTGGAAAAAGAAGCAAGTTTTTCTAGGATTGTCCACATGGGATTACTTTAATTTTTTCTTGATGGTTTGAATCTCGAGTCTGAGATTGTCATCAATTTCGATCATCCCTTTGATTTTTTCATAAGCATGCATGACCGTTGTATGGTCTTTTCCTCCAAATTCACGACCGATACGAGGAAGACTATTGTCGGTCATCTCGCGGGCGAGGTACATAGCTACTTGTCGAGCTAGGACAATATTTTGAACCCGTCGAGAGCCTTTCATTTCATTGACACTGACATTGTAAAATTTTCCAACTTCCGTTTGAATCTTTTCAATAGGAATCACCGTAATTTGTAAGGCTTCATTCTTACGAGCTCGAATGGCTTCAGCTGCGACATCTATTGTAATATCTTTGATTTTTTTAACTCTTGCCACAAGAGAGATATCATTCAAAGCACCCTCTAAGTCTCGGACGTTAGAATCAAATTGACCTGCTAGGTATTCAAGTGTATCATCAGGGAAAGTAAAGTCCAGGTCTTCGATTTTATTTCTCAAAATAGCGATTCGAGTTTCAAAATCTGGTGGTGTAATATTTTGCGTCAAGCCCCACTTAAAGCGCGTGACTAGACGTTCTTCTAAGCTATCTAAATGATCAGGACTACGATCGCTGGTTAGGACAATCTGCTTATTATCCCCATAAAGAGCATTAAAGGTATTAAAGAACTCTTCTTGAGTTGTAACCTTTTTTCCTCCAAGCGATTGAATATCATCAATTAAGAGCAAATCCAAGTTTCGATAGGTTTTTTTAAAGGTATCCATATCATTGAGGCGAAGACGCTCTAAAAATTCATTGATAAAGGATTCTGCTGGGATGTATTTTACTCGAGCATTTGGGTAGTTTTCCATAATCTGATTCCCAATCGCGTTGAGCAAATGCGTTTTACCTAAACCGGGTCCTCCATAGATAAATAAAGGATTATAAGTGGTAGCAAGGTTTTCAGAAACTGCTAAAGCGGCAGCCAAAGCCCATTGATTTCCATCTCCACTTACAAAATTATCAAAGGTGTATTTCTTTCTTAATCCTGTTTGGATAGGAGGCAAATCTACTATCGGAGCATGGCTCACTGCATAGTCTCTATTCATTTCTGAAAGGGGAATAAACTCTTTTTCTTCTTCCTCTTCTTCAAGATTGAATTGATAGGAAATGGTTAATTCTACTGCATAAATTTCAAATCCAGCAGTCAAAATCACCTTTGTCATATTCTCTTCCCAGAATAATTTTTTTACTTCCGCATCTAAATAAATAACGGCTTCTTGTTGATCGACTTTGATGAGTCTTGAAGTAAGGACAAAATAGTCAAAGATTTCTTTTTTAAATGTCTTTTTACTTAATTCAATCACACGATTCCAGAATGTTTCTTCTCTTGACACTTATCGCCCTCCTATTCATTTTTACTTGCTATGTTTTTCTTATTTTATCATAAAAGGAGGGAGTTTTCCACAACTTGTTCTGAGGGAATAAAAAAGAGTTTTTTCCACAATATGTGAATAGTTATCCCCAATGTGTGTAGAAGTTTTCCACAAGTTGGGGAAAAGAGAAAAGAAAGTAGGAATATCAAGTAAGGAGGATTTTTGAAGAAGTGGATAAATCTGTTAATTGTTCTATAAAAAATAACAGCCTCATTTGAGACTGTTAATAATTCGTTGGTATTCATCAAGGTTGTTAAATGAAATATGAATACTACCTTTTTCTTGTTTTGTCAGACGGATTTCTACTTCTGTTCCTAGCATCTTTTTTAATCTGTTTTCTTCCTGTGCTAAAAATAGTTCTTTCTCTTTTTTACTTGGCCTTTTCTTTTTTTGACCAACCTTTTCTTCCAAACTACGAACGCTTAGTCCTTCTTTCAGGGTTCGTTCCAACCAATAGATTTGTAGATCTTCTTTTAAAGGAACTAAAATGCGGGCATGTCCTTGTGAAATTTGATCATTTTTGATGGCTTCTTTGACAGCTGGTGAGAGATGAAGCAAACGGACCATGTTGCTGATGTAAGGACGAGATTTTCCCATAAATTGTGCAATTTCTTCATGAGTAGCCCCTTTATCAATAAGATGCTGGTAGGATTCGGCCTCTTCAATTGGATTCAAATCTTCCCTTTGTAAATTTTCGATAATGGCTTGTTTGATCATGTCATCATCTGATAATTCTCTTATAATCGCAGGGATTTCTTTGAAACCAGCCATTTGAGCTGCTCGGTAGCGTCTTTCTCCAGCAAGTAGTTCATAACCAACAATCGGAGATTTTCGAACAATAATGGGCTGGATTAATCCATTTTCTTTGATTGAAGCTGCGAGTTCTTCTAATTTCTCTTGTACAAAGGTTTGACGAGGTTGAAAAGGATTGGTTCGTATTTGCCTTATGTCAATAATATCAATTTTTTCCATGATGTATATAGCATAACACACCTTTACAATTTCGTAAAGGTGTGTTGACACTGTTGTAAATTTACTTAATTTCCAAGACTTTCTGTAGATTTTGTCAGCTCAATGGTCGCTGTTTTTTGCTTACCATCTCTATAGAAAATAACTTTAATTTTATCACCAATTTGATGAGAATAGAGGGCAGATTGTAAATCCGCAGTTGATTCAATAGTTGTATCATCGATTTTTGTAATGATATCTAATCGACGCAAATATTTGGATGCCGGCATATCATTTTCGACTGAGCGGACAAGAACTCCACCTTTGAGTTTGCTTGGAATGTCTAATTGGCTAAGATCAGAAGAGGATAGGTTAGCCAGGTCCATCATGGTAATTCCAAGAGCTGGACGAATGACTTTACCATTTTTTTCTAAATGTTCAATAATATTTTGCACATCATTTATAGGAATAGCAAATCCCATTCCTTCAACCGCAGTTTGGCCATTTGAAGAGATTTTACTTGAGGTAATTCCGATGACTTGTCCCTGAATATTGATAAGGGGACCACCAGAATTCCCTGGGTTGATGGCAGCGTCCGTTTGCAACGCTTTTGTAGATACGTTTTGGCCATCTTCTGATTTGAGCTTCACAGTACGTCCGAGACTAGAAACAATCCCTTGGGTAACGGAATTGGCAAATTTTGTTCCTAAAGGACTACCAATAGCGATTGCGGTCTCTCCAACAGTCAACTTAGATGAATCTCCAAATTCAGCCACAGTCGTAACATTATCTGAACTGATTTTAACAACCGCAATATCTGAGAAAGTATCAGAACCGACAACTTCTCCGGAAACTTTATTTCCGTCTGCAAAGAGAATATCGACTTCTGTTGCTCCCATCAACACGTGAGCATTGGTTACTAGATAAGCGTCTTTACCATCTTTTTTATAGATAACTCCTGAACCTTCACTAGCCACTTCTGGATCAGAATCTGTTTCTCCATTGATGAAGCCTTTTTCAGAGGTTTCAGCATAGGTAATAACAGAAACAACAGCATTTTTAACCTTATCAACAGCTTCACTAGTTGATGTTGTATTCTTATAAGCACGATTAACTTTGGTAGATTTTATTTCTTGGCTAGAATTTGTAGAATTCCCCTTGGTAAACTGGAAAGAGGTCAAGGTCCCTAAGATTCCTCCAGTAAACCCAATGACAAGAACAAGTAAAAGTTGCAAAATTTTTTTTAGAAAATTTGATGGTTGTTTCATAGTTTTCTCCTATTGTTCCAATTATGGAAAAGTATAGACCTAGTTTCTTAATTATAACTTAAAATGGAAATTTTTTCCACAAGTTGTGGAAAACTGTGTATAAGTGTGAAAAACGTGAATATAGAGCCATTTTTTGAAAGATAGATGCTGGTCTATTTGTTGAAGACTTGTGTATAAGTTCATTTGTGTTAGAATATGAATATGAAAATTAAAATTGTAACAGTTGGAAAATTAAAAGAAAAGTATTTAAAAGATGGAATCGCCGAATATACGAAACGCTTGGGGCGGTTTACGAAGCTAGAATTGATAGAATTGCCGGATGAAAAAACTCCTGATCGAGCCAGTGATTTAGAAAACCAGCAAATCCTGGAAAAAGAAGGAAATCGTATACTAGCTAAAGTTGGAGATCGTGAGTATGTGATTGCCTTAGCGATTGAAGGGCAACAATTTCCATCTGAGAAGTTTAGTCAAACCTTAGAAGAGGTCACTGTACGAGGGTATTCTGAAATTACCTTCGTGATTGGAGGAAGTCTAGGTTTGTCCCCAGCAGTTAAAAAACGAGCGAATTTACTTATGAGTTTTGGAAAGTTAACCCTTCCCCATCAATTGATGAAGCTTGTTTTAATCGAACAAATCTACCGGGCATTTATGATTCAACAGGGAAGTCCTTACCATAAATGAATCTTGACGCTCCTCCTATTTTCTGATAGAATAAAAAGACATCTGGTCTCATAGCTCAGCTGGATAGAGCATTCGCCTTCTAAGCGAACGGTCGCAGGTTCGAATCCTGCTGGGATCAAAATAAAAAAACGTGATTTTTACAGAAATCACGTTTTTTTATTACTTAGTTTTTTAAAAAACTAGAGTTTTTCTAAACAGATGGGATAAAAAAATTGTAAAAACTAGATTTTTTGTTCCAAATAGCTGTAAAAATGAACCAAATAGCGGAAATGTTAAAAAAGCTTTTGATTTTGTAATAAAATTTGTGTATATTAAATTTAATAATTTAATAATCAAATAAATTATAAGGAGATTTTTTTTATGAAAAACAATCCATCAACAGTTTCTAAGGCATTTAAAGTTCTTACAGAAAAAGAATTGCAGCAAATCTGTGGAGGGGATAAACATTCAAAAATTATTATTAGAGATTTATTTAAAAAAGGTAAAAAATAATGTCCATGAATTATGTGTATTTTATTCTCATTGGATTACCCTTGATTTTATCTTATCCATTAATTGATAGACAATTAAAACATAAGCATTCAAAATTCTATTTAATTTTAATCATTTCTACTTTACTTTATGTGATATCTTATATTTTAGGATATTTTGAATTAGATTTCTTATACGCTTTCTTTATTTTATCTTATCCTCTATTTTTTTACGCGTACTATAGATTCTTCTGTAGATATGACCATTTTTTTGCAATTTTATATTCTCTGTTTATTTATCTAGCTTTTGAGACAACAGATACTTTTTTATCAGTAATTTTATCGTCTATAACTGGAGATTACATAGTAACTTATTATTCTATATTTTTTGTTACTCTTATTTCAGTTTTATCGATTGTTATTATTACGAGAATTATTGCCATTCTCGAAGTGAATCTTCTCTATTTTAAAGAGCGGGTTTTTAAGAAATTTGTCCAACAATTGATTGTTAGTTATCTTATTTTAACCTTAGTATTGAATGCTTCTCATTGGATAAGTGATATTGCTCATTTCAATAGTTTTGGTAGCATGGTAGCAACGATTTGCTTCTTGATATTTATCGGAACCATGGTTCAAATGAAGACGGTTCGAGATCGTTATGAAAAGAAAATGGAGTTGAAGCAAAAGAGGTTCGAACAGCGCCAAATGGAGCAGTATATGAATAAAATTCAAGGCCTCTATTTAGAATTAAAAGGTTTTCGTCATGATTTTGGCAATATTATCACTTCCTTAAATTTAGCGATTGAGGAAGAAAATATTGATGATATTAAACGAATTCAAAGAGATGTTCTTGAGGAATGCTACGGCCAACTCCAAAAAGAAGAATATACAGGATTTGACCTAGGAAATATTCGAGATTCTGCTTTGAGAAGTATCCTAAGTAGGGGATGGATCTATGCGGAGGAAATGGGTGTCAAACTAACCTTTGAAACAGAAGATATTATTGAAAAGGTTCCAATGAGATTGTTGGATCTCGTACGAACTGTTGGAATTTTAGTCAATAATGCTATTGAAGCTGCTAAAATGAGTCAAGAAAAAGAAGTTCAAATAGCGATTTTTAATATGCCGAATGGAGTGCATCTGATCATAAAGAACTCTATTTCTGATGAACCGATTAATTGGAATAAGCTTTATGAAAAAGGATTTTCAACTAAAGGGGATCGTAGAGGAATGGGCCTTGCGATTGTAAAAGAGCTTATTGGAGAATATGCTGCTATTTTTCTAGAGACAGAGTTGATCAATGGAAGATTTACGCAGAGCTTAGTTATTGGAGAGAAAGGAAGATAGATGAATATTGTATTGCTAGAGGACGAAATTTCTCAACAAGTTCGAGTAGAGAAACATGTGAAAGCTATCGCTGAGGAGGAAGGCCTACGATTAAATATTGTTTCCACCAGTAAAATAACTGAACTAAAGGAATATCTAACCAATGGTGATTTTCATCAGCTTTTCTTCCTTGACATTGATATCAAAGGGGATGAAAAAGCTGGTATCAAGGCAGCTCAAATGATTCGTGAGGTCAATCCTTTTGCGATCATTGCCTTTATCACGACGAAATCGGAATTTGCTACTATTACCTATCGTTACAAGGTATCAGCTCTTGAATTTATTGAAAAAACCTTGAATGAAAACTTGTTTAAGGAAAAAATTAGAGAATGTATTCTCTACTTGAAGAAGAATGTGATTGAAAATAAAAATATCATTGATTTCTTTGAGTATAGTTTCAAAAATATGGAAATTCGAGTGCCATATCGAGATATATTGTACATTGAAACAACTGGAGTTTCCCACAAATTGCGACTTGTTGGAAAGAATTTTCAAAAGGAATTTTTAGGGACTATCAAGGATATACTTGAAAAAGATGTGGACAATCATTTCTTCAGTCCTAATCAGTCTTATCTAGTGAATCAAAGAATGATTGTCAGTTTTGATCGTCGCAAGAGACTCTTGATGTTAGAAGAGGAGACAACTTGCCCTGTTTCTCGTACACAGGTGAAAAGGGTCGAAGAATTATTAAATAAAATACAGAAAAAGGCTTGACAATTTTTGAATCGATGGTATAATGGGATATGTTCTGTTAATGACATGGTCCGTTGGTCAAGGGGTTAAGACACCGCCTTTTCACGGCGGTAACACGGGTTCGAATCCCGTACGGACTATATCTCATTCCGCCATAGCTCAGTTGGTAGTAGCGCATGACTGTTAATCATGATGTCGTAGGTTCGAGTCCTACTGGCGGAGCTAAACTAGCATCCTAAGGGATGCTTTTTTTGTATAAAATAAGAGCCCCTTCAAACTGATGGGGCTCTTTATGATGCGAATTTACTGATTTTTTGAGGATTGAGATTTCTTTCGAATAGCATTGTAGCAAGCGAAGGAAAGAATTCCGAGTAGGAAAGCGATGGTTCCTTCTTTTAACCCATGTGGAATGAACTGTAGAACAACCTGTCCTTTTCCTTTAGGGACATCAACAGTCATAAATCCTTTTTGAGCCCTTTGAATAGGGACAGGTTGATTATTGATCGTCGCTGTCCACCCTTTATCATAAGGAAGGGTGAAAAAGAGACTTGTATGGTGGTCTGCTGTAAAATCTGCAGTGACGGTATTTCCTTTGGTTTGCACATGAACTTCTTGTTGGTGCAACCTTTCAAAGGCTTCCTGGTAGGCTTGAAGGTTCAAAGCAAAAAATTCTGGAGTTTGGAAGGTTACGGTAGAATTTTCAGGGAAGGCAATTCGAACCTTAACAGTTTCTCCTGCTGTAAAGTGACCAATGGTGAAGAATGGAAAGACATTGTCTGTTGTATAGCGGTTGACTTGGCCATTCGTAATGATTTCAACATCTGTATAATCTTCATTTTCAAATTCTAAAGAAGGAAGGTTCACGTAAAGTTGACTATCGTTTTGAATGTAGAGCTCATATTCGATACTGGCATAGGTCAGAAAACTATCTGCTTCAACTTTAGCTTTCTGAGGACCTTGAGAAGGATCATCTGCACCAGTTTTCAGTGGATGTAATCGCTGATAGTAAGTCAACGATTGACCCGTTAGATGATTGAGAAAGTTCTTTTGGTTATCCAAGGTTAGATTAGAAAATTGGATATCATTGTAGGGACTTGCGGTTAAAAATGCTAGTGAAAGAGCTTTTTCATTTTGATACAAGGTCTGATTTCCTTGCGTTTCCAATTTATGAAAAGCAAACTTTTGAGGATTCCTATCTGAAATATTGTATTTGATCCCGAACAGACTGTCCATTAGTAAAGTATTGTTTTGATAGCGCAAGTTCAAGTTGGTTCCATCTGATTTAAAACCGAGTTTATCTAGTGTCGAACTGGTATCTGTATTTCTGACAGATGAAAACTGGGAGATCCCTCTAAAATTGTATTTCATGCTGTCATTACCTGTTTGAGGTTGGAGAATCTCTGTTCGGTAAAATTCTTGATCATCCTGTAAACTTGATGTCAATTTATCAATTGATGGAATCTTTCCTTGGTAAGAAGAACGAGCTGCAAATACCCATTCATTTGCAATCCCATCGATCTGATAATAGCTGTTTATACTAATTTCAAACAAACAGAAGAAAAGAATAACAGCAGAAAAAATGGGATGAGAAAGTTTACGAACTGTAAAGGCAAGTGTCACAGTAAAGAATACAAGAAGGAATTCTAGTGTCAAGACAAAATGACTGCTTGTCAAGAAAGGATAGTGCTTGCGATAGAGAAAGGTGAGGATAAATCCAATACTAAGCAAACTAACAGCTAGGCAGAGTCGTTGCCAATTGATTTCTTTTATCCGATTGAGGACCTCTGCTGCCATGAACAAAATAGTCAATGAAAAGAGCCAGGCATAACGGTGAAGAAACATATTAGGAGCATGCATTCCCTGCCAGAATAAATCCAAAGCTTGTAAATAGAAACTTGCAATAAGAATGACTAATAAGGTCAAATATGCTAGTTTCACGTGAAACCGAATCGATTTGACAAAGAAAAATAGAAAGGCAAGTAAGAATGGAAATAGACCAACATAGATCATAGGGATAGCCCCATATTTTGTTGTATCAAAGCTACCAATCAAATTCTTTGCAAAAACGTCTAAGTACCAACTATTTTCTGTAAAGGTTCTTGTAATCTTGGTAAAGTTTTCTCCATGAGTTCGTAAATCCAATATGGTGGGGTAAATCATGATCAAGCTAGTGACCCCTGCTAAAATTGACACAATTGTAAAGTCAAAGAAAGAAGATATTCTTTTTTTAAAGTCCCAGGAAATCTGCGTGAAATACCATAATGTCAAGAAGATAGCCATCATAAATCCAAAATAATAATTTTGGATGAAGAGGATAGTCAAGCTTGTAAAGTAGAGAACCCGCTTCTTTTGAGTCATCAAACGGTGTAAACCTAACAGAATAAGAGGAGCCAAAATGAAGACATCGAGCCAGGTTTTGATTTCAATCTGACTGACGGAGAAACTCATTAACGCAAACAAAGTTGACAGCGAAAGAACCAAGAATGTTTGCAGTTGAGGATAGATTCCCTTAATGGAATAATAAGTTGACAACCCAATCAATCCTATTTTTATCAGTGTAAAGAGATAGACGGAATCAACCATGGATAAACTGTCAAAGAAGAAGACAAAGGGAGATAGAAAACTTCCTAAGTAATAGCTGGAAAGAGCGTAGAAATTTAACCCGAGCCCACTTGTAAAGCTGTAAAGGAAGCTGTCGGTTCCGTGTAAAATATTTCGTAAAGTAACGTCGAAAATAACGTATTGATGAAAGCCATCACCTAATAAAGGAGAAGTTTCACTCCCCCAATAAATGCCCTGACTGAGGTAGACGAAAAATAAGATTGTAAAGGGAAGTAAAAAAGCTGTAAAGTAAACAATGATGGGGTGTGATAGATATTTTTTAAATTTCATATAGTCTATTGAAAGACCCTGAAACAAAGGTTCCAGGGTTTTTGATCATTTGGAGTGATTCTTAGTCTTTCCAAAGTTCTTTAACTTTTGCTTGAACTTCTTGGTTTTCTAAGAATTCATCATAGGTTTCATCAATCCGGTCAATGACACCATTTTTTGAAAGAACAATGATATGGTTGGCAAGAGTTTGAATAAACTCATGGTCGTGACTGGCAAAGATGATCGATTCTTTGAAGTTTTTCAATCCATCGTTCAAGCTTGAAATTGATTCCAAGTCCAAGTGATTTGTAGGATCGTCAAGTACAAGAACGTTTGACTTCAAAAGCATGAGTTTTGAAAGCATCACGCGCACCTTTTCTCCCCCTGACAAGACGTTGACAGGCTTGTTAACCTCATCTCCAGAGAAGAGCATGCGTCCGAGGAATCCACGAAGGAAGGTATTGTCATCTTCTTCTTTACTTGCGAATTGACGCAACCAGTCAAGAATTGACTCGCCACCTGCAAAGTCAGCTGAATTGTCTTTTGGTAAGTAAGAGCGGCTAGTTGTAACTCCCCACTTGACAGTTCCTTCATATTCGATTTCACCCATAATGGCGCGGATCAAGGCAGTTGTTTGGATATCGTTTTGACCGATAAGAGCCGTCTTGTCACCTGGACGTAAGATGAAGCTGATGTTGTCAAGAATAGTTTCACCGTCAATCTTTACAGATAAGTTCTCTACTGTCAACAGATCATTTCCAATTTCTCGCTCCGCTTTAAAGCTGATAAATGGGTATTTTCGGCTAGATGGGACAATTTCTTCTAACTGAATCTTGTCAAGCATCTTTTTACGCGACGTTGCCTGTTTTGATTTTGACGCATTGGCAGAGAAACGAGCCACAAATTCTTGTAATTGTTTGATTTTTTCTTCTGCTTTAGCATTACGGTCTGCTAACAACTTGGCAGCCAGTTCAGATGATTCTTTCCAGAAATCATAGTTACCAACATAGAGTTTGATTTTTCCAAAGTCTAGGTCGGCCATGTGGGTACATACTTTATTCAAGAAGTGACGGTCGTGGGATACAACGATAACGGTATTCTCAAAATCAATCAAGAAATCTTCTAACCAGGTAATGGATTGAATATCTAGACCGTTGGTCGGCTCGTCCAAAAGAAGGACGTCTGGTTTACCAAAGAGAGCTTTGGCTAGGAGGACTTTCACTTTATCTCCATTTGTTAGTTCACTCATATTTTGGTAGTGGAGCTCTTCTGGAATATTCAGATTTTGGAGGAGTTGTGAAGCTTCACTTTCTGCTTCCCAACCACCTAGTTCAGCGAATTCTCCTTCAAGTTCTGCTGCGCGGACACCGTCTTCATCTGAAAAATCTTCCTTCATATAGATAGCATCTTTTTCCTTCATGATGCTATAAAGTTTTTCATTTCCCATGATAACGACATCAATGGCACGCTCATCTTCGTAGTCAAAGTGATTTTGACGAAGAACAGAAAGACGTTCGTCTGGTCCAAGAGAAATATGACCAGTTGTCGGTTCAATATCCCCAGCTAAGATTTTTAAAAAGGTTGATTTTCCAGCACCATTGGCCCCAATCAAACCATAGGTATTTCCTTCTGTAAATTTGATGTTGACATCATCAAAAAGTTTACGATCACTAAAACGTAGTGAGACGTCTGTAACTGTTAGCACGTATAGTTCTCCTCTTTTTCTGTCTATATAAGCCTATTTTACTAGAAAACGCTTGATTTTTCAATGAATACCCTTATGCACTGGAGGAAGTCATTTAGTCTGTAGAAAAGGGTGAAGAACTTGACTTTCCTTTGATGTCATTATATAATGAAAAGCAATCAGAAGAGTAATTTGTATTCGTTTTTTAGAGAGCTTATGGTCGCTGAAAATAAGCAACGAAACAGAATGAAATGGACTGATGTTCAAATAGAATCTTAACCAATAGAGATTCGGCTAGCAGGCCTTATGTGCAGCTCATTTGTGATGAGTCAGAGAGAACAGCATATGCTGTTCTAAGTGAGGTGGCACCGTGTCTCAGACGCCCTCGCATAGTTTTTGCTATGCGTGGGCTTTTATTTTGTACTTCAGGGAGGAAGAAAAATGACCAAGCCGATTATTTTAACTGGAGATCGCCCGACTGGGAAGCTCCATATTGGACACTATGTCGGTTCGTTGAAGAATCGAGTTCTTATGCAAAATGAAGACAAGTACCAGATGTTTGTCTTTTTAGCCGATCAGCAAGCTCTAACGGATCATGCTAAAGATCCGCAAACCATTGTTGAGTCTATTGGAAATGTTGCTCTAGATTATTTAGCAGCTGGCTTAGATCCAAAGAAATCAACTATTTTTATTCAAAGTCAAATCCCTGAGCTAGCGGAATTGACCATGTATTACATGAATTTGGTCTCTGTTTCACGTTTGGAACGAAACCCAACCGTTAAGACAGAAATTGCCCAAAAAGGATTCGGAGAGTCTATTCCATCTGGTTTCTTGGTTTATCCTGTTTCCCAAGCTGCAGATATTACCGCTTTTAAAGCCAATCTCGTGCCTGTTGGAACTGACCAAAAGCCCATGATTGAGCAAACTCGTGAAATTGTTCGTTCCTTTAACCATGCGTATCATTGCAATGTTTTGGTTGAACCTGAAGGAATTTTCCCAGAAAATGAGGCAGCGGGTCGTTTGCCTGGTCTGGATGGGAATGCCAAAATGTCCAAATCTCTTGGCAATGGTATCTATTTAGCGGATGATATGGACACCTTGAAGAAAAAGGTCATGAGTATGTATACAGATCCTGAGCATATTCGTGTCGAAGATCCAGGGAAAATCGAAGGAAATATGGTTTTCCATTATTTGGATGTGTTTGGAAAAGAAGAAGATCAAGCGACCATTCAAGACATGAAAGACCATTACCAACGGGGTGGTTTAGGAGATGTTAAAACCAAACGCTATTTGTTAGAGATTCTTGAAAGAGAGTTGGGACCTATTCGCGAACGACGGATTGAATTTGCTAAAGATATGGGTCAAGTTTATGATATGCTTCAAAAAGGTAGTGAAGTAGCCCGTTCGGTTGCAGCAGAAACGCTTGATCAAGTAAAATCTGCTATGGGATTAAACTATTTCAAGTAAGCTCTTGATATTGAGATGATTCAATAAAATAACTGATTCAAAAGAGGTTCCAACACCTCTTTTTGAAATATTCTACAAATGATTGACAAATTATCTTAGAATGGTATGATATTATCAATCAAAAAAGACGAGCTTGGCTCAAAAAGAAAGAAAAGAGGAAAATGGGAATGTCAAATTGGGACACTAAATTTTTGAAAAAAGGTTATACCTTCGATGATGTATTGCTCATTCCAGCTGAAAGTCATGTATTACCAAACGATGCAGATCTTCGTACAAAATTGGCGGATAACCTTGTGTTGAATATCCCAATCATCACAGCTGCGATGGATACAGTTACTGAAAGCCAAATGGCTATTGCCATTGCCCGTGCTGGAGGACTTGGGGTTATTCATAAAAATATGTCCATTGCCCAACAAGCAGATGAAGTTCGTAAAGTAAAACGCTCTGAAAACGGCGTTATTATTGACCCATTTTTCTTAACACCTGAACATACCATTGCTGAAGCCGATGAACTTATGGGACGTTACCGGATCAGTGGTGTACCTGTGGTTGAAACCATGGAAAACCGTAAACTAGTAGGGATCTTGACCAACCGTGACCTACGCTTTATTTCTGATTATAATCAACCGATTTCCAACCATATGACCAGCGAGAATCTTGTGACTGCACCAGTTGGTACAGATTTAGAAACAGCTGAACGGATTCTTCAAGAACACCGTATTGAAAAATTACCATTGGTGGATGAAAATGGTCGTTTGTCAGGTTTGATTACCATTAAGGATATTGAAAAAGTTATTGAGTTTCCAAATGCAGCGAAAGACGAATTTGGTCGTCTTTTAGTAGCAGGTGCTGTCGGAGTTACATCTGACACTTTTGAGCGTGCGGAAGCATTGTTTGAAGCTGGTGCGGATGCTATTGTTATCGATACAGCCCATGGTCATTCTGCAGGTGTTCTTCGTAAAATCGCTGAAATTCGTGCTCATTTTCCAGATCGCACCTTGATTGCAGGTAATATTGCTACAGCTGAGGGAGCGCGTGCTCTCTATGATGCAGGTGTTGACGTGGTTAAGGTAGGGATTGGACCTGGTTCAATCTGTACAACTCGTGTGATTGCTGGTGTCGGAGTTCCTCAAGTTACAGCGATTTATGACGCAGCCGCTGTTGCGCGTGAATATGGAAAAACAATCATTGCTGATGGTGGGATCAAGTATTCTGGAGATATTGTTAAAGCCCTTGCAGCTGGTGGTCATGCAGTCATGCTTGGATCTATGTTTGCAGGAACAGATGAAGCACCAGGTGAAACTGAAATCTTCCAAGGACGTAAGTTCAAGACTTATCGTGGTATGGGATCTATTGCAGCCATGAAGAAAGGTTCAAGCGACCGCTACTTCCAAGGTTCTGTTAATGAAGCCAACAAATTGGTTCCAGAAGGAATCGAAGGTCGGGTTGCTTATAAGGGTTCAGCAGCCGATATCGTCTTCCAAATGATTGGTGGTATCCGTTCTGGTATGGGCTATGTTGGAGCTGCCAACCTTCAAGAATTGCATGAAAATGCACAATTTGTTGAAATGTCTGGGGCAGGGTTGAAAGAAAGCCACCCACACGATGTCCAAATTACCAATGAAGCACCAAACTACTCTGTTCAATAAAAAATAAAAGTGTGAAATCATAAGATTCCACACTTTTATTATGTCAAAAAGTTGTCAATCAAAATTGACAACCTTGTTAATTATTCGTCAACTTGACCTGAGTGAATATTAAAGATCTTTAAGTCTTCAGGCAAATCTTTTAGGTGATCTAAAGTAGTAGTTGTGATAAATGTTTGGATGTCACGAGAGATAACTTCTAGTAAATGTAGTTGACGATTGTTGTCAAGTTCACTCATAACATCGTCTAAGAGTAAAATCGGCTTTTCATTCGTCAGTGATTCAATTAATGAAATCTCTGCTAATTTTAAGGAAAGAACAACACTGCGGTGCTGCCCTTGGCTACCAAAAGTCGCATTCATATCATTGATGTAAAAGCTAATGTCATCTCGGTGAGGACCAACACTGGTTGTTTTTTTGATGAGATCTTTTGTCCGATTTTCTCGAAGCAAGGTGATAAAGGTTTGGCGAAGTGTATCCTCATCTTGAAAAGGAATGGAGGAATCATACCGAATAGATAGTTTTTCAGTTTGATTCGAAATTTCAAAATGTTTCTCTTGTCCAAAGTCTTCTAATTTTTTAAGAAAATCTTTCCGATGGATGCAGACCCGGCTACCATAATCTGTTAATTGCTCATCCAAGACATCTAAAAAGGTTGGGTCTACGGTAGTTGCCGTTTTTAAGTAACTGTTTCGTTGCTTTAAAACATGATGATAGGCTGTTAAATCTGATAGATAGACGGGTTTCATCTGGCCTAAATCAATATCAATAAACTTGCGGCGAAGAGCGGGTGAGCCTTTAACAAGTTGTAAATCCTCTGGAGCAAAGAGAACTACATTCATGTTACCGATATAGGTTGATAACTTGCTTTGTTTTAAGTGGTTCACTTTAGTGACTCGTCCTTTTGAGGATAAAGAAATTTCTAAAGGGATTGAGCCGGTCTTTTTTTCTAGGACCCCTGAAACAGTAAATTGTTCCTCTTGAAAATGAATTAGATCTTTATCGGAACGGGTCCGATGGCTGCGGGTCAAGGCTAAAAAGTAGATGGATTCGAGGAGATTGGTTTTTCCTTGAGCATTTTGGCCTAAGAAAATATTCAAACCAGAGTGGAATTGAAGATCTACTTCTTTATAATTTCGAAATTTCTGAATGTGTATGGATTTAAGCCACATATTATGTTCCTGGGAAACGAACAGGCTTCCGCTTATTCTCTTCTTTTTTAGGTTTAGAATCTTTTTTTTGTTTTTGTTCTTTGTTTAATTTCTTCACTAATTGAGCAACGCGTTCTTTTTCCAGCTTGTCCGCTTGATAGTCTTCAATCTCTTCTGGACTAGGTTCTGTCAGTGTTATGACTTCCTTCTCACCAATTACTTCGATTGTATCTCCGACTCGTAACTTACGTCCTCTTCTGGTTTCCACTTCTCCATTGACCTCTACTTGATTTTCGTGTAAAAAGGCTTTGATAGCTCCACCGCTTTGAATGATTCCCAGTTCTTTAAATAGGGCTTGTAGTGTGATAAATTCATCAAAAAGTTTATAGTTCATAGTTCACCTCAATGATAGTTATTATACCACAAAAGGATGAAAAACCTAAAATAGGGCGAGTCAGTGTAAACGTTTTTTAATCTGTCTGGGAAAGATTTTACTGGGATTTCATGATATAATGAAGAGTAATATTTGTTAGAACGAGGATGACGATGGAATTAGTTACTGGTGTTCAAATCCATTTTATGAAATCAGAAAAATTTAAGACCAATGAGATAAAAGTGCGGTTCTCGGCCCCTCTTTCTGAAGAAACAATAGCAGGACGAGTTCTAGCTTCACGCATGATCGAAACAGCCAATCAACTTTACCCAACTTCACAGCAATTTAGAGAGCAGTTGGCGAACTTGTATGGAGCAAATTTTTCTACTTCTGTTTCAAAACGCGGTCAAATGCACTACATTGATATTAATTTATCTTATGTCCGTGATGCTTTTTTGAGCAAGAAAAATGTCTTGACAGATCAGATGTTGGATTTATTAAAGATATCTCTGAATGCTCCTCTTGCAGAAAACGGGTGCTTTCATTCAGAAACTTTTTCAGTAGAGAAAAAAAATCTCGTTACAGAACTAGAAGCAGAAATTGAAAATCATTTTTATTATGCTCACCAACAATTGAATCGTTTGTTTTATGATCAAGCTGATATGAAACTAAGTAAGTATGGAAGTATCCAGCAGATTCAGAATGAGGATGAAGGGTCAGCTTATCAAGCATTTCAAGAAATGCTTCAAACAAATCTGATTGACTTTTTCTTTATGGGTGATTTCAATGAACTAGCGGTCATTGAAAGGATTAGTGAATTTGGTTTACAACCTCGTAAATCTCATGTCAATCTTTTTTATGCCCAATCTTTTTCAAACGTTGTCAGAGAAGGACTCGAGCAAAGAGATACTCATCAATCTATTTTAGAGTTAGGTTATCATTTTCCTGTTCAGTATGGAGAGAAAGAGCATTTTGCTTTGATTGTTTTAAATGGTTTACTGGGGGCTTTCTCTCATTCTAAATTGTTTACAGTCATTCGAGAAAAAGAAGGGTTGGCTTATACCATCTCTAGCCATTTTGATATTTTTTCTCATTTTATGCGGATCTATGCGGGGATTGATCGAAAAAATCGAACCCGGACAATGACTCTGATGAGCCGTCAAGTGAGTGACTTGAAGAGAGGGAAGTTTACAAGTGAAGAGCTGCGCTTGACAAAAGCAATGATTATAAATGCTGCAAAATTGTCTCAGGATCGACCGGGCACCTTGATTGAAAGAGCTTATTTACACTCTATTTTAGGAAAACAGTTCTTGTCAATTGATGATTGGATCCAAGCTATTCAACTGGTGACGAAAGAAGAAATTATGGCTGTTGCCAAATCACTCAAATTGCAAGCGGTCTATTTTATGGAAGGAAGAGAATGATAAAGAAAGATTTGGAGAAAATAGATTATCCAGCTGTTGGAGAATGTGTTTATCAGACAAGTCTCCAAAATGGATTGAAGTTATATTTAATTCCAAAAGCGGATTTTAATGAAAGCTATGCAATCATTTCTACTAAATTCGGTTCTATTGACACAAGATTTATAGTAGATGGAGTGGAGGGAATAAAAGAATTTCCAGCAGGGATTGCACATTTTCTTGAACATAAATTATTTGAAGATCAAGACGGTCAAGATTATTTACAGCATTTTGTAAAGCTGGGAGCTGAAAGTAATGCCTTTACTAGCTTTACACAAACTAGCTATCTCTTTTCGACCACCTCGAATGTCAATGAAAATCTGAGATTGTTACTGGAGATGACACAATCTCTTCATCTCTCAAAGGATTCTCTAAAGAAGGAACAATTGATTATTCAACAAGAGATCGAAATGTACCAAGATAGTCCCGACTACCAATTATTCTTTAGGGCATTGGCAAATCTCTATCCAGAAACACCTTTAGCCCAAGATATTGCAGGTACTGTATCTTCTCTCTCCCAAATTGATGAAAAAAGTTTACAGGATAATTTCGATTATTTCTACCAACCATCCAATATGCAGCTAGTGGTTGTCGGAAATTTTGACCTTGACAGTCTTGTTAACCTTGTTTCTGAATTTGAGATGAAGACCTCTTCAAATCTTCTTCCTCATATCTTACCCGTGGACTTAAATCCAGTTGTTCAAAATGAGACAAGTCGGATGGAAGTTGCTTCACCGAAATTAGCAATTGGCATTCGTGGAAGAAATCAGATTCCTCCTCTTTACCAGTATCGCTATAAGATTATCCTCAAGTTATTGTTTGCTATGATGTTTGGGTGGACATCTAAACGATTTCAGTCACTTTATGAAGTTGGTAAACTTGACAACTCCTTGACACTAGAAATTGAAGTAGAGTCTTCGTTTCACTTTGTGATGTTAACGATGGACACCTCGGAACCTGTTAGTATATCCCATCAGTTCAGAACGGCCATTAAGAATTTTGAGAAAGACCCTGATGTGACCCAAGAGCATTTGGATACGATTAAAAGTGAAATGTTTGGAGATTTTCTACACGGTTTGAATTCCTTGGATTATATTGCTACTCAATTTAATCCAATTGAGACAGGTGAAAATCTATTTGATCTTCCAAAAATTTTACAGAGTATTTCTTTACAAGATGTTGTAAAGGTTGGGCGAGATTTTGTCAATGCTTGTGATATGACGGACTTTATCATTTTCCCTAAATAACGGGATAATAGTGGAATGATGTTTTTGTCGAATTAAATCGACGTTGATTTTGTCAATTAGATGTAAATGATCATGTAAACTAGTAAGGAGACTAGAATGAAAAAAGAAAATATCCCAAATGCCTTAACACTGATTCGAATTGTGTTTATTCCTATTTTTATTTTGATGCTAATATTTGGTAAAGGTTATGGTTGGCATGTAGCAGCAGCTATTGTCTTTGCAGTTGCTAGTATCACCGATTATTTGGACGGTTATTTAGCTCGTAAATGGAAAGTTGTTAGTAACTTTGGAAAATTTGCGGATCCTATGGCTGATAAGCTTCTTGTCATGTCTGCCTTTATCATGATGATTGAATTAAAGATGGTTCCGGCTTGGATTACAGCAGTTATTATTTGCCGTGAATTAGCTGTTACTGGCCTCCGTCTGTTATTGGTTGAAACAGGAGGAGTTGTTTTGCCAGCAGCGATGCCTGGAAAAATTAAAACCTTCTCACAAATGTTTGCCATTATTTTCCTTCTCTTTCATTGGGATTTATTGGGCCAAATTACGCTTTATGTTGCGCTAATCTTTACAGTCTATTCTGGATATGAATACTTTAAAGGCAGTGCCTACCTCTTTAAAGATACCTTTAGATAAATGAATAATATTATAGAAGTTCGAAATCTTACATTTAAATACCAAAAAACAGATGAGAACCATCAGTTAAATGATATTTCGTTTCACGTGAAACATGGTGAATGGTTATCCATTATTGGACATAACGGAAGTGGTAAATCAACAGTGGTCCGCTTGATTGATGGCTTGTTGGAACCGGAATCTGGTCAAATCTATATTTCCGGAGATTTGTTAACTCCTGAAAATGTTTGGGATAAACGTAGTGAGATTGGCATGGTTTTCCAGAATCCAGATAACCAGTTTGTTGGGGCTACAGTTGAAGATGATGTGGCGTTTGGGTTGGAGAACCAAGGAATTCCAAGAGATGAAATGGTGCAACGAGTAGACGAAGCTTTGAAGATGGTCCGCATGGATGAGTTCAAAGATCGAGAACCCGCTAGGTTATCCGGTGGACAAAAGCAACGAGTGGCCATTGCCGGGATTATTGCTTTACGACCTAAAATCATCATTTTAGATGAAGCAACCAGTATGTTGGATCCTGAAGGGCGTCTAGAACTAATTCGTACAGTTCGAGAAGTCAAAGAACGATATGGGTTAACGGTTATTTCTATTACCCATGATTTAGAGGAAGTTTCCCTAAGTGATCGAGTTATTCTCTTTGAAAAAGGAAAAGCGACCTTGGATCTGACTCCAAGAGAACTCTTTTCTCGAGATGATTTAGATGAAATTGGGTTAGAAGAACCTTTCGCTAATCGATTGCGCAGCATGTTACATCAAAAAGGTTTTCCAGTTGGAGAAACCTATCAGACTGAAGGAGAGCTAGAGAAACTATTATGGGAATTGCTTTAAAACAGCTTAGTTATACCTATCAAGAAGGTACTCCTTTTGAAGGAGCGGCTCTTTTTGATGTGAATATAGAAATCCCAAGCGGTTCTTATACAGCTCTAATTGGGCATACTGGAAGTGGAAAATCAACCATCCTCCAATTATTAAATGGTTTGCTTTTGCCCAGTCGAGGGGAAGTGCAAATGAATGATATGCGCATTAGTTCTGAGTCTTCTCAAAAAGAGCTAAAGGATCTTCGGAAAAAAGTGGGTCTCGTCTTTCAATTTCCAGAAAGTCAACTCTTTGCTGAGACTGTTGTAAAAGATGTCGCATTTGGGCCTCAAAATTTTGGAGTAGACCAAGAATCAGCTGAGAGCATTGCTAAGGAAAAATTACGCTTAGTCGGTCTTTCTGAAGAGTTGTTTGAACGGAGTCCCTTTGAATTGTCTGGAGGGCAAATGAGACGGGTCGCTATTGCAGGCATTTTAGCGATGGAACCTGAAATTTTGGTCTTGGACGAGCCGACAGCTGGTTTGGATCCGTCAGGTAGACGGGAATTAATGAAGCTATTTGCGTCACTTCATCAAGCTGGGATGACCATCGTTCTTGTTAGTCATTCTATGGAAGATGTGGCAGAATACGCAAATCTTGTTTATGTTTTGGAAAAAGGACGAATGGTGAGGTCTGGGCATCCAAGGGATGTATTTCAGGATGTAGAAGGATTAGAAAACATACAATTAGGTGTACCGAAAGTGACGAAATTTGCTTGGCGCTTACGTCAAAAAGGACTATCTTTGCCAACTTTACCAATCACTTTACAGGAGTTTAAGGAGTTAATTGGACATGAATAGTATGATTTTAGGACGATATGTACCAGGTAATTCCATTCTCCATCGTATGGATCCAAGAGCAAAGTTACTGGGACTTTTCTTGTTAATTGTTATTTTGTTTTGGGCCAATAATGTGTTGACGAATGTCCTGTTATTTTTATTGGCCTTTGCGTTGATTTTGAGTGCCAAGATCCCCTTCCGTTTTTTTATTAATGGCCTGAAATCGATGGTCTTTATCATTGCTTTCACCACACTCTTTCAGTTGTTTGCGACGACTGGCGGTAAGACCTTATTTCAATTTTATTTTTTGACTGTAACGGATAAAGGACTTGCTCAAGCTGGTGTGATCTTTTGTCGTTTTATTCTCATTGTTGTATTTTCAACGATTTTAACACTGACAACAACTCCCTTAAGCTTAGCAGATGCCGTAGAAAAGTTGTTAACTCCATTTAAAATCATCAAAGTTCCTGCTCATGAAATTGGACTCATGTTGTCTATGAGCCTTCGTTTCGTCCCCACGCTAATGGATGATACGATTCGCATTATGAATGCACAGAGAGCTAGAGGGGTTGATTTTGGAGAAGGGAATCTCCTTCAGAAGATCCGCTCTTTTATACCAATTTTAATTCCCTTGTTTGCATCAAGTTTTAAACGTGCAGATGCTCTTGCAATTGCCATGGAGGCAAGAGGTTATAAAAGTGGAGAGGGAAGAAGCCGTTATAGGCAGTTAAAATGGCAAGCCTTAGATAGTGTAGCTATTCTGTCTGTCGTAGCAGTTGGTGCTATCATTTTTTGGTTGAAATATTAGAATACCACCACTACATATAGGGGAATTTTTCTAAAAAAATGAAGAAAAACGCTATTTATAGCGTTTTTTGCATGAAAAATACATGATTTTGTAACCTTTGTAACATAAATTATAACTAACTGTAACATTTAATGTGTAAGATAGTATTATGTTCGAAAGGAGAATGTATTGATGAACACAAAAAAAGTCCAATGGACATTAACTTCTATTATCTCAGCTCTTTCACTTTTTGTTTCTGGTGTGGTAGTGAATGCTGAAACATACGAAGTGAAAAATGGTGATACTTTATCAGAAATTGCGATTAAGAATAACACTACTATCGAAAAGCTTGTTGAATTGAATCAAATCAGCAATCAAGATTTGATCCACGCTGGTCAAATTATTGAGTTGGGTGAACGTTCAAACTCATTGATCAACAAAGTAAATACTGCCACAGTAAGTCAGGAACCTGGAGTCGAGGCTTCGACAAATCAAGTAGCGGCTTCGACAACAACTACTGCTAATGCTACTTATAATGCAGCACCTGTTGTTACGAATTCTGGAAATGGGATTGTACTTGCTAATGGGAATACTGCTGGAGAAACTGGATCCTATGCAGCGGCTCGAATGGCTGAAATGACAGGTGTTCCTGCATCAACTTGGGAAGCCATTATTGCCCGCGAATCAAATGGTCAAGTGAACGCAGCAAATCCATCTGGAGCTAGTGGTCTTTTCCAAACAATGCCAGGTTGGGGTTCAACTGCTACAGTTGATGATCAAATCCAAGCGGCTTATAATGCCTATTCAAACCAAGGACTTTCAGCTTGGGGATACTAAAAAAGAGGGGAAACCCTCTTTTTATTTTGTTTCTTACCTTGACAAGGATTGGAAAGTGATGTAAAGAAAAATGACTGTGTCAGTCGACCTTGGTGAACCATGGATATTCTTACTCATGTGTGATTTCATACATAAAAGAGGTTTACAAATTTGTAAACCTCTTTTATTAACTTAAATGAGTCAGTAAAGCTAGAGGAGAATCTACGATGGTATCGGGAGTTTCCTCTTTTAATTGCTCTAGAGGTGCAAATCCCCAACTGACTGCAATTGTGTGAATACCAATGGTTTTTCCCCCAATGATATCAAATTTAGTATCCCCAACGATGCAAGCTTCCTCTTTTGGAATTTGATGATCCACTAGTACACGCTGAATGATATCAGATTTGTGCATAGATCCTGGGGTAGAACCATAAATCCCTTCAAAGCAATCACTAATTCCTAGTGAATGGGCTATTTCGAGACTCACTTCCTGATTCTTAGAGGTGGTGATGAATAAGTGATAACCCAATTCCTTCAATTGTTGAAGGAGTTCTTTGATACCTGGGTAGAGATAGGTTTGTTGTTGGCCAGTTTCTTTGTAATAGGTGCGATAGATTTCTACAGCTTTTGTGACCAGTTCTTTTGGAAGATGGTTTGTAAATGTAACTTCGAGTGGAGGGCCCATAAAGGTTCGAATAGTCTCTTTATCAGGAGCAGGAACTCCTAGCAGCTTGAAAGTGTGTAGAAAGGTGGTTTCAATTCCTTCGGAACTATCGACTAAAGTCCCATCCAAGTCGAAAAATATGTACTTCATAGGTTAGTCTCCAAATATTTCTTGCTGTAGGCGTTTCCCAGTTGGAGTTGCTGCTAGACCACCTTCAGCCGTTTCTCTAAAGGCAGTTGGTAGGCTAGATCCAACTTGATACATGGCGTCAATGACCTCATCGACAGGGATTTTGGATTCAATTCCTGCTAGAGCCATATCCGCTGCAATATAGGCATAGCTTGCACCCATAGCATTTCGTTTGACACAAGGAACCTCTACCAGTCCTGCAACGGGATCACAAATTAAGCCTAGCATATTTTTGATGACGAAACAAATGGCTTGGCTAGCTTGGTAAGGACTTCCCCCAGCAGCCAACGTCAAGGCAGCTGCACTCATGGCTGCCGCGGAACCCACTTCGGCTTGACAACCTCCCTCGGCTCCTGAAATCGATGCATTGTTGGCAATAACCAGGCCAAAGGCTCCTGCTGCTAATAAGAACTCCAATTGTTGGTGCTCATCTAAATGGAGTTTCTCGATGGCTGAAGTAAGAACAGCAGGTAAGCAACCGGCTGATCCAGCAGTGGGAGTAGCACAGACTAAGCCCATTTTTGCATTGTGTTCGTTGACAGCGATAGCATTTTTGGCTGCGGTTAGGACAGTATAGTCGGAGAGGGCTTTTCCAGATCGAATATAGCGATCCAATTTTGCAGCATCTCCTCCGGTCAAGCCACTTCTAGAAAGTTGGTCATTGAGTCCAAGATGAACGGATTCTTTCATGACCTCAAGGTTTCGTGTCATAAGAGTCAGAACTTCTTCGCGCTCGCGACCAGTTAGTTCAAACTCAGTTGCAATCATTAATTCTGCGACATTTCCTTCATAGTGGAGGGTCGCTTGCTCAACTAGTTCGGTAATGGAATAAAACATGGGGTCTCCTTATTGAAAGAAATTCACATTGTGTAAATGGGGAATTTGACGGATTAACTCAATAGCTTCGTCACAATTACGAGAATCCACTTCAATAATCATAATAGCCTTTTCACCGGCTTTTTCACGGGTTACGTTCATTTGGGCGATATTGATATCATAGCGGGAAAGGGCTTCTGTCACATGGGCAATCATCCCAGGAACGTCTTGGTGAACAATAATAATAGTTGGGGTGTTCATGTTTAGAGAAATTGCAAAGCCATTTAACTCGGTAACTTGTATGTTTCCCCCACCAATGGAAATTCCTGTGACGGAGATGGTTTTGTGATCATTTTTCACCGTGATGGTCGTCGTATTTGGATGAGGAGCATTGCTCTCCTTTTGAATAGACCAGACGATTCGAATTCCTCTTTCATGGGCAATTTCAAGACTATTGGGGATTCTTGGATCATCTGTGTCCATACCCAAAATACCAGCTACAAGGGCCAAGTCTGTCCCGTGACCGCGATAGGTTTTGGCAAAGGAATTAAACAACTGAAATTCAACTTCTGTCGGATCCTCTCCAAAAATAGAAGAGACAATTCTTCCAATACGAACAGCTCCTGCTGTGTGGCTACTAGAAGGTCCAATCATAACCGGTCCAATAATATCAAATACGGATTGGAATTTAAGCGAATTCATCAGTCAGCTCCTTAGGGTTTCTTTTCTTTCATTATAACAAATCTGGGGCATGTTTTCTTCTATTTGAGAGGGAAATTTTGTTTTAAACTTAAAAGATACTTAAAACTAGTTTATTTGAGGTGTTTTTTATTCTTGCTAACATATTATTGAAACATTTGACGTGATTTCATAAAGTTTCTGAAACATTTCTTCTGTAAGATAAAGAACATACAGAAAAGGAGTGTAAAACCATGAATAAAAAAATCTTTGTAAAACGTGTAATCGGATTGAGCTTATTATCAGGAATGTTTATTCCCGTCCTTGCCAGTGCAGAATCTTACACTGTAAAGTCAGGTGATACCTTATCAGCTATTGCTAAAGAGAAGAATACAACGGTTGATGCGATTGCTCAGAAAAATAAGATTAGCAATGTTAACCTCATTACAGTTGGTCAAGTTCTAGAGATTGAAGATGAGAAGGCAACAACTAATTCTACAGAGAAAGCTAGCACTAGTAAACCTACCACTACACAAGCAACAACTACGGTATCTACTTCAGATGGCTTGAGTGCCGAAGATGCAGCGGCTAAAGAATGGATTGCCCAGAAAGAATCAAGTGGCAGTTACACGGCACAAAATGGCCAATATTATGGTCGTTACCAGTTGTCCCTTTCTTATTTAAACGGTGACTTATCACCAGAAAATCAGGAAAAAGTAGCCAATCAATATGTTGTAAACCGATATGGATCATGGTCGGCGGCTAAAAACTACTGGCTGGCCAATGGCTGGTATTAAAGTAGATGAAAGAGTTCAGCAATTGGACTCTTTTTTGATTTACAGACTTGTAAACATATAGATACAATAGCCAATAAGAAGGATGGCAAGATGCTTGTTTTCTACTATAAAGCGTGTTACAATTGATAATGCTCAAAACGACCTTCAATCGTTGAAGCAAACCACGACCTTCAATCGTGAGAAACGAAAAGATGGGAGAAATCTATGAGTGATAACTCGAACACACGTGTTGTTGTTGGAATGAGTGGTGGTGTCGATTCATCTGTAACGGCTTTGTTGTTAAAGCAACAGGGTTACGATGTCATTGGCATCTTCATGAAAAACTGGGACGACACAGACGAAAATGGGGTCTGTACAGCTACGGAAGATTACAAAGATGTAGCAGCAGTTGCAGACCAAATTGGCATTCCTTACTATTCTGTCAACTTTGAGAAAGAATACTGGGATCGCGTCTTTGAATACTTCCTTGCAGAATACCGTGCAGGCCGTACACCAAATCCGGATGTCATGTGTAACAAGGAAATCAAATTTAAGGCCTTCTTAGATTATGCCATGACTCTCGGTGCCGATTATGTAGCGACAGGGCATTATGCGCGCGTGGCACGAGATGAGGACGGCATTGTTCATATGCTACGTGGCGTTGACAATGGGAAGGATCAAACTTATTTCTTAAGCCAGTTGTCTCAGGAGCAACTTCAAAAAACCATGTTCCCATTGGGACATTTGGAAAAGCCTGAGGTTCGCCGTTTGGCAGAAGAGGCTGGATTGGCAACAGCTAAAAAGAAAGATTCCACTGGGATCTGCTTTATCGGTGAAAAGAATTTTAAAGAGTTTCTCAGTAACTACCTCCCTGCCCAGCCAGGCCGAATGATGACTGTAGATGGACGTGATATGGGCGAACATGCTGGTTTGATGTATTACACAATCGGTCAACGGGGTGGTCTTGGAATTGGTGGTCAACAAGGTGGGGACAATGCCCCATGGTTTGTAGTTGGTAAAGATCTGAGTCAAAATATTCTTTATGTCGGTCAAGGCTTCTATCATGAAGCACTCATGTCAACAAGTTTACAAGCTAGTCAAGTTCACTTTACACGAGATATGCCAGAAGAGTTTACACTAGAGTGTACAGCCAAGTTCCGCTATCGCCAGCCAGATTCCAAAGTGACGGTTCATGTCAAGGGTGACAAGGCTGAGGTTATTTTTGCAGAACCTCAACGGGCCATTACACCAGGTCAGGCTGTTGTCTTTTACGATGGTGAAGAGTGTCTCGGAGGTGGTTTGATTGACAATGCTTACCGGGATGGAGAAGTTTGTCAGTATATTTAAATTGACAAATTTTCTCAATTTGCTACAATAAGAAAAGCAATAGAAATGATGGTCAAAGCTCATGGATGTTGCAGGCTTTTTTGTCCTGCACTTCTCAGAGTTTTGACTATTTTTGTGTCGTTTCGAAAGGAAGTAACATGCAAGAACAGGATTTTCGGACCAAGTTGAATCAGACGGTTTTTGGTGTGAGAGCAACTGCTTTAATTGTAGAAAATGGTCGATTGTTAGTTATAGAAGACAAGGATGGTTTCTATACAATCGGTGGCGCTCTTCAAGTGAATGAAGCTACAGAAGATGCTGTGGTTCGGGAAGTCAAAGAAGAACTTGGCGTTGCTTCTAGAGCTGGTCAGCTAGCTTTCATTGTTGAAAATCGCTTTAATCAAGCTGGAATCCACTACCATAATATTGAATTTCATTATTTGGTGGACTTGCTGGAAGATGCCCCTTTAACCATGCAGGAAGATACAAAGTCCTTACCTTGCCGGTGGCTTGCTATAGAGGCCTTATCTACTGTTGACCTGAAGCCGGCATTTTTAAAAACGGCCTTACCAGATTGGAACGGACAATTACAACACATACAGCTGGAGAAATAGGAGAAAAGATGACTTATAATTTTATAGAAGAATACGATATTATTGTAATCGGAGCAGGACATGCGGGTGTAGAAGCCTCACTTGCTGCGAGCCGGATGGGTTGTAAAGTTCTACTTGCAACCATCAATATAGAAATGTTGGCGTTTTTGCCTTGTAATCCTTCGATTGGTGGTTCTGCAAAAGGGATTGTGGTCCGTGAGGTAGATGCCCTCGGTGGAGAGATGGCCAAGAATATTGACAAGTCCTACATTCAAATGAAGATGTTGAATACAGGAAAGGGTCCAGCAGTCCGTGCGCTTCGTGCCCAAGCGGATAAGGAACTTTATTCTAAGGAAATGCGTAAGACGGTTGAGAACCAAGAAAATCTGACTCTTCGCCAATCAGTTATTGATGAGATCATCGTCGAAGACGGGAAGGTCAGAGGAGTTGTAACAGCGACTCATCAAGCCTATGGAGCCAAGGCTGTTATTGTCACGACAGGGACAGCTCTCAGAGGAGAAATTATTATCGGGGATCTCAAGTATTCGTCAGGACCAAATCACAGCCTTGCTTCGATTAAACTGGCTGATAATTTAAGAGACCTAGGACTTGAAATTGGTCGTTTCAAAACAGGAACGCCTCCTCGTGTCAAGGCATCGTCAATCAATTATGAAGAAACGGAAATTCAACCTGGTGATGAAAATCCAAATCACTTTTCTTACAATTCGCGTGACGAGGATTATTTAAAGGATCAAATCCCTTGTTGGCTCACCTATACCAATAGTCAAAGCCATGAGATTATCAACAGCAATTTACACCGGGCCCCTATGTTTACAGGTGTTGTAAAGGGTGTTGGTCCTCGTTATTGTCCATCTATTGAAGATAAGATTGTTCGCTTTGCTGACAAGGAACGTCACCAACTTTTCCTAGAACCAGAAGGACGCAATACAGAAGAAGTATATGTCCAAGGCTTGTCAACCAGTTTACCAGAAGACGTGCAAAGAGAACTAGTTCATTCAATTAAGGGGCTAGAAAATGCTGAGATGATGCGTACCGGTTATGCAATTGAGTACGATATGGTTCTTCCACATCAGTTACGAGCAACTTTAGAAACAAAGAAAATATCAGGTCTCTTTACAGCGGGCCAAACTAATGGAACATCTGGCTACGAGGAAGCTGCTGGCCAAGGAATTGTAGCAGGGATTAATGCGGCTCTGAAAATTCAAGGGAAACCAGAACTCATTTTGAAACGGAGTGATGGCTATATCGGGGTCATGATTGATGACTTGGTGACCAAAGGAACAGTCGAACCATATCGGTTGTTAACTAGTCGTGCTGAGTATCGCTTGATTCTTCGTCATGATAACGCAGATATGCGCTTGACAGAAATTGGGCGCGAGGTTGGTTTGGTTGACGATGAACGTTGGAACCGTTTTGAAACCAAGAAGTATCAGTTTGAAAATGAGATGAAACGTCTTGACAGTATCAAGTTAAAACCTGTAAAGGAAACCAATGAAAAAGTTACAGCACTTGGCTTCAAACCATTAACAGATGCAGTTACTGCCAAAGAATTTTTACGTCGACCAGAGGTATCCTATCAAGATGTTGTCAACTTTATCGGACCTGCTGCGGAAGAGTTAGATGATAAGATCATCGAACTGATTGAAACAGAAATTAAGTATGAGGGATATATCTCAAAAGCTTTAGACCAGGTTGAAAAGATGAAACGAATGGAAGAAAAACGAATTCCTGCCAATATTGACTGGGATGATATTGACTCCATCGCAACAGAAGCTCGTCAAAAGTTCAAACTGATTAATCCAGAGACCATTGGTCAAGCTAGTCGGATTTCAGGTGTCAACCCAGCTGATATTTCTATCTTGATGGTTTATCTTGAAGGCAAGAGTCGGAGTATTTCGAAAAACCAAGAAAAAGAATCCTAACTTGATGAGGATGTAAATATGTGAAGGAAGTGGCTGAAGAGCTACTTCTTTTCTCGTTTTATAGTTTGTTTACAATGGTGTAAAGATTCTTTACAGTGTTAGACAAGTGATCAATCAATCCATGATCCATCTTAGCCATTTGTTTGGCGGAAAGGCTTGACTGGCCTCGCTTTTTCTTATATTTTATGGTATAATGGCCCAACAGAGGTTTATGATGAAAAAATTTCGTATGACTCCTATCCATTATTGTATGGTAGGTTTGTTAGCATTTATTATATTAGCCATCAGTTCCAGATTAATGGGTGGCACAATTGCAAATTTATTTGTGATTCTGTTGATCCTTTCCGGTGTCATCTATCTTTTTCTTCATCAATTAAAGCAAGTAGAGTTAGATGAGTTAGAACAAATTCAATATGTTAATCATCAGGCTGAAAATGGATTGGCCTCGCTACTAGATAAAATGCCAGTTGGTGTGATTAAGGTAAACGGTGAAACCAATGAAGTCGAGTGGTTTAATCCCTATGCGGAGTTGATTTTCTCCACTGAGGATGGACAATTTGATGTGGAATACCTGCAACAAGTTTTGGCAATTCCATTTGAGGGGAAAGGCCATTACGCAACCATTGGGGATAAAAAATATTCGGTTTATCTGGATTCCCAAGCTAGTGTCGTTTATTTTTTTGATGCTTCAAGCGAGTACGAAGCCAACGTCGGTCTTGTTACCACTAGACCGGTTATCGGGATTATGTCTGTAGACAACTATGATGACTTAGAAGATGTTGTGTCTGATTCAGATATCAGTAGCATCAATGGATTTATTGCAAACTTTGTTGAAGAATTCTCTGAAAAATACCATATGTTTTACCGAAGAGTTGGGATGGATCGTTTTTATCTCTTTACCGACTATACGGTCCTTGAACAATTAATAGAATCCAAATTTTCTATTATTGACCAATTCCGTGAGGAAGCAAAAAATCGTGAATTACCAATTACGGTAAGTATGGGATTCTCATACGGGGACGGCAATCATGATCAAATTGGTAGAGTTGCTTTATCGAATCTAAACTTAGCTGAAGTTCGAGGAGGCGATCAAGCGGTTGTGAAAGAAAGAGAAGAAGGTAAGGATCCTATTTTCTTTGGAGGTGGGACAGCTTCTTCTATCAAGCGCACTCGTACGCGAACTCGTGCTATGATGACAGCTATTTCTGAAAAAATTAAATCGGTTGATCAGGTATTTGTTGTTGGCCACAAAAAATTAGACATGGATGCTTTAGGAGCATCGATTGGGATGCAATTATTTGCATACAATATCAACGAACGCTCTTATGCAGTTTATGATGATACGTCCATGGCTCAGGATATCAAACGAGCGGTTGAAAAAATTCAATCTGATGGAGCGACTAAACTATTAACGGTTTCAGATGCTTTAAGGATGGTAACCGATCAATCCCTTTTGATTATGGTGGACCATTCGAAGACAGCTCTTACGCTTTCAAATGATTTGTATGAGAAGTTTTCCCAAGTCATTGTCATTGATCACCATAGACGGGATGAAGACTTCCCTGAAAATGCCATGATCACTTATATTGAAAGTGGTGCAAGTAGTGCGAGTGAGTTGGTTACTGAATTGCTTCAGTTCCAGAATTCTAAGAAGAACCGCTTGAATAAGATTCAAGCCAGTGTTCTGATGGCAGGTATTATGTTGGATACCAAGAATTTCTCAGTTCGTGTGACAAGTCGTACATTTGATGTAGCTAGTTATTTGCGAAGCCGAGGCAGTGATAGTGTCCTCATCCAGGAAATTTCAGCTATTAACTTCGATGAGTACCGCGAAGTAAATGAATTGATCCTAAATGGTCAAATGGTCTTCCCACATATTATTGTGGCAACGGGAGCAGAAGATGTTCCTTATGGGACAGTCACCATTAGTAAAGCAGCGGATAGTATGTTGGCCATGTCCAAAATTGAAGCTACCTTTGTTATTGCTCTGAATGAACAAGGAAGCATTTCCATTTCAGCTCGAAGCAGAAGCAAGGTTAATGTGCAAAAGATTATGGAGCAAATGGGAGGCGGAGGCCACTTTAATTCTGCGGCCTCTCAATTGTCAGATGTAACAATAGATCAGGTTCGTGCCCAGTTGATTGACTGTATTCGAGAAGAGGTCCAAAAGGATAAGGAGGAAGAAGAATGAAAGTTATCTTTTTAGCAGATGTAAAAGGAAAAGGAAAAAAAGGGGAAATTAAAGAAGTCCCAACAGGTTATGCTCAAAACTTTTTGATTAAAAAGAATTTAGCCAAGGAAGCCAACGCCCAAGCGATTGGGGAGCTTCGTGGTAAGCAAAAATCTGAAGAAAAAGCCCATGCGGAACTAGTCGCAGAAGCGAAAAAAATTCAAGCAAAATTAGCAGAAGAAACGACCGTTGTCCAATTTACAGAAAAAATTGGTCCTGATGGACGTACATTTGGTTCGATTACCAATAAAAAAATTGCAGAAGAACTACAAAAACAATTTGGGATCAAAATCGACAAGCGTCACATTCAAGTAGCTTCCCCAATTCGCTCTGTTGGCTTGATTGATGTGCCTGTTAAAATTTATCAGGATATTACAGGTGTTATCCAAATTCGAGTAAATGAAGGTTAAGTAAATCGTTAGAAAGGAATGACTATGGCTGAGATAGAAGAATTAAGAACCCAGCCTCAAGATATCCAAGCAGAGCAATCTGTCTTAGGAGCCATCTTTATCGATGAGGGAAAACTGGTTTTTGTTCGTGAGTTTATTGAGCCAGCAGATTTCTTTAAATATGCCCATCGGTTAATTTTTAAGGCGATGATTGACCTTGCAGACAGGGGAGATGCTATTGATGCGACTACAGTTCGCAATATTCTAGATAGTCAAGGGGATTTACAAAATATCGGTGGTCTCTCGTATCTAGCCGAAGTCATCAACTCTGTTCCAACCTCAGCCAATGCGGAATATTACGCAAAGATTGTTTCTGAAAAAGCGGTGCTAAGACGCTTGATTGCTCGTTTAACGGAGAGTATAAATCAAGCATATGATGGAGCTAGTCCGTCGGATGAGATTATTGCAGGTGCAGAAAAAGCTCTGATTGATGTTAGTGAAAAGACTAATCGGAGTGGTTTCAAGAATATTAAGGATATCTTAAATATCAACTTTGGAAGTCTTGAAACTCGGTCTTTGCAGACAACGGATATTACTGGGATTGCAACGGGGTATCGAGATCTTGATCATATGACAACAGGTCTTCATGAAGAAGAGTTGATTATTCTTGCAGCTCGTCCAGCGGTTGGTAAAACTGCCTTTGCTCTAAACATTGCTCAAAATATCGGAACCAAGTTGGATAAAACAGTTGCTATTTTCTCGCTGGAAATGGGTGCTGAAAGTTTGGTAGACCGGATGTTGGCAGCAGAGGGCTTGATTGAATCCCATTCCATTCGTACTGGTCAGCTGACAGACGATGAGTGGCGAAAATATGCAATTGCACAAGGAAATCTAGCCAATGCAAGCATTTATATAGATGATACTCCCGGTATTCGGATTACAGAAATTCGGTCTCGTTCTAGGAAATTAGCACAAGAGACCGGTAATCTCGGTCTAATCCTCATCGACTACTTGCAGTTGATTACTGGGACTGGACGTGAAAACCGTCAACAGGAAGTCTCAGAAATCTCTCGTCAATTAAAAATTTTGGCGAAAGAATTAAAGGTTCCTGTGATTGCCCTCAGTCAGCTATCTCGGGGAGTCGAACAACGACAAGATAAACGTCCGGTTCTATCCGATATTCGTGAGTCAGGATCCATCGAGCAGGATGCAGATATTGTTGCCTTTCTATATCGAGATGACTATTATGAACGTGCGGGTGAGGAAGAAGAAGGCATGCCGAATAATAAGGTTGAAGTCATTATTGAAAAAAACCGTTCGGGTGCGCGTGGAACAGTGGAGTTAATCTTCCAAAAGGAATATAATAAATTCTCCAGCATATCAAAGAGAGTAGAGGAATAATGGATGAGTGATGCATTTACTGATGTAGCAAAAATGAAAAAAATCAAAGAAGAAATCAAGGCTCATGAAGGTCAAATTGTAGAAATGACCTTGGAAAATGGCCGTAAACGTCAAAAAAATAAGTTTGGTCGATTAATTGAAGTCTATCCTTCTTTGTTTATTATTGAATACACAAATGAAAATAGTTTACCTGGTGAACCAGCAACAACCTATGTCGAATCTTACACTTACTCAGATATTTTAACTGAGAAAAATCTGATTCATTACTTAGACTAATTTGGTTAGGGTGAGCTACAAATTTCAACCGTCTCTTCTCGGAGATGGTTTTTTTAATTATATGATCGTTATAGTTATGTAAAAATATTGACAAAGCTGTCAATTTTACAATCAAATATGTCAATAATAGACAGGGAATCTTTTAAAGGCTTTTGTTCTTAATCTTGCTACAATAGGGTTATTTGGGAGACTGTTAAAACAATCATGCTTGACAAGTTGTAAAAAAGTTGTAAAGATTCATGTAAACAAAATAAAAATGAGAGGATAGAAAAGGAAATACATGATAATCGAAGTCAGAAATTAGCGATTTAGAAAGTCGCTAGCTAGAAGCGCCCATTTTACTTTTCACTTATAGAAAGAAATACAAAAAAACGAGAAAGCAACTTTACAAGGACTGGTATTGGTGGTATAATAGAATTTGTGCGAAATGACAGCAGGACAAAATGAAGCTCGTCAACAGGAAGCCAGCTAGAAAAGTAACCTTTGCTGTTTGGGCGAAGGCTTTCTGAACGAATCAGGTTTGTCTAAAACGTTATTTCCTACAAAAAATTATTTTTATAGGAGGACATTTCATATGTCACGTTATACAGGACCATCTTGGAAACAATCTCGCCGTCTTGGCTTGTCACTTACAGGTACAGGTAAAGAATTGGCACGTCGTAACTACGTACCAGGTCAACATGGACCAAACAACCGTTCAAAATTGTCAGAATACGGTTTGCAATTAGCTGAAAAACAAAAACTTCGTTTCTCTTACGGACTTGGTGAAAAACAATTCCGTAACTTGTTCGTACAAGCTACTAAGATCAAAGAAGGAACTGTCGGTTTCAACTTCATGCTTCTTTTGGAACGTCGTTTGGATAACGTTGTTTACCGTCTTGGACTTGCGACTACTCGTCGTCAAGCTCGTCAATTCGTTAACCATGGTCACATCCTTGTTGATGGAAAACGCGTTGATATCCCTTCATACCGTGTAACTCCAGGTCAAGTGATCTCAGTTCGCGAAAAATCAGCTAAAGTTCCAGCTATCCTTGAAGCTGTTGAAGCAACTCTTGGACGTCCAGCATTCGTATCATTCGATGCTGAAAAATTGGAAGGTTCATTGACTCGCTTGCCAGAACGCGATGAAATCAACCCAGAAATCAACGAAGCACTTGTGGTTGAATTCTACAACAAAATGCTTTAATTTTAAGATATATCTTACGAAAAGCCCATGGTTGTGGGCTTTTTGCTTTGTCTTAAACTGTTGATTTCTGGGTTTGCTTAGATATTTGTTCCCTATGCTTGCTTCATAGAAAGAAATGACCGCCTGTAAAAATAGGCGGTTTTTCTTTTTCAAAATAAATGATCATTCTCCTGATTTGGAGATTTTTATGACCAAATACCTAAAATAATAAACCAAATAGCGATTTTTTCTTCTCCGGTAGTTCTTTTTGTTAAGATAAAACAAACGATTGGAAAGGGTTCTTATGGGATTTAAGAAAAAACATTATCGCCAACAAGTTGACATGAGAGACTGTGGTGTTGCAGCTTTAGCCATGGTCTTTGGCTACTATGGATCATACTATTCTTTAGCTAGTCTGCGGGAGAAGGCAAAAACGACTGCAGATGGAACGACCGCCTTAGGTTTGGTCAAGGTAGCTGAAGAGTTGGGCTTTGAGACACGCGCCTTCCGAGCAGACCGCACTCTTTTTGACTTAGAAGGAGTGACCTATCCATTGATTGTCCACGTGATCAAGGATGGGCGTCTCCCTCATTATTACGTAGTGTATAAGAAAGATAAAAAACATCTTTACGTAGCAGATCCAGATCCAAAAGTAAAGATGACCAAATTGACGATCGAAGAGTTTGAAAAGGAATGGACAGGGATTGTCATTGCCTTGGCCCCGACTCCGGCCTATCAACCTAGTAAGGAAAAGAAAAATGGGCTCCTAGACTTTGTCCCTCTTTTGTTTAAACAGCGACAATTGGTCCTTCATATTGTTCTTGCAACTTTATTGGTAACCCTTATCAATATTGTTGGTTCTTACTACCTACAATCAATTATTGATACCTATGTGCCTGATCAGATGAAGCAGACCTTGACTGTGATTTCACTAGGTTTGATTGTGGTTTACATCTTACAGCAAATCCTCACCTACGCGCAAGATTACTTGCTCCTTGTTTTAGGCCAACGCTTGTCTATTGATGTCATTCTGTCCTATATTAAGCATGTTTTTCGGTTGCCTATGAGTTTCTTTGCAACTCGACGGACAGGGGAAGTGGTGTCGCGTTTTACAGATGCCAACCGCATTATCGATGCTCTGGCTAGTACCTTGCTTTCAATCTTTTTGGATCTATCCATCGTCCTGATTTTATCAGTAGTCCTGTTTAGTCAAAATGCTCATCTCTTTTTCTTGACCATTCTCTTGCTGCCGATTTATGCAGTCATTATTTTTGCCTTTATGAAGCCTTTTGAGCGCTTAAATAATGAAACTATGGAAGCCAATAGTGTCTTGTCTTCTTCTATTATCGAAGATATCAATGGGATTGAAACCATCAAGTCTCTTACCAGTGAGCGTAGTCGTTATCAAAAGATTGACTCAGAATTTGTGGATTATCTGAAGAAGTCCTTTGCCATGAGCAAGGCGGAAAGTCTTCAAAAGGGGCTCAAGCACTTGGCTCAGTTGATTTTGAATGTTTTGGTCTTGTGGATGGGAGCTCATTTGGTCATGAAGCAAGAATTGAGTTTGGGTCAGCTGATTACTTACAATACTCTCCTTGTTTATTTCACAGGGCCTCTAGAGAATTTGATCAACCTCCAAACCAAACTTCAAGCCGCCCGAGTAGCTAATACCCGTCTGAATGAAGTCTATCTGATAGACTCTGAGTTCGCAGAGAAGAAGCCCCTTCAAGAGCGTGAGGCTCTCGATGGTGATCTAGTATTTGAGGGAGTAGATTACAAGTACGGTTTCGGGGCCAATGTTCTAACAGATATTAACTTAAGAATCAAAAGAGGGAGCAAGGTAAGTTTTGTCGGTATTTCAGGTTCTGGAAAAACAACGCTAGCTAAAATGATGGTGAATTTCTACCAACCCACTAAAGGAACGATTCGTCTGGGAGGAAGGGATATCCAGCAAGTGGATAAAACCTTGCTCCGCCAGCAAATCAATTATTTACCCCAGCAGCCCTATGTCTTTAATGGCACAATATTAGAGAACTTGTTACTAGGAGCGCGGGAAGGAACTAGTCAGGAAGATATCTTGCGCGCTGTTGAAATCGCAGGAATTCGAGAAGATATTGAGCGCATGCCCCTCAATTACCAAACGGAATTAACAACGGATGGTATGGGAATTTCTGGTGGACAACGGCAGCGGATTGCTTTGGCGCGTGCTTTGTTAACGGATGCTCCTATTCTGATTCTGGATGAAGCGACCAGCAGCCTAGATATCTTGACGGAGAAGAAAATTGTGGACCGCTTGATGGCCTTAGATAAGACCATTATCTTTATCGCCCATCGGTTAACGATTGCAGAACGGTCTGAAAAAGTCTTCCTCATGGACCAAGGTCGTCTTAAGGAAGAGGGAAGCCATGAAGAACTACTGAAAAAGAATGGCTATTACAGCCATTTAGTTACTTGTTAAGAGAGGACTAGGAGAAAAAAGAGAGTATGATGAACGAAAAATATTTTGAAAGTGCAGAATTCTATCAGAAACGTTTCCATAATTTTGCTAGTTTATGGGTAGTCCCTTGTTTTCTTTTACTACTTTTTGTTGTGGGATTCTCTGTCTTTGCCAAGAAGGAAGTGACCTTGTCTAGTCGAGGGACAATTGAAGCTACGCGCGTGATTGATCAAATCCAATCAACCAGTAATTCTCCCATTCAAGTCAACCATCTAAAGGAAAATAAAGAGATTAAGAAGGGAGAAATCTTGGTAGAATACCAAGAGGACCAGGAAAAACAACAAGGAATGAGCTTAACGCAACAGCTAGACCTCTTAAAGAAACAGGAGGAACAATTAAAATTGTTGAAAACGAGCATTGAGACAGGGGAGAGCCAGTTTACAGGAAATGAGCATTTTGGTTATGACCAGCTGTTTAAGGATTACCAGCAACAGATAGCGATTCTCCAAGCTCAAGCCCATCAACAAAATGCAACCATTGCTTCTCAAAATGCCAGTGCAAGTTCCAGTCAAGCAGAAATTGGCCAAGTTATCCAAGACCAAGAGAAGCGCTTAGCTGATTACCATAGTCTAAAATCAGCTCTACTAGAGGGGAGAAGTCTGGATGCGACTCATCCACTTTACTCTTTCTACCAGAGTTACGCTCAGCAAGCACACGGAGAGGAAAACGCTCAAGCACAAGCTTCTTTTATTGGCCAGTTGGATAGTCAAATCCAGCAGTTAGAGGCGAGTATTTCTAATTATCGAATCCAATATGCGGGATCCGGGAGCCAACAAGCTTTTTCGACCAGTTTAGATAGTCAAATAGCCTCCCTGAAAGCTCAACAATTGAGTAAAGTTGGACAAGATCTTCTGCTTCTTTCTCAGCAAATCGCAGATCTAGAAAGTAAGGTAAAAACACAAGAAACTCTTCTTCAGAAGACTCGGATTCTAGCGAAGGATGAAGGGGTGCTTCATTTGAATGATGAAACAAAAGGAGCGAGTATTGTAGCGGAAGGGACTCCTCTGGCTGTAGTTTATCCTCTCATTCAGAAAGAAAAAGAAGTCAAGATTGTCACCTATATTCCTTCAAAAGATATAGCCACGATTCATGTGGGAGATCGGGTTCGCTTTAGCACACAGGGAAGTAAACAAAAACCAATTACGTTAGAAGTCCGTATTAGCTCAATTGCTTCGAGTGCAACTCGGACAGAACAGGGGAACTTTTTCAAAATAGAGGGAGTCCTTCGTCTCAAGGATCATGAGGCTAAACTTCTACGTTACGGTTTGGAAGGGAAGTGTGTTCTGATCACAGGAGAAAAATCTTACTTCAGTTTCTTTGTAGATCAATTTTTAGGAGCGGGGAACTAAAGAAGGATAATAGAAAAAGAGACCGAGGTCTCTTTTTTATTCCAGCATTTTTAATAGGAAGTCAGCCATTTGTTGCGGGCTTTCTTTTTGGCCTCGCGCCACCCACATTTGACAGACTCCAAAGAAAGCATTGGTGAGGTAGACAGAACTATAGTCTCTCTCGATTTCGGTCAAAGATCGATGGCCATAACGCTCTTGCAAGCTATCAACTAGTAGAACTTGTAGCTTATGCCGCAAGAAGGATTGAATTTCTTTTGTCCCATTCTCGGTTAGAAGGACAGCAAAGAGGGGCTCCTTGGTGAGAAATTCGAAAACTTCGGTAACAGCTTGGTGTTTATCATCTTGCTGTTTGTCGAAGATGTATTCGACTTTGTGGAAAAATTCCTGTTGGTAGCGCTCAATCATATCGTACTTATCGCGGTAGTGGGTATAGAAGCTACTCCGGCTGATACCAGCCTCTTTTGCCAACTGAACGGTTGAAATCTCATCAAAGGACTCTCTATGAAGCAGGTCAACCATGGCTTCCTGGATGATCCGTTTTGTTTTTATTCGCTTGTTGCTTTCGGTAACCATTCTAGTCCCTTTCTTTTATATACAAAATTATACACAGTGTCCAAAAATTTCCTTTTTAACTTGCGGTTTTTCAAAAGAACTGTATAATCAATTATATCAAAAAATTAGACATTGTGTATAAAAAGGAGACAAAAAATGTTTAAGGAATGGAAAGTGATTTTTAGAAAACCGACCGTTATGGTTGTGATGTTAGGGGTTGCTTTGATACCAGCTCTCTATAATGTGATCTTTCTATCTTCTATGTGGGATCCTTATGGCAAGGTTTCGGACTTGCCGGTAGCAGTTGTCAATCAAGATCAGCCAGCTCGTTATCAAGAACAAGAATTAACAATTGGAAAAGACATGGTGTCCAATTTTGAGAAGAGTGATGCCCTGGATTTTCATATTGTAGATGAAACAGCAGCTAAAGAAGGACTGAAAAAGGGTGATTATTATATGGTGGTGACCTTGCCCCAAGATCTATCCGCTAAAGCGGCATCTATCTTAACCAATCATCCCGAACAAATGACCATTGCCTACCAAACATCTAGTGGCCATAGCTTTATTGCTGGTAAGATGAGTGATTCAGCCATGATAAAAATTCAGCAAACCGTTGCTAGTAATGTAACCAAAACCTATACAAACGCTCTTTTTGAAAAGATGGGGAGTTTGAAGACAGGGATGGGAACAGCAGCTGAAGGAAGTCAAAAGCTGGCAACCGGTGCTGGTCAGTTAAAAGAGGGTGGGCAAACCCTGACAGACCATTTGACAACCTTGTCCAATTCTAGTCTGTCTTTTTCAAATGGGGCACAGACTCTTAGCACAGGACTCTTGGCCTACACCAATGGAGTTGGTCAATTAGCGACAGGTCTTCACCAAATGAAGGAGAAAGTTCCGACCCTCGTATCGGGAGTTGGGCAACTTCATAATGGTTTTACCTCCTTTAGTAGTGGACTGACGGCCTATACGTCTGGTGTTGGACAACTTGGAGATGGTTTGAACCAAATGGCTAGTCAAACGCCTCAGTTAGCCTCTGGAATTGGCCAATTGCATACAGGAATGAACACTCTCACAACAGGACTGGATACCTACACAAAAGGAGTCAGTCAGTTGAATGTTGGTGCTAGCAATTTGACGAATGGTCTAACAAACTATAGCACAGGGCTTGCTACTCTCAGTGGTGGAGCTAGTCAATTAAGTGGTCAATCGGAAGCATTGAGAAATGGAGTGTCTCAGTTAGAAACAGGAATTCAAACCTTATCTACACAACTTTCTCCGTCACCAAGTCAACAAGAGCAGCTTGCCCAATTAACAGCAGGCCTCACCCGATTAAATGAAGCTATTCAGAACACGAGCGGAGATACTAGTCAACTCAGCACAGCATTGGCAACCATTGCCACCTCTGCTCAAGGGATTTCAGCTGCAGCACAGGCTGACCGCAATTCAGTACTAGCCAATCTTCAAGCTACTGCTGCCTATCAATCGATGACAGCCGAACAACAGGCAGAACTGACGGTTGCTGTGTCTGCTGCTTCAAGTACGACGGAGACTGCTGCTCAAGCGATTTTAACTACCGTTCAAGGTTTGCAAGAAGGCTTAACGACCGAGAGTCCCTTGGCCACAGTAAAAGAAAGTGCCAATCAGATCTTGCCAACAGCTTCGTCTACCTTGAATACTCTTTCAACTAGCTTGAGCTCCGTGCAGATAGCAGTGACAGAGCAACTTCTACCAGCTAGCCAAACTCTCAACCAAGGAGTGCAACTCTATACGACAGGGGTGGACCAGTTAGCTGGCGGAGCTAGTCAGCTTAATGATAATAGTAGCACCTTGATAGCAGGCGCTACTCAATTGAGTGCGGGGACCAGTCAACTGGAGCAGAAATCTGCGGATTTGGTATCTGGAAGCAGTCAACTAGCAACAGGATTGGGAGAACTAAATGGAAAGATGCCAACTCTGATTATGGGAATGGACCAATTAGTTTCAGGGGCCAACCAATTGACTAGTAAGTCTAGCGAATTAACAACAGGTGCTGGACAACTGGCCAGTGGGATTGGTCAATTAAACACTCAAACACCAGTTTTAGCTAGCGGTGTTGATCAACTCGTATCAGGAGTCGATCAGTTATCGGATAAATCAGCTCAGTTACTATCAGGTTCTTATCAATTGGCGGATGGTGCAAGTAAAATAGCTGATGGCTCTGGTCAATTAGCGACAGGAGGCCAAGTTCTTGTCGGGGGCTTGGGGGATCTCCAAACAGGTAGTCAGAATCTCAGTCAAGGCTTGAGTTCGGCTAAGGACCAATTAAATAGCGCTAGCACTAAAAAAGAAAATGCCAGCGTATTGTCAGATCCAATTACCCTTTCAAAGACAGACCATGATAATGTTTCAGTGAATGGAGTGGGAATGGCGCCTTATATGATATCAGTTGCCCTTTTCGTCGCTGCTCTTTCTACCAATATGATTTTTGCCAAATTGCCATCTGGGCGTCATCCAGAAAGTCGTTGGGCTTGGCTGAAATCGAGATTGGAAGTGAACGGGATAATTGCTGTCTTGGCTGGTGTCCTGGTCTACGGAGCTGTTCATCTGCTAGGGATGGCAGCAAACCATGAAGCTTTGACACTTTTCCTCTGTGTGCTAGGAAGTGTGACCTTCATGTCCATGGTGACGGCCTTAACGACATGGAACAACAAGGTAGGAGCTTTTATCTCTTTGATTCTCTTGCTCCTTCAACTGGCTTCTAGTGCAGGAACTTATCCGCTTGCCCTCACTAATCGTTTCTTCCAAACCGTTCATCCGCTGTTGCCGATGAGCTATACCGTATCGGGACTAAGGGAAACCATTTCCTTGTCTGGTCAGATAGGCGGGCAAGTCACCTTCCTTACCCTGGTTTTGATGCTGTGTATTGGTTTAGGAATGCTGGCCTATCAACCTCAAAAGATGGAAGAAGACTAAACTACCTCTATCCATAGTTTCATGTGAAACAAATCCCCTTCTCTGAAGAGAAAGGGGATTTTTCTTAGTTAAAATAAAGCACTTCAGGATCTGGAGTAACATAGACAAGGTTGTCACCCTTAAAGACAAGTTGAACTTGTCCTTCTTTGTAGGTAAAGACTGTAAAAGTTTGCTCTAATTGAGCCGTTTGAGCTAGATCGACTACACCAGCCCAAAAAGCATGGAGTTGCTCGTCAGTTAAAAGGCCCTCTTGATAGAGATTAACAAGGTTTTCTTTTTCCTTTTCTGAAAAGGTCTCGAGCATATAATTTGAATCAACATGGGTTTTTTCAGGTTTACCAAGAATTTTTTTGACTATTTTTGTTGTATAGCCTTCGAAATCAGGTGTATGCACTTTTAATCCACCGTCATATTTTTTATAGTAAACGACAGAATCACCAGTTGCATAGATCTTGTCCTTGGGGGCTTCGCTAGCATTGGCAGGGAACACCTCCATTTTTTTGCTTGAGCTGGTTTTTGTCTTAGACTCTTTCTTTTCTTTGTTCGAAGAGCTAGCTTTAGATGATTTTTTAGAAGATGAGGCTTCTTTTTCACTTTTCTCTTGTTTTTTAGAGGAGGAACCAGTGCTTGTTTCTTCCGGTTTGAAATATGATTGAAAATCAGACATACAGGCTGTCAAGAAGAAAAGACTCAAAAAGAGAGTTGCAAGGAGAGTGATTTTTTTAGACATAATGTAAATCCCTTTCTAATCATAGATCATCATTTCTTCTATTGTACACTATAAAAGATTGAAAAGCACGAAAAAATAGGAGAGAAGCTGTACGAAGTAGGTATTTATTTCATACAATCTTTCTCTCCTGTAAGGGACAGCTCGTTGTGATCTTATTTGAAGCGAGGAGGCTAGGACTTTTGTCCCAGCCTCTTTTTAGGGGTTTAAGAACTTTTTAAGGAAAAGTGGTATACTGTTTCTAAAAAATTGAAGGGATCCTTTATGAAAAAGACTGCTATTTTTGAAGATGTCGTCTCTATTATGACTCAAGATTCATCTACCATCAAAGATAGAAAAGGATGCGATCCAGAGCCTTTTCGAGAAAAAATTACAGATGATATGACGGATGATGCCTTTCTTTATCAAGTCAGGTCCTACCTAGCTAGTTTTGGAGTGATCGGCCATGTTTCCTTTGGAAAGAAAAAGGCCCCCAACAAAGGTTTTTTATTGCGCTCGACAGACGACGGTCTCTTTGTAGAAGGGGCAAATGAAGATACGGGACTTCAAGTAGGAGATCAGATCTTAGCTTTGGATGGAAGTGACTTGGAGCAGGTGGCGTCTCTTCATAAGGACTATTTTATCAGTAAGACCCCTGAAAGACACTACCGAGAATGGGCGGATTTGGTCTCTCAGTCCACAAGGGTCACCCTGCTTCGAGAAGGGGCAGAAAAGACCATTGAAGTAGCACCCAGTCGAGAACCAATCCAAGATCAGATTTTTTGGAAACGATTAGACGATGAGATTCTTTATCTTCGTCTGGATAATTTTATGGATGAAGGAGCCATTAGTCGGGTATATCAAGAGTGTTTACCGATGATGACGGAGGTCAAGTTTCTTCTCATTGATGTCCGACAGAACGGCGGAGGGACAGATTCTTTATATCTTCCTCTGTTACATCTAGGCTTAGAGAAGGATCAGGGCTATGATTCGCTTGACTGGGACGATGATGGCATGGAAATTCTCTACACGGAACGCAATGTCGACTTACGCTTAAAGGATTTTGAGGACTGGATGCAACAGGAAGAAATTAGTCCTGAAACAGCTAAACTACTTGAAGCTATGAAAGAGGGGTTACTACGCCATCGGGGAAAAGGCTATGTGCCGTATCAGCAAGAAAGCGAGGAATTCTTCCCAGAGGTTAGAGGTGGCCAATATCCCGAACAGATCTTTATCTTATCAGATATTTATTGTCGATCATCTGGTGATAATTTTGTCCAGATGATGAAGCAGTTTAAGAAGGTAACGGTGGTAGGTAGACCAACTCTAGGAATTTTAGACTATTCCAATTGTTGTACTGTTGATTATGGCGATTATCGATTGATGTTTCCTACTTCTCGCTGTCTAAGCTTGGATCAAGGAAAAGGAATGACGGATCAAGGTGTGGAGCCGGATATAGAGGTTCCCTGGAGTCCCGACCATTTTGAAAGAGATGTAGATCTAGACAAGTGTTTGGAGTTGATTCGCCAGAGTTGCGAAACGGCAAGATAATGCTTAGATAGCGGTTGGCTTTAATCAGGAAAGTAATCGTCTCTTATGGTAACGTTTTCTAGTATTTTTTCCTTGTGTTTGGATTGCTATGACTGAACAAAAAATGGTAAAATAGTCAGTGAAAATCAAAATGAAGAGTGAAAAAGATGAAACATAAAACACTTTATAAATTTATAGGGCAAACAATTTTGTATTTCGCTATTTTCTTAGCCCTACTCTATTTCTTTAGTTACCTTGGTCAAGGTCAGGGTGGCTTTATCTACAATGAATTCTAAAGGAGATCCCTACCGTGTCAAACCAACCAATTACTGATATGATCGAGGCGATTGAGCGCTTCGCCCAACTGCAACCAGACTATCCTGTCTACAATGTCCTTGGAGAAGAGCATACCTATGGCCAATTGAAGGCAGACTCAGATAGTTTAGCAGCTCACATCGACCAAATGGGACTTCCTGAAAAGTCCCCTGTTGTGGTCTTTGGTGGCCAAGAATATGAAATGTTAGCAACCTTTGTGGCCTTGACCAAATCTGGCCATGCTTATATCCCAATTGATAGCCATTCGGCCTTGGAGCGTGTGTCTGCTATTGTTGAAGTAGCAGAGCCAAGCCTGATCATTGCCATCAATGAGTTCCCAATCGAAAACCCAGCTGCTCCGATCATGTCTTTGGAGCAAGTGCGTGAAGCTTATGCGGCTCAGAATGCTTATGATTTGCAACATCCGGTCAAAGGGGATGATAACTACTACATCATCTTTACCTCAGGGACAACTGGAAAACCAAAAGGGGTGCAAATTTCGCATGATAACTTGCTCAGCTTTACTAACTGGATGATCACAGACAAGGAATTTGCGACGCCAGAGCGTCCGCAAATGTTGGCGCAACCGCCCTATTCCTTTGACTTGTCTGTCATGTATTGGGCACCGACCTTGGCTCTTGGTGGAACGCTTTTTGCCCTTCCATCAGCCATCACTCAAGACTTCAAACAACTCTTTGCAACCATCTTTTCTCTTCCGATTGCGATCTGGACTTCAACACCATCTTTCGCAGATATGGCTATGCTGTCTGAGGATTTCAATGCTGAAAAGATGCCAGGCATCACCCATTTCTACTTTGATGGGGAGGAGTTGACCGTGAAAACCGCTCAGAAATTGCGCGAGCGTTTCCCAAATGCGCGCATCATCAATGCTTATGGGCCAACAGAAGCAACCGTTGCTTTGTCGGCAGTAGCAATCACAGATGAGATGTTAGCGACTCTTAAACGCTTGCCAATCGGTTATACCAAAGAAGATTCTCCAACCTTCATCATTGATGAGGCAGGCAATAAATTGCCAAATGGAGAGCAAGGGGAAATCATCGTATCTGGTCCAGCTGTTTCAAAAGGTTATATGAATAATCCAGAGAAAACAGCAGAAGCCTTCTTCGAATTTGAAGGTCTTCCAGCCTACCATACGGGAGATGTCGGAACCATGACGGATGAAGGCCTTCTTCTCTATGGTGGACGGATGGATTTCCAAATCAAGTTTAACGGCTACCGTATTGAGCTAGAAGATGTTTCTCAAAACTTGAACAAGTCTCAGTACATCGACTCGGCTGTCGCAGTACCGCGCTACAACAAAGATCACAAGGTGCAAAATCTCTTGGCCTATGTCATCTTAAAAGATGGGGTCAAAGAACAATTTGAGCGCGAAATTGATATCACGAAAGCCATTAAGGAAGATTTGGAACACATCATGATGTCTTATATGATGCCTTCAAAATTCCTCTACCGTGACAGCTTGCCGCTAACTCCAAATGGGAAAATCGACATCAAAGGGTTGATTAGCGAGGTTAACAACCGATGATCGAGTTTTTGAAACAGCTCCCTCATTTAGAACCCTATGGCACCCCGGTCTACTTTATTTATTTGATTGGGGCCTTATTGCCCATCTTTGTTGGCCTCTTCTTTAAAAAGCGTTTCCCAGTCTATGAAGCCTTGGTCAGTCTAGCCTTTATTGTTTTGATGCTGACAGGGACGGATTTGAAACAAATCTATGCGGTTCTGTTCTACCTCTTTTGGGAAATCCTTTGGGTCTACTCCTATAAATTCTATCGAAGCCAGCGTGATAGCAAGTGGATCTTTTACCTTCACTCTTTCTTGGTCGTTTTGCCCTTGGTTTTTGTGAAGGTGCAACCAGCCATTGATGGGACCCAGTCTTGGATGGGATTCCTTGGGATCTCCTATCTGACCTTCCGAGCGGTAGGGATGATTATCGAGATGCGAGATGGGACCCTCAAAGAATTTAGTCTCTGGGAATTCTTGCGTTTCTTGCTCTTTATGCCGACTTTTTCAAGTGGGCCAATCGACCGCTTCAAACGCTTCAATGAAGATTACCTAACGATTCCAGATCGGGATGAGCTCCTCGATATGCTGGAGCAGAGCGTCAAGTATATCATGCTTGGCTTCCTCTATAAGTTCATTCTAGCTCATATCTTTGGTCATCTCTTGCTAGGTCATGTCAAGACTTATGCCCTTCTTCAAGGGGGCGTCTTTAACCTAGGAACTTTAGGGGTGATGTATGTCTTTGGTTTGGACCTCTTCTTTGACTTTGCAGGCTATTCCATGTTTGCCCTTGCGGCATCCAACTTGATGGGGATTAAGAGCCCAATCAACTTTAACCTCCCCTTCAAATCGCGTGATTTAAAGGAATTTTGGAATCGTTGGCACATGAGCTTGTCCTTCTGGTTCCGTGACTTTGTCTTTATGCGTCTGGTCATGGTCTTGATGCGCAACAAGGTCTTTCAGAGTCGGATTACAACGTCAAACGTTGCCTATATCATCAACATGTTGGTCATGGGCTTCTGGCATGGAGTGACCTGGTATTATGTTGCTTATGGCCTCTTCCACGGTCTAGGTCTCGTGATTAATGATGCCTGGCTTCGGAAGAAGAAGACACTGAATAAAGAGCGCAAAGCAAAAGGACTTGAGCCCCTGCCAGATAATCGCTGGACTCAGGCTCTTGGAATCTTTATTACCTTCAACACTGTTATGCTGTCCTTCCTGATCTTCTCAGGTTTCTTGGATCAGCAATGGTTTCCAAAAATGAAATAAGAAAAGGAAAAATGAAAAATGGATGTAAAATCACAAGTAATTGAAATTATTGACGAATTGTTTATGGAAGATGTCTCAGACATGATGGATGAGGATCTCTTTGATGCGGGTGTTCTTGATAGCATGGGAACCGTTGAGTTGATTGTTGAATTGGAAAACCGCTTCGATATTCGGGTTCCAGTATCTGAATTTGGTCGTGATGACTGGAATACTGCCAACAAAATCGTAGAAGGTGTAACGGAGCTTCAGAATGCTTAAACGATTGTGGCTGATTCTGGGTCCAGTCTTTTGCGCCATGGCTCTTGTCGCTACTCTTCTCTTTTTCTATCCGATTAACCACAAACATAATCTGACAGAGGAGAAAAAGGCCGCAGTGAGCTTGACGGCAGAAGGCTTTAAAAGTCGTGCCCGTAAGGAAGAAGCGCTCGGGGATCCCAACTATCGTTTTGTACCCTTCTTTGGTTCCAGCGAATGGTTGCGATTTGACATCGTCCACCCAGCAGTACTAGCTGAGAAGTATGATCGCTCTTATCGTCCGTATTTTCTAGGTCAACGAGGGGCAGCGTCTTTGAACCAATATTTTGGGATGCAGCAAATTCTTCCTCAACTAGAAGGAAAAACCGCTGTCTATGTGGTATCGCCCCAGTGGTTTACGAAGGATGGCTATGATTCGTCGGCCTTTCAGCAATACTTTAACAGCGATCAATTAACTAGCTTTTTGGCCAACCAAGAAGCTGGCCCAGCAAGCCAGTATGCGGCGTCTCGTCTTTTGCAACAGTATCCTAATGTTGCTATGCAGGGAGAAGTTCAGAAGCTAGCGAAAGGTCAAAACCTATCTGGTTTTGAAAAAGGTCTCAATCAGACCCTCATGCGCTTTGTTCGTCGGGAGGATGCCTTCTTTAGCACCTTTACGGCAATGAACAATAGCAACTATGAGAAGAAAGTTCTCTCTCGCTTAAATGACTTGCCAGATACATTTTCTTACGAAGCTTTGGAAGAGGTAGCGACTGCGGAAGCCAAAAAGAAAACCAATAATAACAAACTAGGCATTAGTAATAGCTTTTACAACCATCGACTTGCAAGTAAGTTAAAGAAACTCAAAGGATTCCAAAAGAATGAATCCTATGAGCAATCTCCAGAATACAATGATTTACAACTGGTCTTGGATCAGTTTGCTCAATCGAAAACCAATGTGATATTTGTCATCCCTCCAGTTAACTCTAAATGGATGGCCTATACAGGTTTGAGTAAAGAAATGTATCAACGGACAGTTGAAAAAATCCGTTACCAATTAGAAAGTCAAGGCTTTACCCATATTGCTGATTTTTCTAAAGATGGTGATAAACCCTACTTTATGCAAGATACCATTCATATGGGCTGGAATGGATGGTTGGTATTTGATAAAGCAGTTGATCCTTTTGTCTCCAACCCTCAACCTGCCCCTGAATACAAGATTAACAATCGTTTCTTAAGTCAGGACTGGGCTAACTATAAAGGTCAGCCGGATCAATTTAAGTAAGATGCGAAGAGGTTGAGAATACCCGGTCTCAACCTTTTTTCCTATGGTTTTGAATGAACTTATCCCCATATTCACAGACTTATCCACAAACTTGTGGATAAGTCTGTCTAATACAAAGAGAGGAACTGGTACAAGATGAAAACAATGAAGAAAATAGCCTTTTATGCGATTCTTCAAGGAATAGTGATCTTTCTCATTACGGGCCTCATCACCCAATTAGTCAGAGGAGATTTCTTTTTCCGTAGCTTGGCCCCAATATTTGGAGTCTTGGCAGCTGTCATGCGTTTTGGAACAGCTAGTCTGATGAAAATGTTGGCCCCAACGTTATACGATGAAGAGGTAAAACAAGAGAAAGCTCCTACCAAGAAAGAAGCTGAATAAAAAAATTGTTTTTTCTGGAAAAATCTCTGGGAAAGCACTTATCTAACAGGCTTTATGGTAAAATAGAAGGAAGAATATTAGTTTGGAGAGTAAAAATACAATGAAACGTTCCATGTATGCTGGGCGTGTTCGCGAGGAACACATTGGACAAGAACTAACCCTCAAAGGATGGGTGAGTCGACGCCGTGATTTGGGTGGCTTGATCTTTATTGATTTGCGGGACCGTGAAGGGATTATGCAATTGGTCATCAATCCGGAAACTGTTCGTTCGGAAGTCATGGCAACGGCCGAGAGTCTTCGTAGCGAATATGTTATCGAAGTGACAGGTCAAGTTGCTGCCAGACAGCAAGCGAATGATAAAATTGCAACAGGTCAGGTTGAAATGCATGTGTCTTCCTTGACTGTCCTCAATACTGCAAAAACCACGCCATTTGAGATCAAGGACGGCATTGAAGCAAACGATGATACTCGTCTACGCTATCGATATTTGGACTTGCGTCGTCCAGAAATGTTGGAAAACTTAAAATTGCGTGCCAAGGTAACCCATTCTATCCGTAATTATTTGGATGAGTTGGAATTTATTGATGTGGAAACACCATTCCTTTCTAAATCAACTCCAGAAGGGGCGCGTGACTACCTCGTACCATCTCGCGTCAACAAGGGTCACTTTTATGCCTTACCTCAAAGCCCTCAAATTACCAAACAATTGTTGATGAATGCTGGCTTTGACCGCTATTATCAAATCGTCAAATGTTTCCGTGATGAAGATTTACGTGGCGACCGTCAACCGGAGTTTACACAGGTCGATTTAGAAACTTCCTTCCTGACAGAGCAAGAAATTCAAGATATTACGGAAGGTTTAATCGCACGTGTTATGAAAGAAACTAAGGGAATCGAAGTGACACTTCCTTTCCCACGGATGAAGTACGACGATGCTATGGCTCTTTATGGTTCTGACAAACCAGATACTCGTTTTGAGATGCTCTTGACAGACTTGACAGAAGTTGTAAAGGGTGTAGACTTCAAGGTCTTCTCAGAAGCACCTGCCGTTAAAGCCATCGTTGTTAAAGGCGCAGCAGACAACTACTCTCGTAAAGATATCGATAAGATGACTGAAGTAGCCAAGCAATATGGGGCAAAAGGTCTAGCGTGGGTCAAGGTAGTTGATGGTGCTTTAAATGGGCCAGTAGCTAAGTTCTTGACAGGTGTGACAACAGAGTTGACAAGTGCTTTACAGTTGGAAGAAAAGGATTTGGTTCTCTTTGTAGCTGATACACTAGAAGTGGCCAATGCAACTCTAGGTGCCCTTCGTTGTAGAATTGCCAAGGAATTGGACCTCATTGACAATAGTCAATTCAACTTCCTATGGGTGGTCGATTGGCCAATGTTTGAGTGGTCTGAAGAAGAAGGTCGTTACATGAGTGCCCACCATCCATTTACACTTCCGCAAGCAGATACAGCTCATGAATTAGAGGGCGATCTTGCCAAGGTACGGGCCATTGCCTATGATATTGTGCTCAATGGTTACGAGCTTGGTGGTGGTAGTCTTCGGATCAACCAAAAAGAATTGCAAGAACGGATGTTTACCGCTCTCGGTTTCTCAAAAGAAGACGCGACAGAGCAATTTGGTTTCTTGCTAGAAGCCATGGATTATGGTTTCCCTCCACATGGTGGATTAGCTCTTGGTTTGGACCGTTTTGTCATGCTGTTAGCTGGTGAGGAGAATATCCGTGAAGTGATTGCCTTTCCTAAGAACAATAAGGCAACGGATCCAATGACCCAAGCCCCTTCTACAGTAGCTACCAAACAACTGGAAGAGTTGAGCCTACAAGTAGAAGTAAAAACTGAGGAATAAGAAAAGTAAAAGCGGAAAATTACCATAAGCAACTTGTGGGATTTTCCCTTTATTTATAAATTGAGAGATAATCATGAAAAAAACTCGCTTAGGCAAGATCTTGCGTTATTATATACGAAGATTGGCCTATAACTTTAAATTACTACGGGTCTTAAAAAGTATTTCCCGAGAGAAGTACGATGAAAAGATTTCGGCTTCTTTGGTCTATGGCTTCCTATCTGCCGTTGCTGTGAACTTCTTTTTCCAGCCGGGACGTGTGTATTCCAGTGGTGCGACAGGATTGGCCCAGATTATATCCGCCCTTAGTGATCGATTTTTAGGCTTTACCATTCCGGTCTCTTTGTCATTCTATGCCATCAATCTGCCATTAATGATCATCGCTTGGTATCAAATTGGTCATAAGTTTACTATTTTCACCTTTATCACGGTGTCTATGAGTTCCTTCTTTATCCAATTTATGCCAGTGGTTACCCTGACCAATGATCCTATTATGAATGCTCTCTTTGGGGGAGTTGTAATGGGGACAGGGATTGGATTTGCGCTTCGCAACAATATCTCCAGTGGGGGAACCGATATTGTTAGCTTGACCATTCGAAAGCGAACGGGCAAGAACGTCGGAAAAATTTCTCTCATCGTCAATGGGACCATCATGTTGATAGCAGGGATGACCTTTGGTTGGAAATATGCCCTCTATTCGATGATTACCATTTTTGTGTCCAGTCGAGTGACAGATGCAGTCTTTACCAAGCAGAAGCGGATGCAGGCTATGATTGTCACTAGCCAACCGGATAAGATAATTGAGAAAATTCATAAGCGTTTGCATCGTGGAGCAACCATTATCCACAATGCGGAAGGGACTTATAATCATCAGGAAAAAGCGGTCTTGCTCACCGTTATTACCAGAGCAGAGTTTAATGAGTTTAAATTTTTAATGAAAAAAGAGGATCCTGAAGCTTTTATTACCATATCAGAAAATGTTCATATTATTGGACGTTTTGTCGAAGTGGAGGATTAAAAAATTCCTGCAAGATAGGCTTGCAGGAATTTTTTTATGCTTGTACTACCAAAATCCAACTATAGGCTGGAATGGTGAATTCTCTTTGAGAAATTTGTTGCTCTCTAGTATAAACATGGGGGTGAGCAATTGCTAATCTAGCAGGCTGTTTGAGTGAATAAGTCCACTCTTGATCCCCCAGGTTGACCAAGATAAGAAGTTTGCGTCCATCTTTTTCGATGCTGTAAGAGAAGGTGTTTTCCGAAGTCCAAGTGACTTGACAGTAGTCTCGAATGGCTTGGGCCTTCTCTAGGTGGAGGAGGTCTTCCTCTTTACGATAAGCAATGAAATCGCGAAGGAAATGGATATCTCTTTCATAGGCTGTAGAAGAAAGCCAGTCTAGTTGATTTAGAGCATCTGGGAGATTGTAAGTATTTTCTTCTAAGCCTTTGCTGCGATAGAACTCTTGGCCGGCATGTAGGAAGGGAACGCCTTGAGACAAGAGGACGAGGTGCAAACCGAGACGAGCTTTAGCCTGTCGCTTCTCCTCTGAAATATTTGGATCTTCAACCTTGAGATAGTCAAAGAAGGTTGCGTTATCGTGGCATTCCACATAGTTAATCGCCTGTTGAGGACGCACAAAGTGGGCTGCTCCTTTGAGTCCAACATTGGCAGTCAAAATATTGGCAAGATCATTGGCCTGATAACGACTATCTATTCGACCTTCCTTCAAGATGCTTCGTTTAACGGTATCTCGGAAGTTGTCACTGAAAAAGCCATAAGGACGAAGGTGACGGGCATTGTATTGATGAGCCAGGAGGTCTGGATCCAGTCCGGTATCCATCTTCCACCCTTCCCCATAAAGGTAAATGTTGGGGTAAATAGCGCTTAATTCATCTTGAATTTCCATCATGGTTTGGCGATCAATGATTCCCATGAGGTCAAAGCGAAAGCCATCAAAGCCATACAGTTGAACCCACTGCTTGACGGATTGCTTGATGTAGTTGCGAACCATAGCCCGTTCACTAGCTACATCATTACCACAGAAGGTCCCGTTGGTCCGTTGGCGGTTTTGGTCATAACGGTAGAAATAGCCAGGAACAATCTGCTCAAAAGCAAAATCGTCAGAGAGGTAAACGTGGTTATAGACGACGTCCATTATGAGGCTGAGATCGGCCTGATGGTATGCATCAATCACTTGTTGTAGCTCAAGGATCCGTTGGTAAGGATCATTTGGCTGGGTGCTAAAACTTCCTTCAGGGACATTGTATTGCACAGGGTCATAGCCCCAATTGTAACCAGCGACAGGGTTGGTTTCATCCACGCTTCCAAAATCATAGAGGGGCATGAGCTGAACATGAGTAATGCCCAGGGATTTCAAGTAATCAAAGCCAAAGGTCTGGTTTTCATGTTTAGGAGATTCTAACAAGGCTGGGAAGGTCCCAGGGTGTTGGAATCCGGCTTCTTTTTGCATGGAGAAATCTCGAACACTTAGTTCATAAATAACGGCCTGAGTCGGATCCAGTTGAGTCGCTGCTCTCTGAATGGGGCGCTCAATCTTGTGGCGGTCGATGACATAGCTAGCTCCTGAATTGGCTTCAGAAGAGAGGGCATAAGGGTCATGAACGATATGGGTTACACCATTAACCTGATGCTGGTAGGCATAAGGGGCTTTTTCCCAATCTCCCTCGAGTACTAGACGCCAAACTCCTTTTTCTGTTCGCTCCATCGGGTAGGCAGTTTGGTTGATCAAGAGCTCAACCTCTTGAGAGATAGGAGCCCAGAAGGCAAAGGTCGTTTGTTCTTTTGAGTAATGAGCTCCTAAATCCTCTCCATCATAAGCATAAAGCTGATCAAAGATGGGTTGACGGACAACATCTCGGAAGTGGAGGAGACAGGACTCGCCGTTACCATTTGAAAGAGTATATATTTGACTCATGTCGACGGGAAGAGGGCTCCGAAGAGTTTTTTCTTCCTCCGTCGGCAGGAGTTCAATCGTGTTGGAACCAGACGTCAATGTAAAAGGAAGAGAGGCCACTACGCTCTCTCCTCCTTCCACGCGAATCAAGTCTTGGTCATCTAAATAAGCTGAAAAATGAGTTGTCATGGGTTCTCCTAAAGTTCAATAATCGAGTGTTCAATGAGCTGTCTATAGCAAACGGTTTTGTTTTCCTTGTTGTCCTTAATAATTTGGAGTAGGGTTCTGACAGATTCACGTCCTAATTCAACCGTATTGATATCAATATAGGCGTCAATTGGAATCCGTGGTTTAATGGAGTCGAAGGAAATAATCGGAAGTTCGACTTGTTTGTCGTTCAGGTATCTCCGAACCCCTTCGGCAACCAAAATATCCGTCGTCATGAGTGCTTCCAGTTCTTCAAAAGGCAGGGTATCCATGATTTGGTAAGAATTTTCTTCCAGCAAGAAACCAAAGGAGAACTTGACCAATTCCTCACGGAGAGGGATCTGGTGACTGGCAAGAGCTTCTTGGTAGCCCTTGTAGCGGTCTTGAGAAACGGCCAATTCCTTATTTCCTCCAAGAAAGGCGATGTGTTGGTATCCTTTCTTGATGAAATATTCGGTCGCATCAAAGGCGGCCTTAACATTGTCGTTATCGACTAAGGATACAAAAGGAGAAGTTGCTTTTCCCAAAATCAAGAAAGGAAATTTATCTTGAATACAGAAGTCAACCAAAGGATCATTCAATTTGGAATAGAGGAAGATGAGTCCATCTACCCGCTTACCATAAATCATTTGTTTGAGTTGATCGAGGCGGTGGGTTTCATTAGCCCCTGTACAAATCTGAATGGCATAGCCATAATCAGAAGCAACCTGACTAATCCCACGGAGGACCGTAGGGAAGAAGGGGTTTTGGAAGAACACATCACTTTCATCAGGCAAGACAAGGGCAATGACCTGACTGGACTGGCTCACTAAGCTACGAGCATTGAGGTTTGGATGGTAATCTAGTTCTTTCATGGCAGAACGAACCCGTTCTTTAGTGGCTTCACTGATGGTAGATTTATTTTGAATCACTCGTGTAACGGTAGATGGTGCAACGCCAGCAAGTTTGGCTACATCTTTGATGGTAACACGCATAAAGGACCTCCCTAAGGTTTGTAATCTGGATCCCGGAAATGAGTCTTATAGAAGGCAAGCGCGAGGAACAAGACAAATAGGATATTTTGGATCAAGATGGTTGTCGTAAAGACTTGGTGGAATACTAAACTGATCAGGACGCTCGCGAGAATGGGCAATCCTAGACAGTTGAGGGTAAAATTGAAGCATTCTTTGAAGGTCTTGAGAGAGAAGAGACGTGACTTCCGTGTCAAGAAGAGGAAGAAGGAAGCTCCAAATACTAAAATGGCAAAATTCACAGCAGATAAGAAACCTGAGAAGAGGACGAGAAAGAGACTAACAGCCAATCGATTGGCCTGGAACCAATCTTTGGAAATGGCCTTAGTGAGTTCTTTTTTGTCCTGGATGCTCTCTTGATTGATGGCTTGGTAAGGAATCGTAGCTAGTTCTTTCTTTTCTTTACTTACAATCAATTGGTTTTTATCGAAATAAAGAGTTAATTTTTCTCCTAATGGAGTTCCTTCGTGATGGCCTAAGATAACATGACCAGCTTCATTTTTATGAACTCCAAAATGACTGTTATAGACTAGTTCTTGCTGATTTATCTGTATGTTTTCTTTTAAATCCTTCATAACATCATCTGTTAAGGGATCAAAGACATCGCTAACGAAGGTGGTTAAGGGGTAGGTCTGTAGTTCTGCATTTTGAATGGCAACAGGAATGAGGGTCAAGGATAGAAGAAAGAGTGAGGTAAAGATCATTTGGAACCAATTAAGTTGTTTGCGGTTGGCAAATGCTTTTCTTACCTGAAAAAGGCTGGAAAAATAGTTAAATGGATAGGGCATGAAGAGACCTTTCTAATCTCCGGGATGGATTTCCCTTGTATGGAGAGCATAACAAGATTTTATCCTTAACCAAAGATGGGAGAGAAACTGGTAGCAAATCAATCAACTTGCTATCCTTGTCCCACTCCCATCCTTTCCTTAAAGATAAAATTAATGTGACTGGGAGAAAAGCACGAGAGAGGAACTCGTCCTTTTCATCATAGCTGGAAGGTTATAGAAAAGTTTATTTTATCCTTTATCTCCACCAGCTGTCAAGCCTGAAACAAAGTTCTTTTGGAGGAAGAAGAACAGAACACAGATTGGAACTGCAATCAGAATCGCACCTGCCGCAAAGAAGGCAATCTTTTGATTTTTTTGGTCGCTGATAAAGGTTTGAAGACCAACAGCTACCGTGTAATTGATTTCATCGCGAAGCAAGAATTTAGACAAGATGTAGTCTCCAAAAGGTCCCATGAAGGCCCAAAGTGCTTGGACCGCAATCATTGGGCGAACCAATGGAAGGACGATTTGCCAGAAGCGACGGAAGTGTCCAGCACCATCCAATTTTGCAGATTCATCAAGTGAAATTGGGACTGTATCGAAGTAACCCTTCATCAACCAAGCGTTCATCGGGATTCCCCCACCGACATAGAGGAAGATGAGGAACCAGCTGTGGTTCAAGGCATTCAACATCAAGGCCATAACGAAGAAGGCAGTCAAAGCAGCCATGGTAGGGACCATTTGGATAATCAAGAAGAAGACCAAACTTTGCTTACGAGCCAAGAAGTTGTAGCGGCTGTATGCATATCCTGCCAAGGTAATGATGGATGTTTGAGCAACCATGGTAATAATGGCGATAATCAAGGTGTTGAGATACCAGGTACCATATAAGGTGTCCGTAAAGAGTTTTTGGAAGTTATCAAAGCTGAGACTGCCACTGAAATCAAGCGTAAAGGCACTGACATTACCCGTTTTGAAGGCTGAAAGAACCGTGATCAACAATGGATAGATGATGATGATGGAAAGGACAACCAAGTAGAGGTAAGTCAAGAAATGATTAAGGCGGCGTTTAAATTGAACTGAATTTTTCATTTTACACATCCTCCATATCAAATGCGTGCAGTTTCTTGAAGGCAATCATCGAGATCGAGATGACAATCAGAGAGATAATCAACGTAACCGCAGCAGCCATTGAGTATTGAGGTGATGAGTTCGTTGTCAATTTATAGATCCAAGAAATCAAGATATCTGTCGAACCAGCATTACCACCAACAGATCCAGGTCCACCATCGTTAAAGAGGTAGATAATGGAGAAGTTGTTAAAGTTGAAGGTGTATTGGCTGATGAGAGTTGGTGCCGCAACCGCTAAAATCATTGGGAAGGTAATGTTGCGGAATTTTTGCCAAGCGTTGGCCCCATCAATATAGGCTGCTTCGTAAAGGTCGTTTGGAATAGATTGCAAGATTCCGAGTGTCAAGACGTAAATGTAAGGGAAGCCGAGCCAACCTTGCATCATAATCAAAGCAATCTTCGTCCAGGTAGGATCAGTTTTCCAAGGAATGAGAACCCCATCCAAGAATGGGAAAATCTTCGCAAAGAGCGGAAGGACTTGCGCATTGATGGCCCCGATACTATCGTTGAACATGTTTGAGAAGGTCAAAATCGTAATGAAGGCAGGAACCGCCCAAGGAAGAAGGAAGATAACACCGAAGATGCGTTTTCCTTTAATGAATGGTTGGTTGGCAATAATAGCCGTTAGGATACCAAGAACGATTTGAAGAGTAGAAGCTGCCAAGGCCCAGATCAAGGTCCAGCCCAATACAGATGTAAAGGCAGAACGGAAGGTACTCAAAGTCCACATGTTGGTGAAGTTTTGAAGTCCGATCCAATCAAGGAGCGTAAAGCGAGCTGTATGCTTAAAGTCGTAGTTGGTAAAGGCAATCATCAAGGTAACCAAAACAGGGAAGATGATTGCAAAGGTCATGGCAATATAAGAAGGGATGATCAAGAGATAAGGGAAGCCATTTTCATAGATAGCATTCACCATCTCTTTTAGGGTCTTCGGCACTCGAATACCGTTATTAATCCGCTTAGCTACAGTACCCGCATCTTTGATATTCAAGGCGTAGAACATCAAATAAACGACGGTGATAATTAAGTGGAAGGCCCCACGAATCAAGATAAAAAGAGAATTATCTTTTCCACGGACAGTACCGAGGGTAACGAGTTTAGACAATTCCTCCAAACCAATACCGAAAAAGTAAGCGAGAAAGACAAGTGTTACACCAAGGAAGATGTATCCTTTTGCTTTCTGTTTGTTATAGATTTGTCCCAAGCCAGGAATGAGGGATAACCACATTGCCTTTTTTGGATTTTGTTGTGTTTCCATATCGACTCCTTATAAGTGAGCGACCAGAGGCCACATCACAGCGAAAGGCTGGGAAACACTCCCAGCCCCTTGGGAACTGTATTACTTGCCACCGAATTTTTGTTCGATAGTTTCTTTGATTAATTTAACAGCACCGTCAGCAGCATCTTTAGCAGATTTCTTACCACTTACAGCGTCGAAGAGCATAGTTGCAGCTGGATCCCATACAGTACTCATTTCAGAGATGTTTGGCATTGGTTGCGCATTTTCAAACTGTTTAACAACGGCAGTTGTCAATTCATCGTTTTTACCAACAGCGTACTCACGAGCTTCTGTGTTAGCTGGCACTTCGTTCGTCTTATCGTAGAAAGCTTTTTGTTGATCAGTTGAAGTCAAGAAGTCTACGAATTTTTGAGCTGCTTCAGGGTGGTTGGCACCTGCAGGGATAACCCAAGCTTTACCACCACCGAAGGCAGAGTAAGCTTTTCCGTTTGGAAGAGTAGGGATTGTTGCTACACCGTAGTTTACTTTTGCTTCTTTCAATGAAGATGCTTTCCATGGACCATCGATGATGGCAGCTGTCTTACCTTCTTGGAATTGAGTTTGGATGAAGTTTGCAGCACCTTTAGTGTCTTGCAATCCTTTAGGCCATTTAGCATACCAAGTTTTCGCGTATTCAATACCATCGATCGCACCTTGGTTGTTCAAACCAATGTCTTTTGGATCTGTACCATCTTTACCGAAGACATAGCCACCGTTACCTGAAAGGAGTCCATATGCATAGTAGAAGTTTGTCCAGTCAGCAAGGAAGGCAGTGTTTTTACCTTCTTCACCAGCGAAGTCATACTTGCTGTCTTTTGCCAATTCTTCAAGTTCGCCAAATGTTTTTGGAGCTTCTTGCATGAGGTCTTTGTTGTAGTAAAGAACCAATGTTTCGATAACTGCTGGTGCACCGTATACTTTACCGCCGTTTGTTACAAGTGATTCAGTTGTTTTGTCAGTCTTGCTGTTTTTGTTCAATGTCACTTCAGCCAATTGACCGTCGTTACCAAGACCACCTACGCGGTCGTATGGTGCCATCATAACGTCTGGAGCTTTACCAGATTGGTTGTCAAGAGACAATTTGTCCAATCCACCAAGAGCGTCACCTGTCTTGATCGTTACTTTTGTTCCACTTTCTTTTTCAAAAGCTTTCGCAGCTTCTTCCATGTAAGCTTTGTAGCCATTGTCAACGTATACTGTCAACTCGTTTTCAGAAGCAGCAGAGTCGTCTTTTTTGCCTCCACAAGCTACCAAAAGAAGTGATGCGAATCCAACTGTACCAAGTACAGCAGCGCTTCGAAGAATTGTGCGTTTCATGATTTATTCCTCCTAAAGAATAAAAATAAGATTATTAGTTGAAAACGTTTTAGACAAACGTTTTCCTTAACACGAATAGTATATCACAGAGAGAAAACGTTTGCAAGCTCTTTGTGCAAAAATTTTTTAAAAATTTTTATCTTCTATTAAATACACACAAATAGTTGACAAGAAAATGAGAAAGGGATAAACTAGGCGTGGGGTGAACCTGCAGAAAAATCATAAAAGTTTAGGAAACCTCTTGCATAAACCACAAGAATACTTTATAATGGACACGTAACGCAAACGTTTTCCTTGAACGTTGCATAACGATGATCTAAGGTCATTTATAAATAGGCTAAATTTATTTCTATGTCTGACAGTTGGTCGCTTCTTATGCCTTCTAAGAGTCGGAATGAGAACTGGAACAGAACAGAGTAGAAAGTTGGTCTATTTTTCTTTGAAACAAAAAATATTAAACTAAAGGTGGTACCCTCAATGAAAAAACGCCAAAGTGGTGTCTTGATGCACATTTCATCCTTGCCTGGGAAGTATGGAATCGGTTCGTTTGGTCAAGCAGCTTACGATTTTGTCGATTTCCTCGTTCGGACTAAGCAACGGTATTGGCAAATTTTGCCTCTCGGAACAACCAGTTATGGAGATTCTCCTTATCAATCCTTCTCGGCTTTTGCAGGCAACACCCACTTTATTGACTTCGATCTCTTGATCGAGCAAGGGCTCTTGGATGCATCCGATGTCGAAGGTGTTGATTTTGGTCAAGACCCAACAGAAGTAGACTATGCGAAGATCTTCGAACAACGTCGTCCTCTTCTAGAAAAAGCGGTTAAAGCTTTTATTGAAAATGGTGATTGGGATGACTTCAGCCGTTTTGCTGAAGAAAATGCAGCTTGGTTGGAATTGTTCGCAGAATACATGGCTATTAAAGAGCACTTTGAATTAAAAGCATGGACAGAATGGCCAGACGCTGCGATTCGTGCACGTCAACCGGAAGCCCTTGCTTCATACCGCGCTAAATTGGAAGATAAATTGACTTACCATCGAGTAACACAGTATTTCTTCTTCAAACAATGGTTGAAATTGAAAGCATACGCTAACGACAACCATATTGAGATCGTAGGTGATATGCCAATCTACGTAGCGGAAGATTCAAGCGATATGTGGGCAAATCCTCATCTCTTTAAAACAGATGAAAATGGAAAAGCAACCTGCATCGCAGGATGCCCACCAGATGAGTTCTCAGCAACTGGTCAGCTTTGGGGCAACCCAATCTATGACTGGGAAGCAATGGACAAAGATGGTTACAAATGGTGGATTGAACGCTTGCGTGAGAGCTTCAAGATCTACGACATCGTGCGGATCGACCACTTCCGTGGTTTTGAATCTTACTGGGAAATCCCAGCTGGTTCTGATACAGCAGCACCAGGTAAATGGGTCAAAGGTCCTGGCTACAAACTCTTTGCCGCAGTGAAAGAAGAACTTGGTGATTTGAACATCATCGCAGAAGACCTTGGCTTCATGACGGACGAAGTCATTGAGCTTCGTGAGCGCACAGGCTTCCCAGGCATGAAGATTCTTCAATTTGCCTTCAATCCTGATGATGAAAGTATCGACAGCCCTCACTTAGCGCCAAATAACTCTGTTATGTACACTGGTACACATGATAACAACACGGTTCTTGGATGGTACCGCAATGAAATTGACGATCCAACTCGTGAGTACCTTGCTCGTTACACCAACCGTAAAGAATACGAATCTGTTCCACATGCGATGCTTCGTACCGTCTTTGCTTCAGTCAGCTTTATGGCCATCGCTACCATGCAAGATTTGTTAGAGTTGGATGGCTCAGCTCGTATGAACTTCCCATCTACTCTTGGTGGCAACTGGGCATGGCGGATGACAGCGGATCAATTGACTCCTGCTGTTGAGCAAGAATTGCTTGATTTCACGACCATCTATCGTCGTGAAAATACTGACTTGGTGAAAGAAGAAGCGAAAAAAGCAGAAAAATAATCTTTCCCCCATTAAAATTGTTGAAACAAAGGAGACACTTAACCATGGAATCATTACAAAAATATGTGATTGACCATCATCAAAAAACAATTGCAGAATGTTCAAACGAAGAATTGTACATTGCTTTGCTTAATTACACCAAGCAAGCAAGTGCCCAAAAGAAATTAAATACTGGTAAGAAAAAAGTTTACTATATCTCAGCTGAGTTCTTGATTGGTAAACTCTTGTCGAACAACTTGATCAACTTGGGTCTTTACGATGATGTCAAAAAAGAATTGGCTGACGCTGGCAAAGACTTGATCGAAGTTGAAGAAGTGGAATTGGAACCATCACTTGGTAACGGTGGTTTGGGACGCTTGGCAGCCTGCTTTATCGACTCTATCTCGACTCTTGGATTGAACGGAGACGGGATCGGTTTGAACTACCACTTTGGTTTGTTCCAACAAGTCCTTAAAAACAACCAACAAGAAACCATTCCAAATGCATGGTTGACTGATCAAAGCTGGCTCGTTCGTTCAAGCCGTAGCTACCAAGTGCCATTCGCACACTTCACATTGACATCTACTCTCTATGATATCGATGTTCCTGGTTACAAGATTGATACCAAGAACCGTTTGCGCTTGTTTGACTTGGAATCAGTTGATTCATCTATCATTGAAGATGGCATCAACTTTGACAAGACAGATATCGCTCGCAACTTGACTCTTTTCCTTTACCCAGACGATAGTGACAAACAAGGTGAATTGCTCCGTATCTTCCAACAATACTTCATGGTTTCAAACGGTGCACAATTGATCATCGATGAAGCGATCGAAAAAGGAAGCAACTTGCATGACCTTGCTGACTACGCAGTTGTACAAATCAATGATACTCACCCATCTATGGTCATTCCTGAGTTGATCCGTCTCTTGACTGAACGCGGTATCGAAATGGATGAAGCCATCTCTATCGTTCGTAGCATGACCGCTTACACTAACCATACCATCCTTGCAGAAGCCCTTGAAAAATGGCCACTTGAATTCTTACAAGAAGTGGTTCCTCACTTGGTACCAATCATTGAAGAATTGGACCGTCGTGTTCGTGCTGAACACAAAGATCCAGCTGTTCAAATCATTGATGAATACGATCGTGTCCACATGGCCCACATGGATATTCACTACGGATACAGTGTAAACGGGGTTGCAGCTCTCCATACAGAAATCTTGAAAAACTCTGAGTTGAAGGCCTTCTACGATCTTTACCCAGAAAAATTCAACAACAAAACAAACGGGATTACCTTCCGTCGTTGGCTCATGCATGCCAACCCAAGCTTGTCTCACTACTTGGATGAGATCCTTGGACGTGACTGGCACCATGATGCTTCTAAGTTGGAAGACCTTCTCTCATACGAAGATAAAGCTGCTGTCAAAGAAAAATTGGAAAACATCAAAGCCCACAACAAACGTAAATTGGCTCGTCACTTGAAAGATCATCAAGGTGTGGAAATCAATCCAAATTCTATCTTTGATATCCAAATCAAACGTCTTCACGAGTACAAACGTCAACAAATGAACGCTTTGTATGTCATCCACAAATATCTTGACATCAAGGCTGGTAATATCCCTGCTCGTCCAATCACAGTCTTCTTTGGTGGTAAAGCAGCTCCTGCCTACACCATCGCTCAAGATATCATCCACTTGATCCTTTGCTTGTCAGAAGTCATCGCAAACGACCCAGCAGTAGCTCCACACTTGCAAGTAGTGATGGTTGAAAACTACAACGTGACTGCCGCAAGTTTCTTGATCCCAGCATGTGATATCTCAGAACAAATCTCATTGGCTTCTAAAGAAGCTTCAGGTACTGGTAACATGAAATTCATGTTGAACGGAGCTTTGACTCTTGGTACGATGGACGGGGCTAACGTGGAAATCGCTGAGTTGGTTGGCGACGAAAACATCTACATCTTCGGTGAAGATTCAGAAACTGTTATCGACCTTTACGCGAAATCTGCATACAAATCAAGCGAATTCTACGCTCGTGAAGCAATCAAACCATTGGTTGACTTCATCGTCAGCGACGCTGTTCTTGCAGTTGGTAACCAAGAACGTTTGGAACGCCTTCACAATGAGTTGATCAACAAAGACTGGTTCATGACCCTTCTTGACTTGGAAGACTACATCAAGGTTAAAGAGCAAATGTTGGCTGACTACGAAGACCGTGATGCATGGTTGGATAAAGTCATCGTCAACATTGCCAAAGCAGGATTCTTCTCATCTGACCGTACCATCGCTCAGTACAACGAAGATATCTGGCACTTGAACTAATTTGTTTTTAACATTCTAGAAGCAATATACTTACAAAGAAGAGCTCCTTTTGGATCATATCCTGATTTAGAGGGAGCTTTTTTAGCACAGGATCGCTGGGAAAATCTAAACTTGCGCTTCCCTAAGGTTCACGTTATAATAAATACTATGGATATTAGAAACGAGGAAATACAATGAAGAAAAATCCAATTTATATGTATGTCTTGCTAGCTCTATCAGCGATGGGAACTCTATTAACTGCTCAGTCCTTCTTTGGATTGGCTAAAGTGGAGCTCACAGATGAAATGGCAGCTTCTTTGAACTTAACCACTGCTCTTGAACGGGAAGAATACAAAGCCTTCCTTGAGAAATTAATCGTAGCCTTACGCGGACCGATTGCTTGGTTGTTGCTATCTCTTTTGATTGGGGGCTTGATTGCAGTTGCCTATTTCTTCCTGTCTAAAAAGGATATTGTTAAGGCGACCTATGCCTATATGGGACAGATTGGTGCCTTTGTCTTAATGAGCTTGCATAATTTCTTGTCTTATCGTTCTTCTATGTCTGTGATCACGTCAGACAAATTGCGGACCTTGTTGCAGGCTTCTAGCTTATATGCACTTGTCTTGAGTGTGGTTGTAGCCCTTGTTTACTTGGGAATCCTCCTCTACAAATTGAAAAATAGACCAGCTAGCGACCTTCAAGCTTAGATCATAGCATTAAAAAACTCCTCAAGTCTGGAACAAAGAAGAGGAGCTGGTCTGATTGGAGAAGAAAATGAAAGTATGTTTTGTCTATATCAGTTTAAGTGGCAATACTGAAAGTTTTGTTCGTCGCCTCAGTGATTATCTATGGGAGCAGTACCCTGACTTGGTCATTGAAAAAATCCATGTCAAAGACCTAGTCAAAGAAGGGAAGCCCTTCTTTGAAGTTGATACACCTTTTATCGCCTTTTTACCGACCTACCTAGAAGGAGGAAATGGTGTTGATAATGGAGATGTGGAAATTTTAACGACCGATGTAGCAGACTTTATTGCCTATGGAGACAATGCCACTAAATGCTTGGGAGTTGTAGGATCAGGAAATCGCAACTTCAACAATCAATATTGCCTAACGGCCAAGCAGTACAGCCAACGCTTTGGTTTCCCTGTGCTAGCAGACTTTGAGATGAGAGGGATGCTAGGGGATATCAAAAAAGTAGCGGCCATTGTAGAAGATTTGTATCGTCTTTAAAACAAAAGAGGCTGGGACAAAAGTCCTAGCCTCTCAATTGTCTTTGGATTATCGAGCAAGACGCAGTGGTTGAGTGGGCTCTACCACGCTGATTTCATCAGCTTTTACAGCCCTACTCAACTGTGCGGAGGTGGGACGACGAAATCGAATTCTAACGAATTACCGATTTCTGTCCCACTCTCTTATTTGTTGCGGTTGAAGAGAGAGGGGTCATATTTTGTATGACTCCTCTTTTAGGGCTTATTTTAATTGATCTGTGATTTCTTTCGAGAGCAAGAGGCCGAGGCGATAGTCCTTATTGATGGCGTGGATGACATCGTTGATGTTTTCCGTCGTTTGGATTTGTTCCTTGATGCTTGCCTTGAAGGCTTCATCTTTTAAGAGTTGCTCTTGTAAAATCTTTTGCAGTTTTTCTCTCTCGTATTTATTGATTAAAAAGAGAACGAGCAGACTAACTAAAATAAGAATATAAACAGTTTGATTCATAGGGTTCTCCGAAGGATAAGATAATGGATGAAGGGAAGCGATAATCGCTAAAAATATAGGTGTGTTTAGCATGAGAAAAGGAGTGAGATGGAACTAAATAAGGTTTATTTAGCGATTCCTCTCACCCCTAAAAGTGATGGTTTCCTATCAAAAAGTAAGGAAGATATTACATTTTCTCAGGTGCATCGACACCAAGTAAGCGAAGCGCTTCTTTCAAGACAACTGCTGTTGAGTAGCTAAGAGCAAGGCGGCTATCGCGTTCGGGGCTTTCATCCAAGATACGAGTGTGAGCATAGTACTTGTTGAAGGCTTGAGCCAAGTTAATCGCATATTTAGCAATCAAGGATGGGTCATAGTTTTCAGCAGCACGTTTCACGACACGAGCAAAGTCTTGGAGAAGTTTGATGATTTCCCAGCTTTCTGGGTCGCTCAAGCTGTAAGTTGCATCTGCAGATGGTGTGAAGTTGGCTTTGCGAAGGATGGATTGGATACGTGCGTATGCGTATTGAACGTATGGTCCAGTTTCTCCTTCGAAGGATACCATGGCTTCAAGGTCAAAGTCATACCCGTTGCGACGGTCTGTCTTCAAGTCGTAGAACTTAACGGCACCAACACCGACTGCATGTGCCACTTCTTCCTTGTTTTCCAATTCAGGGTTCTTTTCTTCGATCTGAGCTTTGGCACGAGAGATGGCTTCTTGAAGGGTTGGTTCGAGCAGGATGATATTTCCTTTACGAGTTGACAATTTTTGGCGGTTCTTTGTCACCAAACCAAAGTCAACGTGGATCATATCGTCGCTCCAGTCAAATCCCATTTTCTTCAAAACAGCTTTCAACTGACGGAAGTGGTTGGATTGTTCTTGACCGACAGCATAGATGTTTTTCACAAAGTTGTAAGTCCGTGCACGGTAGATAGCGGTTGCGATATCACGAGTGATATAAAGAGTGGCACCGTCTGATTTCTTAATCATAGCTGGTGGAAGGTTGACATCATCCAACTCAACGATGCTAGCTCCCTTAGACTCTTTCAATAAGCCTTTTTCTTCAAGGATTTGGACAGCTTCATCCATCTTGTCATTGTAGAAAGCTTCTCCGTTTAAGCTGTCAAATTCAACACCGAGGAGTTTGTAGATACGGTTGAATTCTACCAAGCTTTCGTCACGGAACCATTGCCACAATTCAGTTGCTTCTGGATCTCCATCTTCCAATTTCTTGAACCAGAGACGTCCTTCCTCGTCCAAAGCAGGATCATTTTCGATTTCGGCATTGATGCGGACATAGAGTTTCAACAATTCATCGATTGGATTGGCTTCGACAGCTTCCTTGCTACCCCATTTTTTATAAGCGACCATCAAGAGACCAAATTGTTTACCCCAGTCTCCCAAGTGGTTGATTTTAATGGTGTTGTAGCCCATTTTGCGGAAGATATTTGAAAGAGCATCTCCGATAACGGTTGAGCGCAAATGACCAACTGAGAAAGGTTTTGCAATATTTGGACTAGAAAGGTCGATGGTAATATTTCCTCCATGTCCTTCGTCTTGCTGACCGTAGTCTGCACCTGCTTGGATAACCGCTTTGATGACTTGATCAGAGATTTGTGATTTATCTAAGAAGAAGTTTACGTAAGGACCAGTAGCAACGACTTTTTCAAAGTGAGAGGCATCAATTTTTTCCGCAATATCAGCAGCAATCGCTTGAGGAGCTTTGCGTTCGATTTTAGCCAAAGAAAAGGCAGGAAAGGCGATATCTCCGAGGTCTGAAGATTTTGGTTGCTCTAGTAAATTTAAGATAGTTTCTTGGTCTAAGCCTTCAATGACTTTTGCCAATTCACTTGCAATAAGTTCTTTATGATTCATAGTAGCTCCTTTGGTCTTTTGTTACTATTCTATCACAAAATTCGGCCTTTCTTCAAACTTTTTGGTATAATCAAAGTATAATTATTCAAAAGTGGAGCAAAAATGAAAAAAGATGAACGTCAGCTTTTGATTCGAGAAATTATTCAACATGAGAAGTTATCGACGCAAAAAGACATTCAAGACCGTCTAGAACAAAGAGGGGCGGGAGTGACCCAGACCACCTTATCCAGGGACCTACGAGAAATCGGTCTGATCAAGGTAAAAGAAAAGGGTGGCCTCTATTATAAATTGGCAGATGAACCTGATCGAACAGATATTTTTAGACTGATTGCTCAATATGCACAAGTGGTCTCGAGAGCGGAGTTCACATTGGTTGTTCGGACGGAGCTGGGAGAAGCGGCTATTTTAGCCAACGCAGTCGATGAGATTTTGGATGATCAAATCCTTGGTACCGTAGCAGGTGCCAATACCCTCTTAATTGTTTGCAAGGATCAAGAAGTAGCACAAACAGTCCAGCAGACCATTCTCCAACATTCTAGTCACTAGTCAAAGGCGAGGGACCAGTCCAGAAAGGGATCGGCCCTCCTTTTATGTCAGTTTAGAGTTGGAGTAAGCACTCAGAATGAATGCAATGATATAGAAAAGGAACGATATGGCAGCAGAAAAACTATCACCTGGCATGCAGCAATACCTAGATATCAAAAAAGACTATCCGGATGCTTTTTTACTCTTTCGGATGGGGGATTTTTACGAGCTCTTTTATGAAGATGCCGTCAATGCAGCACAGATTTTAGAGATTTCTTTGACCTCTCGGAATAAAAATGCAGAAAATCCGATTCCCATGGCTGGAGTTCCCTATCATTCGGCCCAGCAGTACATCGATGTCTTGATCGAAAAAGGCTATAAGGTGGCTATTGCAGAGCAGATGGAAGATCCCAAGCAAGCCGTCGGTGTGGTCAAACGGGAAGTGGTCCAAGTCATTACTCCGGGGACCGTTGTCGATTCGACCAAGCCAGACAGCGCCAACAACTTCCTGGTAGCCTTGTCTCATGATGAGACGGACTATGGCCTTGCCTATATGGACCTAGTGACCGGGGAGTTTCAGGTCACTAGTCTGAATGATTTTGCCATGGTCTGTGGGGAGATCCGCAACCTACGGGCGCGGGAGATTGTCCTGACCTACTCCTTGTCAGAAATGGAAGAAAGAGTCCTTCTTGGCCAAATGAACCTCTTGCTCTCCCCTATTTCAGAAGTGGCGGAGGATGTCCAACTTTTAGGGGCTGAGTTGACTCATTTGGAGAGAATAGCAGCTGGAGGCCTGCTCCGATACGTCCAGGAAACCCAGAAGCGGGAACTCCACCATATCAAGCCTGCCCATCACTATGAAGTCCGTGATTTCTTGCAGATGGATTATGCGACCAAGGCGAGTTTGGACTTGACAGAGAATGCTCGGACAGGCAAAAAGCATGGTAGCCTCTACTGGCTCCTAGATGAAAGCAAGACAGCCATGGGAGGCCGTCTCTTGCGGGCATGGATCCAGAAGCCTTTGATGGACCGCCATCGGATCGAGGAGCGCCAAGAGATTATCCAGGTCTTCTTGGATCATTTCTTTGAGCGAAGCGATCTGGCAGATCGTCTCAAGGGTGTCTATGACATCGAGCGTTTGGCCAGTCGGGTTTCCTTTGGTAAGACCACTCCCAAGGACCTCTTGCAGTTGGGTGAAACCCTGCGCCATGTTCCCTTGATCAAATCGCTTCTGGTCGAGATGGGCGAGCCAGTGCTAGACCTCCTCGTTGCCCAGTTAGATGAGCTACCAGAGCTTTGCCGTCTCATCGAGGCAGCGATTGACCCGGATGCCCCTATCGTTCTGACAGAAGGCAATATCATCCGTACCGGCTTTGACCCAACTCTGGATCAGTACCGTGTCGTCCTCCGGGAAGGGACCGGCTGGATTGCAGAGATCGAAGCCAAAGAACGGGAAGCCAGTGGCATCACCGGACTTAAAATTGACTACAATAAAAAAGATGGCTATTATTTCCATGTGACCAATTCCCAATTATCCCGTGTACCAGCTCATTTCTTCCGCAAGGCGACCTTGAAAAATTCTGAGCGCTTTGGGACAGAGGAACTGGCTCGGATTGAAGGGGAGATGCTAGAAGCTCGGGAACAGTCGACTAGCCTAGAGTATGCGATTTTCCTACGGATCAGAGAGGAAGTCGGCAAGTACATTCAGCGCTTGCAGTCCCTAGCCCAAGCCCTAGCAACGGTGGACGTCTTACAAGGCTTAGCCTGTGTGGCTGAAAGGCAACAACTGACTCGGCCAGTCTTCCAAGAGGCGCGTGATATCCGGATTGAGAAGGGGCGTCACCCAGTTGTTGAGAAGGTGATGGGGGCTCAAAGCTACATCCCCAACAGCATTTCCATGGATGAGACCTGTGATATCCAGTTGATTACGGGGCCCAATATGAGCGGGAAGTCCACCTATATGCGCCAGTTGGCCATCATTGTCATTATGGCTCAGCTTGGCTCCTTTGTACCGGCTCAGGCGGCGACCCTCCCTCTCTTTGATGCTATTTATACCCGGATTGGGGCTGCAGATGACTTGGTGTCCGGCCAATCGACCTTTATGGTTGAGATGATGGAGGCCAACAATGCCATTCGCCGAGCGACTCCGGCTTCTCTTATCTTGTTTGATGAGTTGGGACGGGGGACGGCGACCTATGATGGGATGGCTTTGGCTCAAGCCATCATCGAATACATCCATGACCGGACAGGTGCCAAGACGCTCTTTGCCACCCACTACCATGAGTTGACCGACCTGGAGCAGACCCTATCTCGCTTGCGCAATGTCCACGTCGCAACCTTGGAGAAGAATGGCCAAGTGACCTTCTTGCACCGGATCGAAGAGGGACCGGCTGACAAATCCTATGGGATCCATGTGGCCAAGATTGCAGGCCTGCCAAGCGATCTCTTGAAGCGGGCAGATACTATTTTGAGTCAACTAGAAGGCCAAAGCCACGAAGTGTCGATGGCGACTCCAACACAGCAATCCTCTCCAGAGCTTGGAGAACAGTTATCTCTGTTTGCAGCAGATGCCACTCATCCAGTACTAGAAGAATTAAAAACTCTCGATATCTACAACATGACCCCGATGGAAGTCATGATGGCAGTTGCTGAGATGAAAAAGAGAATTTAAAAAACAGTTCATTCGAACTGTTTCAGATTGAAGACAAAGTAATTTTAAAAACTTTCCTTAGGTGAGTACGGACGTCAGCGAACTTCGTAGAAGTTCCATGACTAATCATTGAGCCTAAGGTCTCAATGATTCCGAGTGCCTGAAACACAGTTGTTTCAGGCACTTTTCTCACAGCGGAAAGTTTTTCATCTTCTTGAATGACTAAAAAATAAAAGTCATTTTTTTGAATTCCTCAGGCTTTTCCTTGCAACTGTTGGTTGATCTCTTCTACTTTTTTCTTGTAAATGCGATAAGAAACCGCCCAGATAACCAAGTACACAAGGCTAAACTCTATAATGACGGAGATGTAGAAGCTGATTTGGATTGGGAACCAGCCTCCCAAGGTTGCCAAAGGTAGAAAACCAAAGAGCATCAAAAGGTAGTGGCTGAGGGTCGCACGGAGGAGGCTCCAGTCTTTGTTGAACAGGCTGCTTCCAAAGCTAAAGAGCAAGCCGATGCCAGCCCATATAAGGATACAATAGAGCATGACAATGGATCCATGCACGTCGTGGGCTTGCATCCATTGTCCAACGCCTGAACTTGGACTGAGAGGCATGTAAGTGGAAGGTGAGTTTAGGAAAGAAAAGACGATAGAGAGGGTAAGGCCGATGAAGATGCCTTTAGAGGCATTCGATAGATGAGTCTTTAACATGATAATTTCTCCTTAATAGCTTTTAAATAGCGACGAGACGAATAGGTGATGGTCCCGTTTTTCAGATTGATTTGGACCGATCCGCTGCTGGTAAAATACAGCTGATCGATTTCTTTGGTATTGATAATTTCAGATTGGGAAATTTTTAAAAAGTAGATGGGTAAGTCTTCAGAGAGTTGGTAGAGGGGGCCGGTGAGGATAAAGTGGTCATCCTTTGTTTCCCCAACGACTTGACGGTTTTCAATGTAGAACCGATGAAACAAGTGAGTCTCTACAAGATAGGTTTCCCCCTCCTTCTTCGCTCTCAAGCGTTCCTTCTGGTCCAATTCCTCAATGAATTGTTGGACTTTCTGGATGCGTTCGCTAGGTTGTGGCCCTGTGATGGCTACGCCTTCTTCTTGAAAATGGGGGTCAATGGTAACTGTTACTTTCATACAAATCCCTTCTAACATATTGACGTCAGGTAAGCGATCCGCTAGCAGGACTTCTTGCTTACAAGTCTATTAAACACTTTTTCAGGCATCAAGACAAGGCTTTTCGCATATTCGGTCAGTTTATCTGTTTATCTGGTAGAAGACGGTATCTTTAATGGAGCTGGAGCACAAGGTTTTATAAAGGGAGGGCTTCCTTGTAGATATGGTATAATAGTTCTATCTATGCGCGTATAAAACATAAGAGGGGAAGCTATGTCACAGATTATCGAATTACCAGAAATTCTAGCCAATCAAATCGCTGCCGGTGAGGTCATCGAGCGCCCTGCTAGTGTGGTCAAGGAACTGGTTGAAAACTCCATCGATGCGGGAGCTAGTCAGATTGTCGTAGAGATCGAAGAAGCTGGCTTAAAGAGCATTCAAATCACGGATAATGGACAAGGGATTGCCCATGAGGAAGTGGAATTAGCCCTTCGTCGCCATGCCACTAGTAAGATCAAGAGTCAAGCCGACCTCTTTCGCATTCGGACACTAGGCTTCCGTGGCGAGGCCTTGCCGTCTATTGCCTCTGTCAGTGTCATGACCATCCTGACAGCTCAGGAAGGAGCTAGTCATGGGACCAAGCTAGAGGCTAAAGGGGGCGAAATCACTTCTCTTGAGCCGGCGACTAGCCCTGTGGGGACTAAAATCACAGTTGAGGACCTCTTTTTCAATACACCAGCCCGCCTCAAATATATGAAGAGCCAACAGGCAGAGTTGTCCCATATCGTCGACATTCTCAACCGCCTGAGTCTGGCCCATCCAGAGATTGCCTTTACCTTGATCAATGACGGCCATGAAATGACACGGACGGCAGGGACGGGAAATCTCCGCCAAGCCATCGCAGGAGTCTACGGCCTCGCTACCGCTAAGAAAATGGTTGCCATCGAGACAGGTGATTTGGACTTTGAAGTGTCGGGCTTCGTCTCTTTGCCAGAATTGACCCGGGCCAATCGCAATTACATTAGTCTCTTTATCAACGGTCGTTACATCAAGAATTTCTTGCTCAATCGGGCCATCTTGGATGGCTACGGCAGTAAACTTATGGTCGGACGCTTCCCGATAGCAGTCATCAATATCCAGATCGACCCCTATCTAGCTGATGTCAATGTCCACCCGACCAAGCAAGAGGTGCGCATTTCTAAAGAGCGAGAACTAATGGCCTTGATCTCCCAGGCCATTGTCTCCGCTTTGAAAGAGCAGGATCTGATTCCAGATGCTCTAGAAAATCTAGCTAAGTCAACGCTTCGTCGAACAGAAAAGCCAGTCCAGACCAGCCTCCCCCTGAAAGAAAATAGCCTCTATTACGACCGAGACAAGGGAGACTTCTTTGTCCGTCCAGAGGTTGCAGAATCCCAGCCAAGTGGTGAATTGACCCCAGAGCAAACAGTTCTCTTTGTCCCAGAAGAGGGAAATCAGGAGGCTAAATCACCAGCCATCAAATTCGCAGAGCGAAAGGCGCCTCAGTATGATCAACTTGACCACCCAGAGTTGGATCTAGCTAGTCTAGACAAGGCTTATGACAAGTTGGAAGGAGAAGAACATTCGACCTTCCCAGAGTTGGAATATTTCGGCCAGATGCATGGAACCTATCTCTTTGCCCAAGGAAATGGGGGCCTCTACATCATTGACCAGCACGCGGCCCAAGAGCGGGTCAAATACGAAGAATACCGGGAGAGCATCGGGAACGTAGACGGCAGTCAGCAACAACTGCTGGTTCCTTATATCTTTGAGTTCCCTGCAGACGATCTGATCCGCTTGCAACAGCGCAAACACCTCCTAGAAGAAGTGGGAGTTTATCTTGAAGAGTACGGAGCCAACCAGTTGATCTTGCGGGAGCATCCGATCTGGATGAAGGAAGAAGAGATCGAGTCGGGTATCTACGAAATGTGTGACATGCTCCTTTTGACTAAGGAAGTGTCCATCAAGAAATACCGGGCTGAGTTGGCCATCATGATGTCCTGCAAACGCTCCATCAAGGCCAACCACACGCTGGACGATTACTCCGCACGTGACCTGATCTACCAACTGTCCCAATGTGACAACCCTTATAACTGCCCTCATGGCCGTCCCGTCTTGGTTAACTTTACCAAGTCCGATATGGAAAAGATGTTCCGACGCATTCAGGAAAATCACACCAGTTTGCGGGAATTGGGCAAGTATTAAACAAACAATAAAGGAAGATTATGTACGAATACATTAAAGGAATTTTAACGAAAATCACTGCTAAATACATTGTGGTAGAAACAACTGGGATCGGCTATCTCTTGCATGTGGCCAATCCCTATGCCTACTCTGGTAAAATGAACCAAGAGGTGCACGTCTATCTGCACCAAGTGGTCCGTGAAGATGCTCACCTTCTCTATGGCTTTGCGACCGAAGAAGAGAAACAGCTCTTTTTAAACTTGATCTCAGTCTCTGGGATTGGACCTGTCTCAGCTCTGGCTATCATTGCTGCAGATGACAATGCAGGCCTTGTCCAAGCCATCGAAAGCAAGAATATCACCTACTTGACCAAGTTTCCAAAGATCGGCAAGAAAACAGCCCAACAGATGGTGCTGGACTTGGAAGGTAAGATTAATCTTGATCTAGAAGATGCACCGGCTCAGACAAAAGCTAAGGCGACAGAAGAGAACCAAGCCTTGGAAGAAGCCATGGAAGCTATGTTGGCATTGGGCTACAAGGCAACGGAGCTTAAGAAAATCAAGAAATTCTTTGAAGGCACGACCGATACAGCAGAGAACTATATCAAGTCTGCCCTGAAGATGTTGGTGAAATAGGAGATTCCTATGCCAAAACGTTGTGGCTGGGTTAAAATGAACAATCCTCTCTATGTGGCCTATCATGATGAGGAGTGGGGACAGCCACTCCACGATGACCAGGCGCTTTTTGAGTTGCTCTGTATGGAGACCTATCAGGCTGGACTATCTTGGGAAACGGTACTCAATAAACGGCAGGCTTTCCGAGAGTCTTTTCATGGTTACCATCTTCAACGCGTCGCGGAGATGACGGATGAGGAACTGGAGGCTTTGATGGACAATCCAGCTATCATCCGAAATCGTGCTAAGATCTATGCGACACGGGCCAATGCTCAATCCTTTTTACAAGTCCAGGCAGAGTTTGGCACCTTTGATGCCTATCTCTGGTCTTTTGTCGATGGAAAAACCATTGTCAATGATGTCCCGGATTACAGTCAAGCACCAGCTAAGACGCCTTTATCTGAGACATTATCCAAAGACCTTAAAAAACGTGGTTTTAAGTTCACCGGACCAGTTGCAGTTTTATCCTTTCTACAAGCTGCAGGTCTGGTTGATGATCATGAGAATGATTGTGAATGGAAAAATCCGAATAGCTAACCCATCGTAGAAAATTTTTCTACGATTTTTCTATTTTTGTGTTACAATGAAGAAAAATTACGAATAGTATAAGTGGAGGCGTTATGAAAGCAGAGATCATTGCAGTGGGAACCGAAATTCTCACAGGACAGATTGTCAATACCAATGCGCAATTTTTATCAGAAAAGTTGGCCGGTCTAGGAATCGACGTTTATTTCCAAACTGCAGTTGGGGATAATGCCGATCGTCTCTTGTCTGTTCTTGCGATTGCGCGTGATCGAAGTGATCTCGTCATCCTCACGGGAGGCCTTGGACCGACCGAAGACGATCTGACCAAGCAGACCCTAGCCCAGTTCTTGGGTAGAGACCTGACCTTTGATCCAGAAGCGATGGCCAAGTTGGATCGCTTCTTTGCCAGTCGGCCAGACCATGTCCGAACTCCCAACAATCTGAGACAAGCGCAAATAGTAACTGGCTCAACACCGCTCCAAAATTTGACTGGTTTGGCAGTGGGAGGGTTGATTGAAGTGGAGGGCGTTAGCTATGTGGTCTTGCCTGGTCCCCCTAGTGAATTGAAACCCATGGTTACTGATGAGTTAGTGCCCCTTCTAGCCACAGGCGAGAAGCTCTACTCACGCGTCTTGCGCTTCTTTGGAATCGGGGAAAGCCAGCTGGTAACCGTTCTAGCCGATGTGATTGATGGCCAGACTGATCCGACGGTGGCTCCTTATGCCAAGACCGGAGAAGTGACCTTGCGCTTGTCGACCAAGGCCGTGTCACAAGAGCAGGCTGATCAGAAATTGGATCGGTTGGAGCAAGTGATTCTCCAGCATGAGACTTTAGATGGTCAACCCTTGAGCCAGCTCTTCTATGGCTATGGAGATGACAATTCCCTAGCCAAGGTTGCTTTTGAACTCTTGCGCGAGAGAGGCTTGGCCCTAACCGCAGCAGAGAGCTTGACGGCCGGGATGTTCCAGTCGACTCTGGCTAATTTCTCAGGAGCCTCAGCGGTCTTACCAGGAGGTTTCGTCACCTACAGCATAGAGGAAAAGAGCAAAATGCTCCAAATCCCCCTAGCTGAGTTGCAAGAACATGGAGCGGTCTCTGCCCATACAGCTGAGCGGATGGCGGCGCAAGCCCGTCTCTTAACAGGGGCTGATTATGGAGTCAGTCTGACAGGTGTTGCTGGCCCAGACAGTCTAGAAGGCCACCCAGCAGGGACCGTTTTTATTGGAATTGCAGGTCCTAAAGGAGTCCAATCGATCAAGGTCAATATCGCTGGCCGGAGTCGTATGGATGTTCGGAAAGTTGCAGTCCTCCATGCCTTTAATCTGGTACGCCGGACTGTATTATTAGATGAAAATTTGCTATAATAAAAAGAAGGTGTAAAACATTACGCTTTGAATATAGGAGAAAAGAATGGCGAAAAAACAGAAAAAATTAGATGATATCTCTAAGAAATTTGGAGATGAGCGTGAAAAAGCGCTCAATGATGCCTTAAAATTGATTGAAAAAGACTTTGGTAAAGGATCCATCATGCGTCTGGGCGAACGTGCAGAGCAAAAAGTTCAAGTCATGAGCTCAGGTTCCTTGGCTCTTGACATTGCCTTGGGTGCTGGTGGTTATCCAAAAGGTCGGATCATCGAAATCTATGGTCCAGAATCATCAGGTAAAACAACCGTTGCCCTCCATGCAGTAGCGCAAGCACAGAAAGAAGGAGGCATTGCTGCCTTTATCGATGCCGAGCATGCCTTGGATCCATCTTATGCTGCAGCTCTTGGGGTTAATATCGATGAACTCCTCTTGTCTCAACCAGACTCAGGGGAACAAGGACTTGAAATTGCTGGTAAATTGATCGACTCTGGTGCGGTTGATTTGGTCGTAATCGACTCTGTTGCTGCCTTGGTTCCACGCGCAGAAATCGATGGAGATATCGGTGACAGCCACGTTGGTTTGCAAGCGCGGATGATGAGCCAGGCTATGCGTAAGCTTGGAGCTTCGATCAATAAGACCAAGACCATTGCTATCTTTATCAACCAATTGCGTGAAAAAGTTGGGGTCATGTTTGGGAATCCAGAAACCACACCTGGTGGTCGTGCCCTGAAATTCTACGCTTCTGTTCGTCTAGATGTTCGTGGAAATACTCAAATCAAGGGTACTGGGGACCAAAAAGATACCAATGTTGGTAAGGAAACCAAGATCAAGGTTGTGAAGAACAAGGTGGCTCCACCGTTCAAAGAAGCCATGGTTGAAATCATGTACGGAGAAGGAATTTCACGTACAGGCGAATTGCTAAAAATTGCAACAGACCTTGATTTGATCCAAAAAGCAGGGGCTTGGTATTCTTATAACGGTGAGAAGATTGGCCAAGGTTCTGAAAATGCTAAGAAGTACTTGGCAGACCATCCAGAAATTTTTGATGAGATTGATCACCAGGTGCGCGTACGCTTCGGTTTGATCGATGATGACACTGCTGTAGTTGTACAAGATGAAGTAGCTGAAAGCCCACTTGTTGAAGAAGTAACACTAGATCTTGATGATGCCATTGAGATTGAAGAGTAATTTTTTTCAAAATAGGTCGAAAGACTGATGGTTTTTATGGTATAATATACTACAATGTTATTATCGTGTGGCGAAAGGAGTGCATGCATGATTAAAATTTACACAGTTTCAAGTTGCACGAGTTGTAAAAAAGCCAAAACTTGGCTAAATGCTCATCAGTTGATCTATAAAGAACAAAACCTTGGTAAAGAAGGGATTACAAAAGAAGAATTACTCGATATTTTGACCAAAACAGAAAATGGCATTGCAAGTATCGTTTCTTCAAAAAACCGATACGCTAAGAATCTAGGTGTCGATATTGAAGACCTCAGCATGAATGAAGTCATCGATATCATCTTAGAAACACCACGAATCTTGAAAAGTCCTATCCTAGTGGATAACAAGCGACTTCAAGTTGGTTATAAGGAAGATGATATTCGGGCCTTTTTACCACGTTCTGTACGAAATGTTGAAAATGCGGAGGCTCGCTTAAGAGCAGCCCTATAAGAACAAGTAGCCAAACATTGAGCTACTGAGAAGAGTCGAGATGTCAAGATCTCGACTTTTTCTTTTGTATCTGGCCAAAGAATCCACGAAAAAATGATTGTAAGAATGTTTTTGCTGGGCATTCTATGGTACAATACTTCTGTGGGGAAAATCCCTTTTATAGAAGCTTATCAAAGGAGAAAACATGAAAAAGAAGCTTATTTGTCTCGGAGTCTTGCTCCTGACGCTGACAGCTTGTGGACAGAAGAAACAAGGGAAAACCGACTCTTCCAGTGTTCAAAAATCCAACAGTGCTAAAATCGAATCATTCAATAAAGAAAATCGAAATCTGTTAGAAAAGGCAGAAGAACAGCAAGTCTTTACCAAACACTTTGTTCTTCCGACAGATGAGAAAGGTATTCGCCAAGAGCAGACCATCACCTATCAAGGGGAACAATTACAAAAATTGGTCATGACCAATACCACTCCTGCCAGTGATGAATTGAAAAAAGCCATTCAAGAGGTCGGCCTCGAAGAAGCTCAACGATTGATGGTGGAGTCGATGGACAAGGATGAACAACTCCAACAGGCGCGGGCCCTTCCAGGTTTTACAATTGAACTGACCCTACCAAATGAAAATGAATACCAAACGGTCATTACTTATGATTTCACCCAGTTGGATACGAAAAAAGCGTTGGAGTTAGAGTACTTCAAAACAGCCAATGTTGCAGATTTGTTGAAGTTGACACCAACAGAATATATGAATAATCTACTCCGTAATGGAGCAAAAGAAGAATAAGGAGAAAAACGTGAAAAAACTTTTATTACTAGTCGTTGCAGGATTGCTTGTCTTGGTCGGTTGTGGGAATTCTCAATCAAAAGGGGGCAAGTCCTTATCGAAAGATAGCGTCGTCACTCGGACCTTTAAGATCGATAGAGATGTCGATGAGGTTGACGAGGTAGGTAAACAGGAAATTACAGTGACAGTATCCTACCAAGGAAAGAAATACAAGAAAGTTTCAATCAAACTAGCGACTCATGTGTCAGATGAATTTAAAGCCGAAATCAAGAAGTTGATCGATGCTGAGGATGATAAAGAGGGTGCCAAGCGAGCCTTGATTGAGGGCTATGAAGGAGAAGGGGGCATTGATGAACTAAGAGACTACGATGGGATTACCGTGACATCAGATTGGACAGGTGAAGCAATGGTCTCTGAGATTGAGATTGATCCTGATAAAGTAGACTTTGATGACATTAAAAACAGTGAAGACTTGGGAGAAATTTGCAAAATGATCAAGACATACTCTCCAACGCTCTTCATCAAAAACATGGAAAAAAATGGCTTTAAAGAAGTAAAATAATGTCATTGAAAAATGCAGAAGATTGCTTTCAAAAATAAGTGATAAAAAGTCCAAGAAAGCCCGTAAAATCAATATTTTTCGTTTGAAAAGGTATGGAAATTATGGTATAATAGTACTAATATAAAGAAAGAGGGTGGTATTGTGGGATTTACAGACGAAACAGTACGTTTTAATCTTGACGATTCAAACCGTAAAGAAATTAGTGATACATTAAAGGATGTCTACTTATCTTTGGATGAGAAGGGCTACAATCCAATCAATCAAATCGTTGGTTATGTACTCAGTGGTGATCCTGCTTATGTACCTCGTTATAACAACGCTCGCAACCAAATTCGTAAGTACGAACGAGATGAAATTGTTGAGGAATTGGTTCGTTACTACTTGAAAGGGCAAGGGATCGATCTCTAATGAGAATTATGGGACTAGATGTTGGCTCGAAGACAGTCGGAGTAGCCATCAGTGATCCATTAGGTTTTACTGCTCAAGGTCTGGAGATTATTCAGATTAATGAGGAGAAGGGAGAGTTTGGTTTTGATCGTCTCTCTGAACTGGTGAAGGAATACCGGGTTGATAGCTTTGTCGTTGGTTTACCAAAAAACATGAACAACACAAGCGGCCCTCGCGTGGAAGCGAGTCAAGCTTATGGGAAGCGCCTTGAAGAGTTGTTCAACTTGCCGGTTGAGTATCAAGATGAGCGTTTGACGACTGTTGCAGCGGAGCGAATGCTGATTGAGCAAGCGGATATCAGCCGAAATAAGCGTAAAAAAGTCATTGATAAATTGGCTGCCCAGTTGATTTTACAAAATTATTTAGATCGAAAATTTTAGAAAAAGAGGAAATAAGATGGCACACAATCATGATCATGATCACAACCATGACGAACGCGAATTGATTACATTGGTGGATGAGCAAGGAAATGAAACCTTGTTTGAAATTCTTTTGACCATTGATGGAAAAGAAGAGTTTGGTAAAAACTATGTTCTTTTGATTCCTGCAAATGCAGAAGAAGATGAAAATGGTGAAGTAGAAATCCAAGCATACTCATTTACTGAAAACGAAGACGGAACAGAAGGCGACCTTCAACCAATCCCAGAAGATTCAGATGATGAATGGAATATGATTGAAGAAGTCTTCAACAGCTTTATGGAGGAGTAAAAATGTTCAGTGAACATTTTTACCCTTGCGTTGGAAATGCAGACCGCAAGTAAATCCAGTGGATGTTTTTACCCCAACTCCTAGAAATTAGAAGAGTTGGAACGTCTGGGGGACGTTTTTACCCTTGCGCTAGAAACAAAAAACGCAAGCAAGTCTGGGAGACTGTATCACCCCTGCGCAAGAAATACAAACCGCAGGAACATCCAGTGGATGTTTTTAGCCCTGCTTCAAAAAAACAAGAAAAAGCAGGAAGTCCGGGGGACGTTTTTAGCCTTGCGCTAGAAACAAGGACCGCAAGTAAGTCGGGGGACGTTTTTAGCCCAACTTCTAAAAATATTGGAAGTGAAATAAGAAACCAAAGAAATAGCAGAGCGTGAGCCAGCAACAAGGCTTGATCGCTCTTTTCTTTTAGGAGAAAGATATGAATCAAATTGAAGAATGGATGAATAGCCGAATTGGACTCAATTTTCGTTCAGGCTTGGGGCGGATGCAACAGGCTGTAAAGCTCTTAGGGGACCCTCATGAAGCTGTTCCGATGATCCATGTGACGGGGACTAACGGGAAGGGATCAACCATTGCGTTTATGCGCCAACTATTCCAACGACATGGTCTGAAAGTAGGTACCTTTACTTCTCCGCATATCGTTAGTATGCATGATCGGATTTGTATCAATGGGCAACCAATTTCGGATCAGGACCTGATTCGCTTGGGTCAGAGCATTCAAGCGATGGAGTCTCAGCTTCTCGAGACCCACGACCAACTCTCTTACTTTGAGATCATCACCCTCTTGGCCTTTTTGTATTTCCATGAACAAAAAGTAGACCTGGCCTTGATCGAGGTTGGGATCGGAGGCCTCCTTGATACGACCAATGTCATCACAGGAGAGGTAACAGTGATCACCTCAGTAGGGCTGGATCACCAGGAGACCTTGGGAGGAAGCCTAGAGGCCATTGCTAGGCAAAAAGCTGGGATCTTTAAAGCCGGGAAGCCGGCTGTTATCGGTCCACTGGCTAAAGAGGCTGAGCAAGTCTGCATAGAAAATGCCCAAGCAATAGGCTGTCCGCTAGCTCGCTATGGAGAAGATTTCCAACTGGTGAAGGGCGTCTTTCAAGATGCGCAGCATCGGTTTGACTCACTGAAAATTGGGCTCAATGGAGCTTATCAGGAAGAGAATGCTGCGGTAGCTCTCGAAGCCTTTCTCCTCTTCATGGAGCAGAGAGGTCTGGCGGTCGATGAAAACGGTGTTCGGGAGGCTTTGCAAGCGACTAGCTGGCCGGGTCGTCTGGAAAACTTTAGCCAAGGCATCTATCTAGATGGCGCTCATAACCCCCATGCCATCCATCGCTTGGTCGAATATGCCCGCACTTTTTCAGATAAGCGCGTGAAGATCCTCTTTGGTGCTTTAAAACGCAAGGATTACCAGGGAATGTTGGAGATCTTTGCAAGCGATTTGCCGGAGGCGGACTTGACGGTTACGACCTTTGCTTATGGGGAAGTGGTCCAAGAGGCGGATGGCTTAGGCTATCCTTATGTGGCAGATTTCAGAGATTATTTGCAAGATATTTATAGCCGACAAGATGGTCAAGAGGTGCTCTTTGTCACTGGCTCTCTCTACTTTATTTCCGAAGTTCGCGCATATCTATTAGAGCAGGGAAAGAATCCTTTATAGGTAGCAACTCTCATCGGCCAGTCATTAAGATTGACCAAAAACAGGCTCTAACGTATACTAAAGGTGAGCCACAAATGAACGGGGAAGTCCGTTGAAAAGTTGGCGCGAAAGGAGACCATCCATGACAAAGAAAGTAACTGCTTTATTAGCAACAGCTACAGTCCTCCTACTTGGAGCGTGTTCAAACCAGCAAACACCATCGCAAACGAACACGTCATCAAGTGCGACGACAACAACGGCAACTTCTTCTCAACAGACAACGACTAGTCCGCAGGTTAACCAAACAGTTCTGGACGGAACCTATATAGGAATGGATGAAAGCGATCAAGTGACCCTCGTCATTGCTGGTGATTCAGGGACTTGGACGGCTGTAGAGGCAGATGGAGAGCAAGAGCTGAAACAGGTCAAGCTAGATGCTGCCAACCAGATCCTCTTTATCGGAGATGATGGCTATCGCTATCAATTGGAGGGGCAACAACTGACCCTGAAAGAAGCGGATCAAGACTTGGGTAATCAGGATACGATCGTTCTGACCAAGCAATAAACTAGCAGAAGTGAGAGTGGGACAGAAATCCTAGCCTCTCAATTGTCTTTGGATTGTCGAGCAAGACGCAGTGGTTGAGTGGGCTCTACTACGCTGATTTCATCAGCTTTTACAGCCCTACTCAACTGTGCGGAGGTGGGACGACGAAATCGAATTCTAACGAATTACCGATTTCTGTCCCACTCTCTTTTTTCATTTTATCGGGTTTGCGCTCCCTTCTTAGAACTGGTATACTAGTAGGGATTATAAAAGAAGGAGAATGAGGGTGAGTTTTCGAAAGATTCGATTGTTAATGTCCAAATATGGGTTCAGTATCCTCTTTATGGGGTTTGAACTCTGGCTGTCCTTTGCGGCCTTCTTTTGGTTAAATGAATGGTTCCCCAACTGGATGTCTGTCACCATCATGGTCCTTTTGTATATCTCGACCATTTTGGCGATCGTCAACCGAAATATGCCTCCAGAGAGCAAGGTGACCTGGCTCTTAATCGCCGTCATCCCTGTCTTTGGTTCCCTTCTTTACCTCATGTTTGGGGAACGGCGTCTGTCCAAAAAAGAAATGGTCCAGTTGGAAAATATGGAATCCATGAATTTCCGTGAGGACAACAGCCGTGAGCTTCGCCTGCAATTGAAAGAAGAGAGTAAGAGCGTCTATGGGATGGTCAAGTCTATTCTGTCCATGGACCACAACGCAGACCTCTACAATGGGACGGCTTCGACCTTTTTCCCACTAGGGGACCAGATGCTCCCACAATTGTTGGAGGATTTGCGCTCAGCCAAGAAATTTATCTTTCTCGAATTCTATATCATCGAGGAAGGTCTCATGTGGAACAGCATCCTAGAGATTCTACTTGAGAAAGTCAAAGAAGGGGTCGAAGTGAAGCTGCTCTACGATGATATTGGCTGTATGGCGACCCTGAAGGGAAACTACACCAGACGCTTGCGCAAGTTAGGCATTGATGCCCATAAGTTTAACAAGGTGGTGCCACGATTGACGGTGGCTTATAACAATCGAGACCACCGCAAGATCCTGGTCATTGATGGCCAGATTGGCTATACGGGTGGCGTTAACCTAGCGGATGAGTATATCAACCAGAGAGAACGCTTCGGTCATTGGAAGGATAGTTCAGTGCGCTTGGACGGTCGAGCTGTCAAGGCCTTGACGCGACTCTTTCTCATGAACTGGTACATCAACCAGGGAGAGATTGAAGATTTCGATAAATACCATATGGAAAACCAAGCGGTAGATGGAGAAGGCTTCTATATCCCCTTTGGGAGTGGACCGAAACCCATCTACAAGTCCCAGGTTGGTAAGTCTGTGTATCAGAATATCATCAATCAGGCAACAGACTATGTCTACATTACGACCCCTTATTTAATCATTGATTATGATTTGACGGAAGATATTCGAAATGCGGCTCTCCGTGGTGTCGATGTACGCATCGTGACCCCTTTCATTCCGGATAAAAAATTGATCCAAATCGTTACACGAGGGGCTTATCCAGACCTGATGGAAGCAGGGGTGAAAATCTATGAATACACCCCAGGCTTTATCCATAGCAAGCAAGTATTGGCCGACGATGAAGTCGCAGTAGTCGGGACCATTAACTTTGACTATCGGAGCCTAGTTCATCACTATGAGAATGCTGTCTGGATGTATCGAAGCCCAGAATTGACCAAGATCCGAGCAGATTTTGAAGAGATATTCTCCGTATCTCAGCAGATCCAGTTGGACACTTTCCGGATCACCTGGTACCAGCATTTGATCAAAGAAATTATGCAGTTATTTGCGCCCATGCTATAGGCGATAGGCGATTAGATCCCTTCTCAAGAGAAGGGATTTTTTTATTACGAAGGAGAGACAAAATATTACAATTTCTTTACATAGGTTTGTCTAAGAATGTTCAAGGGGGCTATTTTTGGTATAATGAACATAATCTATAAAAAATAAGGAGAACTTATGAAAAAGCTCGTAAAATATGGTGTCTTACCAGCCTGCTTGTTGTTGTTGGCAGCTTGTTCGTCAAAACCAGCTACTGAGAAAAAACCAGCCAAAGAGGACAAGGTAGAACAATCTAGCGAATCAAAAGAAGAAAAAACAAAAAAACAAATTGAGAAAGATGGAGATATCATTCTTCGTGCCATCTTCACTGACCATTCTTCTGGTTTCACAACTTTGATGGGAACATCAGTTGATAAGTGGAAAAAACAAATTACTGAAAAATTTGTTGATGAAAATGCATCAAAATATCTACCTGCAGAAGACTTCACGCTTGAACTGACAACTGAAACATTCACTCCAGAAAAAATCTTGGAATTGTTTGACCAAGCTCGTTTCAAAGTGTTAGCAACGATTGGTGATGACTATGAAATTACTAAGGTTGAAGACGAAGGAGATACTGCGACAGTTACCTTCAAATCTCGTGCGATTGCAACACGTGACTTGGCTAACTTAATCAACCGTGCAAAATCTAGTCTGTTTGAAAACGGAATTGAAGATGTTAAAAAATTAGAAGACAACACAGATCCAGATCTAGAAAAACGCTTGTCTCTATTGAACAACTTCTTGTTCTACTATGCATTTGACCGTTTGAATGAAGACTTTGGTTACATCGAACCACGCGAGTACACTTTGGAATTGACTAAAACCAAAGAAGGACGTTACATTCTTAGCGATGAAAGCTTCCTTGAATTGCGTAAGGAAATCTTTGTAAACGAATATTCTGCTGATGGAGCTGAAACTCGTAAAGGAAGCAATTCCTCACAGAGTGACTCAACTAGCAAGGATTCAGATACAAGTTCAACCTCAAAAGATAAAGTATAAATCCATAAAAAAGGTGAGTTTTCTCACCTTCAGATTGAAGATAAAGTCTTCCGAAAAACTTTCCTTAGGTGAGTGCGGACGTCAGCGAACTTCAGCGAACTTCGAAGAAGTTCCATGACTTAGTTTTGAGCCCCCTCGCTCTTTAATTTCTAGGCTCGGGCTAAAACAGTTTCCTAAACTGTTTTACTCTCAAAACTCCCGAGTGCCTGAAACTATTGTGTTTCAGGCACTTTTCTCACAGCGGAAAGTTTTTAATCTTCTTAAATGGCAAAATAAATCATTTTTGAAGAGTAACTAGCTGTTTTATGTAAAATAATAGTTTATCTACATTCAAAAAGGTGAGTTTCCTCACCTTTTTTATTTACTCATTTCTTTGTCCCATATTGCTGTACAGAGAGCTCAGAATAGTATAAAATTAATAGTGGAGAATTGGGCCTAGATTCCGATTTTTAGGATGATTTTATGTTATAATATTTAAGAAAATGGTATGGGGGATAAAATGAATCAAAGCAGAAAAAACAAACGCTCAACTAGAACTAGCAGTTGGGATCAGCTACGGATTGTCAATAGCGGTCTCTGGGTCTTAACGCTACTTGTGGCTGGGCTCTTTCTTTATAATGTCTTTAGCTACAATATCCTAGCCTTTCGCTATTTGAATATCCTTGTGACGGCCTTGCTGGTTGGCGGACTTTTTTTAACCTTGGGTTTGATCCTTGCAGGCAAGGCTAAAAAGACGACGCTATTTTTATTGGTCCTAGGCTTGCTAGGAACCTCTGTGGGAACCTATGTTACCCAACAGTTGGTCGATGTCGCTGGAAATGTGAACAGAAATGCCAATTATACGGAGTTTGAGATGGCTGTCTATGTTAAAGCAGATAGCCCAATCCAAGATATCAAAGAAATCAGCAGTGTGGCAGCGCCTACGGGGAATAATAATGCAGATGATCTGATGGCCCTAGTAGAGGAAGTGAAGAAAACGCGCCAGCATGACTTGACCATCGAAGATGTGGAATCTTATGCGGCAGCCTACCAGGCCCTACAAGAAGACAAGACGAAAGCCATCGTCCTGAATAGTACCTTTGAAGATACTGTAGCAAGTGTGGATGCTGACTACGCAAAAAAATTAAAGAAAATCTACTCTTACAAGATTCGTCGCCAAGTGGAAACCAAGGCAAAGGCAGATGCCAATGCGGATACCTTTAACATCTATGTCAGCGGGATTGACACTTACGGTCCAGTCACTTCGGTTTCTCGGTCTGATGTCAATATTATCATGACGGTCAATCGAAAGACCAAGCAAGTCTTGCTGACCACGACTCCGCGTGACGCCTATGTTCCAATCGCTGATGGCGGGAACAACCAAGGGGATAAATTGACCCACGCTGGGATTTACGGAGTAGATGCGTCTATTCATACCTTAGAAAATCTGTACGACATCAAGATCGACTACTATGTCCGCTTGAACTTCACCTCCTTCTTGAAGCTTGTCGACCTCGTCGGAGGGATTGATGTAGAAAATGATCAAGAGTTTACAAGTCTACACGGGAACTACCACTTCCCTGTAGGGAAAGTCCACTTGAATTCGGAACAGGCCCTTGGCTTTGTCCGTGAACGCTACTCTCTCGAAGGTGGAGACAACGATCGTGGGAAGAACCAAGAAAAAGTCATCGCAGCCATTATCCATAAATTAACATCGACCAAAGCATTGAGCAATTACAACGAAATCGTTTCTGGTTTACAAGATTCCTTGCAAACCAATATGCCCTTGCCAACCATTATGAATTTGGTCAATACACAGTTGGAGACTGGTGGAAGCTATAAGGTGACTTCGCAAGCTGTCACTGGACAAGGACGAAATGACTTGCCTTCATATGCGATGCCAGGATCTGCTCTTTACATGATGGAGTTGAATGCTGATAGCGTGGCACAAGCCAAAGAAAAAATAAACCAAACCATGGAAGGAAAAAACAATGATTGATATTCATTCACACATTGTCTTTGATGTGGATGATGGACCAAAGACGATTGAGGATAGCAAGCTCCTCATCGAGGAAAGCTACCGTCAAGGGGTTCGTACCATCGTTTCGACGTCTCATCGTCGAAAAGGGATGTTTGAAACCCCAGAAGAAAAGATCTATCAAAACTACTTGGCAGTAAAAGAGATGGTAGAGACCTATCTGCCTGAAATGAAACTGCATTTCGGAGCAGAAATCTACTATACGCGAGATATCCTAGAAAAGCTAGAAGCCGGGACTATTCCAACGCTTGCTGATACCAGTTTTGCCTTGATCGAGTTTAGTATGGCGACCCCCTACAAGGAGATTCACCAGGCCTTAAGTGCAGTTTTGCGCTTAGGAGTGACTCCGGTGGTTGCCCACATTGAACGCTACCACTGTTTGGAAAAAAATGAAAAACGGGTGCGGGAATTAATCCGAATGGGATGCTATACCCAGATCAATAGTTCGAGTGTCCTCAAGCCGAAGTTGTTTGGTGATCGCTATAAGTTCATGAAACATCGTGCCCAATATTTCTTGGACAAGGACTTGGTCCATTTTGTTGCCAGCGATATGCACAATGTTGATCAGCGCCCTCCATACATGGACCAGGCTTATCAGTTGATTGAAAAACGCTACGGCAGTGACCGGGCGCGTGCCCTTTTTGTTGAAAATCAGCAAACATTATTGGATGACGAATTGTTTTAATCATCAAGTTCCATCACGGAGATTGAAAAGGAGAAAGTGAATATGAAAAACCAAGAGAGCAAAGAGATCGAATTGGATGTGGTCTCCCTCTTTAAAACCTTATGGCGTCGTAAATTCTCAATTATCATTACGGCCTTGTTGTTTGCGATTGGAGCCCTAGGCTACAGCGCTTTTGTAGCGAAAAAGATCTACCAAAGTACCAGCCGTATCTACGTAGTCAGCCGTCAGAATCAAGAAAACAATGCCTTGACCAACCAAGATCTTCAAGCGGGATCCTACTTGGTTAAAGACTATCGCGAGATCATCCTTTCTCAAAATGTCTTGAACCAAGCCATCGAAGAGTTGAAGTTGGAAATGACTCCAGCAGAGCTTGCTAAGAAAGTCTCAGTGGCAGTTCCAGCGGATACTCGGATTTTGTCCATCACAGCATCAGACCCAGATCCACAAGAAGCAGCTCGGATCGCGAATGGCTTGAAAGATGTAGCAGCCGAAAAAATTATTGCTGTGACCAAGGTATCGGACGTGACGACTTTGGATGAGGCTGTCGTACCGCAAAATCCTTCTTCACCAAATATCAAGCGAAATGTTGTCATTGGTTTTGTCCTTGGAGGCGTCGTGATTTCCATATTGGTGATCTTATCTGAGGTACTGGATGATCGAGTGAAGAAACCAGAAGATATCGAAGAAGTGATGGGCATCACTCTATTAGGTGTGATCCCTAGTGTGAAGAAACTGTAAGAGGGAGAATTCATGGCAACCTTAGAAATTGTAAAAAGCAAATTAGCAGCGATGACTCAGGCTGAAGAGTATTTTAATGCCTTGAGTACCAATATTCAGTTGAGTGGGACCAATATTAAGGTCGTTGCCATCTCATCTGTGCAACCAAACGAAGGAAAATCAACCATTTCTACGAATTTGGCGACAGCCTTTGCGCGTGCGGGCTATCGTACCTTGTTGATCGATGCGGATATCCGTAACTCGGTCATGACAGGTGTCTTCAAGAGCCAAGGTCGTGTCGCAGGATTGACAGAAGTACTTTCTGGGAAGAGTGAGATTTCGCAAGCAATTGCGACGACAGATTATCCAAAACTGGATGTGCTCCTGGCAGGGCAGGTTTCTCCAAATCCAACGGGTCTCTTGCAAAGTAAAAACTTCGAGGTCATCATTGAGGCGCTTCGCAATCACTATGACTATATCATTGTCGACACCCCACCAATTGGGATGGTGATTGATGCGGCGATTATTGCTCAACGCTGTGATGGTAGCTTGATTGTGACAGCAGCAGGAGCTGTTAGTCGCAAGGCTGTTCAAAAGGCTAAAGAGCAACTAGAGCAGACGGGGACACCATTCCTAGGAGTGGTCCTCAATAAGTTTGATATTCAATTAGAAAAATATGGTTCCTATGGTAATTACGGGAACTATGGCAATTATGGGAAAAAAAGATAAGGAATAGGATAGGGGTATTATGACAGAAGGAAGGGGATTTCACAAATTTGCTTTGGCCTTTGTTCAAAGCTTACCAGTCTTAGTTGTGGCTTATTTGTTTAGTTTTGTGACAGAGACAGAAATCCACTCTAATACAATTTTCTATCTGTATTTGTTGCATTACGTAGCCTTTTACGTCAGCGATTACAACCAAGATTATTTCAAGCGGGGGCATCTAGTCGATTTCTTACAAACCTTGAAATACAGCTTGTGTTTCGCGCTTGTCATCAGTTTTTCGAGCTTCTTTTTGGAGGAGAAGTTCTCCCTCTCCCGTCGGGGGATGATTTATTTTCTAGTGCTTCTTACTCTGGCTCTTTACTTGATGAACTACCTCATCAAACGCTACTGGAGACGCTTCTATTATAGTCTCAAAGGAAGTCACAAGATTCTCTTGATTACAGCGAATTCTCGTCTGGATAAAGTCCTGGATCGACTTCTTTCGTCCAATGATAGCGGTGGGGAAGTGGTTGCGGTGACAGTATTAGACCGCCCAGCCTTTCAACACCCAGCTGTTCGGGTTGTTCCCCAGGAGGACCTGTTGAGTTTTGCGACCTATGAAGTGGTAGATGAAGTCTTTCTCAATCTTCCAAGTGAAGAGTATGATATTGGGGAGTATGTCTCACAATTTGAGACCATGGGAATCGACGTTACCGTTAACCTCAATGCTTTTGATTTGAACTTTGCTGGCAACAAACGGATTCGCGAAGTGGCTGGACTCAATGTTGTTACCTTCTCGACCAACTTCTACAAACCTAGCCACGTGACCGCGAAACGCGTGATTGATATCTGTGGTTCCTTGGTAGGCTTGCTCCTCTGTGGCTTGGTAGCGATTGTATTGGTACCTTTGATTCGTAAGGACGGTGGTCCTGCTATTTTTGCCCAGAAGCGGGTCGGGAAAAATGGACGCTATTTCAAGTTTTATAAGTTCCGTTCTATGTATGTCGATGCAGAGGAGCGGAAAAAAGAATTGATGAATCAAAACACTATGACCGGTGGGATGTTCAAAATGGACAATGATCCTCGGATTACGCCAATTGGACGCTTTATCCGCAAGACCAGTCTGGATGAGCTACCCCAATTCTTTAATGTCCTAAAAGGAGATATGAGTCTGGTTGGAACCCGTCCGCCAACAGTGGATGAGTATGAGAAGTACACTCCGGAACAGAAACGCCGCTTGAGCTTCAAGCCTGGAATTACAGGGCTTTGGCAGGTGAGTGGACGCAGCGAAATTACGGACTTTGATGAAGTGGTTCGCTTAGATGTATCTTATATTGACGATTGGACCATTTGGTCAGATATAAAAATCTTGCTGAAAACGATCAAAGTTGTATTTAAACGAGATGGAGCGAAGTAGGAAATTCCTGCTTCGTCCTTTCCATGTAAGGAGAAAAATGAAACAGTCAGTTTATATCGTTGGTTCTAAAGGAATTCCAGCGAAATATGGTGGTTTTGAAACCTTTGTCGAAAAGCTGACAGAGTGCCAACAAGACCGTGAAATTCAGTACTATGTGGCTTGTATGCGGGAGAATTCTGTAAAATCTGGGATTACTGCAGATACTTTCGAGCATAATGGCGCAATCTGTTATAACATTGACGTCCCTAATATCGGTCCTGCGCGTGCTATTGCTTACGATATTGCGGCACTTAACAAGGCGATTGAGATCGCAAAGGAAAACAAGGACCAGGCACCAATCTTCTATGTCTTGGCTTGCCGGATTGGTCCCTTTATTTCTAGGATTAAAAAGAAAATCAAGGCTATCGGTGGGACTCTTATGGTCAATCCAGATGGTCATGAGTGGCTTCGTGCGAAGTGGAGTCTTCCAGTCCGCAAGTATTGGAAGTTTTCTGAGCAACTCATGGTCAAACACGCTGACCTTTTGATCTGTGATAGCAAGAATATCGAAGCCTATATCCAGAAGGATTACGCAAAATATCAACCTAAGACCACCTATATCGCCTATGGAACCGATACAAACAAGTCGCTCCTGAGTAAAGAAGACGAGAAAGTACGGACTTGGTTTGCGGATAAGCAAGTCTCCGAAGGGAATTACTATCTTGTCGTAGGTCGCTTTGTCCCCGAGAACAACTATGAGGCCATGATTCGTGGCTTTATGGCATCAAACTCTGACAAGGACTTTGTTCTCATTACCAATGTGGAACAAAACAAGTTCTATGAACAGTTGCGTAAGGATACAGGATTTGATCAAGATCCTCGAGTGAAGTTTGTCGGGACAGTCTACGATCAAGAATTGCTCAAATACATTCGTGAGAATGCCTTCGCTTACTTCCATGGTCATGAGGTGGGTGGAACCAATCCGTCACTTCTAGAAGCGCTCGAGTCTACTAAACTCAACCTCTTGTTAGATGTTGGCTTTAACCGTGAAGTCGGTGAAGATGGAGCACTTTATTGGAAGAAAGATCAATTGGCACATGTCATTGATCAGGCTGAACAAATGGATGCTCAAGCAATCGAAGATCTCAATCAAAAATCAAGTCAACGGATTGCTGAAGCCTTTACTTGGGAAAAGATTGTCACTGACTACGAGAAAGTATTTAAAGGATAGAAATGCAGAAAATTTTATATCTTCACGCTGGTGCCGAAATGTATGGTGCTGACAAGGTTTTGTTGGAACTTATTAAGGGGTTGGATAAAAATGCCTTTGAGGCCCATGTCATCTTGCCCAACGATGGTGTCTTAGTGAGTGCATTGGAAAAGGTCGGTGCAAAGGTTAAAGTTATTGATTATCCAATCTTGCGCCGGAAATATTTTAATCCAAAAGGCATTCTTGAGTACTTTGGCTCCTATAACAGTTACTCTAAACAAATTGCAAAGTATGCTAAGGAGAATGGTATAACCCTCATTCACAATAATACGACTGCGGTGCTGGAGGGAATTTATCTCAAACGGAAGTTAAAACTTCCTTTGATTTGGCATGTGCACGAGATTATCGTCAAACCAAAAGCGATTTCTGACTTCATCAACTTTTTGATGGGGCGCTATGCGGATACGATTGTGACAGTTTCAAATGCCGTTGCTAATCATGTCAAACAGTCTCGCTATGTCAAGGATGACCAAGTTCAAGTTATTTATAATGGGGTCGACAATGCCGTCTATCATGAAATCGATGCTAGCACTGTCCGTGATCAATTTGGGATCGCACAGGATGCTTTGGTTATCGGTATGGTTGGTCGAGTGAATGCCTGGAAAGGGCAAGGGGACTTCCTAGAAGCTGTTACTCCAATCTTACAGACCAATCCAAAAGCAGTAGCTTTTTTAGCAGGTAGTGCATTTGAGGGAGAAGAGTGGCGCGTGGATGAGCTGGAAAAAGCTATTTCAGACTCACCAGTAGCTGGACAAATCAAGCGAATTGACTATTATAGCAAGACGACAGAACTCTATAATATGTTTGATATCTTTGTCTTGCCAAGTACCAATCCAGATCCATTACCAACAGTCGTCCTAGAAGCCATGGCTTGTGGCAAACCTATAGTAGGTTACCGTCATGGCGGTGTCTGTGAAATGGTCAAGGAAGGGGAAAATGGTCTTCTCGCCACACCAAATCAGCCTGCAGAATTATCTAAGGCTATTCAAGATTTAGCCGAGAACACTGAGAAGAGAGAGCAATTTGGCAAGGCATCAGTCAAACGTCAAAAAGAACTCTTCTCCTTACAAAGTTATATTCGGAATTTTTCGGAGTTGTATAGGAAATACTAAAAAATAAAATTGGTTGAAAAATAGAACTATTTCCTGTCTGCTTTAAAGAATTACCATTATTATTAAATGTTGTAAAGTCAGTAAAACAGATTATGAAAATACAGACTAAAATAAAAGTTCAGGTGAAAAATATATGAAACCACTTTTAACTGTCGTTATTCCAGTTTATAATGTCGAAAAGTATTTAAACCGTTGTCTTAAGAGTATTCTTGTTCAAGAATGGATAAACTATGACATCATACTTGTTGATGATGGAAGTACTGATCGTTCTCCTCAAATTTGTGATGACTATGTTAAAGCGTATGACTTTATTTCAGTCATTCATAAAGAGAATGGTGGACTTTCTGAAGCTCGAAATACGGGTCTTTCTCAGGCTAAGGGAGAATATGTTTATTTTCCTGATTCAGATGATTGGCTTGAGCCAGATACCTTTATAGCCTTGGCAGAAGCGCTTGAATCTCAAAAATTTGATATTATTTCTTTTAATCGTGAGTTTGTCAAAGGTGAAGAAGATGTTATAGTTTCGGATTCAGTAGAGACTCAAGTCTTTGACGGGAAGGATGCTTTTGTGCAAATGCTGAAGCATAGTTATATTACTGGTTTTGCTAACGACAAAGTCTATCGGAAATCCTTATTCACTGATCATAACATTCAGTTTCCAATTGGTAAATACTATGAGGATCTTGGTACTAATTACAAGCTTTTTCTTTCAGCAAAGAGGGTTTATGCGACAAATCAGAAGTACTATCACTACTTAATCGATAACCCGGATTCCATTACACAGTCTTGGAATGAGAAGAAGTTTAGAGATATGTTTGGGTTCTACAAAGAAGTTTTTTATTCTACTTTTGTTCGTTCACAGTTGAATCAAGAAGAATTACAAATTTCACAGCTATATTATGTGAATGGCTTGACTCATATCTTGGCAAGTTTATATAAATCTAAATTAGATAAAAAATATATAGACATTACTAATGAAGTGAAACAAGAATTACTTAAGAATAATGTTTCTCTTTCTCAAATGAAAGACCAACCAAATAAGTTAAAATATATACTGTTTAGACTTAAAGTATTAAAACTAGCCTTCAGTATACAAAACATTTTCTGATATGATTTAGGAGTTTAATTTGAAATACTCTGTTATTATTCCAGTCTATAACGTTGAGAAATACATTGAGCGTTGTTTAAAAAGTGTTATTTCTCAGAATTATGATGACTTGGAGATTATAGTGGTAGATAATGGTTCTACAGATCGTAGTGGTAGTATTTGCGATATTTATGCTAATGAGTACGCAAATATCTCTGTCTATCATATTGAAAACCATGGTGTTGGTCCGGCACGTAATTTTGGCTTATCCAAAGCGAAAGGCGAGTTTATTTGTTTTGTGGATGCGGATGACTATCTTGTGGGAAATCTATTTTCAGATGTGGAAAGTCAATTAGATTCACAATTAGACTTATTGGTGTTTAGTTACTATAATTCGATTGAAAAGAATTTATCAGAAATAGATCGATCGGCAAAAATACTTCCTGCTGAAGGAAAAAAAGACAAGAGTGATTTTATTGCGCTTTTTCAAGAATTATGGTTAACAGACATGATGTATACTGTTTGGAATAAAATTTACCGTAGAGAATTTCTGGAGGAACATCAAATTGTTTTTGAATCCTATGAATTGGGAGAAGATGTTCGTTTCAATTTGAATGTTTATCAACATGTCAATTCAGTTCTCTTGGTGAAATCTTGTTATTATGTCTATATTTCAGGAAGAATAGATTCTGCGATGGGACAGTATCATCCTAATAGGATGAACTATCAATTGGAAGAACTAGGAAAAGTTGATCAGTTGATGACAAGTTGGAATATCCAAGATGATCAATTTATAGATCAAATAAAGGCGCGCATCCTGATGAGTAATATTCAGAACATATCAAAGCAAAAGATGTCTCTTTCTAAAAAACGACACTATGTTGAGGTCTTGTGTAGAAATCAAGAGATGTTTTCATTGATAAAAAAATCTACTTCTCCGCTTCACCCTCTAGTTAGACGGTTATTACATTTCAGAATGTATCTGACAGTAATTTTTTTAAAAAAACTGCAAACCTTGATAAAATAGGGGAATTCGCTATTTAGTTGTGAGAGGTTTTTATAGATACCGGTAATAAGACTATATGATCATGATTGAAAGGTTTGGATGACTGTTGTGATGAACAATCGTTTTATCTCAGAAAAAATTTATTTATTTACCTTGTTTATATGGGTTGTTGTCGCTTCGTTAGTCACAACCACTTATTTTGTTCGATTAGATGGTTTTCTATCGCTTTATCGTTTACTCCTTTACTTTACAATTATTATGCTGTTGATAAAGGAGTTGATGAACTTTCCGAAAACGCTATATTACTTTAGATTTCATTGGCAACAATTATTAATAGTAACGGCATTTTTTATTGCAATGTTTATAGTTGCAAAAAATCGCGATGGATTGTTAGATATAAATGTGTTGCTTCTTGTTTTTTCCGCTAGAGATATTGATTTTAGGAAATTATTAGGAACTTTTTCTGTGGCGACATTCCTGGTGCTTTGTTTGACAATTTATGCCAGTCAAAAAGGTATGATTACCAATATGTTTATGAATGCAGATGGTGGCTACCGTTTTAGTCTAGGATTTAACTATGTATCATTTGCATCACAGAGACTGTTCTTTGCCTTGTGTACTTATCTGATGTTTCGGGGTAAAAGAATTTCGTATCTTGAATTGTTGGCCTTACTCTTGGCTACGATTTATATGTACCAACAAACTTCGACATCTAGTCCATTTTACTTAAGTATTTTGATACTAACCTATGCCTTGTTGAGTATTAAAATCTTTAAAAAAGAGTTTATCATTGGAAATTTCTTGTCAAAGGCACTTGCGCAGTACGGTTTTATTGTAGCTTTAGCGGTTATCTTGTATTTTTGTTTTTATTCATCTGGCAATTTATTTCACTTAGTCGATCAATTTACGCATAATCGTTTGCGTCTCAGTGTGGATGGTTTCCGAAATTTTGGTGTATCTTGGTTAGGGCAACCAATTTCCTTTACAACTCTTGATATGTTTGGAAATTTCACTAGTAATTACAATTATATTGATAGCTCTTTTGTTCAATTATTGGTTATTGATGGCTTGATTGTCAGTGCCTTCATGTTGTTTGCTCTTACTAAAGTTATGAAATATTTCATATCCATTCAAAAAGATATCGTACTGGCTTGCCTAGGAATTATGATTATCCATGGAATGTTCGATCCTCAGATGTTGGTTCTTCGCTACTCTCCGTTAATTTTGTTCATCAGTCGATTGTTTATTATGAATCCAGATAATAAAATTGAATAAAAAGAGTTAGTCCAGTTAAAAAGAAAGATTAAGACGAGTTACATCCTTATGAAAGTTCTTAAAAATTACGCCTATAATCTCTCCTACCAGTTGCTAGTGATTATTCTACCGATTATCACCACACCTTATGTGACACGGGTTTTTAGTTCAGATGACTTAGGGACTTACGGCTATTTCAACTCCATTGTCACCTACTTTATCCTTTTAGCGACCCTAGGAGTAGCCAATTATGGAACCAAGGAGATCTCAGGACACCGCAAGGACATCCAAAAGAATTTCTGGGGGATTTATACTCTCCAGTTAGGCGCGACCTTTGTCTCCATTTTACTCTATCTCTTGCTTTGCTTGGTGCTTCCTTCCATGCAAAATCCTGTTGCCTATATCTTGGGCCTTAGCTTAGTATCAAAAGGGCTCGATATTTCCTGGCTCTTTCAGGGCTTAGAGGACTTTCGCAAGATTACGATTCGGAACATCACGGTCAAACTGGTTGGAGTCATCTCCATCTTCTTGTTTGTTAAGTCTGCTAATGATCTTTATCTCTATGTATTCTTACTAACGATCTTTGAATTATTAGGTCAGCTCAGTATGTGGTTGCCCGCCCGTGAATTTATTGGGAAAGCCCATTTTGATATGGCTTATGCACGGGTGCATTTAAAACCGGTCATTTTGCTTTTTTTACCGCAGATTGCTATTTCCCTCTATGTCACCCTTGACCGGACCATGCTGGGGGCTCTCGCCTCTACAAAGGATGTGGGGATCTATGATCAGGCCTTGAAATTGGTCAATATTTTGCTGACCCTAGTGACCTCACTGGGAAGTGTCATGTTGCCTCGGGTATCGAGCCTCTTATCCTCAGGGGACCACAAGGCTGTCAACAAGATGCACCAAATGTCCTTTTTGATTTATAATTTGGTCATTTTCCCGATCATTGCCGGCATGCTGATTGTCAATGATGACTTTGTTCAGTTCTTCCTAGGAAAGGATTTCCAGGATGCGCGTTATGCCATAGCCATCATGATTTTTAGAATGTTCTTTATCGGCTGGACCAATATCATGGGGATTCAAATCCTCATCCCGCATGATAAAAACAAAGAATTTATGATTTCGACCACTGTTCCTGCCATTGTCAGTGTCGGGTTGAATTTGCTCTTCTTGCCTCACTTTGGTTTTATCGGTGCAGCCATTGTTTCGGTTTTAACAGAATCCTTGGTCTGGGGAATTCAATTGTACTATACCCGTCATTACCTCAAGGAAGTACCGATTCTTGGGGCTATGGCAAAAATTATTCTCGCTTCTGCTATAATGTATGGCTTGTTGCTAAGTGCAAAACCATTCTTGCATTTTTCACCTACTTTAAATGTTCTTGTGTATGCAGTGCTTGGTGGCCTCATTTACCTGCTTGTTATTCTAGTTCTGAAAGTGGTAGATGTGAAAGAGTTAAAACAAATAATAGGAAAACAATCGAAATGAAGAAAATACGGAATACAAACCTAGATTTGCTTAAAATTATGGCTTGTATAGGAGTTGTTCTACTCCATACCACAATGCCAGGATTTAAAGAAACTGGATCTTGGAATTACTTAACATACTTATATTACTTAGGTACCTATTCAATTCCGCTATTTTTTATGGTAAATGGCTATTTGTTATTGGGAAAAAATGGAATAAGCTATTCATACATCCTGCAAAAAATAAAATGGATTCTTGTAACCGTATCGATATGGACTTTAATCATTTGGATTTATAAGAGGGATTTTTCAGAAAACCCAATAAAAAAAGTTTTGGGTTCTTTGTTACAAAGAGGTTATTTTTTCCAGTTTTGGTTTTTTGGTGCTTTAATTCTTATTTACTTGTGTCTACCAATTTTGAAAAAATTTCTAAAATCAAAAAAACGGTATTTGTTGATTCTTTCTGTACTGGTAATTATCGGTTTGGTAGTTGAGCTGACAAATATTTTACTTCAAATGCCAGTTCAAGTTTATGTTATACAGACATTTAGATTATGGACCTGGTTTTTCTATTATATTTTAGGTGGATTTCTAGCACAATTTAGCTTGGATACTCTTAAAAAATGTTTTAGGAGTTGGATGAAAGAAATAACCGTAGTTTTACTATTTGCTTCACCATTAATCTTATTTATGCTAGCGAAGTATATTCACCATAATCTTTTTGCTGAATATTTTTATGATAGTATTTTTGTGAAAGTTATAAGTTTAGGGACTTTTTTGACGGTGCTGACGTTTGATTTAAATACAGATAAAAACAGATGGATAATCTATCTTTCTAATCAAACTATGGGTGTTTTCATTATACATACATATGTTATGAAAGTGTGGGAGAAATCAGTTGGATTTAGTTTTGCAGGAGCACATTTGCTTTTTCTCATCTTCACATTGAGTGTAAGTTTTATTGTGGTTGGAATATTAATGAAAATCCCTTATTTCAATCGAATCGTTAAATTATAAATTATTAATAGGAGACAACTATGTACGACTATCTGATCGTTGGTGCTGGTTTATCGGGGGCAATTTTTGCTCATGAGGCAACCAAGCGTGGCAAAAAAGTAAAAGTGATTGACAAGCGTAATCACATTGGCGGAAATATTTACTGTGAAAATGTTGAAGGAATCAATGTTCACAAGTACGGTGCCCACATTTTCCATACTTCAAATAAAAAAGTCTGGGATTATGTCAATCAATTTGCTGAATTCAATAACTATATCAACTCACCGGTGGCTAACTACAAGGGGAGCCTCTACAATCTTCCCTTCAACATGAATACCTTCTATGCTATGTGGGGAACCAAGACTCCTCAAGAAGTCAAGGACAAGATTGCCCAGCAAACGTCTGACATGAAGGATATTGAGCCCAAGAACCTGGAAGAACAAGCCATCAAGTTGATTGGTCCAGATATCTATGAAAAGTTGATCAAGGGCTATACAGAAAAACAATGGGGCCGGTCTGCCACAGACCTTCCACCCTTTATCATCAAGCGCCTCCCAGTTCGCTTGACCTTCGATAATAATTACTTTAATGACCGTTATCAAGGGATTCCAATTGGTGGCTACAATGTCATCATTGAAAATATGCTTGAAGATGTGGAAGTAGAACTTGGTGTTGATTTCTTTGCCAATCGTGAAGAACTGGAAGCGTCAGCTGAAAAAGTAGTCTTTACAGGAATGATTGACCAGTACTTTGACTACAAACATGGGGAGTTGGAATACCGCAGCCTGCGATTTGAACATGAAATCTTGGATGAGGAAAACTATCAAGGCAATGCCGTGGTCAACTATACCGAGCGTGAGATTCCTTATACTCGGATTATCGAGCACAAGCATTTCGAGTATGGAACCCAACCGAAGACAGTCATCACCCGTGAATATCCAGCTGACTGGAAACGTGGAGATGAGCCCTACTACCCAATCAATGATGAAAAGAACAACGCTATGTTTGCCAAGTACCAAGAAGAAGCAGCTAAAAATGACAAGGTTATCTTCTGTGGACGCCTAGCAGACTATAAATACTACGACATGCACGTGGTGATTGAGCGTGCTTTGGAAGTCGTTGAGAAAGAATTTACTAAATGACACAAGAAAAAATTGATATCGTGGTTCTTTGGGTTGACGGAAGTGACCCGGAGTTTATCCGCGAGAAACAAGCCGTGACAGGTCAAATAGCAGAAATAGACCAGGAAATCGATGGTGAGCAACGCTATCGTGATTACGGCATCTTTAATTATTGGTTTCGAATGATTGAAAAGCATGCTCCTTGGGTAAATCATATTTATTTAGTCACAAATGGGCAAAAACCGGAATGGTTGAACTTGGAGCATCCACAACTGAAGTTGGTCACTCATAAGGAATTTATCCCTAAAGAGTATCTACCTACTTATAATTCAGCGGCTATTGAGCTTAACCTCCATCGGATTGAAGGCTTGTCAGAAAACTATCTCTATTTCAATGATGATATGTACTTAATCAGAGATAGTCAACCTTCAGATTTTTATAAGAATGGGCAACCTAAGCTTTTAGCGGTTTATGATGCTTTGGTTCCTTGGTCACCATTTACGAATACTTATCACAATAATGTTGCATTAATCTATCGTCATTTTCCTAATAAAAAAGCCTTAAAATCTTCACCTTGGAAATTCTTTAATTACCGTTATGGGTCTTTGGTTTTGAAAAACTTGCTACTCTTGCCATGGGGACCAACAGGCTATGTGAATCAGCATTTACCTGTTCCAATGAAAAAGAGTACCTTGGCACATTTATGGGAAGTTGAAAGAGAAACATTAGATAAAACGTCACGGAATCAATTGAGAGACTATGGGGTGGATGTTAATCAATACATCTGTCAGCATTGGCAAATTGAAAGTAATCAGTTTTATCCTATGTCAAAGAATTTTGGAGAGTCGATAGATTTAAATCAAGCAGATCGATTAGAGAGTATCTTTAAAGATAAACATAAAAAACTACTTTGTGTAAATGACGATGTTGACTTTGAAGAGGAGAATATCATTCGTTTTAAGGAAATCTTGAAAGAACGCTATCCTGAAAAATCAGCTTTTGAAAAATGAGAAATAAGAGATGAAATACTATTTAAAAGAAGAATTTTTACACGATAATAATGTTAAAAATGCCGGTAATAAGGCACGTAATGATGTTGAAGCAATTGCAAATAAAGAGGGATATCAGGCATTGGTTCTTTCGGTTGATAATTGGTATGAGATGAGTACACTTAAGGCACAGCTTCACAAATCTAAGGCTTTTGGTCAGGCTTTGGATCAACTAAAGCAAGGTGATGAGTTATTGATCCAGTTTCCCATGCTTCACCATAGCTTTTTTACAACGCATCATGTAAAGAAAGTGCAGAAAAAGGGTGTAAAAGTTCATTTTATTATCCATGATTTAGAAGCTCTTCGTTATGTTAATGTTGAGAATTTCCCTTTGAAGCATAAGATTCGCATTCAAATTCAAGAATCAGGTCTTCTTGGCGCAGCTGATGGGATCATCGCCCACAATCCAATCATGAAATCTGTTTTAGTGGATAAAGGCGTTGAGGCAGATAAGATTGTTAGCCTTGGTATTTTCGACTATTTGATTCCAAATTTCCAAGAGAAGACGGGCCTTACTAAGAATCAGCCAATTATTGTGGCTGGAAATTTGGCTCAGGAAAAAGCCGGTTACCTTTACTCTCTTCCTGAAGAACCTGCTTATAACCTGTATGGTGTTGGCTTTGATGAGAGCAGGGCACTTACCAACGAGACTTACTTTGGGTCCTTCCTACCTGATGAGCTTCCTGCAGCACTTGAAGGTGGCTTTGGTCTTGTCTGGGATGGGGATAGCGCAGAGACCTGCAGTGGCGTCTTTGGTGAATACCTTCGCTATAACAACTCTCACAAGGCTTCACTATACTTGGCATCAGGTTTTCCGCTTGTGGTTTGGAAACAATCTGCTCTCTCGCATTTTGTCTTAGAGAATGGTTGTGGGATTGCAGTGGAATCGTTGCATGATCTCTCTCAAACGATTGGACAGTTAGACGACGAGGACTACCAAGATTTGCTTGTCAATGCAAAAAGGATCGGCCAAAAGATTCGTAATGGAAGTTATTTAGCAAACGCCTTGAATAAAATTGTAAAATAGAAGCCTAGAAAGGCTTCCTTTTTATATTCCGTAGAAAAAACGCCTAGAAACCTTTTCGAATCCCTCTCGGTATGCTAAAATAGGAACAGTATAAAACATGATTAAGGGAATAGAAATGAGAAAAAAGGATTTCATTTATTTTGCCAGTGCAGCTGTATTGCTAGCTGCCTCAGTTCAAGTTGCTCATGCCGATGAAGTGGGAGTGAAAGAATCGGCAGTCACTGAAAGTGAAGCAGTAACGACACAAGCTAGCTCAGTACCAGTTGTCGAGGAAAAGCAAGAAGTAGGGACTCATCAATATGTGGCGCCAGCTCCAGTAACAGAGCTTCCAGTCACTAGCTCAGATGTTACGAAGGCAGACGAGCCAAAGGTAGAAACTAAGTCTATTTCAGCGGGGCAATCTGTCCCATCTTCTGAGTCAATTGCGAAACCTGTAACGGGGACCACTACTTTCTATAGCGCTAGTTCCAAGGCTCCGTCTGGCCGTACAGTTAGTACTCTAAGTCGTCCTCAAGGGGATTTAAGTATAGAAAATAACAACGAAGTCACAGGAACCTTTGATGCAGTTGTTCGCAATGTAGTGTCCCCAAGTGGCTTAAAGGAAGTCTTGATTCCGACCTGGTCAGATAAGAACTGGCAAGATGACCTTATTTGGCATAAGGCAACTAAGCAAGCTGACGGCAGCTATCGTGCAACCATTAAGGCATCTGAACATAAGAATGACACCGGTAAGTATAATGTCCATGTCTACTATGTGGACAATGACAACCAACGAAACTATATCACAGAAACCACGACGGAAGTGCGTCAATCCTATCCAAGTGGTACGGTAACGATTGAAAATAATAATGTTTCGACTGGTACATTTGATGCAGTAGTGCGAAATGTTTTTGCGCCAAATAGCTTGAAGGAAGTCTTGATTCCGACCTGGTCAGATAAGAACTGGCAAGATGATCTTGTTTGGCACAAAGCGATTCGTCAAAGTGACGGCAGCTACCGTGCTACCATCAAAGCTTCAGATCATAAAAATGATGATGGCAAATACAATGTTCATGTCTACTATGTAGATCAAAATAACCAACGGAGCTATATCACAGAAACTACTACAGAAGTGCGTCATGTAAAACCAAGTGGAACTGTAACGATAGAGAACAATAATTCTGAGACAGGCACCTTTAATGCAGTAATTCGTAATGTTGTTGCACCAAATGGACTGAAAGAAGTTTTGATTCCGACCTGGTCAGATAAGAACTGGCAAGATGATCTTGTTTGGCACAAAGCGATTCGTCAAAGTGACGGCAGTTACCGAGCTACCATCAAAGCTTCAGATCATAAAAATGATGATGGCAAATACAATGTTCATGTCTACTATGTAGATCAAAATAACCAACGAAGCTATATCACAGAAACCACTACAGAAGTGCGTCACGTAAAACCAAATGGAACTGTAACGATAGAGAACAATAATTCTGAGACAGGCACCTTTGATGCAGTAATTCGTAATGTTGTTGCACCAAATGGACTGAAAGAAGTTTTGATTCCGACCTGGTCAGATAAGAACTGGCAAGATGATCTTGTTTGGCACAAAGCGATTCGTCAAAGTGACGGCAGTTACCGAGCTACCATCAAAGCCTCAGATCATAAAAATGAGGACGGCAAATACAATGTCCATGTCTACTATGTGGACAATGACAACCAACGAAACTATATTACAGAAACTACAGCAGAAGTACGTCAAGCCCGTCGTTCTGGTACGATTGTAATCCAAAACAATAACAAGGATACGGGAACTTTTGACGTCATCATTAAGGATGTCTACAGCCCTAAAGGCGTACGGACTGTTCAAGTTCCAACTTGGTCTGATAAGGATGGTCAAGATGATATCCGTTGGTATGAAGCGACTCGTCAAGCGAACGGAGACTACAAGGTTTCTGTCAAGGCTAGCGATCACAAGAACTCTACTGGCAAATACCATGTTCATCTTTATTACATCCAAAATGATGGTTCGCGTGTAGGGGCTGGAACAACAACCACAGAAGTGGAATTTAGAAATCTGACGACCAGGACCCAAACAGGGATCAAGAATGTTAATTCTGGTGCGGGAACCTATACGGTAACAGTGGACCAAGCACCTCAGGGACGTCAGATCAAGAATATCCGTGTTGCTGCCTGGTCTCAAGCTCATCAAGAAAACCTCTACTGGTATTCTACAGCACCTTCTGGTACGCATACAGAAGTGCAAGTCTCTGCAGCAAATCACCAGTACCAGAAAGGGAACTATACAACGCACGTCTATGTGGACTATGTGGACGGTGGCGTTGAAGGCTTTAACCTGGGGCAAACAGCTCTTTCACCTCGTGAGATAGTTGATCAAGCAGCATACAATCCTCATGTTTCTAATGGTCAACGAGATCGTGTTTTACGAGCTGCAGCAAGTCTTGTCGGTGTTCGTAGCGGAAGTGCAGCCCATCATCAATTGGTCAAGGATTACAATAGCGTTAATCCATTGCCAGTCGGTTATGCAGTCAAGAATACAGATGATTGGTGCGATGTGTTTGTAACAACAGTTTTCCAACGCGAAGGTCTTAGTCATTTGATTGGTCGGGAGTGTGGCGTAGAGCGCCATATCCAAATTTTTAAACGTCTCGGTATTTGGAATGAAGATGGAGCCTCTACACCGAAGTCAGGGGATATCATTACCTTTAACTGGGACCAAGACTATCAGCAAAATGATGGATTTGCGGATCATATTGGAATTGTGGAACGCGTCGAAAATGGACTGATTCATACAATCGAAGGAAATTCCGGTGCCGTTGGAACTGTCAAACGCAATGTATACCGTATCGGACATGGCAATATCCGCGGATTTGCGACACCGCGCTATAAATAACATACATATTTTTCAGCATCATTGCCTAATGACATTTCTAGAATAGAAAGACAACCAGCTCTGCAAGAGGGCTGGTTTTTTGCATCCCTTTGATGATAGGAGGAGTAGTCGTTAGGCAAGGAGTTTTTGTCCAAAAAAACTTAAAAACACCCTAGAGATATCTATGCAACTATTTAAAGGTAACTGAGAAGGGTATAAAAAAGCTATGAAAACAAGGGCTGGAGCCATATAATAGATCTTTGCAATCATATCTTGGGAGGACTTAACCTAAATTGGCTAGTTGATGCAGAAATCAAGAAAACTTAAAAAAACAAAAACATTAGACGGTTCATTTGTTCATTTAGCGACATTTTTTATATAATCGTTGGCTAAATTGGCTCATATATGATAAAAATGGAGTGAGGAACTTTTGCGGTTCAAAATGATAAAAAGGAGATGAAAGAATGAACAGGAGATCATCCTTATGGAAAAGCTTTTTAAAAAAAGGGTTTGCTCTCTTCACCATTTTGATGATGCTGGGTCAATTGGGGCAAGGTGCTGTAACAGCCTTGGCGCAAGAGCTAGCAGTCGGAGATAATGGTGCCTTAGATGTTACCCTCTTGTATGGAGATAAGCAAGAACATCCTGGTGGTATGGCCTATAACACATCTGATACCATGTCTGGCTACATTCAGATTACCCCTAAGAATCTGACAACAGATCTCGATGACGTGGTTGTCAATCTAGTGCTTCCAGGGAAGTACTTGGATGAGGTCAATGTTCCTGAGTTTAATAGTAGCTCACAACATGATGCACCAACAGTGACAAAGGTGGGAGATGACTACCATGTCAGCTTACATTTTACGAACTACCAAAAATCTGAAGTCTTGACCCTACCATTCATCGCCAAGTTTAAGTTGGGATTCCCTCCTACTAACTACTCGATGGATATTACAGGGACGCTCAATATTAACGGTGCTGAGACTGCTTTAAATAGTATCACTTGGAAACCTCAATACAAGGATTATACCTTGACCAAGTTTGTCAATCAGAACTATGATGCGACCATGTCCAGAGACTATGCGGAAGCCTCTCCAGGGATTGTAACTGGAGCAGATGGCAAAAAGTACATCGAAAAAGCTACTTCCGTTCCGTTTGCCTTCTTGTTAGATGGGATGCGTGGACAGTACAATGGTAGCTATCGTCAGTTGGAATCTGCAACAATCACAGATAAGCTGCCAACCTATACGGACAAAGATGGAAAAACTCGTACAGCGGTTCTAGATACAGAAAAATCAGAAGGTTGGGTCGATAATGGAGATGGTACGGTTTCAAAAACTTTTGTTGCCGATGCCAATGCCAATCCTCAAAACTATCATTCAGATTTGATGCAAAAAATTCAAGACAAGAGTTTCTTGTACTTGAAATTCCCTGATTTGGTCATGGAAAAAGACCAAACCTTAGAAGATGTCTTAGTGAAAGATTTGACCAATACGGCGTCTGTCGTGGGGATTCCTGCGGAACGTGGTGATGGAGAGCCGGATGTAACGGCTGAAGATTCTCTCATCTTCCGACTCACTTCACGTGACTTGGAAGGTAAAGGAGCCTTTGCTAAGCAAGCAGAAGGAAATGTCTACGACTCGACCGACTACAAGGCAGCCAACTACAAATGGCTCTTGAAATACAATAACATTACACCATTTGCTCAAAAGAATCTTGTCTTTTATGATGAGCAAGTGGACTCTCGCTTGAAGTTTACGAAGATTGAATATGCTCGCATGTTGATTGGGATATATGGAAACGGGCCTCTAATCAATCAATATGTAAAACGCATCATTCTTACAATGGAAGATGGCTCGACTAAAGAAATCCAACCAGAGGCAGACAAGGATGGATTTGGAAGCACTGATTTGACCAAATATGGTACTGTTGTCGGCTGGAGACTGGAGATGAAGGACGACTTTGAACTTCCATCTGGTCAAGGGATTTATATTTCTGCCTATACATCCTTCAAAGAGCCAGAAAAGACTCATATTGATCAGAATGATGATGCCAAGAATGCCTATGAAAATACTGGACGGATTACTTACAAAACCCAGTCAGGAGCAGACAGAGATCAATCTGCTAAATGGCAGTTCAAACTTCTTCCATTGACAGAAAATGTTAATCTGACCAAGAATACAGATTACAACAATGTCCAATTCACAGATGGAAGAACCATTCGTTTTGCCTTATCTGCTGATAATGTTCGCTTGGATCCAGGTAAGGACTACAAAGACTTACGTGTCATCGATCTCTTTGATCCAAATACGCTGGATATCGACTTCAATAACTTAGATCAATATTTTGATAAGAACGGTCGCTATTATAGCCCTTGGTATAAATCCTATGAGGTCATCGAAAACTACCACAACTCTGGACGTTCTGCCTTGATTTTCCACTTGGATCAGAAGGAATTTATCAAACGCTCTCTAGAGACTGGTGGTCAAGTTCGTTTGCCATTTATCTATACCAAACTAAAAGGGAAGGCAGATGGCGGAACCTTTACCAACCATATCTATATGGCAGGAGAGGGTCTCTGGGATCTAGAAACTGCTAACCCGAATAAAGTTGCAGTAGATAGCTATGATTTAAATAACAATGGTTCTACAACGGATAAAATCCCTCATGCGGAATCCAACTATACCATTGTTGCAGCTGAAGGTGTTTATTCTCGTAAGTTCATTGCTAAGAATGACGACTTATCTGATGCATCAACAGTAACTCGTACCTTTAAACCAGGGGAAACCTTTAATTACAAGTTAACGATTAAAAACAACACAGATAGTCCAGTTGAAAACACGGTTATCTATGACGTTCTCCCTAAAGTTGGAGATGTCAATACACTGGATGCTTCAGCCCGTAAGACAGAATACACCGTTAGTCTTCGCGGACCAGTCACTGCTCCGGAAGGATGGACAGTATACTACACAACAGATACCACAGTTACAGCTAGCACCATGGCACAAGCTGCAGATAAAGATATTTGGTCAGCAGATGTCACAGACTATAGTAAAATAACAGGAATTAAGGTCGTAGCCAATGAGGGAACCACTATCGGTGCACGTAGCCAAGTAGATGTTGCGGTGCCAGTGGTCAACCCAAGCGAATTGACAGACCAAGTCAAGCAGTTGATGCTAGAACGGACAGAAGATAACAAGGACAATGGCGGTCGTTCAGGTGTCGTCCAAGCCCATAACCAATTCGGATACAGAGCTAAAGGACATGAAGGAAACCGCGAATCCAACACCGTAACGTCTCAAATCTTTGCGGCGAGCTTCCATGTGAAGAAAGTAGACAAGGATGATACTAGCAAAGGCTTAGCTGGTGCGGAGTTCACCTTGTCAGATGCGACTGGTACTGTCCTTGCGACTCAAGTTTCTGATAAGGATGGAGACCTTGCTTTCACCACCCTAACAGAAGGAACTTACACTCTTAAAGAGACGAAAGCTCCAAACAACTACAAGTTGGATGAGACAGAGCATGCAGTCGTTGTGACCTACGATGCAGATCAACAGCTTTACCATGTCACGATTGATGGCGAAGCGACTGGTTCAAAAGCTTCACCAAAAGTCATCGCCAATGAGAAAGATATCCATTATATCGATCTGGAAGCTTCAAAAGTCTGGGATGACCAAGACAACGTCGAAGGTCTTCGTCCAGAAAAGATTGAATTCCAATTGTACAAGAATGGAACAGCAGAAGGCAAACCAGTAGCCCTTTCAGCAGGAAATGACTGGAAAGTAACCTTCAGCGCTCTTCCAGACAAAGACAATGATGGTAATGTGATTACCTATACTGTAAAAGAAGTCAAGGTACCGACTCATTATACAGCTGAAAGTCAAGAAGCTCAGTTCGTCGATGGAAAAGCGACCATTACCAACAAGCGTACTCCTGAAACTACAGAAGTCAGCGTGAAAAAAGTTTGGGATGATGCTCAGAACCAAGACGGACTTCGTCCATCAACCATCACGGTCCATCTCCTAGCCAACGGAGAGGAAGTACAGACGGCTACTCTGTCTGGTGAGGGAGATACATGGAGCCACAGCTTCACTGACTTGCCAGTCTATAAGAATGGTCAAAAACTAGTCTATACGGTAACGGAAGATACAGTTGCCAACTACTCGACAGCTATCGAAGGATCAACCATTACCAACACCTACAAACCAGGTAAGACAAGTGTAACAGTGACCAAGAAATGGACAGATGCAGAAAACCAAGATGGCCTTCGTCCGAAGAGCATCAAGGTTCAGCTCTATGCTAATGACCAAAAATCAGGTAAAGAAGTAGAACTTTCTGCAGACAACGACTGGACTTACACCTTCTCTGACTTGGATGAGAAAAAAGCTGGTCAAACGGTTCAGTATACCGTGAAAGAAACAGAGGTGCCAGAAGGCTATACTCAAACTGTAGAAGCTACGAACCCGGGTCAAGTAGTGATTAGCAATACGCACACTCCTTCTAAGACGAAAGTTCAAGTAACCAAGAAATGGGAAGATGCTAATAACCAAGATGGTCTTCGCCCAGTGACGATTACGGTCAAACTTTATAAAGATGGAGTCGCTACAGATCAGACCCTTGAATTGTCAGAAGCGAATCAATGGCAAGGAACGTTTGAAAACCTTGATGAGAAAGCAGCCGGCAAGGCTATTCACTACACTGTGAAAGAAGAGAATGTCCCAGCAGGCTACACCCTTTCGATTGATGACAAGGATCCAGCTCATCCTGTCTTGACCAATAAGCATGAGCCAACTGTCACTCAGGTCAAGGTCACCAAGAAATGGGATGACGCTAATAACCAAGATGGCCTACGTCCAAAAGAAATTCGCGTCCAATTGTATGCGGGTGATGAAAAGCTAGGCAAGGAAGTTGTCTTATCTGCAGACAATAAATGGACTCATACCTTTGAGAAACTTGCTGAAAAAGCAAACGGACAAGAGATTCACTATTCTGTGAAAGAAGTGGACGTTCCTGAAGGTTACACCGTAACAAAAGAGAGCAAGGAGAAGGGCGATGTCGTCTTGACCAACACGCACACTCCAAGTACGGTGGATATTCCAGTCACTAAGATCTGGGTAGACAATGACAACCAAGATGGTCTTCGTCCGGCTAAAATCACTGTGAAGCTTCTGGCCAATGGTGGAGAAGTGGCTCGCAAAGATATTACAAGCGAGACCGATTGGAAAGAAACCTTTACTGGCCTTCCTAAGTTTAAGGATGGCAAGGAAATCGTCTACACCCTTCAAGAAGAAAAGGTTGAAAATTATTCACCAAGCATTGACCAAGAAAGCTATACTATTACCAATACGCACACTCCAGGTAAGACCACCCTCTCTGTAACCAAACAGTGGGATGACCAAGAGGACAAAGATGGTCTTCGTCCAAAGAGTGTGAGAGTGCAACTCTATGCGGATGGTAAGAAATCTGGTGAAGTCATTGAGTTGTCAGCTGAGAACAAGTGGACTCATACCTTTGCGGATTTGGACAAAAATGTCAAGGGCAAAGCTATCACCTACACGGTGGAAGAAGTCGATGTTCCAACAGGTTACCAAGTGACGAAAACCGATGATGGTCAAGGTAATGTTGTTCTGACCAATAAACATGAACCAACAGAGCCAGTGACACCAGAACCTAAAAAACCAGGTAAGAAGGTTGGTATCTTGCCAAGCACTGGTACCACCATCTCCTTGATTAGCTTGGTATTAGCCTTTGTAGTAGCAAGCAGTGCAGCTTATCTCCTTAAAAAGAAGAAAAAATAAGCGCAAGGCTTGATCTAACTAATCGAGAGTATTAAAGAGGCCCTTAGGGGCCTCTTTAGAATAGAGATAAACTGTTTTTACATTAACTAGCTAGATGATTCTTCAAAACAATGAGTTTTTATTTGAGTCATATAAGCAACTCTAAAACTTTCCGCTGTGAGAAAAGTGCTAGAAACAATAGTGTTTCTAGCACTCGGGAGTTTTGGAACCTTAGTTCCAAAACTAATTGAACACGGGCTGCGGATTGTGTCAAAAAGATAAGTTCTCCTAGAATCGAAAGATTCTGCGTCAAACTTCCTATTTTGACTTTATCCGCAGACGCCCTTTGTATCTTAATAAGTCATGGAACTTCTTCGAAGTTCGCTGACGTCCGCCCTCACCTAAGGAAAGTTTTTAAGATTGCTTTGTTTTCAATCTGAGAGGTCCTAAGGGCCTCTTTTTTCTGTGTGATAAAAAATACAAAAAATTCTTGACAAACTAAAAAATTAACGTTATCATTAACTAGTTAATTAACTGTTTAATGAACCGATTAAGAAAAAGAAAGGATTTATACATGTTTGGGAGGAAACTAAGGGCCTTAGGAATAGGATTCATCTGCCTTTTGTTGCTAGTGGCTTGTGGGAGTCAGAGGAGTTCGGGAGCTGGCTCTACTAAAAAGGGGCTCAAAATTGTGACGAGTTTTTATCCTGTCTATTCCCTGGTCAAGGAAATTTCAGGTGATCGAAACGAAGTCTGGATGGTTCAGTCAGGTGCTGGGATTCATGATTACGAACCTTCGGCCAAGGAGACAGCCCAGATCTATGATGCGGATGTCTTCGTCTACCATTCTCAAACACTCGAATCTTGGGCTGGACGTCTAGACCCTAGCTTGCAAGACTCGAAACTGCGGGTCATCGAAGCCAGCAAAGGAATGGAATTGGATAAGATCGCTGGCTTAGAAGAAATTGAGGATACGGAAGGGAAGGATGCAAAACACTTGTATGACCCCCATACCTGGATGGATCCACTGAAAATCGCCGAAGAAGGGAAGATCATCGCCCAAGAGTTGGGAGACATCGATCCAGAAAATAGAAGTTATTATGAGGCCAATGCCCAAAAGCTTGCAAAACGCTGTGAGGCTTTGGTGGACAAATACCAACCTCTCTTTGAAAAAGCGACACAAAAAACCTTTGTGACTCAGCATACAGCCTTTTCTTATTTAGCCAAGCGCTTTGGTTTGAAACAATTAGGAATTGCAGGGATCTCGCCTGAGCAGGAACCAACAGCCCGTCAATTAGCTGAGATTCAGCAGTTTGTCAAGGACTATCAAGTTCAGACTATCTTTGTTGAGAAGCATACCTCGTCCAAGGTGGCTGATAGCATTGCCAAGGCGACAGGGGCAAAGGTGAAGGTCCTGGATCCTCTCGAAGCAGATCCGGAAAATAACAAAGATTTCTTAGAGAACCTAGAAGAAAATATGGCTAGTCTAGCGAAAGAATTACAGGAGTAAGTAGAAAGAATGAAGAAAAAAGGAACAATTGGATTAGTAGCGACCTTAGGTCTGGGTTTATGTGCCTACGCCTTAAGTCAGCAAGCACCGGTCAAGGAAGACAAAAAGAGTCAGAATCAGGTGCAGTATTTACAAGGAGACAAGAAAAAGTCAGCTAGTAGCTCAAACAAGCAGGAAGAAAGCATTGAATCCGTCAACTCGAAGGAAAAGACTAAGGCAGAGCAGATTGTGGTTAAGATTACTGACGAGGGCTTTGTGACTTCCCATGGAGATCATTTCCATTACTACAATGGCAAGGTCCCTTATGATGCGATTTTTAGTGAGGAGTTGATTTTACGGGACCCTTCTTACCAACTACAGCAATCAGACATAGTCACACAGGTGCGAGATGGCTATATTATCAAGAAGGATGGAACCTACTACCTTTATCTAACCGATCCGCAACATACACTGAATGTTCGTTCGGTGGAGGAAATTGCCCAACAGAAAAAAGGAGAGCTGGTTTCAGATTCGAAAGAGAGTGTCCAAAAAGCTGGGCAAACTCGTGATTTTAGTCAGCCAAGTCAGGCTTTACGAGAAGGGAAAACAGTCGCTAGTCTAACAGCAGGAGTCAAGCCTAGCCAGGGTGGCTACCGGACAGATGACGGCTATGTCTTCCATCCTGGGGATGTGATTTCTGATACAGGAGATGGCTTTATCGTGCCTCATGGGGGACACTACCACTATATTCCGAAGAGTGCCTTATCAGCTGGAGAATTATATGCTGCCTTAGCGGTTTTAAATGGAGGAGGAAAAAATGAAGTAAATCCTATTGCTCCACCTTCTAGCCAGCTAGCTTCATCGGGTAATCCGAATCAGCCAATCTCAGACCCGGTCACTCCAACGATTACAGCTTCTGTGCCTCATCCAACAGCAACTAATAAGGGGGGGACCTTGCCGAGCCTTTTGAAAGAGTTGCAAAAAACTCCGCTTTCAGAGCGCCATGTTGAGTCGGATGGTTCTGTTTTTGATCCAAGTAAGATTACCAAATGGACAGATCAAGGGGTAGTTTATCCTCATGGGGATCATTTCCATTTCATCCCTTATAGTCTCCTTTCGCCTTTAGAGCGGGAGTTGGCACGACAGTTCCAACTATCCCGTACACAAGGTGGAAGTATCGCAAAAGAAGAGAGTCCAACTCAACCTTCAAGCCCAGACACAAAACCAGTCAATCAGGACCACGACCATGAGAAGGAGGATCCTCATCACAAGCATGACCATGAGGAGCATGAAGCCGATCACGACCATCATCATGAAGGTGAACAGGCCCATGAGCACGATCATGGATTCCATGCAGACCATGTCATCAGCAAGGATGACGAGGGTTATATGGTCGCTCACGGAGACCATGCCCATTACTTCTACAAGAAGGATCTCTCACCTCAAGAAATCGCTGCTGCAGAGGCAGTGTTAGCTGGTAAAAAGGAAGAGGACAAGGGGCAGCCACTGACAGATGATGTGGCGACCTATTCGCGCGATGCTTCGGATGAAGAAAAAATCCAGTACATTAGCCAGACCTACGGCGTTCCTCGGGAAGCTATCAAGATTTCCAATGGTTTCTTTGTCTTTAACAATCCAGACCAAGAATACGATCCAACCCATATCCACCCTTATGCAGTTCGGAAGGAACATGTCCGGATTCCACTTGAAACAGGAAATCCTGAGCTAGACTTTATCAACGAGCTTTATGCAACAGCACTTCGCTCTGGTATTTCACCATATACGATGCAAATCGAGAATGGTCAATTTGTCATTCCGCATGGAGACCATAACCACTATATCAAGGTGCGCTCAGCAGGCTTGGCGGACTACCTGGCTCACCGTCTGCCGACCATCCAAGCAGCTTACCAGAAAGGTGACTTGGACCAGAAAGCTGTAGAGGACAAGGTCAACCAACTCCTGGCAGAAAGTCGGACTTTGTACGCATCCGATCCTCTGCAACAAAGACGGATTGAGTTGAACTTGGGTCAATTTTTAGAAACTGTTAAAAACTTCCCAAGCAATTCGACAGCAGGCTACTTGGCTAGTCTTGACCAAGTTGACAAGGAATATATCCACGCGACCCAGGAAGTCAAACCGAAAGAAGAAACGGCCTTGGACCGTCGCTACCAGGAATTGTTGGAGCAGGTTCGCTTGCTAGATACCGAAGCTTTCCAACTCAAGAAAGAAAGCCTCGTTTCTCAGTTGCAGGAAGCCTATACGGCCAAGGATAGCCAACGATTGGAGAAAGAAGGAAAATTGTTGCAGGCCATTCAGGAGATGCAAGATCGGACCGGTGTGACTTCAGTGGACTACCTCAAGTATTTCTACCAAAGTTTAAGTGATGCGCGCTTGACACCGGAATTGCGGGCGACAGCAGCAGACCTTGCTTTGAAACTCTACCGGGCTCAGGCCTTTGAAGAAGCCTGGGACTCAAAAGCCCATTTCATGGAACTCTACCAAGCCAAGCAAGCCATTGACCAACTAGTGTCTCAGGAAAATGCTCCAACCTATCCAATTGAAAAAACAGTTCTGGATCAAAAGGGAGCAGATGCGCCGTCCTATAACCTAGCTGTTTACGACTTCCTCAAGGGGGTCTATGGTGGCCTGGATGAAAAGACAGAGTCTCGTCAACGCTCCAGTCTCTTGACAGCACTTGTAGAACAAATCACCTCTCTTTTGCCACAAGTAGAAGAAAGCAAACGTCCTGCCTTTGAAGAACGTTTGGAACAGGTGCGCCAAGAGCCAGATGCTGACACGGCTTTGACAACTGGGAAAACTCTTTTGCGTGAAGTTGGTGAAACGATTGAACAACAAAAGCAAAAGAAAACAGAAGAACCTCAACTTGGAGACGTAGCCCTCTATCAAGAGATTTATAACCAGTTGATCGCTCTCCACCAACAATTGGCTGAAAAAGGAGCCAGTGATGCTCAGTTTGAACGCTTAGAAGCTCTCTTTGATCAACTAGCTGATCCAAAGAGCGACAAGAAAGCCTTGTTACAGGCGATCCAAGCCCTTCGAGATGATTTGCTAGTGGCGCCATCGACAGCAGTGACAGTGGAAGCAGACAAAGCAACCCCAGCCCCTCAAAGTCCTGCTACAAGCGATCCTAACCTAAATAAGGAAGAAGCTTCAGATCCTGCTCAGACTCCATCTCCAGAGTCAGAAAAAACAGAAGCCAGCCCTGTCACAAGTGAAGAAACGACGGACTAGGATCTATGTAGAAATAACAGAAAAGAGAGTGGGACAGAAATCGGTAATTCGTTAGAATTCGATTTCGTCGTTCCACCTCCGCACAGTTGAGTAGGGTTGTAAAAGCTGATGAAATCAGCGCAGTAGAGCCCACTCAACCACTGCGTCTTGATCGATAATCCAAAGACAATTGAGAGGCTAGGACTTTTGTCCCAGCCTCTTTTAGATGTAGACAATCTTACTTTTTACATAAAACAGCTAGATGATTTTCAAAAATGACTTTTATTTTTAGTCATTTAGGAAATTTTCAAAAATGACTTTATCTTCAAACGGAAAGCTTCTTCTAGTCCACTAGATTAGAAACATCAGGAATTTGGCTCTATGGAGATGTCTGCTCTTTTAATCCTTTTTCAAAACTTGGTGAGAAGGCTTCGACTTGAATTTTTTCTAAGGTAAAGGGATGGGTGAGGCGCAAGCGATGGGCATGGAGCATGAGTCGAGGAGCTCTTTCGGGATTATAGAGAGGATCTCCCACGATTGGATGGCCATGGTGAGAGAGGTGGACACGGATCTGGTGGGTGCGACCTGTCTGGAGCTGGCAGTTGACCAAGCTGGTGCGTTTGAAAGTCTTTAAGCTGGTCACATGGGTTTCCGCATAGAGGCCCTTTCGAGGATCAACAATGCGTTTGCGTCGATCGTGGCGATCTCGTCCCAATTTATCCTTATAAACCAGTTGCTTTTTTGGTAAGCTGCCTAGGATTAAGGCCCAATAGTCTCGTTGGATTTTCTTGTCTTCTAACAGCCGATTCAGGACGGGTAAAACAAAGGGATTCTTGGCAAAGACAAGAGCCCCACTGGTTTCCTTATCTAAGCGATGGACTACATAACAGGTCTTCCCGACATAAGTGGAGACGTGATTGAGGAGGGCGATTTCATCTGGTTGATTGGCGTGCGTTTTCATGCCTTCGGGTTTGTTTACGATGATGAGATGCTCATCTTCATAGAGGGCTTGGACCAGGCTAGCATCCCCTGCTAGGATCTCCTTTTCTTCATAATCTTCCGGATCAAAGGTGAGGGTTAGTTGGTCTCCAGCCTCAAGCATGGATTGCCAGTGGACGCTCTCCCCATTGACTTGAACATGTTTTTTGGTTCGCAAAAAGTGGCGAATCTTTCGTGGGATGAGAAAATAATCTTCAAGGGCCTCTTTGACCGTCATAGCGGGCAAGGCGCTTGGTATTGTTATAGTATAATGCATAGTGTTATTGTATCAGAAAGCAAGAGGAAAGAAAAGGCGAGAAGGAGGAAGAGGGAGGGAGGAACAAGACGCTGAAACCCGCTCTAGTGTGGACTAGATGGCAACCTTAAAGAAAGCTAAAAGCATCCTTTCTTGCGAAGGTCTTTCTTGTCTAGACGTTAGGAAGGTGATAAAATAGGGACTATGAACAAATTAAAAGAATTAATGGAGGGAATGATTCGTCATTTCCAAAGAGAAAAAAAACCAACGAAAATTGCGGAAGAGGTTGAGTTATCAACAGACGGGGAGGAGCAAGCTCCAACCTATAGCCGCTTGGACAAGTCACGGAGAAAATCTCACTCCCAACATCCGATCAGACGCTTTTGGCGCAAGTATCACTTGACCAAGATCTTCTTACTGATTGGCCTGACCTTTAGTCTCGTCGTCGGAGGTTATCTTTTTTACATAGCCAAGACAACCAATGTAGCAGATCTGCAAAATGCCCTCAAGGCGACTACGATCATCTATGATAAAGATGGGAACCAAGCCGGTAGCCTAACGGGGCAAAAAGGGACCTACGTTGAGTTAGATGCCATTAGTGAAAACTTGCAAAATGCAGTTGTTGCGACGGAAGACCGGAGTTTCTACAAAAATAGTGGGATTAACTACGGTCGTTTCTTCCTGGCAATTTTGACTGCCGGTCGCTCTGGTGGGGGATCGACGATTACCCAACAGTTGGCCAAAAATGCCTATCTTTCTCAGGATCAGACGGTTGAACGGAAGGCCAAGGAGTTCTTCCTAGCCCTCGAGATTAACAAAAAATATAGTAAGAAAGAAATCCTGACCATGTACCTCAATAATGCCTATTTTGGGAATGGGGTTTGGGGGATTGAAGATGCTTCTAAGAAGTATTTCGGTGTATCCGCTAGTGAGTTGACTTTGGATCAGTCAGCTGTCCTTGCCGGTATGCTCAAGGGGCCAGAAATTTATAATCCACTTTATTCTGTCGAGAATGCGACCAATCGTCGTAATACGGTCCTACAAAATATGGTCGCAGCTGGTTATATCGATCAAGCCACAGCAGATCAATCCGCCGCAGTCGACATTCATGGCCAACTGATTGATGCCTATGAAGGCAAGTCAGAAGATTATCGCTACCCGTCCTATTTTGATGCGGTTATCAATGAGGCTGTCAACGAATATGGTCTAACAGAAGAAGATATCATCAAGAATGGTTACCGGATCTACACAGAGATGGACCAGAATTACCAAGCCAGCATGCAGGTCATCTACGACAATGTAGATCTCTTCCCAGTTGCCGAAGATGGCACGCGGGCAGAATCTGGTAGTGTAGCCCTGGATCCTAAGACCGGAGGAGTGCGGGCGATCGTTGGACGCGTGGCTAGTGACCAAGATGTTGGCTTCAGAAGTTACAACTATGCGACTCAATCTGCGAGAAGTCCTGGTTCTACCATTAAACCTCTCGTCGTGTATAGTCCAGCTGTTGCTAACGGCTGGTCGACCAACAAAGAATTGGACAATACGACTAAGGTCTACGGCAGTTATACAGTCGATAACTACGGCGGCATTCAAGGTAGCCCGACCGTACCTATGTACCAAGCCTTGGCAGAATCTCTCAACCTGCCAGCTGTAGCGACAGCCAATGAGTTGGGGCTCAATACTGTCTTTGATTACGGGACAAAATTTGGTCTCAATATGGACAAGGTGGACAGATCTCTCGGAGTTGCCCTCGGATCTGGTGTGACGACCAACCCTCTTCAAATGGCTCAGGCCTATGGAACCTTTGCCAACGATGGAGTGATGAACGATGCCCATCTTATTACGAAGATTGAAAATGCTAGTGGTCAGGTGGTGAAAAGTCACAGCCAGAAATCGAAACGAGTGCTCAGCAGCTCAGCCAATAAGAAGATGACCAATATGATGTTGGGAACCTTTACCAACGGAACGGGTGTCAACGCAGCACCGTATGGTTATACCATGGCTGGTAAAACAGGAACGACTGAAACGGACTTCAACCCCGATCTTTCCGGAGACCAGTGGGTCATCGGCTACACGCCAGATGTGGTCATTAGTCAGTGGCTAGGTTTCCCTAAGACGGATGAAACCCACTATTTGACAGGGACTAGTGCAGAGACAGCCTCAGTGATCTTCCGAAATGTAGCCAATAGCGTCCTGCCTTATACAGAAGGAACTGGCTTTGATAATGAGGAAAATTCTTACCAGGAAAATGGCATTGCCCCTGTCGGTCAAGAAACAGAAACAGAGACTCCAGAAGAGGACAAGGGCTTCTTTGATACAGTCAAAGAACGCGCTGCAGGTATCGTAGACGATGCCAAGAAAGCCATCGATGAAGCAGATATTCCTGGAAAAGCACAAAATGCCTGGGATACTTTCAAAGGTTGGTTTGGATTCTAAAAATAGATGCTTAAAAGATGGTAAGGTTCTTTCCATTCACAGTCTTCTTAGAAACTTTCCTTAGGTGAGTACGGACGTCAGCGAACTTCGAAGAAGTTCCATGACTAATTATTGAGCCTAAGGTCTCAATAATTCCGAGTGCTTGAAACGTAATGTTTCAAGCACTTTTCTCACGGTGGAAAGTTTCAAGATAGAGTTGAACAACTCCATAAAAAAGAAAACATATTTATTGAATACCTCCAGCCATTATAAAGCTTAGATCACTGTAGATAGGATGCTAAAAAAGCCTTCAGATGATGATCTGAAAGGCTTTTGTTTTTAGTTTCATTACAAGTCTTCGTCGGAGACGCTGAAGGTATCTCCGTGTTCAAAGTCACCGTATTGGTAACCACGTTTGAACCAGCGCATGCGTTGTTCAGAAGTCCCGTGGGTGAAGCTATCAGGGACGGAGTAGCCATAGGCTTGTTCTTGAAGGGTATCATCTCCCACGGCATGGGCAGCATTGAGCGCTTCTTCGATATCTCCCGTCTCCATGAGGCCTTGCTCTTCAATGTAGCGAGCCCACATACCCGCATAGTAGTCAGCTTGAAGTTCCAAACGGACATTGAGGGCATTTTTTTCTGTCTCGCTTTTCCCTCGGATGGCTTTTTGGTAACTCTGAAGAGTCCCCAATTCGTTTTGGATATGGTGGCCGACTTCGTGAGCGATGACATAAGCCATGGCAAAATCTCCGCTAGCCTTGTATTTGGTGGTCAACTCTTTGTAGAAGCTGATGTCTAAATAGATTTTTTGGTCTGTCGGACAATAGAAAGGGCCGGCAGATGCTTGGCCTACGCCACAGCCAGTTCGAGTTTGACCCGTATAGAAAACCAAGGTTGGCTTGTGATAGGTTCGGCCTTCATTTTGGAAGGTTTGCCCCCAGAAATCCTCAGTAGTTCCAAGGACTTGACTGACGAATTTGCTATCTCCGTCACTTACCTGGGTATTGCTTTGGCGCGTGACTTGTCCTGAGTTATAGTTCTGCGTGCTTTGACCTTGGTCAAAGAGCCCGCTTAATCCAGCTCCCCCGCTCAAAAAGATGAGGACCAGGATCAAGATGAGTTTGCTCTTAAAGCTTCCAGGCGAGAGGAGGATCTGTAAAAGACCACCCCCTAAATTCCCACCAGACCGGCCTGATGAGTAGCTTCCGCCGCTTTGTCCGCGACGGTCTTCAATATTTTTACTTTCTTTCAGATGATCGCTTTTCATAATTTCTCCTTTATCCTCTATATTGTACCAAATCGTGGAGAAAAGCCAAACAAAATGCGCTCCCAGAGAGCAGAAGAACTTGTCAAAAAGTGGAAAACTTGCTATAATGGTGTGAATGGAGGCGTTATGGCATTAAAAAAAGCAAGTCTAGCGTGTACGGTTTGTGGGTCACGCAACTACTCAATCAAGTTGAGTGCGACGCCAAAACCAAAACGTCTAGAAGTTAACAAGTTTTGTAAACATTGTAGCAAATATACAATTCATAAAGAAACCAGATAGGAGATTGTTGTGAAATTTTTTAAAGATATTTTTGTCTTGCTGAAAAACACGACTTGGCCTACTCGTAAAGAAAGATGGAAAAACTTTATCTCTGTGATTGAGTACACAGCTTTCTTCGTGGTCTTGATTTATTTGTTTGACCAAGTAGTGGCTAAAGGTATTTTGAAGCTGATCGATATGTTCTAAAAAAGAAATAAATCTGCGTCCCATGTGGATGCTTTTTTTCTTGCCTTTAGGAAGAAAAACGATAGAAACTTCTTTGCTTTCTCCGGTTTTATGTTATAATGGAGCTAGGAAAACAAGAGCCAGAAGGCTTTTTTTAGTATCGTGATGAAACGATCCCCTTCTGGTAGATAAGAAAGGAAACAAAAATGGATAGTTTTGACAAAGGCTGGTTTGTCCTACAGACCTACTCAGGATATGAAAACAAAGTGAAGGAAAACCTTCTTCAACGCGCACAAACATATAACATGTTGGAAAACATCTTGCGTGTGGAAATCCCAACTCAAACTGTGCAAATCGAGAAGAACGGGAAGACAAAAGAAATCGAAGAAAATCGCTTCCCTGGTTATGTCTTGGTAGAAATGGTCATGACCGATGAAGCTTGGTTTGTCGTTCGGAATACACCAAACGTTACTGGATTTGTGGGATCTCACGGGAACCGTTCAAAACCAACTCCACTTTTGGAAGATGAAATCCGCAACATCTTGATTTCGATGGGACAAACAGTTCAAGATTTCAACATTGATGTGAAGGTTGGAGATACTGTACGCATTATCGATGGGGCCTTTGCAGACTACACTGGTAAGATCACAGAAATCGATAACAACAAGGTGAAAATGATCATCACCATGTTTGGAAATGACACTGTGGCAGAAGTCAACCTCAATCAAATCGCAGAATTGTAATAGAGGAAAAAAGGGGCCTTCCCCTTGATAGAAAGAAATCCTCCAAGACGCTGGTCTTGGAGGATTTGTGTTTGTTGAAAAGAGATTTTTATGCAGGTTCAGAGACTTGGAAGACTGTTTCTTTGTCAAAACCGACAGAGTAGTCCTTCCCGTCTTCACCTTTCCAAGTAAAGATAGTCGCGTAGCCAAAGACGAAAACAGTTTCTGGACGGCCGCGTTTTTCAATGACTTCTTTAGCTGTCATTCCAGGTTGAATATCCTTGAGATTCGTAACCCTTTTAGAGTTAGGCAAGGTGGCAATTTTGTTAGTAGCTTGGCCTTTTTCATTAAAACTAATCATGATACCACTGCCCTCCCCATGCCAGTAACCACTATTATAAGAAGTGGAATCAGTAGGGCCTAACTTGCTGATGGCTTCATCTTTTGTAGTAGGGGCAAGGGCTTCATTCCCGACAAGGATTTCCACTTTAATCTCTTTGAAGGCAGCCCATTTTGGCATTTCAGGGATATCCCCGATAGCTTCCAGTGACTCTCCTTGGTCCATCAAGCTCATTGTATAGTTAGGATCCTCGCGCGTGTTAGAGTCTGACGAGCTATAAGAATCATCCTTATCGAAGCCTGATGAAAAATCCTTTTTGCTGGTTGACTTTTTAGAATATGAACTTTTAGAACTCTTAGAGCTTTTAGAGGTTTTTTTAGAGCTGCTCACAAGAGGTTTTCTTTGGTGAGTCTCTGGTGCAGCAGGTTGGCAAGCAGCCAGCATGGCCAATGAGAGGATGCTGAGAGCATATAAGGTAACTTTTTTCATTATCATCTTTTCCTTTCATGAGTGGAGAACAGAATCGCTCGCAAAGGAGCGCTGATGCAGTTCAATCAAGTGATGGTATCAAAAAAGCCCATTGCTGGGCTCATTGATATTTGTTTGTGAAGGCGGTAGACGGATTTGAACCGACGATCAAGCTTTTGCAGAGCCGTGCCTTACCACTTGGCTATACCGCCACAACATATTCTATTTTATCTTAAAAATCAGATAAGGTCAAGAAAAAATTTTGGACAAAAGGCTTATAAAAGGGAAAGAATGAGAATCGAGCAGAAAAACATAAAGGAAGGAGGGAGAGCCCTGAAGAAAAGCAGGAAAGTCTAGGAATTTCTCTCAAATGACTTGCAAAAAGCTTCTAAATCTGCTATACTGATAAAGTTGCGTAAAGCAATAAATACTCATCCCGGAACCATTGTGGCACCGTTGCCCTTGTGGTCGTGTTGCAAGCTGACGTCTGGGAGAGGAGAAAAAAACAAAAAGGAGAACTTACTCATGGCAGTAATTTCAATGAAACAACTTCTTGAGGCTGGTGTACACTTCGGTCACCAAACTCGTCGCTGGAACCCTAAGATGGCTAAGTACATCTTCACTGAGCGTAACGGAATCCACGTTATCGACTTGCAACAAACTGTAAAATACGCTGACCAAGCATATGACTTCATGCGTGAAGCTGCTGCAAACGACGCAGTTGTATTGTTTGTTGGTACTAAGAAACAAGCTGCTGAAGCTGTTGCTGAAGAAGCTGTTCGTTCAGGTCAATACTACATCAACCACCGTTGGTTGGGTGGTACCCTTACTAACTGGGGAACAATCCAAAAACGTATCGCTCGTTTGAAAGAAATCAAACGCATGGAAGAAGAAGGAATCTTCGACGTTCTTCCTAAGAAAGAAGTTGCACTTCTTAACAAACAACGCGCTCGTCTTGAAAAATTCTTGGGTGGTATCGAAGATATGCCTCGTATCCCAGACGTAATGTATGTTGTGGATCCACACAAAGAGCAAATCGCTGTTAAAGAAGCTAAGAAATTGGGTATCCCAGTTGTAGCGATGGTCGACACAAACACTGACCCAGACGATATCGATGTAATCATCCCAGCTAACGATGACGCTATCCGCGCTGTTAAATTGATCACTGCGAAAATGGCTGACGCTGTTATCGAAGGACGTCAAGGTGAAGATGCAGTTGCATCAGTTGAAGCTGAATTGGCAGCAACTGAAACTCAAGCAGATTCAATCGAAGAAATCGTTGAAGTTGTAGAAGGCGACAACGCTTAATTATCACAATCGTAATTACCTAGGAGGGCGGGGCTTAGCCCGGCTCTCCTATTTTTAAAAAAATATAGGAGAAACAAAATGGCAGAAATTACAGCTAAACTTGTTAAGGAGTTGCGTGAAAAATCTGGTGCTGGTGTCATGGACGCTAAGAAAGCCTTGGTTGAGGTTGAAGGTGACATCGAAAAAGCGATCGAATTGCTTCGCGAAAAAGGTATGGCTAAAGCAGCTAAGAAAGCTGACCGTGTTGCCGCTGAAGGTTTGACTGGTGTTTATGTGAACGGTAACGTTGCAGCAGTAGTTGAAGTAAATGCTGAAACTGACTTCGTTGCGAAAAACGCTCAATTCGTTGAATTGGTAAATGCAACTGCGAAAGTCATCGCTGAAGGTAAACCAGCTAACAACGAAGAAGCTCTTGCTTTGACAATGCCTTCAGGTGAAACTCTTGAAGCAGCATACGTATCTGCAACTGCTACAATCGGAGAAAAAATCTCATTCCGTCGTTTTGCTTTGCTTGAAAAAACAGATGCACAACACTTCGGTGCTTACCAACACAACGGTGGACGTATCGGTGTTATCTCTGTTGTCGAAGGTGGAGACGAAGCACTTGCTAAACAAATCTCAATGCACATCGCTGCAATGAAACCAACTGTTCTTTCATACAAAGAATTGGATGAACAATTCGTGAAAGATGAATTGGCACAATTGAACCACGTCATCGACCAAGATAACGAAAGCCGTGCAATGGTTGGTAAACCAGCTCTTCCACACTTGAAGTATGGTTCTAAAGCTCAATTGACTGACGAAGTGGTTGCTCAAGCTGAAGAAGATATCAAAGCTGAATTGGCAGCTGAAGGTAAACCAGAAAAAATCTGGGATAAAATCATCCCAGGTAAAATGGATCGCTTCTTCTTGGACAACACGAAAGTTGACCAAGCCTACACTCTTCTTGCACAAGTTTACATCATGGATGACAGCAAGACAGTGGAAGCTTACCTTGAATCAGTAAATGCTTCAGTTGTTGAATTCGTTCGCTTTGAAGTTGGTGAAGGTATTGAAAAAGCTTCAAATGACTTTGAAGCAGAAGTTGCAGCTACAATGGCAGCAGCTCTTAACAACTAAGAATAAAAAATAAGAGGTTTCGCTGGAAACCTCTTTTTTGTAAGATAAAGTGATCTAGCTATTTTATGTAAAAAATAGGTTGTCTACATACTAAGAGGACTGAAACAGATGTTTCAGTCCTTTTAGTGATTAATGCGCAAAGGTATCCAGTCCAAAGAGGAGCGAGAGAAATCCCATGATGAGACCTGCTAGGACAACTCCCAGCATAACAGCAAGGACGCTCCGTTTGAAGTCCCAGTCTAGAATAGAGGCGGCGAGGGTTCCAGTCCAGGCTCCAGTTCCTGGTAAGGGAATACCGACGAATAGGAGTAGGGCCCAAAAGATTCCCTTATCCCCTGCAGCTTCTTCTAGTTTTTGTCCTCCACGATGTCCCTTGTTGAGACACCAGGTAAAGAAATTCCCTATAACAGGCTTTTCTTTCCCCCACTCCAGGATATGGCGAGCGAAAAAGAAAATAATAGGGACAGGAAGCATGTTGCCAACGACCCCAATCAGGAGGGCTTGCCAAAGAGGAATTCCGCTAGAGATGGCGTAGGGAACAGCTCCACGAAGTTCTACCAGAGGAATCATGGAAATCAAAAAAGTAATAATGTAGTTCATGTGTCATCCTTTCAATTCATCCTTTTCATTCTACCTTATCTCCGCTGGAATGACAACTGTTTCAAACAGGAGAATTCCTTTTGAAGGCATGTGAATAGAGGGAGCTCGAATCCTTTGTATTAAATTGGGATCATCCTCACGATTTCTTTCTCAAGTTCTCGTATATGAAAGAAGTGTTATTATAGATTAATTCTCCAGACAAGGCTATTTTTGCTAATAAAAATCAGTTCGACAAAGTATAGTTCTTTTAGTACAAACTATATATTCTTAGCTAGCTCTCTTGTTTAAGCCTCAACTTTTGGTATAGTTAAAATGTAGAGTTTCTTTTTTTGCAAACGCATTTTAGAAAGCGCTTACATTGTTAAAAATCCCAAGAGGAGGTTAAATATGGGAAAGTCTTTTTTTGAAAAGCGCAGTGTATTTAGTATTCGCAAGCTCGCGGTTGGAGCTTGTTCTGTATTAATCGGTGTATCTTTTTTTGGAGCTCCATCTGTCTTAGCTGAAGAAGAAGGAAGAGCTGTAACAGAAGAGGAGATGACAGCCACAAGGGAAGCGTCAGAGGTGACGAATGGAGAAGTTGGGACAAGTGATAAAGCTTCAACAACCTTAGAGGCACCTGCTGTGATTACCCCTGAAAGAAATGAGAGCGAAATCGAAAAGCCACAGGGGGAACCTCAAACAAGTGAACGTTCTGCTGGGGCTACTGAAGAGGCTACCAAGGATCAAAAACAAGTAGCGGAGGACATGGTGCAAGATCGCGAACGAGACTTTAACAAGGACTGGTATTTCAAGTTAAACGCAGCTCCTGGTGCAGAAGGGCGTCAAGTGGATGTCAAGGATTGGAAAAAATTAGATCTTCCTCATGACTGGTCTATTTTCTTTGATTTCGATCACAACTCTCCTGCTCAAAATGAAGGGGGGCAATTAAATGGAGGGGATGCTTGGTATCGCAAGACCTTCCGTTTGGAAGACAAGGACCTCGATAAGAAGGTGCGTTTGGAATTTGGTGGAGTTTACATGGATTCCAAAGTCTATGTAAACGGACAATTTGTGGGTCATTATCCAAATGGCTACAATGCCTTTTCTTATGATATTACTCCTTATTTGAATGCGGATGGAAGTGAAAACACCATCGCGGTTCATGTGGTCAACCAACAGCCAAGTAGTCGTTGGTATTCTGGAAGTGGGATTTATCGTGATGTCAAACTCAGTGTGACGGATAAGGTCCATGTAGCTAAGTATGGGACCACCATCACGAGTCCAAAATTAGAAGAACAACAGAATGGGGCAGTCGATACTCTTGTGAAGAGTCGTATTGTCAACCAAGATGATCAAGCCCACAGTGTGTATGCGGAATACGAAATCGTCGATCAAAATGGTCAAGTGGTCAGTGAAAAGGTGCGCAGTGAAGTGCAATCCGTTTTGGCTGGTCAAGAGATCAACCTGTCTCATACTCTTCATGTTGAAAAACCGACCCTCTGGGATGTCAAAACCAATAACCCAGCCCTTTATACTCTGTATACACGGGTCTATCGGGATTCGCAATTGGTCGATGTGCAAAAGGAACGCTTTGGTTATCGCTATCTCAACTGGACACCAGAAGGTGGCTTCTTCCTTAACGGAGCGGCTACGAAATTCCATGGTGTTTCCCTTCACCATGACCATGGAGCCCTCGGAGCTGAGGAAAATTACAAGGCTGAATACCGCCGTCTCAAACAGATGAAGGACATGGGGGTCAATGCCATCCGGACGACCCACAACCCAGCGAGTGAACAAACCCTGCAAATTGCGGCCGAGTTGGGCTTGATGGTCCAAGAAGAAGCCTTTGATACCTGGTATGGTGGCAAAAAGCAATACGATTACGGTCGATTCTTTGAAAAGGATGCAACACATCCAGAAGCTCGTAAAGGGGATAAGTGGTCTGACTATGACCTTCGGACCATGGTAGAGCGAGGCAAGAACAATCCTTCCATTGTGATGTGGTCAATCGGTAACGAAGTCGGTGAAGCAGATGGATCTGATAAGTCTGTCGCAACCGTTCGTCGTCTGGTCAAGACCATCAAGGAAGTGGATGCAACCCGCTATGTCACCATGGGAGCTGATAAATTCCGCTTTGGTGATGGATCAGGAGGGCATGAAAAGGTAGCGGCAGAGCTCGATGCAGTTGGATTTAACTATTCAGAGGCCAACTATGAAAGCCTACGCGCTAAACACCCAAACTGGCTCATTTATGGTTCTGAAACCTCTTCTGCAACGCGGACACGGGGCTCTTACTATCATCCTGAAAGAGAATGGGTCGGAAGCAACCAAGAAGACCGCCACTATGAACAATCTGACTACGGCAATGACCGGGTTGGTTGGGGTCGGACAGCGACAGCCTCTTGGACCTTTGACCGCGATCATGCCGGCTATGCAGGGCAATTTATCTGGACAGGTACCGACTATATCGGTGAGCCAACACCATGGCACAACCAAAATGACACACCTGTGAAAAGTTCTTATTTCGGTATTGTCGATACTGCCGGTCTTCCGAAGAATGATTTTTACCTCTACCAAAGTCAATGGTTGTCAGCTGAGAAACATCCAATGGTCCATCTCTTACCGCATTGGAACTGGGAAAATCCAGAATTAGCCAATCGTGTCATGGATGAAGAAGGCCGGATCCCTGTTCAGACCTTCTCCAATGCCCACAGTGTGGAATTGATTGTCAATGGGGAATCACAAGGGGTCAAGACCTTTACCAAGAAGACCACAGCAGATGGCCGGACCTACCAAGAAGGGGCAAATCCGGATGAACTCTATCTAGAGTGGTTGGTTCCTTATGTGCCAGGTAAGGTGGAAGCTATTGCCCGCAACGAAGCAGGCGAAGTGATTGCCCGCGATCAAATCGAAACAGCTGGGAAGCCAGCCGGTGTTCGCCTGCTGAAAGAAGAACACGCCATTGCAGCAGACGGCAAGGATCTGACCTATATTACCTATGAAATCGTCGATGAAGCAGGTCGTGTCGTTCCAACTGCCAATAATTTGGTGCATTTCCATTTGCATGGACAAGGCCAAATTGTCGGCGTCGACAACGGGGAACAAGCCAGCCGGGAACGCTACAAAGCGCAGGAAGATGGCTCATGGCAACGTCGGGCCTTCAACGGCAAAGGGGTTGTCATTGTCAAATCGACTGAGCAGGCGGGTGCCTTTACCCTGTATGCAGACTCAGACCGCTTGCAGTCAGACCAAGTCAGCCTCTTTACTGGTAAGAAGGACCAGGAAGAACGCTCTGTCTTGGGGGTCGAACCGGTTCGAACTCAAGTGTACTTGGGACAAAATCCTGAACTTCCAAGTCACGTATCTGTTGTTTATAGTGATGGCAAGGCCCAAGAAGAAGCCGTCGAATGGGATGCAGCAGACTATAGTCGTGCTGGCCAAGTCCGGGTGACAGGTCATGTTCAAGGACGGACGGTCGAAGCTCTGGTCGATGTGATCGGTGTGGAGCAAGTCCTTCCAGTTATCAAACAAATCCCACAGGGAGCAGATCTAACGACAGTGGATAAGACAGTGCAATTGGTCTTCACAGATGGCCGGACAGTTAGCTATGAAGTTGATCAATGGACCTTGGAAGCTGGTCAAGAAGATCAGTTGTCCACACCAGGTGCTCGCTTGAAGGCGACAGGTCTCCTAGGCAATGGGGAAACGGTCCAAGCGACGCTAGTGGTTGCAGGAGGAGATGTAGCCAAGGCTAAGAAACCAACTGTGCAGCTAGATGGAGTAGCTCTTCCAAAATTTGGTAGTGGCAACCATACCATTTTCCGTTCCCTCGCTTATGGGCAAGAGCCAGGTCAAGTCACAGCAAGTGCAGAAAATGCCCAAGTGACGGTCCTACAAGCTGGCCGTGAAAATGGTTTGAAAGCTCAAATCTATGTTACCGATAAGGATACGGGAGCTGTCCAGACCTATGTAGTCCAATTCCAAGAAGAAAGTCCACAGATCCAGCGCCTAGAATTGCGTCTGCCAGAAGGGCAAGAACTCAAGGAAGACCAAACAGTACCACTTGAAGTCATTGCTCATTACCAAGATGGTAGCCAGGCAAGTCTCAAAGCAGATCAAATCGATGTGGCAACAGCAGCGGGAAGTCAAGGAAAAGCAGTCGCAACCAATAAAGGTTTGGAATTGCGAGAAGCAGGATTGGTTCATTTAGAAGCCAACTTCCAAGGAAAAACAGGGGAATTAACCTTTACCATCACGCCAAATCCTGAAGAAAAGACGGTTGTCAAGGTGCGTCCTGTACGGATTAGTACGAATCGAAATGTTTTGCCAGCTCTTCCAGAGACAGTCTTGGTCGAGTATGACAAGGGATTCCCGAAAGAAAAACGTGTGACCTGGGATGCCGTGACAGCAGATCAAGTCAAGGATTACCATAGCTTTACAGTCACAGGTCATGTAGAGGGTGTGGAAAAAGAAGCCCAAGCTCAAGTCACCGTTGAAGGCATTATCGCTGTAGAAGAAGTCAGCACGACAACGCCAGTTGGTGAAAAACCAGCCCTTCCAGAAAGCGTGCGGACTTATCACTCCAATGGCAAGACCTATGCTGCAAAGGTGGCCTGGGATGCGGTCGATCCGCAACTCTTGGCCCAAGAAGGAGAAGTTGTCCTCTCCGGCCGTGTAGAAGGAACCAACCTTCCAACCCGTCTTCATATTCGTGTTTCTAGCACCACAGTCAAGGGAGCCAATGTAGCAGAGCAATGGACAGGATCAGTCTTGCCACTCGCTTTTGCAAGTGACTCTAACGATGCGGATCCAGTTGCTAAGGTCAATGATAAGGTCATCTCCTTTACCGATGCTCCAGCTAACCGTTGGACCAACTGGGGCCGTGACAATGCGGAAGATTCTGTTGGTATCTTGTTTGGGGATTCTGGTATCTTGACCAAGCGAGCAGTGGACAACCTCCATGTTGGTTTCCATGAAGACCACGGCGTTGGGGCTCCAAGTGAATATGTGATTGAGTACTATACAGGGGAACAAATCCCAACTGTTCCAAGCAATCCAAATCGTGTTAAAGACGAAACAGACCATCCATTTAACAATCCAGCCAACTGGAAAGAAGTCAGCAACCTAACCGTTGAAGAACCGGTAGCAGCTGGCAAGATGAATCATTTCAGTTTTGATAAAGTCGACACCTATGCCGTTCGGATCCGCATGAAGACACCAGAAGGCAAACGTGGAAGCTCCATTTCAGAGATTCAGGTATTTGCCAATAAGGTTGCGGCAGAAGAAAAGAGCCAGGTGACCATTCGTGTCAACGGTGAGGTTTTGCCAGGAGTTAATCCAAGTGTGACCGATTACTACATCGATGCGCGTGATCGGGCTTATCCACAAGTGGAAGCGACAGCTAGCCATCACGGTCTTGCAACGGTTGTGCCAAGCGTCCATGAAGGTGAGCCAATCCGTGTCATCCATAAAGCAGAAGATGGTACTATCTTACAAGAATACCGCCTCCATCTCACAAGTGATGCAGAAAAACTGAAACAAGCTACCCCAGTAGCAGTAGAAGCAGGCAGACGTTTTGTGAAAGTCGGTCAAGATCTGGTTCTACCATCTACAGTAGGTGTCTACTTCAAAGGGGACACAGGTTATGAACGCAAGGAACTGACGGTGGACTGGCAGGCTATCCCAGCTGATGCACTTTCTCATGAAGGCAGCTTCACGTTAGAAGGAAAAGTCCTCGGCTATGATCTGACAGCTCATCTGACCGTCCGGGTGTCAGAAAAGACAGGAGAAATCCTCTCTGTGAACCGTGACTACAATGCAGAGGATACCAGAGCATTTGCTAGTGAAACCAACGATCTCGATCCAAATCAAATCGACTATATCGATTACATCAATGATGGTGGCTACAACGAGTACTACCGTTGGACCAACTGGAAGAGAGAGCCGGATCAAACAGAAGTGTTTGCTGGTCTCATCTTCAAGAAAAATGGTCAAGTAACAGAGCGCTTAGTCAATAAAGTAGCGGTCGACTTCTTTGCAGATCAGGAAACAGGTCTGCCAACGAAAACGGTTCTTGAACGCTACATTGGTCCAGACTTTGATGTTCCGGATGATTATGGCAATCTGAAGAATCTTCCAGATCATCCATTTAACCAGGCCTCTAACTGGGAAGAAATTCCGTATAGCTTGGATTATGCCTTTGAGCCTGGTTATATCTCTAACCTCAGCTTCAACGAAACCAGAACCAAAGCCATCCGTTTAAGAATGGTCCGTGATGAAAATCTAAAAGGAATTGGAATCGTTGAATTGAGCGCCTATGCTCCAACAGAAGAGGCCCAGGCCACAACTGATGTCACCATCCAAGTGAATGGCAAAGACCTAGAAGGTTTTAAACCAGATGTGACAGATTATCATCTAGAGTATGAGGGAGAACGTCCAATCGTTTCAGCACAAGGCAAGAATGGAACAGCCGTTACGGTCATCGATGCTAAAAGTGCCAATGCTCCGGTTCTTGTCAAGGTTGTCTCAGAAGATGGCAAGCTCGAAACAGTATATCAACTTTCTCTATCCGCAAAAGCACCTACAGGCTCAGCCATTCCTGAAGAAGGGGTCAAGAATCTGGTCCACACCAAACCAGAGTTGGTGATTGAGCCAGAAGAGATGGACTTTGAACGCTTAGAACGTCCAAATGCAGAACTTCCAAAAGGTGAGAAACGTGTGGTTCAAGAAGGTCAAAAAGGTCGCAAATTGCGCTTGGTGGAAGTCTCTCAAGAAAATGGTGTGGAAAGCCGGAAGGAACTAGATGCCTTTGTAGAGCTAGATCCAGTGGCAGAAATCACAGAGATGGACACGAAAGAAGTGCTTCCAGATACTCCACAACCAGAGCCGCAGCCAGAACCTCAGCCACAACCAGAGCCACAACCGCAACCACAGCCAGAGCCACAACCGCTTCCGAACCCAGAACATCCTCATGGCTCAGAAGGACCAGTAGCTACCTCAACTCCTCAAGCATCTCTTGAGGTCAAAGCAGTGCGTCAGGAAGAGACAGATGCAGCAGGGAAGGAAGTCGAGAAAACAGCTCAAACACTAGCAGTTTCAGCTGCTCCAGTTTCTGAAGGTAGATTACCAAATACAGGAATAGAAGAAAGCGTCGCAAGCCTCGTTGCTGGAATCCTAGCGGCAGGCCTTGCCAGTGCTGTGCTGGACGATCAGAAAAAAAGAGCCAATAAGGCCAAATAAAACAGCTAGAGAAACTAGCAAATAACGGAAAAAAGTTCACAGGTAAAAGAAGGAGGATGGGGAAGCCCCACCCTCTTTACCTGATGACATAAAGGAATGGAATATGGGAAAAAGATTATTTGATAAGAGAAATCGATTTGGCATTCGTAAACTCTCAGTAGGCGTCTGCTCGGTAGTCGTAGCGACTTGTTTTTTGGGAGTGACTACCAGTTACGCAGAGGAACAAGCTGAGAGGAGTGAGACTCGCGAAGAACGGGTTGAAACGAGCGATATAGGAGATCAAGGAAAGGAGGAGAAAACTGTGAACGAGCACCAAGAAGAATCAGAACAGTCCTCATCAGCTATTAGTGAGAAAGAAAATCGCGCAGTTAGCCAAGGGACAGAAGCAAGCCAACCAGCCACTTCTCTAGATGAGGAGCCTGAGATTGCGGATTATGGACCACTTCCAAGCAAGGCTCAGATGCAATACCACCGCGAAGAACTAGCAGCTTTCATCCACTTTGGGATGAATACTTACTATGATCGTGAGTGGGGAGATGGGCAAGAAGACCCTTATTATTTCTATCCAGAGCATCTGGATACCGATCAGTGGATCAAAACCCTGAAAGACGCGGGCTTCAAACGAACCATCATGGTCGTCAAGCACCACGATGGCTTCCTCTTGTACCCATCCAAATACACCGACCATACCATTGCCAAAAGTGGCTGGAAGGATGGAAAAGGTGATGTCCTAGCCGAGGTTTCTGCTTCTGCCAGCAAGTATGACATGGATATGGGGGTCTACCTCTCGCCTTGGGATGCTCACAGCCCACTCTACCATGTGGATACAGAGGACCAATACAACGAATACTATCTCAACCAGCTCAAAGAAATCCTTGAAGATCCAAAATATGGAAACAAGGGCAAGTTCGTAGAAGTCTGGATGGATGGAGCGCGGGGCGATGGGGCTCAAAAAGTCACTTATACCTTCGATAAGTGGTTTGATGCCATTCGTAAGGCCCAAGGGGACATTGCCATTTTCTCAGCTGAGCCGACCAATGTTCGTTGGATCGGAAATGAAAAGGGAATCGCTGGAGATCCAGTTTGGCATAAGGTCAATCCGGATAAGATTCGCAACAATCCATCGAATAGTTACCTCAATCACGGGGATCCGGAAGGGAAGCAATACTCAGTGGGAGAAGCGGATGTTTCTATTCGCTCCGGCTGGTTCTATCATGACAACCAAGAGCCTAAGTCCTTGCGCGAATTGATGGACATTTACTTCAAATCGGTCGGCCGTGGAACCCCGCTTTTACTCAATATTCCACCCAATCAAGATGGGAAATTTGCGGATGCCGATGTGGCCCGTTTGAAAGAATTCCGCCAGACCTTGGATCAACTCTACAGTGTGGACTATGCGGCAGGAGCTTTGGTCGAAGCTGACTCGACACGACGCAATGCTCATTATTCAGCCAGCCATTTGACAGATGGCGATGAAAAGACCAGTTGGGCACCTGCAGATGATGCAAAAACCGGCTCTTTTGTCCTCGATCTTGGAAAAGAGCAACACTTTGATGTAGTCGAGCTCAAGGAAACGATCGAGAAAGGCCAACGGATTTCTGGTTTCAACATTGATGTGGCTGTGAATGGTCAATGGGTTCCTTTTGGGGCTGGTTCAACCGTAGGATATCGCCGTTTGATCAAAGGGCAACCAGTTGATAGTCGCTATATCCGGGTGTCCATCACCGATGCCCAAGCTACTCCAATCTTGAACGGAGTCTCTGTCTATAAGACGCCAGCCAGCATTGAAGAAACCGATGGCTATCCGCTTGGTTTGACTTATCATTCTGACCGGACTGCTGAGCGGGCTAATGGCCAATGGAATGAAGAGGGAGAAGGCGTTCGAGGCACCTCTATGTGGACCAAGGAAAAGGGAGCTTCCGTGACCTATCAATTTGAAGGCACCAAGGCCTATGTCGTCGCAACTGTCGACCCTGGTCATGGGGAAATGGATGTCTATGTCGATGGCCAAAAACTAGCGACGGTCAATACCCAAAGCCCAAGCCGCAAACGCAGCCAAAAGGTCTATGAAACACCGGACTTGGCAGCAGGATCCCACACTTTGACCTTGGTCAATAGCAAGGGAGATGCGATCGCAACGGAAGGGATTTATGCCCTCAATAACCAAGAAAAGGGTCTCTTTGAGTTTGCTCAGCCAACCCTAGCTGTTAAGAAAGGCGACCCAGCGCAAGTCGTCGTCAAGAGAAAAGGTGGCTCTAAAGGAAGTGCCAGTCTCAAATTGATCACAGAACCAGGAACAGGAGTTCATGGCAAGGTCTACAAAGATACCAACGTCACCCTTGAGTTCGCAGATGGAGAGACGGAAAAAACAGTCCAAGTTCCAACTCTTGATTTTGCAGGAAAAGCGACTGACGTCTATGACTTTAAGGTCAAATTGCTCCATCCGGATCAAGGAAGTCTGGTCGGCTTTATTCCAGAACTGACAGTCCAAGTGATGAACGAGGACCAGCTCCCAGAAAATCGCAAAGAAGTAGATGACCAAGATCCAAAACTGCATTACAGTGAGGGTTGGCAGCACGAGACAGACAATCCAAACTTCTCAAATGGCACAGAATCTTGGTCTAGCTTTAACCAAGTGACCGATGAGGAAGGCAAGAAACACATTGAAGTGACCATTACCTTTAAGGGCACTGGTGTGGAGGTCCGAGGAGTGGTCGATCCAAGCCATGGTCTCTACAGCGTCACTCTGGATGGAAAAGAAATAGCCTTCGAAGAAGGGCGTGGTCATGATTATGAGATCGAAGGCGATCATTATTTCAGTGGCTACGGAGATCAACGCAAGCTCGACCAGAGTTTGGTCAATCTACAAGGTCTAGCAAAAGGCTACCACCAGCTACGTCTGCATCTGGATCCGTCTCTCAATGACCCTCAATCATCCAGAGCCATCCAGGTAGACCGATTTATCCTCTCAGGGAAAGATAGTCAGTTGCTCAGTCAAGAAGAGCTGCAACAGATCATCAGAGAAGGAGTAGAAAAGATCAAGGCTGCTTCTCTCGATCGCTTGAAAGCAGACCTCAAACCAACGGTTCAAGGACAATTGACGGCCTTGACTCAGTTGTTGGATCAAGAGCGGCCAGATTTGGTTGCTGCAGCTAATCAAGTGGAAGCCCTTGAAACCATCTTAGGAGATGCTCACAATTATGAACCGCTGACGCAGACACGACCAGAAGAAGGTGTTCGGGATTTGATTCTTGAAAAACCAGAACTTCTCATCGAAGCGGAGGAGATTCCATTTGAGAGTCAAACACGTGAGAACAAGGACTTGGCCAAGGGCGAAAGCCGGATCCTTCAAGCAGGGAAGGTCGGACGCCGATTGAAATTGATTGAGGTTCGACAAGAAGAAGGCAAAGAAATTCGGACAGAAGTCGATGCCTTTGTCGAAGTGGAAGCTCAGGACCAGATCACAGAAGTCGGGACGAAGGAAGTAGAAGAAGCTCCTATTATTCCGGATGTGCCGCTACCAACAAGTCCTAGTGAAGACTCACAAGAAACGAAACCGTTCCTTCCTCCAGAAGACAAAAAAGAAAGTGGAATTGCTCCAATTTTGAAACCAACGGCTTCGAAAGAGACTCCTCCTTCTCCTGTGGTAGAAGCCGTAAATCCAGACCCTGTGCAGTCCCAAGAAAAACTGCCACAGACAGGATCAGAGAAGGCAAGTTTCTTAGCTTGGATCGGACTACTCGGCTTAGGCTTCTTAGGCGGAAGAGTGAAATACGCTCGTCGGAAATCCTAAAGTCCCTTCTACAAGAGGTTAGCAATAGCTATCCTCTTTTTTTGCCTCCTTCTGGCTACCAACAAGGGTCTTCAGATTCCATCTCGACGTAGTCTTTGCTTTATTTACAGGCGTAAAAATTGTATAATAGTCAGATAAGGTCAAGAATGACATCATGGATGATGAGACCATTTTTGATCCTCTGAAAAGCAGAGAGCTTATCTAGAATGAAAAGGTTAGAAAGGAGCATCATGGCAAGTAAAAATACATCAGATAGCATTGAGGCCTATATCAAGTCGCTACTGGCCCAAGCAGGCATCGCAGAGCTCAAGAGAAGCGAATTAGCGGATGTCTTCCAAGTTGTTCCTAGTCAAATCAATTATGTGATCAAGACCCGCTTCACCGAAAGTCGAGGCTATATCGTAGAGAGCAAGCGTGGAGGTGGCGGTTATATCCGGATTGGCAAGGTCCAATTTTCAGACCAACACCAGATGCTAAAAGAGCTTGGCGCAAGCATCGGAGAACAAATCAGTCAGACTGTTTTTGGTGATATTCTCCAGATGCTATTTGAAGAAAAAGTCCTTACAAAGAGAGAAGCAGAGCTTTTGTCAGTGACGACGACAGACGAGGTCCTGGGAAGTGAAGCCCATTGCCTACGAGCCAATATCCTACGAAAAATTATCCAACAAGTCGATAGAAAGGGAATGTAATCTCCTTATGAACTATTCAAAAGCCTTATTAGAAACGATTGAAGCCGCTCAAATCTTGGCGGGTCATTTTGAGTCCCAAACGCTAGATACCTGGCATATCCTAGTGGCCCTAGCCAATAATCCTTATAGTGTAGCTGGTTCTGTCTTAAGTGACTATCCTATGCAGATTGATGATTTTCAAGATGCGGCGGAGCACATTACGGGTCAAGTCTACCAGAGGGATGGCCGCTATGAGGTGTTTCCTTTTTCTTTCCGTGTCGAAGAAATCATGAAACGTTCCCAAGAGATTGCCCAGGCAGTCCATGCCAAAAGTCTTGGAACAGAGCATGTCCTCTTGGCGCTTCTTTTAGAACGGGGAACCTTGGCTTCTCAAGTATTGGAGTATGTCGGCTTCCGCTATGATGATCAGGAAGAGGGCATTAAAATCGTCGAGCTTCGTAAGAGCTTGGAACAACGAGCAGGTTGGGACAAGGAAGCTGTCAAGGCTATTCGTTCGCTCTATCGGGCCCAGCAACCAAACCGTCAAACCATGGGAAATATGATGGGCATGCCAGCCTCTACCAGCGGTGGTTTGGAAGACTACACCCGAGATTTGACAGAAATGGCTCGCAATGGCAGTTTGGAACCGGTGATTGGCCGGGGTCAAGAAATCTCGCGGATGATTCAGATTTTGAGTCGCAAAACGAAAAATAATCCGGTCCTTGTAGGTGATGCAGGTGTCGGAAAGACCGCTCTAGCCTTGGGCTTGGCTCAACGGATTGCCAGCGGAGATGTCCCGACGGAACTGGCTAAAATGCGGGTCCTAGAATTGGACTTGATGAATGTTGTCGCAGGGACGCGGTTCCGTGGAGATTTTGAAGAGCGGATGAACAACATCATCAATGATATCGAAGAAGACGGCCATGTCATCCTCTTCATTGACGAGCTCCATACCATTATGGGCTCTGGCTCTGGGATTGACTCCACCTTGGATGCGGCCAATATCTTGAAGCCAGCCTTGGCTCGCGGGACCCTACGGACCGTAGGAGCCACTACGCAAGAAGAATACCAAAAACACATTGAAAAAGACGCTGCTCTGTCACGCCGCTTTGCTAAGGTCTTGATTGAGCAACCCTCTGTTGCAGATAGCATCGCGATTTTGCAAGGGCTCAAGAAGACTTATGAACGTCACCACCGTGTCCATATTACGGATGAGGCCATCGAGACAGCTGTTGTCTATGCCAATCGTTATTTGACCAGTCGCCTCTTGCCTGACTCCGCCATTGACCTCTTGGATGAGGCGGCAGCGACCGTGCAAAACAAGGGGCCTCAAGCCGGTCTTCAGTCCGACTTGACAGCTGCTGATCAAGCCTTGCTCAAGGGGCAATGGAAAAAAGTTGCTCAATTGCTAAAAGAAGATGCCAGTCCAAAAGGCTACCAGCTAGAAGTCAAGGAAGAGGATATCCTGAAGACGCTCAGTCAATTGTCAGGCATTCCTGTGGAGAAACTAACCCAAACAGCAGCTAAGAAATACCTTGAATTGGAAGCAGAACTTCATAAGCGCGTGATCGGTCAGGATCAGGCTGTCTCAAGTATCAGCCGAGCCATTCGCCGCAATCAGTCGGGAATTCGGTCTCACAAACGGCCAATTGGCTCCTTCCTCTTCCTCGGTCCGACTGGGGTCGGGAAGACTGAGCTGGCGAAGGCGCTGGCTGAGGTCCTCTTTGATGATGAGTCCGCTTTGATCCGCTTTGATATGAGTGAATACATGGAGAAATTTGCGGCCAGTCGTCTCAACGGAGCCCCTCCAGGCTATGTCGGTTATGAAGAAGGGGGCGAGTTGACGGAAAAAGTCCGCAACAAACCTTATTCAGTCCTCTTGTTTGATGAGGTGGAAAAAGCCCATCCGGATATCTTTAACGTTCTCTTGCAAGTCTTGGATGACGGTGTTTTGACCGACAGCAAGGGACGCAAGGTAGATTTCTCCAATACCATTATTATCATGACCTCAAACTTGGGAGCTACCGCTTTACGAGATGATAAGACGGTTGGCTTTGGAGCTAAGGATATTCGCTTTGACCAGGCCAATATGGAGAAACGCATCTTTGAAGAGTTGAAGAAGACCTATCGACCAGAGTTTATCAACCGGATTGATGAGAAGGTTGTCTTCCATAGCTTGACCAGTGACCAAATGCATGAGATTGTCAAGATTATGGTGAAACCGCTGGTTCAATCTCTAGCAGAGAAAGGCATTACTCTGAAATTCCAAGCGTCTGCTCTTAAATGGCTGGCGACTCACGGATATGATCCAGAGATGGGAGCACGTCCTTTGCGCCGAACCATCCAGACCCAGGTGGAAGACTACTTGGCAGAGATCCTCTTGAGAGGAGAAGTGGCTGAAGGGCAAACCCTCAAGGTAGGTGTTAAGTCTGGTCGGCTTAACTTCACGATTGACTAGGAGGATATGCAGTGCCTCTCAAACGCTTGACCCGAATCACCCTCTTAGCAGCCCTCTGTGTGGTGCTGAGACAAGCCTTTGCCTTCTTGCCCAATGTCCAACCCATTAGTGCCATTTTCTTTTTACTGGTGCTATTTGAAGACTGGCAATTTGCCTGTTTGGTGATGGCGGTCACCATGTTTACCTCGGCTTTTCTCTTGGGGATGAGCCCAGTGGTGCTCGCTCAGATACTGGCCTTTGGCCTCCTCTTGACTCTTTGGCGGGGGCTTTACCGCCATCTGTCTTTGCAAGTTCAGACTCTAGTGGTCGGCACCTTATCCTTTCTCTACGGGGTGCTGATTGACAGTCTTTATGCTGTTCTCTATCACATGCCTTGGTGGACCTATGCTCTGGTGAATGGCTTTAGCTTTAACTTGGCCCACGCCCTTTCCACCGCCTGTTTTTACCCTCTACTTTATGTAGTATTTAGGAGATTGTATCATGAAAAAAACACTTTATAGTTTCTTTGCTGTCCTAGCAGCTCTTGTATTGGTCAGTTGCGGACAAAGCAAATCATCGACTACGGAAAGCTCAGCTTCTAGCTCACAAGTAGCGAAAGAAAAACAAATTACCATTACGGTCAGTATCGCCCCTGAAGGGCAAGAAGCTCAAAGCAAGACCTTGAAGGTTGCTGAAAAAGCCAACCTGATGGAAGTCCTGAAAGCTAACTACAAGATTGAGGAGAAGAGTGGCCTCATCACCTCGATCGATGGCGTAGCCCAGGACGAAAGCAAGGGACTCTATTGGATGTACAAGATCAATGGAGAGATGGCACCAAAAGGGGCAGCAGAAACAACTGTCCAAGATGGAGATACTATCGAATTTTATCAAGAAGTTTATCAATAAGAAAAAGAGTGAATGCTTGGAGTAGGGCTCCATTTGTTCACTCTTTTTTTGAAACTAGTTTCTATTTTTTATAAGACTTGCAAATCCTCTTGACTTCCCTATAGATGAATGTTACAATTATATTACAAAATGTAACAAATGTTACAAAAGAGAGGTATTGCCATGAAAATGAAAGGAACCTTCTTTAGTCTATTTACCCTTGCTCTAACAGCTGCTCTTCTCTTAAGCGGATGTGGATCAGAAAAGAAAAAGGAAACCAGTCCATCTTCAACTAGTAAAATTGCGCAAGTGAAACAAAGCTCTACTAGTAAAAAAGAAGAGAAAAAGACCGCAAGCAAAACCACACAAAGCACAGAAGTTGCACAATCACCTGCCATGGCTTCGAGCGAAACACAAGCGAGCCAAGAAAATCCATCAACTCCAGTGACACCAAGAGTTCCAGAAGCCAGTCAAGGCCTGGTTCCAACTCCTTCCAAAGAAACAAAACCAGCAGTGAACTCAGCACCAGAAAAACAAAAACGTCCTAGCTTGGAAGAAGGTCGCACGACTGCCAAAGAACAAGCCTCTAAGACAGAGAACCCACGCTATAAAGGTGTCTTGAGTTATGCCTCAGGGGATTATTCAGGAGCAGCAGGTAGTTGGACCGACGGTCGAGATACAGGCGTAAGCATCGGACAAGGTGGACAAGTAACCATTCAAACTCCTGGTGGCGATGCAGTGGGCTATACAATTGGAAGCTATGAATACAACTTGGATCAAGGTCATTACCATGCTGGCTTGATTTCCACCCAAGATGGATCTGCAGCTAGCCTGGATATAGTTGTCGGTCAAGATGGTCAAGTGGCAAGTGTTCAAGTGACAGAAAATGGCCATGCGCATGCCTTGGTTCGGGAATAATGGCTCGCCACTGAGAAAATTAAAAAAATGATTGAAATCAGAGATTCAATTCTGTATAATAACATACAGAGTTGAATCTTTTTTAATTTTTGTTTTATAAAAATATATTTTTTTATAAAAAAGTATTGACAGATTGAAATTATAGTTTATAATAAAATCATAAGCAAAACATGTTTTGACATTATGATAAAGGAGCCAGTTAGATGAAAGAAAAAGTGGCAGTAGTATTTGGAACGTTTGCCCCCCTTCATCAAGGTCATATTGATTTAATTCAACGGGCAAAACGCCAATGCGACCGCGTTTGTGTGATTGTCTCTGGTTACAAAGGTGACCGAGGAGAAGAAGTTGGCCTTCCTTTGCAGAAACGTTTTCGCTATATTCGAGAAGGTTTTTCAAATGATGAACTCACCCAAATTTATAAATTAGACGAGACAGAACTTCCTCGCTATCCCTTAGGATGGGAGCCTTGGTTGAAAACAGCCTTAGAAACCATTCAATATGATGCTGAGAGAGAGGAGCTTATCTTCTTCGTTGGAGAGAAAGCTTACCAAGAGGAGCTTGAAGCGAGAGGCTTTCAAGCGCACCTACAGGAGCGTCAGTTTGGGATCTCAGGGACCCTCATCCGGGAAAATCCCAGCAAGTATTGGAAATACATTGCGCAACCCTTCCGTCGTCAGTTTACGAAAAAGGTCCTCATTATGGGGAGTGCTAGTAACGGGAAGACGACCTTGGCAAAAGATTTGGCCCGCTTCTATGATGCGCCAGTGAGCTTAGAATATGCCCGGGAGTACCAGATCAGAAACAATGTACGGGATGATGAGCTGACCCCCAAGGACTATTATTATCTCCTACTTGGACAATACGATCAAACCTCAAAATTAATCGACAGTAGTGCCAATCGAGGCCTGGTCATTGCGGATACGAATTCGCTGGTGACCAAGGGCTATTACGACTACTATATGGAAGTAGAAGGCCAAGAGACCAGTATGACGGATACCTTTGATAACTTATTCGTTAGTATCCTCGCTAAGGAAAAATGGGATCTGATCTTATTTGTCCAACCCATTGGATCCTATGTCAATGATGGCTTCCGTGATATGACCATGGCAGATGACGAAATTCGCAACAGTTTTTCAAATCACCTGGATCACCTCCGCCACCAATATCTCGCAGATATTCCTACAGCCTATCTCGGGCAGGACTACTTGGGGAATTACGAAGAAGCAAAGCGTGTCATCGATACGATTTATCAAGCTGATTAAAGGAGATGCAGCATGAAACGACTACAAGAAAAAATTCAAACATTTGGGGAGCATTTAAAAAATGTCCATCGAGAAGCTGGCAAACGTGGCTTCGTAGGGATTATGAAACTCCTTTGGAAAGACCTATTTGCAGGTCGCACTCTGACACAATGGCTTTATTTGCTTGCTTTATCTAGCGTGCCCTTTGTCCTAGAGTTTACCAATCAGGAAGCAAGTCACGATTGGTTAGGGCTCTTTGCCTCCTGGACAGGAATCGTTTGTGTTATACTAGTAGCAGAAGGTCGGGCTAGTAACTATCTCTTTGGAGCAGTAAACTCAGCGATTTACCTCGTCCTAGCCCTGAACAAAAACTTCTATGGAGAAGTTTTGACGACCCTGTACTTCTTCGTGATGCAACCAATTGGTCTCTATGTTTGGTTGTCAAATCGGATCAATGACCAGGGGGATGCAGAAGAATCTCACTTTGAGTCCAAGAAATTAACCTTAATGGAATGGATCAAGTATTTGGTTCTAACAGCTCTGATTTGGATCGGGATGGGCTACGCCTATAAAAGCATCCACAGTGCTCGCCCTTTCCGTGATAGTATAACAGATGCGACCAATGGTGTCGGACAGCTTCTCATGACCGGTCTCTATCGCGAACAATGGATTTTTTGGATTGCGACCAACCTCTTCAGTATCTATCTCTGGTGGGGAAAGAGCATCCATATTCAAGGCATGTACTGGGTCTATACCCTTAACAGTCTTGTCGGTTGGTATCAGTGGAGTAAAGCAGTGAAAAAGGAGGTTGCTTAGATGGCAACAATCAGCATTCCGGAAGGGATGAACGAAAAGGAATACTACGAGACGGTCGTCAGCGAGGAAGAATTCCTCCGTTGGTATAAGGAGCAGGATCATCCTACCTATGAAAATCCAAGCGTAACTGCCGATATGGTGGCCTACTGCTTTGTGGAGGGGCGTTTGAAGCTCTTGGTGATTCGCCGCAAAACGCATCCTTGTCAGCATCGGGTCGCCTTGGTTGGAGGATTCTTGCAAAAGCACGAAGATGCTATCCAGGCTTGTATCCGTGAAGTCCAGGAAGAAGTTGGACTAGAATTGACCCCTCAAAAGGTCGAGCAACTAATGACAGTTTCTACTCCTGGTCGGGACCCTCGGGGTTGGGTCATTACCATTGCTCACTTGGTTTATTTGCCAGCTGAAGCAGTAGATATGGTCCGAGCTGGAGATGATGCCAAAGAAGTTCTCTTTCTCGATGTGGACTTCAAACATGGGGAATGTTCCCTAGACGGCCGTGTCTTGACGGCTGAAGATTTTGCCTTTGACCACTATGAGATTGTCCAAGAATCCATCAAGCGGATCCAAGGGCGCTTGGCCTGGAACCCAACCTTCCTCCATCTCCTAGAAGAGCCTTTCACCGTATACGAAGCAACCGAGTTGGTGAATCTTATCCATCCAGATAAAGAAATTTTGACCAATAATTTCCTTGTGACCTATGGCTCTTACGTTGAAGAAGTGGGGGTTAAGCGGGTACCTAAGAAAAAACCACGCAAGACCTATCGCTGGAAAGAAAGCGAATCTCAAGCGGATCAATAAGATACAAAAACAGCATCAAAAAGTTGATGCTGTCAAATGAAGATAAGTTCTTCTAAAAACTTTCCTTAAGTGAGTACGGACGTCAGCGAACTTCTTCGAAGTTCCATGACTAATTATTGAGCCTAAGGTCTCAATAATTCCGAGTGCCTGAAACATTTGTGTTTCAGGCGCTTTTCTCACAGCGGAAAGTTTTAGATTTACATAACTGACTAAAAAAATATGTCAGTTTTTTTGAAAAACCAGCTAGCTATTTTATGTTAAAAATAGTTAGTACATATTTTAAACAGCATCAATATTTCGATGCTGTTTTTTTGTCATTAAGCTTTTTCTAATTGAAGAAGTTCTTCAATCTCAGCTAGAGTGCTAGCTTGCGAAATGGCTCCGCGGAGTTTGGCTGCGCCTGAGGTTCCTCGGAGGTAGTGAGGAGCTAAGCCGCGGAATTCGCGAACGGCAATGTGCTCACCCTTGAGATTGATCAAGCGCTTCAAGTGCTCATAAGCAATCTTCATCTTGTCTTCAAAGGTCAAATCAGGCAGGATTTCTCCTGTTTCAAAGTAGTGATTGATTTGATTGAAGAGGTAAGGATTCCCTATAGCAGCACGGCCGATCATGACCGCATCGGCACCGACTTCTTCGATCCGTTGTTTGGCGTCTTGCACCGTCCGGATATCTCCGTTGGCGATAAATGGAATCTTGGTCAGTGCTTGTGCAACCTTGTGAAGGGTCTCAAGATCCGCATGACCCGTATACATTTGCTCCCGGGTCCGTCCGTGCATGGCAAGGGCGGAGACACCTGCAGCTTCAGCTGCGAGGGCATTCTCAACTGCTAGAGAAGGGTCAGACCAACCTGTCCGCATTTTAACAGTGAGGGGGATATCAAGGACGGATTGAACCTTGTTAATGATAGAGTAGATCTTGTCTGGGTCCTTGAGCCACATGGCACCCGCCTCGTTCTTGACGATTTTATTAACTGGGCAGCCCATGTTGATATCGACGATATCGGTCTTGGTATTTTCTTGGATAAATTCAGCTGCGCGTGCCAGGCTGTCCTCATCGCTACCAAAGAGCTGAATCGATACAGGATTTTCACCTTCATCAATATGGAGCATATGCAGGGTCTTTTCGTTATTGTATTGGATTCCTTTATCAGAGACCATTTCCATGACTACAAGCCCTGCCCCGAGTTCTTTAGCAATCGTGCGGAAGGCTGAGTTGGTCACACCGGCCATAGGTGCAAGGACCGTCCGGTTTGGGATCTCGACATTCCCAATCATAAAAGGTGTATTAAGATTTGTCACGAATGAGTTCCTCCAAGTCGTTTTTATCAAAGTGATAAGCCGTCTGACAGAATTGGCAAACAATTTCTGCTCCCTGGTCCTCGTCCTTCATTTCTTGAAGGTCTTTGGCTGGCAAGCTAGCCAAGGCATCCATGAAGCGTTCCTTGCTACAGTCACATTGGAAGCGGATCTCTTCTTCAGAGAGACGTTTGTAGTGATCTTCGCCATAGATGGCAGTAAGAAGGGCTTCAATATGGTCGTCAGAGGCTAAAAGGGTAGAAATGGCCGGCATTTCTTGGATACGTTTTTCAAAGCGGGCAATTTCTTCTTCCTTGGCATTTGGCAAGACCTGCACCAAGAAACCACCGGCAACCTTGACCTTGTCTTCTTCATCAAGAAGGACATTGAGCCCCACTGCAGATGGAGTTTGTTGGCTTTCAGTCAAGTAATAAGCTAGGTCTTCACCGATTTCTCCAGTGACGAGAGGTGTCATGGAATGATAAGGATTGCCTGTGCCGTAGTCGGTAATCACTAGGAATTCCCCGTTTCCGACAAATGGTCCGACCACGACTTCACCGGTCGCTGTTTTCTTGATATCCACACCAGGATTTTGCACGTAGCCTTTGACGTTTCCTTGAGTATCTGCCACAGTGATGATAGCACCAAGTGAGCTAGTACCGAGGATTTTCACCGTTATCTTGGTGTTTCCCTTTTCATTGGCGGCGAGAATTTGACTTGCGATCAGGGTCCGACCGAGGGCCACAGTTGAGCTTGCTTGTGTCTGATGGTATTCTTGGGCTGCTCGCACGGTCTCTGTACTGTCTAGTACAAAGGCACGGAAAGAGCCACTTTCTGAGATAGTTTTGATAATTTTGTCCATACCTTTTATTTTAACACAAAATAGAAAAACAGGCGCAGGCCTGCGCTTGTTTTTTGGGGTTAGGAAGAATTTTAAGACCAAAAATAGTATAATAAAACAAAGGAGGCTAGCATGAACCAATCTTTGAAAGCGGCAGTCTATGGTTTGGCGGTAGCTGATGCATTAGGGGTTCCGTATGGATTTTTAACCCGAGGCAGTTTTAAAGCGATTGAGATGGTGGGCTATGGAAGCCAACAGTAACTGGCTGGAACTTGTTCAGATGATACTAGCCTTGTATTCGCGGCCTATGATTCTTTTTGGGAAAAAGGGAAGATTTCCTCTGCTATATGCAGGAGAGGTTTGAAATTTGCTTGTTAGAGGATGATTTTACAGCAAATGACTTGCTATTTTAAACTTGTAGGAGGACCATGCTTAATCTTTTTAGGTTATCATCTAAAACTCTACCTCGGTTACAAAACAAAAACGCAGAGACATCTTCTGCGTTTTCTTACTTTATAGGTCCATTTCTGGGAAAAGTTTAGCTAGTATTTTCGGAGTAATGCTTTGTCCCGGCCCCTCAGCACAATAGGTGTGCATATACATAGAAGGATTGAAGTTGAGCTCGATGCAGGTACAGTTGGGGTTTTCCTTTGTGGAAATAGCAGAGCTGTCAGGGATGATGAGATCAACGCCACAGGCCCAGGCTCCCATAGCCTTTGCCATGTCCGCAGCGAGTTCCTTATAAGATGGGTGCATGCTGTCTGTGACATCAATCGAGTCTCCGCCAGTAGAAATGTTGGAATTGCGCCGCAAGTCAACCTTGACTCCAGCAGGCAGGATATCATCTGGTCCATAGCCTTGCTGGTCCAGCATGAGCAGTTCAATGTCCCCCAGTTCAATGATTTCAAGCGGTGAACGATGATCTCGGCCCCGCAGAGGATTGTCATTTTTGATGGTAATCAATTCTCTCACGGTATGCTGACCGTCTCCGACGACATTGGCCGCCACTCGCAAGAGGACTGCTTGGCATTGTCCGTCTAAGACAAAGAAGCGGTACTCCGTTCCAGCGATAAATTCCTCCACTAAGACGGCGACATCTTCTGAAAAAGCAATCTCCAGAGCCTTGTGATAAGCTTCCAGGCTAGCTGGCTCTTGGAAGATAGAGATGCCCAGTCCGAAGTTAGTTGACTTGGGTTTGACAACAATTTCTCGGTTCTTAATCAAAGGGTAGTAGGCCAGTCCCTCTTCTAGAGAAGAAAATTCTGCTCCAGCCGGAACGGGAAAGTCAGCTGCTGCCAAAATCTTTTTGGTGACTGTTTTATTGGCCATGGCCAAAGGGATGACATAGTTATCCTTGGAGGTCATATTACCGTTCTTGACATATTCTACATGACTACCATGCCAAAGCTTGAGAAATTGGTCCTTTTCATCTAAAATTTCGACATTTAGCCCCTTTTGAATAGCATCAAAGAGTAGCATCTGGGTGGACAGTTCCATATTTTCGTAGCCTTTGAGGGCATAAGGAGCAGTCCAGGCATAGCGGTGGTATTCTTCTGCTTTTTCTAGACCAAAAGCTGTTAAGGAATCTTGCTGGATATGGGGCAGGAGCTGTCCTGACAGTGTCAGCTGAGGATGTAAGAGAGCCTCTCTCATCTGGTCCAGCAAAGTTTGATAGTAAGTTGGCAGTTCAAAATGCTGGATGAGCCCTTCCATGGCTTGGAGAATGGCTGAGCTGTCTGCCTCATCTGGCAGGGCAGTCAGCGGGTGGCTACAAGCAATTTTCTGGTTCAAATCATGAGCATCTTTTAATACTGCATCAACATTTTCTACATCATCTAGCCAGAGCAGGCCCAGTAAAAAGAGATGGACAGTATCTAAGGTCTCTTGGCTAATGCCCAAATGGTCAAAAGGATTGAGATCGAAGCAGCGGAATTCCAGATAGGTGATACCCTGCTCCAGATAGGCGCGATTGTGCTTCTGTCCACGGAAGCGAACGGCTGAGTAAAATTCTTTTTCAGCACTGAGCTCGCCAGACTGAACGTAGTTGTCAATATCGGTTACATATTGCTCCAAAGAAGTGTAGGACACCTGAATATTCTCGTCATTGACATAGCCATAGTTGCTGTTGCGAAAAGAGCGGATAGGCTGCGGGTATTCCTGACTGTAGAAGCCGGCTTCTGCCAGAGGAGCAGCACCGTAGAGATAGGTTAAGAGCCATCGGAAACGCAGAAAGTTTCGAGCCAGTTTGAGATAGAGGTCATTTTTAAAGTCCTTGAGTAAATGATAGGAGCTGACTTGAAAGAGAGCAGCGACCAGATCTTTCCCTAGCTCCATGTTGTAGTGGATACCAGAGATGGCCTGTAGTTTTTTGCCATATTTTTTCGCTAAACCCTCTCGGTAGTGGCGTTCGTATTCGTTTTCCAGACGGGCGATGATAATATCTTCTTCAGTCAGCTGCGGTGGCATGGACAGAGGCCACAGGCATTCACTCTGGTCAATTGAGCGGCCTGCCACATCGCTGATAGCTCCCAGTAAGCGCCGCGCTTCCTTAGTAGAGTGAGCAATAGGTGTAATTAGTTCCAGTTGTTGTTCGCTGAAGTCTGTTTGGATGGTCGGGTGGAAATTGCGGGAACCAAGCTGACTCGGATGAGCAGTTTGAGCTAAGTGTCCATCAGTTGTCACTCGCAGATTTTCCCTCTCCAGACCAAAGGTCGCTTGGAGAATAGGGCTTGATGTATCCAGTTTCTGCAGTAATTGATTAATCGTCATCGTTTCACCGTCCTATGGTAGTTATTTTAGTCTATTACAAACGGAAAAAGAAAGCAAATTTCCGCTACGATTTTACAAAAATTCCGAACTTTTATTTTAAATTAAGTACTAAAATTCAGAAAATACATATTTTGTAAAAATGTAATTCGTCTACATAAGAGAAAAAACAAATGAAATGATGAACCCTCCTTGAAAAATTGTCAAATTTTTCATATAATGAGGTATAAAACATAATCGCAGGTGAGATTCCTGCCTGCTTTTCAAGAAAGGACGAGCTATATAGCTCAGACAAAGATATGACATCAGTAGTTGTTGTAGGAACCCAGTGGGGAGATGAAGGAAAAGGGAAGATTACAGACTTCCTATCAGCCAATGCAGAAGTCATTGCTCGCTACCAAGGTGGGGACAATGCCGGTCACACCATCGTGATTGACGGCAAAAAGTTCAAGTTGCACTTGATTCCTTCTGGTATCTTCTTCCCTGAAAAGATCTCTGTGATTGGAAATGGGGTGGTGGTCAACCCGAAATCATTGGTCAAAGAGTTGGCTTATCTCCATGAAGAAGGGGTATCAACAGACAGCCTTCGCATTTCTGACCGTGCCCATGTCATCCTTCCTTACCACATCGAATTGGACCGTCTCCAAGAAGAGTCTAAAGGGGACAACAAAATCGGAACGACCATCAAAGGGATTGGACCAGCCTATATGGACAAGGCTGCACGTGTAGGAATTCGGATTGCGGATCTTTTGGACCGTGACGTCTTTGCGGAACGCCTTCGCATCAATTTGGAAGAAAAGAACCGTCAATTTACCAAACTCTATGATGCAGAGGCTTTGTCATTTGACGATATCTTCGAAGAATACTATGAATATGGTCAACAAATCAAACAATATGTAACCGATACTTCTGTTATCTTGAACGATGCTTTGGATAACGGCAAGCGCGTGCTCTTTGAAGGAGCCCAAGGGGTTATGTTGGATATCGACCAAGGAACCTATCCATTTGTAACCTCTTCAAACCCAGTCGCTGGTGGGGTGACTATCGGATCAGGAGTTGGCCCAAGCAAGATCGATAAGGTTGTCGGTGTATGTAAAGCCTATACCAGCCGTGTCGGTGATGGTCCATTCCCTACAGAGCTCTTCGATGAAGTAGGTGATCGGATCCGTGAAGTTGGCCATGAGTATGGGACAACTACCGGTCGTCCTCGTCGTGTTGGTTGGTTTGACTCAGTTGTGATGCGCCATAGCCGTCGTGTGTCAGGAATTACCAACCTTAGCTTGAACTCGATCGACGTTTTGTCAGGCTTGGACACGGTAAAAATCTGTGTAGCCTACGACTTGGATGGGGAACGCATCGACTACTACCCAGCAAGCTTGGAGCAACTCAAACGTTGCAAACCAATCTATGAAGAATTGCCAGGTTGGTCAGAAGACATTACGGGTGTCCGCCACCTGGATGAGCTTCCAGAAAATGCCCGCAACTATGTTCGCCGGATCGGTGAATTGGTTGGTGTGCGCATTTCAACCTTCTCAGTCGGACCAGATCGTGACCAAACCAATATCCTGGAAAGTGTCTGGTCAAGTAAATAATTCAATAAAAGTTGGGAGTCTCTCTCAACTTTTTTGAGTCTTAAGAATACTTTAAGCCCTGTGGTCTATACTAAGACCATAAACAAAGACCTCCCAACTTTGTTTAGAATCCAAACTTTTTTTTCATAATATCTCCCTATAAGAAGGTCACCCATTGGTGGCTTTTTTTCTGGCTTCATCATATAATAGAACAAGAACATAAAAAGTAAGTGAGTGTACAAGTGAGAGACTATACCCTAGAAGAGAAAGAAGCTTTTATGCGAGAGGCTTTAAAAGAGGCGGAGATTGCCCTCGCCAATGATGAAATACCGATTGGCTGTGTCTTGGTCAAGGATGGTCAGATTATCGGGCGTGGACATAATGCGCGTGAGGAGCTGCAGCGGGCGGTCATGCATGCGGAAATCATGGCGATCGAGGAAGCCAATCAGCATGAAGAGAGCTGGCGTTTGCTGGATACGACTCTGTTTGTGACCATTGAACCCTGTGTCATGTGTAGTGGTGCCATTGGTCTAGCTCGGATTCCCCAGGTGATTTACGGGGCGACCAATCAGAAGTTTGGCGGAGCAGGAAGTCTCTACGACATTTTGACAGATGAGCGCCTCAATCACCGGGTGGAAGTGGAAACAGGAATCTTGGAAGCAGAATGTGCAGCCATCATGCAGACCTTCTTCCGCCAAGGTCGAGAACGAAAAAAACAAGCCAAGCTCGCAGCTAAGGCCGAAACACAAGAATAAAAACCAGACCTTTGCAAAATCCACAATTTATGATATAATACCTATCGGAGCAACAGTTCTGCGTGAAGCGGGTCAGGGGAGGAATCCAGCAGCCCTAAGCGAAGTGAGCTGTGTGCTCTTTTTCTATTGCTCTTGATGAGTCAAGCCTAAAAGGTGCAGATGAATATTGGAGCAGCGAATCTAGTTTGAACGGACCTGAAATGAATTCAGCTGACATCCAATCTTAAGAAGCATATTTGTTTTCTTGTCAATCAAAATTGTTCTTCTCAATAGGCCTAAATAGGCCTAAAATTTGTTGACTTACGCAAACGATTGCTCTCGGTTATGTCCTAAGGTTAGCTTATTTAGAAAAATAGTATAGAATACAAATGTAAACGTTTTAAAATAGCGAAAGCACTTGCTTATTTTTTCTTAAAGCGTTATCATAAAAGAAAAGAACAATTGGAGGATAAACATGTCACATATTAAATTTGACTACTCAAAGGTGTTAGATAAATTTGTAGCACCACATGAACTAGATTATATGCAGCCTCAAGTGACTGCTGCAGATTCTGCTCTGCGAAATGGTACAGGTCCTGGGGCAGAAATGACTGGCTGGTTGAACTTGCCTGAAGAATATGACAAAGATGAATTTGCTCGTATTCAAAAGGCTGCTGCTAAAATCCAATCTGATAGTGAGGTATTGATCGTAATCGGTATTGGTGGTTCCTATTTAGGAGCTCGTGCAGCTATTGATTTCTTGAATAATTCTTTTGTAAATCTACAAAGCAAGGAAGAACGCAAGGCACCTCAAATCCTCTATGCTGGAAATTCTATTTCTTCAAGCTATTTGGCTGATTTGGTAGACTATGTATCAGACAAAGATTTCTCTGTCAACGTTATTTCTAAGTCAGGAACGACTACAGAGCCTGCTATTGCTTTCCGTGTCTTCAAAGAACTCTTGGTTAAGAAGTATGGTCAGGAAGAAGCAAATAAACGGATTTATGCAACTACAGACCGCGCTAAAGGTGCAGTTAAGGTTGAAGCAGATGCTAATGGCTGGGATACTTTTGTAGTGCCTGATAGTGTAGGTGGTCGTTTTACAGTATTGACAGCAGTGGGACTCTTGCCAATCGCAGCTGCAGGGGCTGATATCAGCAAGTTAATGGAAGGAGCAAATGCTGCTCGCAAGGCTTATGCTTCTGATAAGTTGGCTGAAAATGAAGCATATCAATATGCAGTTGTACGCAATATCTTGTACCGTAAAGGTTATCTGACAGAAGTTTTAGCTAACTATGAACCATCTCTACAATACTTCTCTGAGTGGTGGAAGCAACTGGCTGGTGAGTCAGAAGGGAAAGACCAAAAAGGGATTTACCCAACTTCAGCCAACTTCTCAACAGACTTGCACTCTCTGGGACAATTTATCCAGGAAGGTACCCGTATCCTCTTTGAAACAGTTGTACGTGTAGATAAACCTCGCAAAAATGTGCTGATTCCTGAATTGGCAGAAGACTTGGACGGTCTTGGCTACTTGCAAGGAAAAGATGTTGACTTTGTCAATAAAAAAGCTACAGATGGAGTGCTGTTAGCACACACTGATGGTGGAGTTCCAAATATGTTTGTGACACTGCCTGAGCAAGATGAGTTCACTTTGGGCTACACTATTTACTTCTTTGAGTTGGCTATTGCTCTTTCTGGCTACCTGAATGGTATCAATCCATTTGACCAGCCTGGAGTTGAGGCTTATAAGAAAAACATGTTTGCCCTTCTTGGAAAACCAGGCTTTGAAGAGCTGGGTGCTGAGTTGAATGCACGCCTTTGATTCTTATATGCCTTGAGTTCATTTAGAGTATAAAAAGAGATCCACAAGTTCATTTCTTGTGGATTTTTTAGTACAAGCCTCTTAATTAGTTTATTATTTTTTTGAACTGTGTAAAAAAGAGTGTCTTAATTCATTTATGAAAGCGCTGTATAATTGCCTTGTAAATAAAATTTGAGAGGTATCAAAATGAATGATTGGTTAAACATAAAAGGCAAAACAGTTCTTGTGACTGGCGCGTCATCTGGGATCGGTAAGGCAATCGTTGAAGAATTGCTGGAATTAGGTGTCAACGTAGCGAATTTCGATCTTAGCGACAACGATTTGCGTCATCCAAATCTATTATTTGTAAAAGTTGATGTAACTTCTCGCTCTGAAGTAGAAGAGGGTGTTGCCAAAATAGTTGAAAGATTTGGCAATATTGATGCAGTGGTCAATAATGCAGGGATTAATATCCCTAGATTATTAATCGATGCAGAAAATCCTAAAGGTCCTTACGAATTGGACGATGAGACGTTCGAAAAAGTAACGATGATTAATCAAAAAGGTTTGTATCTGGTTAGTCAGGCAGTGGGACGTATTTTAGTGAAAAATGGAAAAGGTGTAATTGTGAACATGGCTTCAGAAGCAGGCTTGGAAGGTTCTGAAGGACAAAGTGCCTATGCTGCCACAAAAGCAGCAGTCTATAGTTACACTCGTTCATGGGCAAAAGAGCTGGGTAAGCATGGTGTACGTGTGGTTGGAATTGCTCCAGGAATTATGGAAGCTACGGGACTTCGAACTCTTTCTTATGAGGAAGCTCTTGCTTATACCCGTGGAAAGACGGTAGAAGATATTCGAGCTGGTTATGCTTCAACTTCAACAACTCCTTTGGGACGAAGTGGTAAACTACGGGAAGTAGCTGACCTTGTAGCATTCTATATTTCAGACCGTTCTAGCTATATAACTGGAGTCACTACAAATATTGCCGGAGGGAAAACTCGCGGTTAAAAAAATGAAGGTGAGGAAGAGAGTTGACCATAGTAAATCGATGGTATAATATTTTAGAAAAAATGGTCTCACAGCCAACTTATTCCTTGGTAGATATGCGCTCAGAGCTGGATATTAGTATGCAAACCTTGCAAAAGAGTATCCAACAATTAAATGATGTTTTGGCTCCGAGTATCCAGATTATCTCACAAGATGATCAGTTAATGTTAGAGGTGTATGACTATACTGAGTTGGAAAGGATTTTATCTGGTAGTTTAAAACGGGAGAGTGACTTCAATTCTTCCAGTAAAAGAATTGCCTATTTACTAAAACGTTTAATTGAGTCAACCTCCCCTCTTCTTATTGACGACTTGGCTGAGGAAGCAGGTGTTAGTAGAAGTACCCTTAATAAGGATTTAAAACAAGTAAAATCTTTGGCAGAGAGTTACTCTATCACTATTTCAGGAAAGCCCAACCGTGGGCTGGAGGTCTTGGGGTCCGAGCTGAATTTGCGCTTGCTCTATATTCACCAAGTGGCCCCTTACTTTGAAGGAAAGACACTCACCGAGGCAACATCTTCTTTTCTGGAGACGCTACTCCAGGAGTATAAAATCCCGAAAGAAACAAAGGAACTCCTTCGAAAGACAATTTCAATTATGGTGGAGCGTATTCATGCATCTAGGGTGTTGAGTTGCCCTATTCCTTACTATAGGAATGATTTAACAGAGACACCTTTGGTTGAAAAATTAATCTATCATATTGAGATGACTTATAAGATTTCCCTCAGTCAGTTTGAGATAGACTTTTTGTGTTTTCCGTTTAATATCCGTTTTATTGACACTTTAAGCAAGCCGTCTTATCAATCTGAACAGCTTGCAAACATTTTTCAAGGGATTGTCAAGAAAGTCAAAGAAACAATGTTGGTTAACTTTGATGATGAAGAATTATTTGAAGAAATCAAGTCTCATCTAGGCTCCTTAATCAATCGACTGATTTTCCATGTGCAAGCTAATGATATATTCCATGGCGAGGTTCAAACTCAATATCCTTTTGCTTTTGAAATGGCGAAAATTGCTGGAGAAGAACTATCTGCAATTTTTGGTTCTGAATTGGAATTATCTGAAATCGGATATCTGGCTTTGTATTTTGAAATGATTTTAAGAAAGCAAAACTCTGTTGTAAATGGTTCTCGCAAGCAGATAGCTGTAGTTTGCACAACAGGAAGAGGAACTGCTGCGATGATTATTCAGCAACTCAGACGAATTCTTGGAAATGATGTAGACATTACTCAGTATTCTGAAGAGGATTTTAATCTGGATTTGAATCAGGACTATTTCGCGATTTTTACGACAGTTCCTCTAAAATATAAAGATTCTAAATCTCCAGTCATTCAAGTTAATCATCTTTTTGATGATCAATGGTTGCAGGAAGAATGGCAGAGGGCCAATGCTTTTCATCAAAAAAATCTAGAAACAGTCAGCTTACGTTTTCTTCGTTTGACTCCCCAAAAAACCTATCAGCAATACTTGCTAAATATGGTTGCAGAGTTAGAGAAACTTCAGATGATTGATGAAGGTTTTAGAAATCGGATAATTGATAGGGATAAAAAACAATCAACCATTTTTGGTGGAGGAATTGCCTTCCCCCATACAATTAACCAGGGTTATGCAAAGACTATTTTAATGTTTGGAAAGCTAGAAGAGCCTTATCAAAAAGGAGATGATTGGATTGAATTTATCTTTCTAGTCGCCATTCCCTCAGAAATTGAAAGCAAAATGGAGAGTGAATTGCTGGAATTGTATGACGACATTTTTCGAATTGCAGGAGAGCCTTCTCTAAAAGAAGCATTGAGGGCTGTAGAAACAGAGACAGAGTTTCTATCATTTTCTAAGAGCAAAGGAGTATTTTAATGAATTCGCTAATAATTTTCGCTGTATTTGTCATGGCAGCTTATATATTTCAAATGTTCCTCGGCTGGCAGCAACTCAAAGACTTCAATAAGACCTATACGATGCTCCGAAAACTGGGGCGCGTAGCGATTGGCAGGAAGTCCGGAAGAATCAAATCCGGTACGATTGTCATGTTCGCGGTTGATGAAAACGGTCGGGTTCTTAAAGCTAGCAAAATGCAAGGAGTCACAATCTTAGCACGTTTTCAAAATATGGACGATTATGTTGGAGAAGACATCCATTATTTTGACAAGTATAATCCTCTTGTGAGAAAAGAAAATAAGTTGATGCAATCAGCCATAGAAGATGCTAGAAAAGTCTATCTTTGGAATGAGGCAGGTATTGAGAAAGAGACAAGTTCATCTGATTCTTTTCTGGGATTCGGCTTTTATGCGAATTACTTACAATTATCTATTAAACAGTTATTTAAAAAAAATAAGAAAGGGAGTTCCTTATGAATCACATTACAAATTTTGCAGAGAGTTTTATGAAACTCTTCCAATTAGGTGGAGAAACCTTTATTAGCTGGATGACAAATATTGTACCGCTTGTCTTAATGCTATTGATTGCAATGAATACCCTTATCGCTTTCTTGGGAGAAGAGAAGGTCAATTCCCTGGCTAAGATTTCTGCCAAAAATCCTGTTAGCCGGTATATGATTTTACCTTTCATTTCTGCCTTTATGCTGGGGAATCCGATGGCAATCAGTATGGGACGTTTCTTACCAGAATATTATAAACCTAGTTTTGTAGCAGCTCAGATGCAGTTCTGCCACACTTCAAATGGTGTATTTCCGCATATCAATCCTGGGGAATTGTTTGTATGGATGGGAATTGCAACAGGAATTCAAACTTTAGGTTTAAGTCAAATGGACTTAGCCATTCGTTACATGCTTGTTGGGCTTGTCATGAACTTTGTAGGCGGTTGGGTGACCGATTTTACAACTGCTTATGTAGCAAAACAGCAAGGTGTTACCTTGAGTAAAACATTTGATTTATAGAAAGAGTGAAATTATGTCATATAAGAGTATAAAAGTTGTTAAAGGAAATGGCGGTTTCGGAGGACCTTTGGTCATTACACCTAGTGAAGCTAAGCATAAATTCATCTATATCACTGGCGGAGGAGAAAAGCCAGATATTGTAGATAAAATTGCTGATTTGACCGGTATGGAAGCTGTTAATGGGTTTAAAACTTCTATCCCAGATGAGGAAATTGCTTTAGCAATCGTGGATTGTGGCGGTACTCTTCGCTGTGGTATTTATCCTAAAAAGGGGATCCCTACAATAAATATTGTCGCTACAGGGAAAAGTGGGCCTCTAGCTCAATATATAACCGAGGAAATCTATGTGTCAGCAGTTGGCCTTAATCAAATTTCTGCTGCTAATGAAGACGAAAAAGCGACAACTGTGGTAACAGAAAAGCCAACTTACGATACTAGTAAAAAAATTACAGAGCAAAAAGCTGAAACAAGTATTGTAGCAAGAATTGGGATGGGCGCTGGGAAGGTCGTTGCGACTTTCAACCAGGCTGCTCGTGAAGCCATCCAAACAATGCTCAACACGATCATTCCTTTCATGGCCTTTGTTTCCTTGCTGATTGGGGTTATTCAAGGTTCAGGTGTTGGAAATTGGCTGGCAAAATTAATGGTTCCCCTAGCTGGGAACATCTGGGGACTCATTTTGATTGGCTTTATCTGTTCCTTGCCATTCCTATCTCCTTTGTTAGGCCCCGGAGCTGTTATCAGTCAGATTATTGGAACCTTAATTGGAGTTGAAATCGGCAAAGGGACTATTCCGCCCCAAATGGCTCTGCCAGCTATATTTGCTATCAACACTCAAAACGGTTGTGATTTCATTCCTGTAGCACTCGGTCTATCTGAAGCCAAGGCTGAAACAGTTGAGGTTGGTGTCCCTTCTGTGCTTTATTCACGCTTTCTCAATGGTGTTCCGCGGGTGCTAGTAGCTTGGATAGCTAGTATTGGCCTTTATCAGTAAACTTTTGATAGATGCACGTAAACATAGCAACTATTATGTTAAACTTATCTATAAGCATAAGTTTATGACAGATTTGAGAAAGGATGAATAGGAATTAGATGAAGAAAATTTTTGAAGCTAAAGTAATTCAAGTGGGGCCTGAAGCTCAGAATATGATTCAAGATGCCAATATGCTCATTTTGTTTGGAGAAGAAGCTCCGGAAGACTTAGCAGAGTATTGTTTTAAAATCGATAACAAAAATCTTCTAGGTGCAATACTAGAAGGTGGAAAGCTGGTGGTAGATAGTCAGGAATATTCGATTACTGCCGTAGGAAATGTAGTAGAAAAAAATTTAACTGGACTGGGCCATATCACGATTTCTTTTGATGGTTCAAAAGAGGGCAGCCTGCCGGGCACTCTCCATGTTGCAGCAGACCAAGCAGTAGTAATTGAAAAGGACTCTACCATTCAGATTTTCGAAACTGCTTGACCATAACAAAATTTAAAATCAAGCAATTTAGAAAAATAAAAGTCTAAAAAATTGATTCAGAGCTTGGACAAAAAGTCCAGGCTTCTGGGTCTAAATTAGAAAAAATAGATGACGCAGTGGTTGATTGGCAAGTCAATCAAACTAGCCAGTCAGTGCAAGGGAATTCCCAGCAGATGGATCCACAAGGGGTGCCTGAACAGAAGGAAAAGACCAAAAAGGTATTTACCCAACTTCAGCTAACTTCTCAACAGACTTGCACTCATTGGGTCAATTTATCCAAGAAGGAACTCGTATCATGTTTGAAACAGTTGTCCGTGTGGATAAACCACGTAAGAACGTGATCATCCCTACATTGGAAGAAGACCTTGATGGACTTGGTTACCTCCAAGGAAAAGACGTTGACTTCGTTAACAAAAAAGCGACTGATGGTGTTCTTCTTGCCCACACTGACGGTGACGTACCAAACATGTACGTAACTCTTCCTGAGCAAGATGCCTTCACTCTTGGTTACACTATCTACTTCTTCGAATTGGCCATCGCCCTTTCAGGTTACTTGAACGCGATCAACCCATTTGACCAACCAGGTGTTGAAGCTTACAAACGTAACATGTTTGCCCTTCTTGGTAAACCAGGATTTGAAGAATTGAGCAAAGAACTCAACGCTCGTCTATAATAGACAACAAAACGATCTCGCAAGAGGTCGTTTTTTAATCGCTTTCAATATCTCAGAATGAGGTGGAAAAATAGACTGTTTTATGATATAGTAGAACTACTATATTTATACTTTGCACGTCAAACTATGGTCACGAAAAGTGGGGAGAATGACGGGCGCAGGTTGTTAGTAAAGGAGAGATTATGACAACAGAAGACAAGACACCTTTTGGAACACAAGAGGAGAACGTTTCTCAAGAGCCTTTTGGAACACAAGAGGGACAAACTGTTCAAGAACCTTTTGGAGCGCAAGAAGAACAAACTGTTCAGCAACCTCTTGAAGCTCAAACTGGTCAAACCGTCCAAGAACCTTTTGGAGCACAAAATAGCCAAACAGCTTATGAGCCATTTGGGGCACCAGGAGCGCAAGCCTTTCAACAGGCTTCTCCAGTAGAAGGACCACAAGCTGGAGGACAGGAACAATTTTTCCAAAATCAAGCGCCTCAGGTAGAGAATAATCCGTTCTACCAACAAGGGAACCCTCAAGCCTTCCAATCGCAATGGAATGTTCAACCAAAACCGAAGCGTGGATGGACGAAATTTGTTGTCTTTTCCCTTCTTGCACTCCTTCTTGGTGGATTAATTGGTGGTGGAGCTGGCTATTTCTGGGGAAATTCATCTAAGCCTCAAGCAGATGCTAATCGAACAAAACGTTTAGAACGCGCTAATGAAGAAGCAAAAAAGATAAAGAACAGCTTCATTACAGATAAGAAGGAGGCTGTTTTCACCTGGACTCTTAAAGACCTTGGTTCCTTGAGTTATACCAATAAGGATGGTTATGGTTTGACTGCTGATCAGATTGTTGACACCTATGGATTGGCTTCCAGTGTGGAGTATGATAAGAATAGCCTCACTCTTTATTGGGATCGTGCAAAGAATGCTGAACATCAGAATGTTTATTTCCGATTTGAAAAAGTTGATGGCAATTATTATTTGAAAACTGTGGAAGCTTTTGATTTAGAAGAATTCTATGCAGACGAAGAAGACGATGAAGATGAAGATACTTCTGCAGATCGTGAGTTAAGTACAAAAGAATTCAAAAATCTGAAAACAGGAGATAAGAAAACTGGTAAAGGTGGAACGTCCTTATCAGAAGTTTTGAAAAAGCGTAAATCAAGTGCTGTTCGAATTGGAACAGAAACAAAAGCTACTGCAGATGGAGAAGAGTATGACTCTACTCGTGTTATTGCAACCGTAAACTTTAAGGTCGGTGACGATTATAAGACATTACGCTTCTTAGCACAACCAGACGGGGACTTCTTATACATTGGTCCAGAACGTTTTTAATATAGAGGAGATAGATGAAAGATGAATATGAATCAATCACAGGCACCATTTGGTGTGCCAGAAACTGGTAATCAAAAGAAGCCAGGGAAAGGTCTATTAATCGCTTGTGTTAGTGTTTTTGCAGTCTTAGGAGTCATTGCAGGTCTATTTCTTGGCCGTTCTTTTGGTGCAACAAATGCTAAAAGTAGCGAACCAGCCCTTCACCCAACAGCTGACGCAGGGGAATCAAAGCGTGATCAGTCTGGGAAGTATATTAATCCGGAAGAAGCAGAATTTTCTTGGAATATTGATGATTTAGCTGATTTGGAGTTTGGGACATACGAAACTCCAGATTTAGGAACAAGCATTGAAGATGTCGTGGATGCACATGGCAAGGCTTTGAAAGGCACGTTTCGAAGAGATAAAATTGATTTAGAATGGGGCGAGTTAGACGAAGATCAGGATGATACGCTGCCTTCTTATCATACTGTACGTGAAATGCGCCTTACGTTTCAGAAGAATGGAGACAATTATTATTTAAAAGACCTCTATTATTCAGGAAATTATAAAGAAGCTGAGGACGATTTTATGACCTCATCTTACTATGATAAACTGAAAGTGGGAGATGCCAAAACTGGTAAGGATGGTGTATCCTACAAGGAAGTGATTAAGGATCATACGATTTCTAGTCTTTCAATGTCTGCAGAAGAGGACTACAAAACTCATGATATTGTGACTACAATGAGAGTAAATATTAAATCCTCAAGTTCTTCTGAATATAGGTTTACTTTTGTGAGACAATCTGATGGAGATTTCCTCTTATCTGAAAAAGAATGATGATGAAGAAGGGCTCTTCATTCATTCTTTTCGAAAGATGTAAGGGAGGAAAAATCCATTCACTTAAAACCCTAAAAAGATCTGGAATAGTATTTTCAGATCTTTTTCTGTTCTAGCGAGGACTGGCTATTTATGGTATAGTAGGATATGTTGACAAAGGAAACACGTGTGAACAGTTGGACGGAAAGGGATACAGATACGATCGCAGAATGGATAATGTAAAGGAAATAACAAGAAAACATCTGAAGACCCTCTTAGCTTTCATCCAAAAAAGAGGGATTCTTTTAGGGATCCTGGGAATGTTGGGAGTAGGATATGGGCTTGCTGCTTCTTGGAGACCACAAGACCAGCTAAGTCCAGACCAGCAAGTGACCTTCAGCAAGGAAGAAGCCTATCTGCAGGCCTTCCTAGCAAAATCAGATCGACCGGAAGTTGGGGTGCATTTGGAGGAATTGCTGGAATTTAAAATAGGAGATGGGACTGGTGGACCAAGCACCAAGGGGACGACACCAGAGGCCCTGGTCAAAAAATTAGGGGGAGCCAAGCAAGCTCGGCTTGAGTCAAAAGCTAGAACGCAACTCCTTCGTCTCAGCTATGGAACGACACAAGATGGTCGAGATAGATACCAATTTGAATTTACCCATATGAAGGATGGCTACTATCTAATAGCTATTCAAGGCTATCAACCAACCTCTAAGGACCATCTGGAAAGTAAACAGCTGAAAAAGGCAGCCTTGACCAGTCTTGCTAGTGGGAAAGAGAAAACAGGCATGAAACTAGAAGACATTCTACAAAAGGTTGGCTTGCCACAATCATTGCTTTTGAATCATAAGGATGGAAAGACAGTTTTGGTCCTAACCTACCGTGCACAAGAGGGGCTCGTCTTTCTCACTTTGCAAGCCCCAAATGATGCTCGCTATCATCTAGTCAAGGTCGAATAAGGAGGAGTAAATGGATACAGTCATCAAGAAGTTAACAATTCCTGGTCTCCTGCTGCTAGCGCTCCTCCTAGGGATGGGGTTAGAGGTCCTTAGTCATCCGCCGAAAAATTCTACAGCGATAAGTGAAATAAAGAACTTATCAACTTTTAAAGCGAAAGAATTTCAAGGGGAGCGACTCTTAAAAGAAACGAATGAAAAAAAGGATTCGCCATGGACCTTGGAACAAATTAAGCATTTTTCTCTGTCGATAAAGAACCAAAACGGTAGCCTGAAGCAGACTGGAAGTCGCCTGGAGACCCTTCTGAAGGAGATGGGGCACCCCCAAGAGAAAGTTCTCTTTCAATCTACAGCAAGTAAGCAACCCAGTCTCTCCCTGCTCTATCGATGGGACGATAGGGGAAAGGGAGCCTCCATCCGTTTGCTTTTTAGCAAGGGTGCTGATGGGAGCTATCTGCTAGAAGAGATCGACGCCAGTCTAGCCAATCTAGACCGGGAGGGGAACAAAGCTTTTTCAGAAAAAGTTTACCAGAGCTTAGAACCTGGAGAAAAGATGGATCTGAAAGCACTTCTAGGTAGCTATCAGGGCCTACAATCCTTCGTCCGACGCCAAATCAGCCCTGATCAGGAAGGATTTCAACTATCCTTTCAGGATGAGAAGGGGAAATCTTATTTATTAGAGATTGAAATAATGGATGGTTCTTGCTATTTGTTGCGAAAGAGCCAGGTGGACTCTCAAGGGATTACAAGTCTTACCTGATAGAGGGGAGAAATTGAATGGAAAAAGGTAGAAAGATTCAGAGAGAATGGACTAAGGTCCCAGGTGGAAATAAAATCTCTTCAGAGCTCTCTTCAAAAAGTAATCTGCAGAATGATAGGATGGAACTACCAAGCAGGGTCAAAGAAGCAAAAACAGGGAAGCGAAATGGTGGAGAGAATCTTCAAAAAAGTGTGCTTAAGAAGTCTTACTTAGCTCATTTCTCTATTTTCTTCAAGCTAGTGCTAGGAGGTCTGTTCCTCTTGTTCCTTTTTAACATTGTGTCTCGATATGTGAAATCACCTGCGCATGATTCTCACTCTGTAAAATTAAGCAAGGGGACAGAGGCTCGTTTATCAGATAAGGAATTTAAAAATCTTTTTAATAAAAACTCTCGCTATACAGACCCAAATCATAAAATTGATATCAATATAGAGGAGGTTGTCGCATACATTAGAAAAATTAATGATGCCAACCTTACTATGGATGATATTTTCAACCAATTAGGAAAAGCAAGAGATGGATATGTGAGTATAGACTCTGATGGTAGTCGAGGAAGTGTATTGACGTATCTCCTTACCGATAATAAAGCAGCACTGGACTTTGATTTTAGTGAAAAGGAGAATTGCCTCCTTCTGCATTCGATTCAGTATTTTACCCTAGAAAGCCAGAGAGAATCAACTGAAAGAACAAGTGATGATTATAGTGCTCTTATTCCTCAGCCAGGTCAAGAGGGGGTGGAGTTGATGGAAGCTATCAAAGAATTGGGAGTACCAGATTGGCTCTATTCCAGTTTTTTACCTGGGACGGAGGCTCAAATTGCTATCTCCTATAAAGCAAGTGATGAGATGCGAGTTACCTTGTATTTTGATCAAGATGGAGATTTTTTCCGTTTGGGAAGTATGACGAAATTAAAGGATAAAAAAGAATAACTAAAGTGAGAAGGAGGAGTCTCATTCCGTTTTCTTCCATCCTGAGAAACGAGAATAAGGGAGAGTGAAATGCAAAAAGGTAGAAAAATTCAACGAGAATGGTCAAAAGTGCCAGGGGGGAATAAAAAAGTACCGGAGGTGTTTTCAGAAGGTCAACCACAAGGAGAGGTATTTGAATCCAAAGATCAATTTGAGGAAGACAAATATTCGAGATCAGATCGAGTATACGCATCCCAAATGGGCCAGTTCAAAGCATCCTGGTTTTCTCGTCGCAGTGGTCTCCTGAAGCTAGGGATAGGTCTTGTCGTCATTGTGTGTCTCTTTTGTGGGGCTCTCCACTATGTAAGATACCTTTCCCATCAAAGAGATTCCTATTCAACCACTAAAAAGACTGAGAAGCTCCCAACAGATTCATCCGTAAAAACTGAATTTACATTTTTTGGAGAAGATTCTCCTTATATTGACAAGGACCACAGAATTGAATTGTCCATAGAGGATTTCATTTCTTTAGTGAGAAAAGCGAATGAACCTAATGTAACGCCAGAGCAGATTGTCGATCAGATTGGGAAAGCGGTCTCTGGTCACCTGTCCTCTAGCTCCGACGGTAGCCAGAGAATCGGATTAGAATATGAGCTTGTCGGGGATACAGGGCGCTTGTCTCTTAATTTTCTGAAAGAACAAGATTCTATGGAACTCAGTAGTGTGACCTATTATACTAGGAAAAGTTTTAGAGGAGAAGTCACGAAAACAAGTAAAGACTATAAGGCTTTGCAAGCTTCATCTGAAGAAGGTCTAGAGTTGACAGAAGCTGTAAAAGAATTAGGAACTCCTGACTTTATGCATAATAATTATGCTATTGGGGGAGTCAAACGAATTACAATCGTCTATACTACAAGGGATAAGATGAGTGTCTTTATGTCTTTTGATGAAACTGGGGGAAGATTCCGTTTGAAAAGTATAAGGAGTGTTGAGGATAAATCATAATCGATAAGATCATCTGAGAATTCCTATTTAGGGGTTGTCAAAAAATTCTGGCCTCTCTACTTGTCTCTATTGGTCCAGAACGTGTTGCTTTGATGAAATCTTTAGATGAGAAAGAATTCTTGCAAATTATGCTATAATAGTAAAATCAAAGAGTTCAAAAGGAGCCTATCTTCCTAGAGGACTGACTACATAGAACAAGAGGTATCGCTATGACTGCACAAAAAATGACTGCACAAGAAATTATCGCCTTTATCGGCAATGCAGAAAAGAAAACCAACGTAAAAGTGACCTTTGAAGGGGAATTGGCAGGAGAGCTTCCAGCATCCGTTGTAAAGCTAGGCGATGTCCTATTTGGAGACTGGAAAGAGATTGAGCCCCTTCTTGCCAACTTAACAGAAAACAAAGACTATATCGTAGAGCAAGATGGTCGCAATTCAGCGGTACCTTTGCTGGACAAGCGTTATTTGAATGCCCGGATTGAACCGGGTGCGATCATTCGAGATCAGGTGACCATTGAAGACAATGCGGTAATCATGATGGGAGCAGTCATCAATATCGGTGCTGAAATCGGTGCAGGGACCATGATCGATATGGGAGCTATTCTTGGTGGCCGTGCAACGGTTGGTAAAAACAGCCATATCGGAGCAGGAGCGGTTCTAGCTGGTGTCATTGAGCCAGCCTCTGCAGAACCAGTTCGTATCGGGGATAACGTCTTGGTGGGAGCCAACGCCGTCGTCATCGAAGGGGTTCAAGTTGGTAATGGCTCCGTCGTAGCGGCGGGTGCGATTGTTACCCAAGATGTGCCTGAAAATGTAGTGGTAGCGGGTGTGCCTGCGCGCGTGATCAAGACGATTGACGAACAGACACAACAAAAAACCGCGCTTGAGGATGCCTTGCGTAACCTTTAATAGAAGAATAAGAAAAGGAAGCTGGGGGATACCTCGGCTTCTTCTCAAAAGAGGAAGATGGATATGACACTTGATTTAGTAAAAATTCGGCGAGATTTGCATCAAATCCCAGAAATTGGACTAGAAGAATTCAAAACACAAGCCTATCTCTTGGAGCGTATCGCTGAAATTACCGAAGGAAAAGAGTTCGTCGAGCAGCGGACCTGGCGGACGGGGATCCTGGTTTTTCTGAAAGGATCCAATCCAGAAAAGACCATTGGCTGGAGGACGGATATCGATGGACTGCCCATTATCGAGCAAACTGGCCTTGACTTTGCCTCCCGCCACGAAGGTCGGATGCATGCCTGTGGCCATGATGTTCATATGACCTTAGCCTTGGGCTTGTTGGAGCAATTGGTTCAAGAACAGCCTAAGAACAATCTCTTGTTCCTCTTTCAACCAGCCGAAGAAAATGAAGCTGGAGGCATGCTTATGTATGAAGTTGGGGCCTTTGGAGACTGGCTACCTGATCAATTCTACGGCCTCCATGTCCGTCCGGACTTAAAGGTAGGCGAAATCGCGACCAATCGGGGGACGCTCTTTGCAGGGACCTGTGAAGTGAAGCTGACCTTTAAAGGAAAAGGTGGACACGCCGCCTTTCCTCATGAAGCCAAGGATGCCCTGGTCGCTGCTAGCTATTTTGTCACCCAGGTTCAAACCATTGTCAGCCGCAATGTGGATCCTATCGAGGGAGCGGTTGTGACCTTCGGTTCCATGCATGCGGGGACGACCAATAATGTCATTGCGGAGACAGCCTTTCTGCATGGGACCATCCGGACCCTGACCATGGAAATGAACCTCTTGACCCAGAAGCGACTTGAGACGATTGCCAGAGGGGTTGCAGATGCTTTTGATATGGAGCTAGATCTTGAACTTAAGCAAGGGGGCTATTTGCCGGTGGAAAACAATCCGGACTTGGCAGATGAACTGATGACCTTCTTTGATCAAACAGAAGATGTCGCCTTGATTGATATCCTACCCGCCATGACTGGAGAGGATTTTGGTTATCTCTTGTCAAAAGTGGATGGAGTCATGTTCTGGTTGGGAGTGGACAGTCCTTATGCTCTTCATCACCCTCAGATGAGTCCCAAGGAAGAAGCCCTGCACTTTGGTGTCAAAGCCATTAGTCCTTTCTTGAAAATGAAAGCCAACCAATAAAGAGAGACGGAAATGAAAGCAAGTATTCGAAAAAGTATATTGAAGAAGATGAAAGGCTTGGAGCCGGAGAACAAGCGAAAGGCTGATCAAGCCTTGATCCAGCGGTTGCGCTCTTTGCCAGCTTACCAAGAAGCAAGCGTGATTGCGACCTATTTGTCCTTCCCACATGAGGTGGATACGAGTTTTCTGATTGATGCAGCTCAAGAAGATGGCAAACAGGTTGTCATCCCAAAAACCTATCCCAAAGGGCGCATGGAATTTGCAGTCTATAATCCGCAGAAATTGAAACCAACAGCCTTTGGCCTCATAGAACCAGATGATGGGAGTCAAGCGGTAGATCAGTCGGAGATTGACCTGATCCATGTTCCTGGAGTGGCCTTTCAAAAGGATGGCTACCGCCTGGGTTATGGAGGAGGCTATTACGATCGCTATTTGGCAGATTTCGACGGAGCGACTGTCAGCACCATCTATGCTTGCCAGGAAGTAGACTTTGCACCTGCCCCTCATGATATTCCAGTACAGGAGGTTCTTGTGGATGAATCAACTATTTGATAAGAAATATCCGGTGACCAGTAGCTTACTCTTATTAACAACCGGCGTTTTTCTATCCATGTTGCTGCTTCGTGGCTTTGACTATGAATCGGTCCAAACTGTTTACGACTTTGGGGGTGTCTTAGGAGCGGAAATCCAAGTAGATCCGAGCCAGAGCTGGCGGTTGCTTGCTGCCATGTTTGTTCATGTCGGCTTGCAACACTTTGTTTTGAACATGGTTACCCTCTATTTTATCGGAAGAATCGCAGAAGATCTATTTGGCTCAAAGGCCTTTTTAGCCCTCTACCTCTTATCCGGCTTGATGGGCAACCTTTTTGTATTGGTTTTTTCTCCTCTTGCTATTGCAGCTGGAGCTTCTACCGCCTTGTTTGGTATCTTTGGTGCCATTGCCAGTTTGCGCTTTATCGCTCGAAGTCCCTATATTCACTATCTGAGCCAACGTTATACTTCCTTGATTCTGATTAATATCCTCTTTAGCTTTATGCCGGGGATCAGTCTAGCCGGTCACATAGGAGGCCTGGTGGGAGGAGGGATTCTAGCTTTTGTCTTTCCCGTTTATGGTGAGCGAGATAGCCTAAAAAAAAGCTGGCGCTTGGTAGCTCTGTTTCTTTATACAGCTGGGGCCATCCTTCTTTATGCTTGGCCTTTACTTGCTCATCCTTTTTATGATTTGTAACGAATTTGTAAATTATCTGAAAACTGAGTGAAGTCTCAGTTTTTTTGTATATAAAATCCAAAAATAAGCAGCTACACTCAAAAAGTTGCTCGAAAAGTGAATAAAGACAACATAAGAAAGCGCTTGCAAAAAGGATTGAAAAGGAGTAAACTAACAATTGTAAATATCTTTCTTATCCATTCATAAAATGGATAAAATATTAAAAAAAAGGAGATTTGCAATGAAAAAATGGTTGATTAAGCTCTCGTTAGTAGCGATGGCTATATTGCTCCTTCCGTTTCAAGCTGTTGAGGCTTGTTGTGGATTTATCATTGGCCGTCAGTTGACCAAGGATGGTACCACCCTGTTTGGTCGGACTGAGGACTATCCTTATTATCCAAACGGCGGAAAACACAACAAAAACTATGTTGTTGTTGATGCTAAGAATTATAAGGAAGGAGACAAAATTCAGGACGAATCCAATGGTTTCACCTATCCTCATGCTGCCAGCGAAATGAAATACACAGCTGCTTATGATTCCGCTCGTGGAGATGGCAGCAATGGTGCATTTGGGGAACATGGCTTTAACGAAGCGGGTGTTTCCATGACTGCCACTGTTACAGCAATTCCAAATAAAAAGGTATTAGAAAAAGATCCACTGAAAGAAGATGGACTTCCAGAAGCTGCTATGCTCGATGTAATCTTACCTCGTGCAAAAACAGCTCGTGAAGCAATCGAATTACTTGGAAAAGTTATCGAAGAAAAGGGATCAGCTGAAGGAAATACAGTTGTGGTTGCTGACCAAAAAGAAACTTGGTATATGGAAATTCTTTCTGGTCACCAATATGTAGCGGTGAAGGTGCCAGAAGATAAATACGCAGTCTTTGCGAATACTTACTACCTAGGTCATGTTAATTTGAATGACACTGAAAATGTCATCGCCTCTAAAGATGTTGAAAAAGTAGCAAAAGAATCAGGAAGTTACAAGACTGATAAAGATGGCAACTTCCATATTGCTAAGTCTTACGGACCTGAAAAATATGCAGAAGGGGACCGTTCTCGGACTTATGCAGGGATTACAGTACTTGATCCAAAGTCTAAAGTGACTTACGAGGATGACGAATACGAACTATTCCGTTCTCCAACTGATCCAAATAAGAAATTTACTTTAGAAGATGCCTTTGCTATGCAACGGAATCGCTTTGAACATTTAAATGGTCGCTTCGTACCGGACGATCAAATTGGAGTGAAGAAACAAGGTGACAATGGCGCAAACGACACGGTTCGCAAGGATCAATACAAATATGCACTAGGTAATGAAAACGTTATCGATGCCCATGTCTATCAAATCAATCCAAAACTACCAAAATCATTTGGTGGTACAGTTTGGTTAGGAATGGGACCATCACGTAACACTCCATATGTCCCATTCTATGGAAATGTAAAAGATACTTACGAAGCCTTTAAACCTCAAACAGCTACTTATGATCCAAATTCTTGGTATTGGACTGTTTGGCATATTGACAACATGGCAATCAACAATCAAGATATCTTTGGAAAAACCGTCCAAGAACATTGGAAAGCACTAGAAAAAGGATTTATTGCTGATCAAGAGAAGAAGGATATTGAATATTATTCACTAAAAGATCAACCAGAAGCTGCAAAAGCTGCTGAAGATAAAGTAACGAAAGATTCACTTGACTTGTCTGATCGTCTTTTCCAACACTTCAAAGATTATGAAAAATTAATGGAAAAACAATTAGAGGCAGCTGGACGCAAGTCAGATCCTTATCGTGCTTCTAAACCAGATAATTATAAAGATCCTGAAGAGCCTAAGAAACCAGATACACCAACAGTTCCAGAAAAACCACAAATCAGTGAAGATGCGAACAAAGTTTACATCCCGGCTCCAAATTATAGAGCTACCCCTTCTAATAAGGATATTCCTGCTAATGCAGAAGGAAATCCAAACAATCGCTTTGGCTATGCTGCTAACAAGGATAAGCAACCACTTGTATCTCCTAAAGTAGAAACTCCTGTGAAACCAGAAGAAACTGTTCAAGCTCCAACTGAAGCTCCTGTAGCAGGAAATAGTGTAAACAATAATAATCGCTTCGGATCTAATTTCAATCCAAGCGAAATCGAGACTTACCCAAATACAAATTATTCTTACAATGTTCATCCTTAAAAAATAGAATCAGATAAAATAGTTGAACAAGAGAATAAATGAAAGAAGCTGGACTTTTTATCCAGCTTCTTTTTACAAGAAAAAAGAGATTGACCATTTTGTAAAGTGGGGGACCACTTACACCATATGGTCAGTCTCTTTTACATCCTTCAGATTCGTAAATGGTTTAGTTCGAAGTTTGTTCAGATGTTTCTAATTTTTTTCCAAGATCAATGATGTATTGTTTGAGATCATCTTTAACCTGTGGGTGTTTCAAGGCATAATCAATAGATGTTTTCATGAAACCAAACTTGTCCCCCACGTCGTAGCGTCTGCCCTTAAATTCGCGGGCAAATACTCGTTGGGTCTTGTTCAAGGTATCAATGGCATCAGTCAATTGGATTTCATTTCCAGCGCCCGGTTTTTGGTTTTCCAAGATTTGGAAAATCTCTGGAGTCAGCAAGTAACGACCGATAATGGCAAGGTCACTCGGTGCTTCCTCAGGTGCTGGTTTTTCGACAAAGGTTTCAACGCTATACAGTCCCTTGATGCCTTCCCCTTGAGGAGCAATGACTCCGTAGGCAGAAACCTCTTCATGGGGAACTTTCATGACAGCAATAGTAGAAGCATGTGTCTCATCATAGTCATTCATCAATTGCTTGGTGAGAGTAGTAGCTGTATCATCTGTGATATCCATGAGGTCATCTCCCAGCATCACGACGAAAGGTTCATTCCCAACGAAGGCCTTGGCTTGAAGGACAGCATCTCCAAGTCCACGCGGATGTTTTTGACGAATGAAGTGGAGGCGCATCCCGGTAGTTTCATCGACCAGTTTCAACAGGTCATTTTTTCCTTTTTCCTTGAGGTTGTACTCAAGTTCGAAGTTTGAGTCGAAGTGGTCTTCGATCGAACGTTTTGATTTACCAGTGACAACAAGAATGTCCTCGATGCCAGCCTTAAGGGCTTCCTCAACGATGAATTGGATGGTTGGCTTATCCACGATTGGCAACATTTCTTTGGCCAAGGCTTTGGTTGCAGGTAGGAAACGCGTTCCAAGTCCGGCCGCAGGAATGACTGCTTTCCTAACTTTTGTCATAATAATTCCTTTCTAACTAAAGAATGATTGGTTGTTGAACTGATTGGCAAGGAAAAATTCCTTAGTTCCACTCATTTTCTTCTTTAAATTCGTTGTTCATCATGAAGTTAATGGCTTCGCGAATGTCTTGCCCTTCATAAATTACTTGGTAGATGGCTTGTGTGATCGGCATGTAGACATTTAGCTCTTGGGCCAGTTCGTAGGCAGCCTTAGTGGTGGAAATTCCTTCGATGATCATACCCATGTTGGCTTCGATATCTTCTAGTTTTTCACCGCGACCGAGGGCATCCCCCGCTCGCCAGTTACGAGAGTGGATGGAAGTGCCTGTCACGATCAGGTCCCCAACTCCGGATAGTCCACTATAGGTCAAGGGGCTAGCCCCAAGTTTCACTCCTAGACGGGTAATTTCAGCTAGGCCGCGCGTGATGATGGCAGCCTTGGCGTTGTCTCCGAATCCAAGCCCGTGGAGGGCTCCAGCTCCGACTGCGATAATATTTTTCAGGGCACCGGCTGTCTCTACTCCGATTACATCTGTGTTGGTATAGAGGCGGAAGTAGTGATTGCTGAAGAGCTCTTGAACGTAACGAGCTGTTTCTAAATCCTTAGAAGCTGCTGTGATCAGAGTAATGTCGCGAACGATGGTTTCTTCAGCGTGACTTGGACCAGATACGACCACAATCTCGCTACGTAGAGAAGCAGGGATTTCCTCTTCTAAGATTTGAGAAATCCGTTTGTGACTGTTTGGTTCTAATCCTTTGGAGGCGTGCATGACCTTGACAGGATGGTCCAAGAGTTCAGCTACTTGCTTAGCAACGAGTCGTGTCACCTTGGTTGGGACGACAAAGAGGACCGCATCTGCTCCAGAAAGGGCTTCATCCAAGTTGTGGTAAGCCTTGATCCCTGAATCTAGCAGGACATCCTTAAAGTAGCGTTTGTTGGTATGTTCTTGATTGATTTCGTCGATTTGTTCTGGGACGTTTCCCCAGATCCGCACTTCATGGCCATTATCGTGGAGGACTTGAGAAAGGGCAGTTCCCCAAGAACCAGGACCGATGACCGCAACGGTTTGTTTATCCATAGTATCTTCCATTTCTATATCTATTTTCAAGCAAGTCTATAAATCTAGGGCTTGCATCTTCAAAAATGCTCCAAGAGGGCCTTGAAGAATGATCCTATTCTTCTCTCTATTTTAACATAATATAGGCAAAAAAACTTGTATAACTATCAATTGTTTTGTGAAGATAATTCATTTTGAAAGGATGATAAATAAAAAATGTTACTTTATACTTGCATTATTACTAGTTTGTGGTATAATAATTTCACTTATTATTATGAATATAAGGGGAGAAAAAATGAAAAAGTTGGCAATATATCTATTGATGACGCTTTCATTGTTGATGGTAAGCTTTACGCTTTTTTCAAAAATTGTAAATGCAGAAACGTCAAAAAAAGTGGATGTCATCACGGATGTAAAGATTCAAAATGATAAAGGTGAAGCTTTGACAGGACCGCTTGGAAGATACGATACTTTCCGTCTGAATGCAAAGTTTGCTATCGGGAAAAGAGGAACAGTCAAAGCCGGAGACACAACAGAGGTTAAAATCGACTCACCAATTGATATCAAATCACAGGATTTTGAGATTAAAGATCCAAGTGATAACTTGGTTGCCAAGGCAAAAGTTGATGCAGCTACTGGTAAAATTATCTTGACCTTTACAAAATATGTAGAAACAAAAGACGATGTATCCGGTTCATTCTTCTTCTATGCTCAAGTTAATAAAGTAAAATCTCCAAATGATGGAGAAGTTCCAGTTAAAGTTTCTGTAAATGATAAAGAGAAATTCACAGGAAAAGTCACAAGTGGAACAATAGGTGGAGGTAACCGCTACTCTATCATTAAATCGGGTTGGAGCGAAGCAGGAAACAAAGAGCTCGGCTTCCGAATTTCTGTAAACAGAACGAATGAAGTCATTAATGATGCTGTTGTTACAGATACCTTGAAATCACCAGGTATCACCTACAAGCCAGGAAGTTTCAAGATTAAAAAAGGAACTTGGGAATATAACAATGGTAAATGGGAACTCAAAAACGCAAAAGATGTTACCGCTGACTATACAGTGAATATTAATGGAAATTCATTTTCTATTAATCTAGGTAACATTGCTGCAGATGATCAATTTGCTATTGAATATGGGACAGATGTAAACTATGCTGTTGTTGATGGTGAAAAAATTCTTAACCAAGCTACTATCAAGGGAAGCAATAAGGATGAAACCTCATCAAATAGTACAGTGAAAATCCAAATTGCTGGTGGTGAAGGTATTGGTTACGAATTTAGTATTAAAGTTACTAAGGTAGACGAACAAAACAGACCTCTTAAAGGAGCAAAATTCCAAGTTGTTCGACAAGCAACTGGTCAAGTGATTGGTGAATTCGAGTCAGATGCGAACGGTGAATTTACTGTCAAGAACATCCTTCGTGACAAATACATCATCAAAGAAATTCAAGCTCCGGAAGGCTATGGGTTGGCAGAAGATACAATTGTTGAAGCTAGTGAATTTACGACACCAACTAAACCTGTTAGCAAAACGATTGTAAACAAGAAAGAGAAGCCAGCTAAGACTCAAGCTACTATCGAGCTGGATAAAAATCTTACAGGTCGTGATTTGGTAGATGGTGAGTTTAGCTTTGAATTGTACGAAGGTGCAACCAAGCTTCAAACAACGACTAACCAAAGCGGGAAAATTACATTCGAACCGATTGAGTTCACAGCAGAAGGTGAACATACATACACTGTAAAAGAAGTCAAAGGTAATAATGCTACCATTACTTACGATGCCTCTGAAAAACAAGTGACTGTTAAAGTCACTCGTGATGGAGGTGCCTTGAAGGCAGAAGTTGTCTATCCAGAAAACAAAACATTTACCAATGCCTTTACACCAAATGCAACGACTGCAACAATTGAGTTGTCTAAAGAGTTGACAGGTCGTGATTTGGTAGATGGTGAGTTTAGCTTTGAGTTGTACGAAGGTGTAAACAAACTTCAAACTGTTACTAACAAATCTGGCAAAGTGACCTTTGATGCTATCTCTTACACAGCAGAAGGTGAACACACTTACACTGTGAAAGAGGTCAAAGGGGACAATGCTACGATTGCTTACGATGCTTCTGAAAAACAAGTGACTGTTAAAGTTACTCGTGATGGAGATGCCTTGAAGGCAGAAGTCGTTTATCCAGAAAACAAAACATTTACTAACGCCTTCACACCAAACGCAACGACTGCAACAATTGAGTTGTCTAAAGAGTTGACAGGTCGTGACTTGGTAGACGGTGAGTTTAGTTTTGAATTGTACGAAGGTACTAACAAACTTCAAACTGTTACTAACAAATCTGGCAAAGTAACCTTTAATGCTATCTCTTACACAGCAGAAGGTGAACACACTTACACTGTGAAGGAAGTGAAGGGGAACGTACCAGGTATCACATACGATACAGCAGAAAAACAAGTAACCGTTCAGGTAACAAAAGATGGAGACAACCTAAAAGCAACAGTTGTCTATCCAGAAAACAAGGTCTTTGCAAATACTTACTCAGCTCCAAGTCCAGCAAAAGCTCAGATTTCAGCTAGCAAGATTTTAGAAGGTCGTGACCTAAAAGATGGCGAATTCAGCTTTAACTTGTTGGATGAAGCTGGAGAAGTTCTTCAAACAAAACAAAATGCAGCAGATGGTTCTGTAGCATTTGACGAAATTTCTTATTCACAAGAAGATGCAGGGAAAACTTTCCACTACACAATTAAGGAAGTAATCCCTCAATCTCAAGAAAAAGGAATGACCTACGATCAAGCGAGCATCGAAGTGACAGTAACAGTTACGAAAGATGACGCAAGCAATACGATCAAGGCTACAGTGGCATATGGTGCGAAGACATCCTTCACCAATACCTTTGTCACAAGTGAAATCCCACCAACACCACCAGTAGTTGAAAAACCAGAAGCTAAACTTTATACCATCCAACTTCACAAGGTCAATGGTGAAGGTCGAGCTCTAGCAGGAGCAGTCTTTGGACTCTTTGAAGCGGATGGTAGCACACCAGTTGCCAACCCTTATGGCGAAGGTCAAGCGACAGCGACATCCGATGCTAATGGTCTTGTAAGCTTTGTAGGCTTTGAGGCTAAGGATTATGTAGTGAAAGAATTGACAGCACCAGAAGGTTACCAACTATCAACTGCTTCAATCGCTGTCTCTGCAACAGAATTGAGCGCTGCGACAGACTTGGTAGTGGATAAAGGAAATGTGGTGAACCAACCGTTTACTGCTATTCCACCAACTCCGCCAGTTGTTGAGAAACCGGAATTGACTCTTTACAGCATCCAATTGCACAAAGTCAATAATGAAGGTCAAGTCTTGGCAGGAGCTGTCTTTGGACTCTTTGAAGCAGATGGTGTGACACCAGTTGCAAATCCATATGGCGAGGGTCAAGCGACAGCGACATCTGATGCCAATGGTCTCGTTACCTTTACAGGACTTGAAGCCAAGGATTATGTAGTGAAAGAATTGACAGCACCAGAAGGATACCAACTTTCTGAAGAAGCGATTACTGTTTCATCTAGTCAATTGATTGCTTCAACTGATCAAGTACTTGATCAAGGAAAAGTTGTCAACAAACCATTCACTGCTATTCCACCAACTCCACCAGTGGTTGAGAAACCTGAGTTGAAACTTTACAATATTCAATTGCATAAGGTGAACCTAGTCGGTCAAGACCTTGCAGGAGCTGTCTTTGGACTCTTTGAGGCAGATGGTGTGACCCCAGTTGCCAACCCATATGGGGAAGGTCAAGCGACAGCGACCTCAGATGCCAACGGTCTTGTAAGCTTTGTAGGCTTTGAGGCTAAGGATTATGTTATTAAGGAGTTGACAGCGCCAGCTGGTTACCAACTATCAACGGATGTTATTACTGTATCTGCTAGCGAATTAAAAGCCGCACCTAACCTTGTAGTAGATAAGGGGACAGTCGTAAACTACCTAACTCCTCCAAACACACCACCAACACCACCAACTACTCCAAACACACCACCAACTACACCACCAACTACTCCGCCAACCACCCCATCAACAGACAAACCAAAAGGTGATAAGCCTTCTGGAAGTCAACCAAAAGAAGAAAAGAAACATACTCTTCCTTCTACAGGTGAAACAGTGAGTGAGGGACTAGTGGCTGCAGGACTTGCTTTGGCAGTAGCTGGAAGCGCCTTGGTTTATAAAAAACGTGAAAATTAATTTCTAAAACAGGTTTTGTTCTAGCCTTGCTAGACAAGCCTGTTTTTTTGTCTATAGGTGATAAAAAATATTTATCAGGCCCTTAAAAAATACATATTAGACGCTCTTGAAGTGGGATGATAAAATAGGGAATAGAAATATCAAAGGAGGGAAGGCCATGTGTAGAACGATTGTTGGAGTCTCTGCCAATCTATGCGCAGTGGATCCAGATGGGAAAAATATCCATTCGTCTGTATCTTGTAAGTTTGCGGAAACCATTAAGCAAGTAGGTGGCCTTCCTATGGTCATTCCTGTGGGAGACCCGTCTTTTGCCAAAGATTATATCGAGACAGTGGACAAGCTTATCCTCAGTGGGGGGCAAAATGTCCATCCTAGTTTTTATGGAGAAGAAATCGCCATCGAGAGTGATGACTACAATCTCGAGCGCGATCAGTTTGAGTTGGCCTTGTTGAAAGAAGCAGTCCGTCAAAACAAGCCGGTCCTAGCTATCTGCCGAGGAGTTCAGCTCGTCAATGTTGCCTTCGGTGGGACTCTCCATCAAGAAGTGGAAGGACACTGGCAAGGGCTTCCTTTTGGTACTTCTCATTCCATTGAGACCAAAAAAGGCAGCGTGGTGGAGCGTCTTTTTGGACAAGCTAGCCAGATCAATTCTGTGCATCGCCAAAGCATCAAGGACTTGGCGCCTAACTTTCGAGTGACAGCCATTGACCCACGCGACCAGACCATTGAAGCTATCGAAGCAGTGGATGGTCATCGCATCATCGGTTTGCAGTGGCATCCAGAGTTCCTAGTCAAAGAAGAAAAAGGCAATCTCGAACTCTTCCGCTATCTGTTACAAGAATTGTAAAGTCTTTAGGATTTTTTAAGGAGAAAGAGGTAAACTAGTCTCATCAACAAAGACCTCCTAACTTTGTTTGATACAGTTTACTTTTTTCATATAATCTCCTGCAAAAGTCTCCTCGGTTGAGGGGGCTTTTGTGTGTTTGTCAGAAAAAATACGAATAGTAGTAGAGGGGAGACGCTAGGGAAAAGTGATGGTATAATAGAAGAGATGGAAACTATTTAGAATGAAAGAGGAATCATGATGACAAAAATTCGTGGATTTGAACTTGTATCAAGCTATACCAATCAGGACTTGTTGCCAAAACGGGAGACAGCACACGCAGCTGGTTACGACTTAAAGGTGGCCGAGCGCACAGTCATTGAACCAGGAGAAATCGTCCTCGTCCCAACTGGGGTCAAGGCCTATATGCAACCGACTGAGGTGCTCTATCTCTATGACCGCTCGTCTAATCCTCGCAAGAAGGGATTGGTCTTGATCAACTCTGTTGGGGTTATCGATGGAGACTACTACGGCAATCCAGGAAATGAAGGCCATATTTTTGCTCAGATGAAAAATATTACGGACCAAGAAGTCGTCCTTGAAGTTGGGGAACGTGTAGTTCAGGCAGTCTTTGCTCCTTTCTTAATTGCTGATGGGGATGAGGCGGATGGCGTGCGGACCGGTGGATTTGGGTCAACAGGGCACTAAGATGAAGATTATCTTTGTCCGTCATGGGGAGCCAGATTATCGTGTGTTAGAGGAGCGTTCTTATTCCGGATTTGGAATGGATCTAGCTCCCTTATCTGAGAAGGGAAGGAAACAGGCTCAGGACCTTTGCCAAAACCCCTTATTCCAATCAGCTGATCTGCTAGTAGCTTCAGCAGTAACGCGAGCTTTAGAAACAGCTTCTTATCTGGCTTGTGCTACGGGCCTACCTTTGAAAGTAGAACCCTTATTGCACGAATGGCAGGTATACGAAAGTGGTATAGAGAATTTTGAAACAGCTCGGACTCTGTTTCTAGAAAATAATGGGAAGCTCCTTCCGGATAGCCCGATACAATATGAAACCGCTGAGGATATGAGAGCTCGCTTTATTGAAACTTTGGCCAAGTACCGAGACTATCAGAAGCTTGTAGTGGTTACCCATCGCATGCTCATGCGTCAATTTGTACCGAATGAAACCATTGATTTTTGCCAAGTGATTGAGTGTGAGATAGAGATTTAGAAAGAGGTTTATCATCGCAAAGAAAAAAACGACATTTGTGTGTCAAAATTGTGCCTATAATTCACCCAAATACCTAGGGCGCTGTCCTAACTGTGGTTCTTGGTCTTCCTTTGTGGAGGAAGTCGAAGTTGCAGAAGTTAAGAATGCCCGGGTATCCTTGACGGGTGAAAAGACCAAACCCATGAAATTGGCGGACGTGACCTCTATCAATGTTCACCGGACCAAGACGGAGATGGAGGAATTCAACCGTGTACTCGGTGGAGGAGTGGTCCCAGGGAGTCTCGTTCTCATCGGGGGAGATCCAGGGATTGGGAAATCGACCCTTCTCCTTCAAGTCTCGACCCAGCTATCTCAAGTGGGAACGGTTCTCTATGTCAGTGGAGAGGAGTCGGCCCAGCAGATCAAATTGCGAGCTGAGCGCTTGGGAGATATTGACAGTGAGTTTTATCTCTATGCCGAGACCAATATGCAGAGCGTGCGAGCAGAAGTGGAGCGCATCCAGCCTAACTTCCTCATCATCGACTCTATTCAGACCATTATGTCTCCTGAGATTTCAGGGGTGCAGGGGTCTGTTTCTCAGGTACGTGAGGTGACGGCTGAACTTATGCAGTTGGCTAAGACTAATAACATTGCTATCTTTATCGTCGGCCATGTGACTAAGGAAGGGACCTTGGCAGGACCTCGGATGTTGGAGCACATGGTGGATACGGTGCTCTACTTTGAGGGCGAGCGCCACCATACCTTCCGGATATTAAGAGCCGTCAAGAATCGCTTTGGCTCGACCAATGAGATCGGAATCTTTGAGATGCAGTCGGGCGGTTTGGTTGAGGTCCTCAATCCCAGTCAGGTATTTCTGGAAGAACGCTTGGATGGGGCGACTGGCTCTGCCATTGTCGTCACTATGGAAGGCAGCAGACCAATCCTGGCGGAAGTTCAAGCCTTGGTGACACCGACTGTATTTGGAAATGCCAAGCGGACGACAACGGGTCTTGACTTTAACCGGGTTAGCCTCATTATGGCTGTGTTAGAGAAACGTTGCGGACTTCTTCTTCAAAATCAAGATGCTTATCTCAAGTCAGCTGGTGGTGTCAAACTGGACGAACCAGCCATTGACTTAGCCGTAGCGGTGGCCATTGCTTCTAGCTACAAGGAGCTTCCAACCAATCCTCAAGAGGCCTTTATCGGTGAGATTGGCTTGACTGGTGAGATTCGCCGAGTGACTCGGATTGAGCAACGGATCAACGAAGCGGCGAAACTAGGCTTCACAAAGATTTATGCACCTAAAAATTCTCTCCAAGGGATCGCGATCCCAGATGGCATCAAAGTGATAGCAGTCTCCACGGTAGGGGAAGTTTTGAAAAAAGTCTTTTCTTAATCAGGTCTTGGAATCGTTTGCAAAAAAGTTTTTCCTGTGCTATACTTTTTCTATACTTACTAAACATAGGGGGTTACTTATTTTGCAATTTTTTACAGATAACAATGTGCAGTTCCCTTTGGTCGAGCTGTCTCTCAATCAAGGTGAAACTGTCTATATTCAACGGGGGAGTATGGTCTACCATACGCCTAATGTGACCCTCAACACCAAATTAAATGCAAGTGGCTCTGGTGTGGGACGCTTTGTGAAAGCAGTTGGACGGTCAATGGTTTCGGGTGAAAGTACCTTTATCACTCAGGTATTTGCCCAGTCTAATAATGCTTACCTAGCATTGGCACCCGACTCACCAGGTCAGGTGGTGCCACTCTACTTGGGCGAAAAGCAGTATCGATTGAACGATGGTGCCTTCCTTGCACTGGATGGTTCAGCTTTCTATACAATGGAAACCCAATCGATTGGTAAGGCTCTCTTTGGTGGTCAGGGTGGATTCTTCGTCATGACGACCCAAGGTCAAGGGACCCTCTTGGTGAATGCCTACGGCTCAATTAAAAAAATTGAGCTAAACAATCAAGAAATCACCATCGATAATGCCCATGTCGTTGCTTGGAGCCAGTCTTTGGATTACAATATCCATTTGGAAAATGGTTTCTGGCAATCCATCGGAACGGGTGAAGGTGTTGTCAATACCTTTAGAGGGACTGGTGAGGTCTATGTTCAAAGTCTCAACCTTCAGACCTTTGCTGGCTTGCTGAATCGTTATTTACCAAGACGATCATAAGATAAGAAAGGAGTGTAGAAGTCGGTTTGCTTTTGCTCTCCTTTTTCATGTAGGCTGACAACTGACAATCTGGGAAAAAGATGGTAAGATAGAGTGTAAATAATTTGGTGTTCAAACTATTTTACCAACCAGAAAGGAAGTTCCTAATGTCCTATTTTGAGAATTTTTTAAAAGCCAATCAAGCCTATGTTGAATTGCACGGAGACCTCCATCTTCCGATCAAACCGAAAACGCAAGTGGCCATTGTGACCTGTATGGACTCTCGTCTTCACGTGGCACCAGCACTGGGGCTTGCTTTGGGAGATGCCCATATTTTGCGGAATGCAGGTGGGCGCGTGACAGAGGACATGATTCGTTCCTTGGTCATCTCACAGCAACAGATGGGGACTCGAGAAATCGTGGTCTTGCACCATACAGACTGTGGAGCACAAACCTTTGAGAATGAAGGCTTCCGTCAGCATCTGAAGAAGGAACTGGGAGTTGATGTTGGAGACCAAGACTTCCTACCCTTTCAAGATATCTACGAGAGCGTCCGTGAGGATGTTGCTCTCTTAAAAGCATCGCCACTGATTCCAGACGACGTCATTATCTCAGGAGCTGTCTATGATGTCGATACAGGATTGATCACTGAGGTGATAGATTAAACTTTTTCCGTTCGTCTTGGGAGGGACGATGGGAGAGTAATTATGTTTATAAAAGGAAAATAATTTAGGAGAAAGTAAAATGGTATCGTTATCGAAACCTATATTACGATTATTAGATAAGCACCCTAAAAAAGCAATCTATTTTTTGAGTGCTTTTTTACCTATGCTAATCATGCTTATCGTATGGGCGATAATTGGTTTATACCCATTTGGTAGTAGAAGCTTGATGTCTGTTGATTTTGGACAACAGTATGTTAGTTTTTTTGGATTATTGAAGAATTCAGTCTTATCGGGAGATTTCTCTAACCTGAGCTATTCATTTACCCAGTCACTCGGGGGACCAATGGCAGGATTGGTTGGATATTATTTGCTGAGTCCTTTTAATCTGATTTTTATTATTACCCCATTTCAGTTTTATGGGCTTGCCGTATTCCTCGTTATTTGGCTGAGGTACGGAGCGATAGGTTTAGCATTTGCTTTCCTATTGATTAAGAGATACAAGGGATTGAGCTCGAAGAAATATCTTGTCCCTTTGCTATCCACAGCATATGCTTTATCTGGAATGCTTGTTGCCTATCAGATGAATGTAATATTCTATGATGCCATGATTATGCTTCCGATAGTCATCGCTTATCTGGAAGAGTTGTTGGATGGCGGGAGCATCTTTAAATATTCTCTTGCCTTAGGGATGATGCTTTTCTTCCAATTTTACATGGGATACATGGCATCTATTTTTATAGTTTTATATGCTTGTTTTTATGTATCCTCCAAATTAGGTGATGAAGGAACATTAAAGTTAAAATTAAGTAACTTTTTTAAGCCGTTATTGAGAGCTTTTGGAGCCTCAGTGGTTGGAGGTGGTTTAGCTTCTGTAATCTTGTTACCTGTTTTATCAAGCCTTCTCGAGAGCAGAGGTGGTTACAACCCAGGAATGACTTTCTCGTTAGACTTAATGATTAAGCCACTGGATATTTTATCTAAGTTAACAATTGGTGGTTTTGATTCAGGAGCCTGGGTAATGGGGCCAAGCCTACCGAATATCTATATAGGAGCCTTTGGATTTGTCGGATTTATTCTGTATTTTTCATGTAAAAAAATATGTAGCATAAAGAAATGGTCTGCGGGTGTCGTTACTTGTATTTTCTTTATCTCATTTGTTAATGAATTTGTAAATAAAATTTGGCATATGGGCCAAATGCCATTAGGATTTTTTTATCGTTTTTCCTGGTTGTTCTCATTTTTCATGTTAGTGTTGGCGTTCCAAGCGCTAAAAGAAGGATTTGAGATTTCAACAAAAGGAAAAGTAATTTCACTTATCCTTTTGTTGCTTGCATGCTCCTATTTGTCCAATACAACATTCGCTTATATAAAACAACTGCAACCGGAGACTTTCACACTGATTATTTCTGGTCACTTACAGTTAATTGTATTGTTTACAATCATCAATACTTGTATCATATTGTATTTATACTGGAAGTTGTCGAAAGAAAATAAAGAAAAGAAGACAACAAGAGTTATTTTAACTGCTGTTTTACTTCTGATTTCAACAATCTTGGCTGTGAAAGGTTTTCTATTTTCACAGATCTATTTGACCTTTTTCACATATGTCTTTGTAATTTTTTCCATTAAGCCTAAAATGTCTAAGCTAGCAGTTGTCTTGCTTTACGGGATGACATTTTTTGAGCTAGGTTATAATGCCTATCTTTCCCAAGTTGGTTTTTACTATAACGATGTTGATCAGTTTGTAGATGCAACTACTTCAGTGAAGCGAGTAGTGGATCATGTAAAAAAACATGCTGATAGAAAATTTTATCGTATGGCCTCTACCTTTGCCTATTCTAGGACAAGTCCTTCGCTTTTAACGTACCCTGGCTTGGAGAACTTTAGTTCAACTCAGGAAAAATCAACAATTGATCATTTTTCATATATGGGAAATATAGGGGGATATTTCTCTACAATTTATGCAAATGGGACTCCATTAACAGATGCATTGTATGGCGTTCGATATTATATGGATTTCAAAGATGACACAGATAACCAGAAGGAACCTCAACCTGGGGGAATGAATTTTACTCGGTATACGAATCGTTATGATATGGAACGATATTTTACTGAAAAGGTTTATGAAGATGAACGGTACATCGTTCGTAAAAATCCAAATTCATTTTCTATCGCATATGGAACAAATAATCTTGTTAGTGACTTAAAATTCAACAGCAATGATGCTGTAAATAACCAAAATAGAATTTTAAATGCGATGCAGGGCGTTGAAGTTGGAAGTGCTGGTTATGTTGATTATTTTACGCCTTTGAGTTTTAACGATATTGAGGTGGAAAATGTAGAAGTTGTCAAAGAAAATAAGGACAGCGGAGAATACATCTATAGAAGAAAAGATAATTCGAAAGAGGGAGTGATTCGTTATAAGTTCACGCCTCAGAGTGATAATACATATTATTTGTTTTCGCCACAGACACTAACTGGTAGAAACGGCTACACAGTATCAGTAAACGGTGATTTGTTAAGTAATTTAATTGTTTTCTCTCAAAGACAAATATGGCAGATTACAGATCGAACGCCACAAAAGGAATCAGTTATTGAATTCCGATTCCAATTTGATGACATTGATTTATCTCATTTAGTATTATATAGAGCTGATGTTGAAAAAATTAAGGAAGTGCTAGATGCGAGAAAAAATCAAGAGTTGAATATAGAGCAGTTCAACAACACACATATAGTTGGTAAGGTGAATATAACAGACGAGAGCACCGTTATGATGACTTCGATTCCATACAATGAAGGTTGGAAAATCAAGGTTGATGGTAAGCAAGTTGAAACGAAGAAATCGTGGGATAGTTTTTTATCTTTTCCAATTTCACGAGGAAAACATAAAGTTGAGCTTTTCTTTAAGCAAAAATGGTCTACCCTTGGTCTAGTTCTCTCTGTGTTAAGCTTAATTGTCTTATTTATTATTTGGAAGAAAGAGAATAAACCAAAAAGTCGTCCTCTTGCTTCATAACCAAATAGGAATTCAGTCTTTGCGATGCAAGGACTGAATTTTTGTTCTCAAAGCATAAACGGGACCTATGAAAAACTAGGATAAGCTTGTGAAAATTTAATGAAAAAGATGAAAATCAAGATGGTTTTCGTTGTGAATTGAAAGGCTCATGATGGCCTTTGTTTCAGTGTTTGAGAGGCTTTGGCTCTCCTGTAAAATCGGATTGACAAAAAACTGAACAATTAGTGAAAAATAATTAAAAAATCTTGCATTTATAAACAGATATGTTACAATAATAATCAAATAATTTATAAAGGAGCATAATATGCAGACCACAAAAGCACGCGTGAAGCGAGTTTTAGCATTTATGAGTCTTTTAGTTTTATCCTTGACAGTTTTTACGACAGTCTTTGCGACTGAAGTAACTAGTTATACGATAAAAACTGAAATTAAGGTTGATAACCAACCGTTAACTGCCGACACGAAGATCACTACTGGTCAAACGATGGAGGCGACAAACGAGATTAGTTTCCCTGACTCACAGCAGATCAATGCTGGTGACACATTGGTTCTAGATCTTCCAAAAGAACTAGGCCTGGTGACCAAGCTTGAGTTTCCGATTGTACACGAAAATGGTGAAGTAATTGCCAATGCAGTGACAGATCCAAGTACGCAAAAGGTGACCATTACCTTTACAAACTATTTCACTGAGAATTACAAAGATAAGGTAATGACCTTGAAGTACAATGTCCGTCCAAATGCAGCAAACCTGCCAAAGACGGGGACTTACTACTTTACATTTGGTAGCACTGACTTCACATTGAACTACAACAAGGATGATGGTGAAGCTGGTGACTATGAAATGAAGTATGGTTACCAAGATCCACAAAATCCTAATCGGATTAAATGGCGTATTGTTTTGAATGCGGTTCAAGACAAGTTGAACAACATGGTCATCAAGGATGACTTCAGCGACAGCGGACAAGTCTTAGTAGAAGGTTCTCTACGTGCTGTTCGTTATGCAACTCAGCCAGAGAAGATTCCAAATGAAGCGGCTCTTCTTAAGTTGGAACCGATTGATAACTTTACCAAAAAAGCCGAGTTTACCAGAAATGCTGATGGCGATATTACAGGATTCACGATTAATTTTGGGGACAACTGGAACTGGGCTATGTACATTGAGTACACAACAGAGTTGAAGTCAGCACTTCCTGAAGGAAGTAAAGTGGCCAATGTCCTAGAATGGTCAGCTAGCAATTTTGACAAGTCTCGCTCAATTAACGCCTTGACACGTTTGGAAAGTGCTTCAGGTAGCGGTAGTGGGGATCGAACAACTACAACCACGACGACTACTACAACTACTACAACAAGCACAACCACTACTGAGGAACCAACGACCACGTCAACGACGACTGAGGAGCCAACAACTACGTCAACCACAACGACTGAGGAACCAACAACCACGTCAACCACGACGACTGAGGAGCCAACAACCACGTCGACTACGACGACTGAGGAACCAACAACTACGACGACTGAGGAACCAACAACTACGTCAACTACGACGACTGAGGAACCAACAACCACGTCGACTACGACGACTGAGGAGCCAACAACCACGTCGACTACGACGACTGAGGAACCAACCACTACGTCAACTACGACGACAACCACTACGACAACTACGACTGGTGGAGGACGTCCAACAACCACTACGACAACAACAACTCCAGGTGGTCCAACTACTGGTGAAACCACTGAACCAACACCGGGAGGTGGTACAGGTGGAGGTCGTAAGAAACTTCTTCCAAGTACTGGTGAAGTCGTAGCAACTGGTCTTGTAATTTCAGGAGTCATTGTCCTCATCGGTGCAATTGTGTTAAAACGTAAAATTTCTAATAAATAAACAAAGAGTTTCCGTATGATGGAGAGAGCGAAAGCTCTCTCTTTTTTGGGAGAACGATAGATGGAGAAAAGGGATGAAATTATCAATACTCATTACACTACTAAATGAGGAATTAGTACTAGCTCAGACGCATGCAGCTATTTCGGCCCAGCTGGAAGACATGCTTGGGAAAGATCTTTCGGATTATGAAATCCTTTATATTGATGATGGAAGCAATGACAGGACCTTTGAGCTGATCGAAGGGATTGCCAAAGACAATGATCGGGTCAAATATATTCGCTTTAGTCGAAACTTCGGCCGAGAGAGTGGTATCTTGGCTGGCTTTAAGTATGCGACGGGAGATGCTGTCATGGTCATGGATGGTGACTTGCAACATCCGCCCTATCTTATCCCGCTCTTTTTAGAAGCTTACAAGGAAGGCTACGATATCGTCAGTGGCCAGCGGACTCGTGATGGTGAGTCCTTTGTGGGGAGCACCTTTGCTCGTCTCTTTTACTTCCTATCCAACAAATCGATGGATGTCCATTTGACGGATGGGAAATCCGAGCTCCGACTTCTTAGTCGCAAGGCTATCAACGCCTTTGTCTCCATGCCGGAATACAACCGCTTTAATAAAGGTCTGTATGAATGGATTGGCTTCAAGGAGAAAGTCATCCCCTACAAAAATGAGCTTCGCAAGGCTGGAAAGAGTAAGTTTGGCTTCAAGAAATCCATGAACTATGCCATTCAAGGGATTATTTCCTTTAACGACCGCCCTCTTCGCGTTTGTATCCAGTTTGGCTTTATCTGTCTGGGCTTGGCTATTCTGTACTTGGCTTTTGAGTTGTTGAAGTATATCTTTGCCCCGGGGAATTATGTGAGTGGGTATTTCACCACCATTGCGGCTATCATTCTCTTTAGTGGAGTGCAGCTAATCTTTATCGGAATTCTTGGAGAATATATCGGGAAGATTTATTACGAAGTGAAACGTCGCCCTCATTTCATTATTGAAGACACCAATATTGAGAAGGCGAAAGAAGATAGTATCGGATAAGGAAGATAGGAGATAGAAGAATGTTTGTCTGGACCAAGCCTTGGCAAGAACTTTGGAAGAGAAAACCGAAGAGTTTGCTGTATGCTTTTAGCGCCATGCTCCCAATGGCCGTCATGCTGGTCGTTTGGGCTTTTATGGGAACTTTTCCCTTTGGAGACAAAAGCTTGATGGCTGTTGACTTTGGTCAACAATACATCAGCTTCTTTGGCTTGTTAAAAAATGCCGTGCTCTCCGGAGATTTATCTAGTTTGAGCTATTCCTTTACCAAGTCTCTGGGGGGAGATATGATAGGGGTGCTCGGCTACTATTTGATGAGTCCTTTTAATATCATCTATATTTTGACACCCCTCAAGTACTTTGGGTTTGCGGTCTTCTTGACCATTTGGCTCCGTTATGGGGCTATCGGGATGGCCTTTGCCTTCCTCTTGATCAAGCGGTATAAGGGCTTGGAGTCTAGGAAATGGCTGGTGCCCCTCTTTGCGACGGCTTATGCCCTGTCAGGGATGCTAGTGTCCTATCAGATGAATGTCATTTTCTATGATGCCATGATCATGCTTCCCATCGTCATCGTCTACCTAGAAGAACTATTGGATGGAGGCGCTCCCTACCGCTATGCCTTCGCCTTAGGCTTGACCGTCTTGCTCCAATTCTATATGGGCTATATGATCTCCATTTTCATCGCCTTGTATGCTTGCTACTATGTATCGCCAAGGCTGATGGTCGAAGGAGATTGGAAGAAGAAAATTAGAAACGTCAGTCTTCCCCTCTTGCAGGCTGTGATCTATTCGATTATTGGGATTGCGCTAGCTTCTGTCATCCTCTTGCCGGTCTTTTTCAACCTCATCGAAAGTAAGGGCCAGGTCGGAGGAGGGATGACCTTCTCATTGGCCTTTCAAATAAATCCCTTAGATATTTTTGCTAAGCTAGTTGTGGGTGGCTTTGATAACACCTCAGGCTGGTCTGCGGGGCCAAACCTTCCCAATATCTATATCGGAGCCTTGGGCCTACTAGGCTTTGTATCCTATTTCTTGTCGAAAAAAGTTGTCAGAGTCAAGAAATGGGCTGCCGGTCTGGTCACCCTCGTCTTCTTTATTTCTTTTGTCAATGAATTTGTCAGCAAGATTTGGCATATGGGGCAAAATCCAGCTGGTTTCTTTTTCCGTTTCTCTTGGCTATTCTCTTTCTTTATGCTCATTCTGGCCTACCAAGCGATGAAAGAAAAAATGGTGCTTTCGCGCATCGCCAATCTAGTGATTGGTCTGGTGTTAGTGGTGGCAGTCGTCTATATTTATTCGCAGAACTATAGCTTCATTGCCAAGCTTCAACCGTCTGGTGTCACCCGTTACATCACCCGCTTTACCGCCCTTCATTTGTTGGCGCTCCTGGTCGTTGCCTCCTATGGCTTTTATAGCTATTGGGACAAGTCTAAGAAGAGCCAGAAAGAAAAGCTCATTCGGATTGGCTGGACGGCTGGCTTCCTTGTCCTTACCCTCATCCTTTTAAAAGCAGGCTATTTGTTGTCCCAAGTCGGGATCACCGTTTTGATGTACTTGCTTGTCCTTCTGGTCTTAAACCAAAAATGGTCCCGCTTGTCAGTCGTGATCTTATCAGCTTTGACCTTCTTTGAGCTGGGCTACAATGCCTATCTCTCTCAGGTGACCTTAGGCTATGACAGTGTCCATAAGTTTGCGGATGCTGCTGTCTCGGTCAAGCGTGTGACGGACAAGGTCCAGGCTGATGCGGATGAGAAGTTTTACCGGATTGCGACCGACTTTGCATATTCTCGAACGGTCCCATCCTTGGTATCTTATCCGGGATTAAGCACCTTCAGCTCGAGCTTAGAACGGTCGACCATGGACCACTTTGCTTACATGGGGGATCTGGGGGTCAATGCAGCCACAGAGTATACCAATGGGACGCCCCTGACGGATGCCTTGTACGGTGTTCGCTATTACATGCATGCCAAGGAGTTCGATCCAAAAGAGATGGAAGCTCATCCAGAAAAGATGTATTTCTATCGCTTTACCAACCGCTTTGACATGGGGCGTTACTACACAGAGACAGTCTATGAAGACAATCGCTTTGTCGTCTATAAAAACCCTCATTCCTTCCCTTTGGCCTATGGGACTAATTCCCTCGTGAAGAATATTCAGTTTGGGGCCAACAATGCCTTTGCCAACCAGAACATTATCCTCAACTCTATGGAAGGCCATCAAAAGAATACAGGCGATTATGTGGAGTATTTCAAACCCTTGGCCTTTACTGGGATTGAAACGGAGAATTTAATAGAAGAAAAGGTCAACAAGGAGACAGGAGAGGCCATCTATCGACGGGCAGATGCTTCTAAGGAAGGTATTATCCGCTATAAGGTCATTCCACGTTCCAACAATACCTATTACTTCTTTGTGCCAGCGTCTTTGATTCCTAAGCAAGATTACTCTGTCCTGGTTAACAACAAATGGTTGCCAAACACCAAGACCTTTACCCAAAGGCAAATCTGGCAACTGACGGACATGACCGAAAATCAAGAGTCGGTGATTGAGTTTCGCTTTAGAACGGATACCATCGACATGAGCCAGGCGGGTGTCTATCGGGCCGAGCTGGATCAAATCCAAGAAGTACTTGAGAAGCGCAAACAGCAAGGTCTGAAGGTGACCAAGTTCAGCAATACTCATATCGAGGGGGAGGTCACTATTACAGATGATAGTGATGTCATGATGACCTCCATCCCATACAGTGCCGGCTGGCAGGTGAAAGTGGATGGTCAAGCTGTCACGACCGAAAGAGCCTGGAATAGCTTCCTATCTTTCCCAATCACCAAAGGGAAACATCAGGTCGAGTTTGTCTTCAAAACCAGAGGTAGCTTGACTGGTGCACTATTGTCTATTGTTGCAGCTGTGAGTCTCCTTATCATTAGAAAAAAATGGAAAGAGGAGCATTCTTAAGCTTCCCCAGGGTGTAATAAATTTCTTAAAAAGTTGAGATTTCGGTCTCAACTTTTTTCTATATTATTAAGAACAAAAAGTGTCAAAAAACGAATGATAAAAAAATGGACTAAATGGGAAAAAAAGTAAAAAAATGTTAAAAAATAGAGGGAAACTTCATCTGAATATTCAGAAAGTTTTACGGTAAGTAACAACTTTGATATATTTAGTTGACGGTGATGAACAAGTTTGATAATATTTGTTATGTATCAAACAATAAAAATATGAAAAAGGAGATACAAATAAATGAAGGAAATGTTTAATAGACGTCAGCGCTTTTCTTTGCGAAAGTATAGCGTTGGCGTTTGTTCTGTATTACTAGGGACAGCGCTTTTTGCTGTCGGAACTCCGACAGTAGCTGCGGATGAAGCTAGTGCGCCTACTGACACAAGCAAGGAAACAGTAGAAAGCGTTCAACCTGAGTCGACTCAAGGGGCGCAAGATACTGCTACTAAAGCTCCAGGTGAGACATATGCTGAGGGAGCACCTGCACCTAAAGTGGATCTTTCAAGCTCTGCTTTAGCAGCAGAAGCAAAAGCGGCAACGGAAACTCCAGCTGCACCTGAAGCAAAACCCGCTGTAGAAGCAACTCCAAAAGCAGAAGTAGCTGCAAAACCAGCAACAAGTGAAGCAGGAATCTCTTTAGAAGAACATGCTAAATTGTTGGAAACAGAAAAAGCAGCTGAAGCAAAACCAGCAGCAACTGAAGCAAAACCTGCTACAGATGAATCAAACAAGCCACGTGTACGTAGCCGTCGTGCTGCTACTAACGAAGCTGTGTCTGGGGACCACAACTCTAATCCAGTAGCAGTAAGTACTTACTTAAAAGATGGGGAAACTGTTGACCCATCTATTACTAATCCTAACGGGGCAACTGTTAAGTCTCAAGAAGTACCAGCTGGTTACGCTGCTAAAGAGGGAGATTGGTATACATACAGTATCGTAGATCTTGAAAAGTTCAACCAACGATACAATACAAACTACTATTCACGTGCCTATAAGAGATTCGATGAATCTACAGATACAGTTGTAGAATTAATTGATAAAAACACTGGTAATGTCGTAGAAACTAGAACGATTACAGCAACAAGTGGAATTCAAAAATTCACTACGACAGCTACTGCATCTAGAGGAGAGTTAACTTATCAAGTAGACTACGATAAAGGGACACCTGCTAGTAAGGCTGAACCAGCTCAACCATTCTTGCAATACGGATTTGAAGTTGGTGCTGCTATCCAAGCCTTGGTAGCTCCAGGACATAACCTTACTACTGAAGAACAAAAATTATACGATGATGTTTATGCTGCTCGTACATCAAGAGATATTATTAACGTTGTAGAACCAGCTTATAATGGTCGTACAATTACTGACACTAACAGTAAAATCCCACGTTTTGTTGAAAAAACAACTTACTACAGAGTAGTTGATAAAAACAACGCTACATTTAACGCTGGTAAAACTGATCCAACAGTTCAAGATTATGAGCCAAATGGTAATGAAGTTGACTTAGCCAAATACACAACTAAAGCCATGGAAGGACAAAACTTCACAGCGTCTGGCGAGCGTCAATTTGATGGCTACAAATTGTATCAAAAAGCTGACCCAGATTCAACATCTGGTTATGTAAGTCGTCCTTACAAAGTTGGTACGAAATTCATGGACGCTGAGCGTGCAGGAATTAAACGGATTAAAGAAATTGTAGACGAAGACGGATCAGTAGTCGTTCGTGTTTATCTTCTTGATCCAAAACAACAAAGCAAACGTTCTGACGGTAGCTTGAGCACTGATGGCTACATGTTGCTAGCAGAAACGAAACCGATTAAACCAGGTGATTATAACAAACAAGAATTAAATGTTAAGAAGTCACCTCTTAACACCATTCCTTTCACAGATAGTAAAGGTGTAAACTATGCAAATGGTAAGGAAGTTCCATTTGACTTCCAAAAAGCTGCAGGATATACACCGTATAAGACTGTCTTTGTTCCATTCTTAGGGGATAACATCGGTCACCTTTCTCCAAACGAACAATTGGTTCGTGGAGTAAATGGTATCGGTACAAACGTTGACTTGCTCAACTCATTGACACCGTACAAACAACCAATCTATTACTATGTCAAACAAAAACCAGTTGAAGTTACTCCGGAAGTTGAAAAACAATTGGAAGGACGTGTCCTAACAGATGGTGAGTTTACTTTCAAATTAACAGAAGAGAAAAGTACTCCAGACAAGCACGAAGAAACAGTTACCAATAAAGATGGTAAAGCTACATTTAGCAAACTTACCTTTACTAAAACTGGTACTTATAAATACAAGATCACTGAACAAAAGGGCTCTGATACAAACGTTGAATACGATGCAATGACAGTTACCATGACTGTTAATGTAACTGAAAATGCTCAAGGTGATTTGCAAGCTGCAGTTAAATACAGTGCTGAAGGTGGATTCAAATCAAGTGCTGATGATAAAATCTTCAACAACTACGTTGTAGCACCTGTTAAAACTAAATTCGACTTCACTAAGAAATTAGCTGGACGTGAACTTAAAGACGGAGAATTCAAATTCGTTCTTAAAGATGCAAACGGACAAGAAGTTGAAACAGTAACTAACAAAGCTGATGGAACTGTAACATTCACAGAATTATCATTCGACAACTCTAAAGTTGGTACTCACACTTATACTGTAGAAGAAGTTGTTCCTGCAGCTAAAGAAGCTGGAATGGTATATGATACTATGAAAGCTACTATTACTGTAGAAGTTGCTAAAAATGGTCACACATTAACAACTGTAACTAACGTAGTTTCTACTGGTGGGGTAGACGCTAATGGTAAAGCAACTGATGGAACAGCGGATAAAGAGTTCAACAACAAGATCACTCCTCCGGAAACACCTGAGTTCCAACCAGAAAAATTCGTCCTTAACAAAGAAAAATTTGACCTAACAGGTACAAAATTAATGGACGATGACGATGAGCTTCAGGATGAGTACACAGAAACAAATGCAAATCCATATGCTGATCAAACCAAGAACAACGAAGCAGAAAACATCAATACCAAGACTGTTGAACGTGGTGATAAATTAGTTTACCAAGTATGGTTGGATACTAAGAACTTCACTGACAAGAACAACATCCAATCTGTAGGTATCTCTGATACATACGATGCAGATAAATTGACTGTTAACAGTGCTGATATCAAGGCTTATGACAGCGAAACAGGAGTTGATGTAACATCTAAATTTGATATTACAGTAGCTAACGGAGTCATTACAGCTACATCTAAATCTTCTATGAACAAATCTTTAGGTGATGCTGATAACACTCAAGTTATCGACACCACTAAATTTGCATTTGGTCGCTACTACAAATTCGATATCCCAGCAACTGTTAAAGCAGATGTTCCTGGTGGGGTAGACATCGAAAACAAAGCCAACCAAATCGTTCATGTTTACAACCCAGTAAGCAAATCTGTAGAAACTCCAGAAAAACCAACTCAAAAACGTGTGAACAGTGTCCCAATCACTGTAGAATTCAACTTCACAAAACGTTTGGAAGGTCGTGAACTTAAAGCGAACGAATTCAGCTTCGTACTGAAAGATTCAACTGGTAAAGAAATTGAAACTGTTAAGAACGATGCATCTGGTAACGTTAAGTTCTCAGCATTGAAATTCAAAAAAGGTGAAGAAGGAGCTTACAAATATACTGTTGAAGAGGTAGCGGGAACAGACACAACTGTCACTTACGATACAATGAAGGCAGAAGTAACTGTAACAGTATCTCATGACGGTACAGCTAAAGCACTGGTTGCTAACGTAACTGAACCAGCTGACAAAGAGTTCAACAATACTGTAACTCCTCCAACAGAACCTAAGTTCCAACCAGAGAAGTATGTATTGAATAAAGAGAAATACTCTATCACTGATAACAAGCTTCTTGATGATGATGCTGAGTTGGCAGACAAGTACGCAGATACTAATGCGAACCCATACGCAGACCAAACTAACAACAATGAAACAGAAAACATCAATACCAAGACTGTTAATCGCGGAGATAAGCTTTACTACCAAGTATGGTTGGATACAACTAAATTCTCAGCTAACAACAAAGAAAACGTTCAATCTGTAGGAATCACTGATGACTTCGATGAAACAAAAGTTGATGTAGATTCTACTAAGATCAAAGCTTACGACTCAGTAACTGGTGACGATGTAACAAACAAATTCGACATCAAGGTTGAAAATGGTGTGATGACTGCAACCCTTAAAGCTGGCTTCACGAAGTCATTGGGTGATACAGAAAATACTCAAATCATTGACACAACTAAATTTGCATTTGAACGTTACTACAAATTTGATATCCCAGCAACTGTTAAAGCTGATGTTGCAGGTGGAGTAGACATCGAAAATACTGCAGCTCAAGTAGTGAACTACTACAACCCAGTAAGCAAGACTGTTGAAAAGCCAAACAAACCAACTGAAAAACGTGTAAACAGCGTACCAATCTCAGTTGAATTTAACTTCACTAAGAAATTGGAAGGCCGTGAGCTTAAAGCTAACGAATTCAGCTTCGTACTGAAAGATTCAACTGGTAAAGAAGTTGAAACTGTGAAGAACGATGCGTCTGGTAACGTTAAGTTCTCAGCTCTTACATTCAAGAAGGGTCAAGAAGGCGTTCATAACTACACAGTAGAAGAAGTTAAAGGAAACGACGCAACCGTTACCTACGATACTATGAAAGCAAATGTAACCATCACAGTTTCACACGATGGTACAGCTAAAGCTCTTGTGGCAAATCTTGGAAATATTGCAGATAAAGAGTTCAACAATACAGTAACTCCTCCAACAGAACCTAAGTTCCAACCAGAGAAGTATGTATTGAATACAGAGAAATACTCTATCACTGATAACAAGCTTCTTGATGATGATGCTGAGTTGGCAGATAAGTACGGAGATACAAATACTGATCCATATGTTGACAAAGACACCAACAATGAAGCAGAAAACATCAATACGAAGACTGTTAAACGCGGTCAAAAATTAGTTTACCAAGTATGGTTGGATACAACTAAATTCTCAGCAACTAACAAAGAAAACATTCAATCTGTAGGAATCTCTGATAACTACGATGAAGCGAAGTTGGAACTTGATGTTACTAAGATCAAAGCTTATGATTCAGTATCTGGTAATGATGTAACAGATAAATTTGATATCGTTGAAAACAACGGAGTGATCACTGCAACTCTTAAAGCTGGCTTCACTAAGTCACTTGGCGATGCAGAAAATACTCAAGTTATCGATACAACTAAGTTTGAATTTGGACGTTACTACAAGTTTGATATCCCAACAACAGTTAAACAAACAGTTAAAGCTGGTGTAGATATCGAAAACACTGCTGCACAAGTAGTCAACTACTACAACCCAACAACTAAGAAAGTTGAAACTCCAGAAAAACCTACTCAAAAACGTGTTAACAACGTACCAGTACCAGTAGAATTCAACTTCACTAAGAAATTAGAAGGTCGTGAACTTAAAGATCAAGAATTCAGCTTCACACTTAAAGATGCCGATGGTAAAGTTCTTGAAACTGTGAAGAACGACGCTGACGGAAAAGTTAAATTCTCAGCTATTGAGTTCAAGAAAGGTCAAGAAGGAACTTACAACTACACAGTAGAAGAAGTTAAAGGAAGCGACGCAACTGTTACTTACGATACAATGAAGGCTGCAGTGAAAGTCACAGTATCACATGATGGAACAGCTAAAGTTCTTGTAGCTACTGTTGGTGATATCGCTGATAAAGAGTTCAACAACCGTGTAACTCCTCCGGAAGAACCTAAGTTCCAACCAGAGAAATACGTTGTTTCTGAAGAGAAATTCGATATCACAGGTGACAAACTCGTTGATGATGATAAAGAGTTGGCAGACAAGTACGCAGATACAAATGCGAACCCATATGCGGACGATGCATCAAACAACGAAGCTCAAAACTTGAATACGAAGACTGTGAAACGTGGCGACAAGTTGGTTTACCAAGTATGGTTGGATACAACTAAATTCTCTGAAACTAACAAAGAAAACATCCAATCAGTAGGAATCTCAGATGACTACGATGAAACTAAATTGGACCTTGACGCTACTAAGATCAAAGCTTACGATTCAGTAACAGGCGCAGAAGTAACAGATAAATTCGACATCACAGTTGAAGGTGGAGTAATCACTGCAACCCTTAAAGCTGGCTTCACTAAGTCACTTGGCGATGCAGAAAACACTCAAATCATCGACACAACTAAATTCGCCTTCGGACGTTACTACAAGTTCGACATCCCAACAACAGTTAAAACTGATAAAGATGATGTACCTGGCGGAGTAGATATCGAAAATACTGCGGCTCAAGTAGTTAACTACTACAACCCAATGACTAAGAAAGTTGAAAAACCAAGCAAACCAACTGAAAAACGTGTAAACAACGTACCAGTTGAAGTGGAATTCAACTTCACTAAACGTTTGGAAGGTCGTGAGTTGAAAGCTAACGAATTCAGCTTCGTTCTTAAAGATTCAGAAGGTAAGACTCTTGAAACTGTAAGCAATGATGCGGCTGGTAACGTTAAGTTTAAAGCTCTTGAATTCAAGAAGGGTCAAGAAGGCGTACACAACTACACAGTAGAAGAAGTTAAAGGAAGCGACGCAACCGTTACATACGATACAATGAAAGCGAATGTAACAGTCACAGTTAAACACGATGGAACAGCTAAAATTCTTATCGCGAAAGTTGGCGACATTGCGGATAAAGAATTTAACAACCGTGTCACTCCTCCAGAAACTCCAGAATTCAACCCAGAGAAATATATCCTGAATGAATCTAAATTCGATATTACAGGTAATAAACTTGTTGACGATGATAAAGAGTTGGCAGACAAGGTAGCGGATACTAATAAAGATCCATATGCCGATAAGGATGATAACAACGAAGCTCAAAATATCAATACGAAGACACTTAAGAAGGGTGATAAAGTATACTACCAAGTATGGTTGGATACAACTAAGTTCACTGAAGCTCACAATATTCAATCTGTAGGTGTAACAGATAAATATGACAGCGAAAACTTAGACGTCAACGTAGCAGAAATTAAAGCATACGACTCTGTAACAGGAGAAGATGTGACAGCTAAATTTGATATCAAGGTTGAAAATGGTGTGATCACTGCAACTTCTAAGACAGACTTGACTAAGTCACTTGGAGACGCAGAAAACACTCCAGTAATCGACACTGCTAAATTTGCATTCGGACGTTACTACAAGTTTGAAATCCCTGCAACTATCAAAGCAACAGCTAAAGATGGTGTAGATATCGAAAACACTGCTTCACAAACTGTTCACCAATACGATCCAACTAAGAAATCTGTTGAAAAACCAGAAAAACCAACAGAAAAACGTGTCGTTAACATCCCAACTAAAGTTGAATTTAACTTCACTAAGAAACTTGAAGGACGTGAGCTAAAAGAAGGTGAATTTAGCTTCGTACTTAAAGATAAAGATGGAAAAGTTATTGAAACAGTTAAGAACGATGCAACAGGAAACATCAAGTTCTCTGCATTAGAGTTCAAACGTGGAGAAGAAGGAACTTACACTTACACTGTGGAAGAGGTTAAAGGTACTGAAACAGGAGTTGAATACGATAAGATGGTAGCTACAGTAACAGTAACAGTTACTAAAGAAGGCAAAGTCTTAACAGCAACTTCTCAATTACCGGTAGATACTGAGTTCAACAACAAGGTAATTCCACCGAAACCACCGGTGACACCACCAACACCACCGGTGACACCACCAACACCACCGGTAACACCACCAACACCACCGGTGACACCACCAACACCACCGGTAACACCGCCAACACCACCGGTGACACCACCAACACCACCGGTAACACCGCCAGCACCAGAACTTCCTTCTACTGGTGAAGAACAATCAGCTTCTGCTGCATTGTTAGGCGCTGCTCTTGGTTTGGTCGGACTGGCTGGCCTTGCAAGACGCAAGAAAAACGAAGACTAAACAAGTGGTAGACACTAACGATTCACACTAGGATCGGAAATGGTTTAGTTTTACACAAGAAGGCCTCGCTCTAAGGAGTGGGGCCTTTTTGTTATTTCTTGAAAGCATTGAAATCACGTCTCGCAATATGATACAATAGAGGATATTTACAATAGTTAGGACAAAGGTATGCTTATTTCGATTATTTCACAAGGTTTGATCTGGGCTATTTTGGGGCTAGGGATCTTTATGACCTTCCGTATCTTGGATTTCCCAGATATGACCACAGAGGGCTCCTTTCCATTAGGAGGAGCCGTTGCGGTAACGCTGATTACCAAAGGGGTTCATCCTTTACTGGCTACCATAGCGGCTGTAGGCGCGGGGTGTTTGGCTGGATTAGCAACAGGTCTTCTTTATACCAAAGGGAAGATTCCGACGTTGTTATCGGGGATTTTGGTGATGACTTCCTGTAACTCAGTCATTCTCTTTGTGATGCAACGGGCCAACCTAGGCTTGCTTGGCTACTCAAAAATCCAAGATATGATTCCCATCGCGAGTGGCGTAAACGAGATTATCATCGGAATCATCTTTGTGACCCTGGTGATTGCTGCTATGCTCTTCTTTTTAGATACTAAATTGGGGCAGGCCTATATTGCGACAGGGGACAATCCTGAGATGGCTAAAAGCTTTGGGATCCATACCAGCCGGATGGAGTTGATGGGGCTAGTAGTTTCTAATGGGATTATTGCCTTGTCAGGTGCCTTGATGGCCCAGCAAGAAGGCTATGCAGATGCTTCTCGAGGGATCGGGGTCATCGTCGTTGGTTTGGCTAGCTTGATTATTGGAGAGGTTCTTTTTTCAAAACTAACCTTAGCAGAACGTTTGCTCAGTATCGTTATTGGATCGATCATTTATCAATTCTTGATTTGGGCTGTGATTGCCATCGGTGTCAATACTAGCTACATCCGTATCTTTAGTGCTATCATCTTGGCGATCTGTCTCATGATTCCAACCTTTAAAGAGAAACTGCTGAAAGGAGTCAAACTCAGCAAATGACCGCAATTGTAGAATTAAAAAATGCCACCATCGTGGTGAACAATGGCTTGAATGAAGAAAAAGTCATATTGGACAATGTCTCTTTGGAGATTCATGAGCATGACTTTATCACCATTCTTGGGGGCAATGGTGCTGGGAAGTCAACCCTTTTCAATACCTTGGCTGGGACCCTGCCGCTGACCAGTGGTCAAGTCTTGATCAAGGGGGAGGACGTGACTCACTATGGTCCGGAAAAACGGGCCAAATACCTATCCCGGGTCTTCCAGGATCCAAAGATGGGGACAGCCCCTCGTATGACAGTGGCTGAGAATCTCCTGATTGCAAAATTCCGAGGAGAAAAGCGGGGCTTGGTTCCTCGTCGTCTTGCCCAGTACAAAGACGAGTTTAAAGAGGTTTTAAGCCAGATTGGCAATGGTTTAGAGAAGCATGTCGATACGGCGGTAGAATTCTTATCTGGTGGGCAACGTCAAGCTCTGAGCTTGTTGATGGCTACCTTGAAGCGCCCTGAACTCTTGCTCTTGGATGAGCATACAGCTGCTCTCGATCCCAAGACGAGTCAGGCCTTGATGGAGCTGACGGATCGATTTGTCAAATCGGATCGACTGACTGCCTTGATGATTACCCACCATATGGAAGATGCGCTCAAGTACGGGAATCGCTTGATTGTCATGAAGGATGGAAAAATTATCCAGGACTTGAACCAAGAGGAAAAGGCCAAGATGGATCTGTCTGATTACTACCGTTTCTTTGAATAAATTTAGAAACTAGTTTCAGCGTGTAATCGCTTGCAATACCAATATTAAAGGAGTATACTATAGGTGAAGATAAGGGAGAAGGGGTTGATACCAATGCCTTATAGATTCATACATTAGGTTACTTCGTTATAGGTTTGCCTCGCTGACACTTGATTGTGCTTTTTATAAAAAAGCCAGAACGTCGGAAATGTTAAATCGGTTGAGCCGTCAAGTAAGTCTGCTTAACTTACTAAATGACATTGAAATACGTGGAAATAGTAGTGGAAGCTTTAGATGGTTTTCGAACTTCGGTATGCTCAACTGAGTGCTTTGTAACAAAACTGAAAGAGAAATTGCAAAGAAAACCTCTGGTATGTGAAAACGTACCATAAAAAGAAATGAAAATCATAACTGTTGTTTTCGTTAGCCTGAATGGTTAATCGCCTCTTGTCAGTGAAGCAGACCAGACCTCTAGTCCCGTAAGACTGGAGGTCTTTTTGTTTGTCGTCGTAGAAAGTCGAGGTGAGGTCAGTGGGATTGCCATATGCACATGAATATAGCTGTCGAGATCACTTTAAAGAAAGAGCAATGGAACGTTTTGGGGTCGATGAAGAACAGTTGAAACGCTGGGTCAATCAACACGTGCCCTCGCTTCATCATTTTGATAGCAGTTTTGATCAACGACCCGATACGGAAGCCTACGTAGCAGAGGACGGTATCGTCTTTGTGTGTGATCTGAAGAATCGGGAATTTATTACTTGCTTCCAAGCGGTCAATTTGACGGTGGATGAAGAACAGAAGGAAGTCTGTCAAGACATTCATCGTGAGAATGTGCTCGCTTATAAACATAGCCAGAACAAGCTCCTGAATCGCTACCGGTTGAAAGAAGCCAAAGAATTGCTGGTCAATATTGATGAGCATGTTGATCGGTTTTATAGCTTGTCTCAAACCCTTAAGAAGGGGGCGCTTAGCGATCGGAATTACCAGCACTTAGAAGAACTGCTAAACGAGTTTCATGTCATCAAGGCGGCGATACGGGTGATTGAGAATAAGAAAAATGACTATCATACAGACTAGGGTCTCTTTTTGACAAAGTTGACAATCTGGGCTATCGTCTTTGGTCTTAATAAAGGGTCCTCCATCAGATGATGGAGGGCTTTTGTTTGGTCTGACTTTTGAAAAAATCGTGAAAAAATAGTATAATGTTCTAGATATGCAAGAAATTTGCAAAACTGTAATTCGACTTGGTGAGCCAAGGACCGTAAGTATGAACCATCACATAAAGGAGAAAACATGAGTAACATTAAGTTGATTACTTTAGGTGGAGTCCGTGAAAACGGGAAAAACCTCTACATAGCTGAAGTAAATGACTCTATTTTTGTTTTGGATGCTGGTCTCAAGTATCCAGAAAATGAGCAACTAGGGGTCGATGTCGTTATTCCCAACATGGACTACCTCTTTGAGAATAGCGATCGTATCGCAGGAGTCTTTTTAACGCACGGGCATGCGGATGCCATCGGAGCCCTTCCTTATCTTTTAGCGGAGGCTAAAGTTCCCGTATTTGGGTCAGAGTTGACCATCGAGTTGGCCAAACTCTTTGTCAAGAGCAACGATAGTGTCAAGAAGTTCAATGACTTCCATGTGATCGATGCCAACTCAGAGATTGATTTTGGAGGAACGGTTGTTTCCTTCTTCCAGACAACCCACTCTATTCCAGAAAGTTTAGGAATTGTCATCAAGACTTCTGAAGGAAATATCGTCTATACCGGAGACTTCAAGTTTGACCAGACAGCGAGTGAGTTTTATGCGACAGACTTTGCTCGTTTGGCAGAGATTGGACAAGAAGGCGTCCTCGCTCTCTTGAGTGACTCTGCCAATGCTGATAGTAAGATTCAAGTCGCTAGTGAGCAAGAGGTTGGGGATGAAATCCTGGATACGATTGCTGACTGGGATGGCCGTATCATTGTAGCCGCTGTTGCAAGTAACTTATCACGGATCCAGCAAGTCTTTGACGCAGCAGCAGAGACAGGGCGCCGGGTTGTCTTGACTGGATTTGACGTAGAAAATATTGTCCGGACAGGGATTCGTTTAAATAAACTTTCTTTGGCCAACGAAAAAATATTGATCAAGCCAAAAGAAATGTCTCGTTTTGAGGACCATGAATTGATTATTCTTGAAACGGGGCGGATGGGTGAACCCATCAATGGCCTCCGTAAAATGTCCATTGGCCGTCACCGCTATGTTGAAATCAAGGATGGCGACTTGGTCTATATCGTAACAACTCCATCTATCGCCAAAGAAGCGGTTATGGCACGTGTAGAAAATATGGTCTATCAAGCAGGCGGAGTCGTAAAAGCGATTACTCAAAGCTTGCGTGTATCAGGACACGGAAATGCGCGTGATCTTCAATTGATGATCAACCTCCTTCGTCCCAACTATCTCTTCCCAATCCAAGGGGAATACCGTGAATTGGATGCCCATGCACGGCTTGCGATGGAAGTGGGGATTTTGCCTGAAAATATCTTCATTCCGAAAAAAGGCACCATCATGGAATATGACAATGGTGACTTCGTTCCTGCTGGTAGCGTCTCTGCTGGAGATGTCCTCATCGATGGGAATGCTATTGGAGATGTTGGAAATGTCGTGCTCCGTGACCGGAAAGTCCTTTCAGAAGATGGTATCTTTATTGTGGCCATTACCGTTAACCGTCGTGAAAAACGCATTATCTCCAAGGCAAAAGTTCACACCCGTGGCTTTATCTATGTGAAGAAGAGTCGCGATATCTTGCGCGAAAGTGCAGAGATTGTCAACCAAAGTGTGGAAGAATACTTAGCCCAGGACAGCTTCGATTGGGGTGAGCTCAAGGGTGCTGTTCGTGATAGTTTGGCCAAGTACCTCTTTGACCAGACCAAACGTCGACCAGCTATCTTGCCAGTCGTCATGGAAGTACGCTAGGATTAAGATAAGAGGAAAAGTCGATCGTCGGCTTTTTCTTGTCAAGGAAAAGAAGAAATAGTGAGGAAAGATAGATGGCAGTAATGCAGATTGAATACTATTCAGAAGCGCTCGCAATGGAGTGGGGGATCAACGTCCTCTACCCAGATGCGTCTCGGGTGGAAAATCCAGATGATCAAGATATCCCGGTCCTCTATCTCCTTCATGGGATGAATGGCAATCAGTACTCCTGGTTGAAACGGACCAATGTGGAACGGATCCTACGTTCGACCAATTTGATTGTCGTCTTGCCTAATACCAATAATGGTTGGTATACGGATACCCAGTATGGCTATCCCTACTACACAGCCATCGCAGAGGAATTGCCTAAGACCTTGGCACGCTTCTTCCCCAATATGACCAAGAAGCGGGAGAAGACCTTTATTGCTGGTCTATCGATGGGGGGCTATGGATCTTTCAAACTGGCCCTTCAAACCAATCGCTTCTCGCATGCTGCTAGTTTTTCTGGTGCTCTTAGCTTTGAGGGGCGTCAACTAGCAGATACCGACCTTGGCAGTAAGGCTTATTGGCAAGGGGTCTTTGGAGAGTTAGAAGATTGGACGACGAGTCCTTACTCCTTGGAAAGCATTGCGGAGAAGTACTCAGATAAAAAGACGGTCTTATGGGCGTGGTGTGGCGAGCAGGATGCTCTGTATGAGGCCAACAATACAGCTGTGGATCATCTGAAGGACCTCGGTTTTGATATCACCTACAGCCATGGACCAGGAAAACATGAATGGTTTTATTGGGAGCGGGAGTTGGAGCATTTCTTAGCAACCCTGCCAATTGATTTTGAACTAGAAGAACGACTCGATTAGGAAGCTACTCATGCAGAGATATGCTATAATAGAGTGAAAAGTGCCTGGGCCAGTTAGAAGAGAAGCCCAGAATCAATGAACAATTAGGAGAAACATACGTGACTAAAGATATTCGTGTGCGTTATGCACCAAGTCCAACCGGACTACTACACATCGGAAATGCTCGTACAGCATTGTTTAACTACTTGTATGCGCGCCACCATGGTGGAACCTTTATCATCCGTATCGAAGATACGGACCGTAAGCGCCACGTCGAAGACGGCGAACGTTCCCAGCTGGAAAACCTTCGTTGGTTGGGCATGGACTGGGATGAAAGTCCAGAGACGCATGAAAACTACCGCCAATCAGAGCGTTTGGAACTCTATCAAAAATATATCGACCAACTCTTAGCCGAAGGGAAAGCCTACAAGTCTTACGTTACAGAAGAAGAGTTGGCAGCAGAGCGTGAACGCCAAGAAGCAGCGGGTGAAACACCTCGCTACATCAACGAATACCTCGGCATGAGCGAAGAAGAAAAGGCAGCTTATATCGCAGAACGCGAAGCAGCAGGGATCATCCCAACGGTTCGTTTGGCTGTTAATGAGTCAGGTATCTACAAGTGGCACGATATGGTCAAAGGTGATATCGAATTTGAAGGTGGCAATATCGGTGGTGACTGGGTTATCCAAAAGAAAGATGGTTACCCAACTTACAACTTCGCCGTTGTGATCGATGACCATGATATGCAAATCTCTCACGTCATCCGTGGAGATGACCACATTGCCAATACACCAAAACAGCTCATGGTTTATGAAGCGCTTGGATGGGAAGCTCCAGAGTTCGGTCACATGACCTTGATCATCAACTCTGAAACTAGTAAGAAGTTGTCTAAACGTGATACCAACACCCTTCAATTTATCGAAGATTACCGTAAGAAAGGGTACCTTCCAGAAGCAGTCTTTAACTTTATCGCCCTTCTTGGTTGGAATCCTGGTGGGGAAGACGAAATCTTCTCTCGTGAAGAACTCATCAAGCTTTTTGATGAAAACCGCCTTAGCAAGTCTCCAGCAGCCTTCGACCAGAAGAAAATGGACTGGATGAGCAATGAGTACATTAAGAATGCGGATCTTGCGACCATCTTTGAAATGGCCAAACCATTCCTCGAAGCAGCAGGACGCTTGACAGATAAGGCTGAAAAATTGGTGGAACTCTACAAACCACAAATGAAGTCAGTTGATGAAATCGTTCCATTGACAGACCTCTTCTTCTCTGACTTCCCAGAATTGACAGAAGCTGAACGAGAAATCATGGCTGGTGAAACTGTGCCAACTGTACTTGAAGCTTTCAAGGCTAAGCTTGAAGCTATGTCAGACGATGAGTTTGTGGTAGAAAATATCTTCCCACAAATCAAAGCGGTCCAAAAAGAAACTGGTATCAAAGGAAAAAATCTCTTCATGCCAATCCGTATCGCCGTTTCAGGAGAAATGCATGGTCCTGAATTGCCAGATACCATCTACTTGCTTGGACGTGAAAAATCCATCCAACATATTGAAAAAATGTTGGAAGAAATTGCAAAATAGGAATCAGCTTTTGAAAACATGCTGTTCATTTTTAAAAAGTCATCGATTCGATGGCTTTTTTGCTGAGATAGAGCATAGATTTAGCCAAAATGATTGAAAATAGGATTCAATCATGTATAATCAAGAGAGAATAATTTTTGAGGAGAGAGGGGCATCCTTACCTTGCTGAAAAAAACATGGAATAGAGTGACGAGATTTAAATTAATAAAATCGGGGAAACATTGGATTCGAGTAGCCTGTTCGAATGCTTCTTTTTTGCGTGTTAAAAAAGAAATAGGTGTTTCCAATCATTCTAGTATGGATGCTCCAAGCTCCATAGCCTTAAAAGGCTTGATTGCTGCTGGATCCATTATGGGTGCGACGTCAATTGCGCATCCAACGGATGCTGATGAGCTAGCAGGTCCAACTTTACAGTCAGAAGTGGCTTCGGAAGTGGGTGTAGTAGGTAAGGATAGCTTGGTGTTGAGCAGTGTGGAACAGTCGTCCACGACCAGTCTGTCTACGAGCGAGTGGTCTCCATCAGAGTTACAGAGTGATTCGCTTTCTACTACATTATCTACGACGAGTTCAGCAGTGCCCTCTACTTCAATGGCGGAAGCTAGCGTCCTTTCAAATGGGGACCAAGAGTCTGTAGTCGTCTCAGATCCTGCTCAGGATAAACAGCTTCAACGTATAGCTCAAGACCTTTATTCTTATATAGAGCAAGCGAAAGAATTGAAGGATGGAGAGGGACTTGTGTTGGAAGCGGAAGAAGCTCTGGAGGGCATCCGCAACCAATTAGCCAATCCAGGTCAAGGAGGAGAGGCGACGCTTCTTCAGGCCAAGTCTGTTCGGAATCGCTTGGTCAATGCTGTGTTAAGAGAACAATCAGGGAAGAGAGATCCGCGTACAGGTAGTGCCTTAGAAGTGGACAGTGCTTTTCGTGCTCCTTTTGTCATGAGTGGTCCAGCAAATAATCATCTGATCACAGCTTATAATTCAGATCCGATTCGGTTGCAGTACATTGTGAGAGAGCAGAATGGTGGGGTCATTCTCACCTATATGGGTTATGCTCCCGACAGTGAACGGGTTGAGGGTGTTCTCGTTCCCAATGCAACCTTGAAATCACCTTTTGCTCCCATGTTGATCGAAGGGAAAGTCGGAGTCACAGAGGTTGTCGAACCCGGGAAGACGTATACGATAACCGTTCGATTTACCAATGCTAGAAATCAGTTTCTCGATCGTTCTTTCCGCATTAAAGTCTTGCCTCAAAATGATGGCATTCGGAACCCAATTGCTCCAGTGACTTCTAATACTCAGGTGACTGATTTGACCAATCTGACTGAGTCTGAAAAAGCGCAGGTTTGGGAAAAGTTCAAAGCGGCAAATCCACGTCTGCTAGCGTCTAAAGACTTTAAGAGCTATTCAGTCTCTGCAACTGGAGAAATCACGGTTGTCTTCAAGGATTTGACGTCTAATACTGTAAAGATACCTTTGACAGAGGATCCTCGCACGCAGTCGCTCTCAGTGAGTTATTCCCAGAGCGTATCTGAAGCGCAAAGTACTTCTCAAATGCGGTCACAATCGACCAAGTTATCAGAGTCTCTGTCTGAGAGCTATTCAGAATCGGAGAGTGCATCAACCTCACTCGCTGTTTCTCAAAGCATCTCGCTCTCTACAAGTCTCTCGGTATCAACAGCAGCATCTCAATCTTTGAGTGTTCTAGAATCAGAGAGCCTTTCGGAATCTGCTTCGGTTTCTGTTAGTGAGTCTAAATCAGTCAGTGCGGTGGTATCAGAGAGTCAGTCTGCATCAGTCAGCGAGTCGGAGTCATTAAGAATCTCTAAATCGATCAGTCAGTCTACTTCAGAAAGCACCTCCGAGTCGGTTTCAGGATCGTTGAGTACATCTGTTTCTACAAGCGAGTCTGTTTCGAGGTCTCAATCCGATTCGCTTAGTCAGTCTGCATCGGCAAGTGTTTCAGAGTCGGTTTCGGAATCGTTGAGTACCTCGGTTTCCGCGAGTGAGTCAGTTTTGACTTCTCAATCCGATTCGCTTAGTCAGTCTGCATCGGCAAGTGTTTTGGAAACCGTTTCAGAATTCTTGAGTACCTCGGTTTCTGCAAGTGAATCTGTTTTGACTTCTGAATCCGAGTCTGTAAGTCAATCGGTATCGGGAAGTTTTTCGGAATCAGTCTCAGACTCCTTGAGTGCTTCAGTTTCCGTAAGTGAGTCAGTATTGACATCTCAATCCGAATCTGTAAGTCAATCGGTATCGGCAAGTGTTTCGGAATCAGTCTCAGAATTCTTGAGTACCTCCGTTTCGACAAGTGATTCCGTTTTGACCTCTGTTTCCGAGTCTGTAAGTCAATCGGTATCAGAAAGTGTCACCGAGTCTGTTTCAGAATCTTTGAGTACTACATTCTCAGCAAATTACTCAGCCTCGACTTCTGAGTTGGAATCAGAATCCGTCTCTTTGAGTATCTCGGATTCTACAAGAGGATCAGTCTCAGCTTCCCAATCGCTTTCAACTAGCCAGTTGACCTCAGAAACCGAGTCCGTCTCCGAATTAATGAGTGCCTCAATTTCCGCAAGTGAATCTATATCAACTTCTCAATCTGAGTCGGTAAGGAATTCAGATTCTATCTCGAGTTCCTTGAGTCAATCTGCTCCATCAAGCGAGTCTGCCTCGACACCGGAGTCTAAGTCTGAGAGTCAGTCTGATTCAGTCAGTCTAACCGAGTCGTCATCGGGATCCCTGAGCGGTTCAATCTCAACAAGTGAACCCCTCTCAGAGTCCTCATTTGACTCGCAAAGTCACTCAGAGTCAATCAGTCATTCTCAGTCTCTTTCAAGGCTGGATTCAACAAGCGAAGTTCGGTCTGAGAGTGTTTCAGGATTACTCATCCAGTCCTTATCCAACAAAGAAAGCTCATCGGAAGCAGTTCTTCCGGCAACTGGGGAGAAGAAATCTACAGGATCAATCTTATTTGCTACTCTTGCATCTTTCATTGGGCTAGCTCTATTGGGGCGCCGTAAAAAAGAAGAGGAAGAATAATCCCGTATCGCTATGTGAAAACACCTATCTGGTATTTTGAGTGTCTACAAGAGAATCTCATTTTGAGATTCTTTTTTTCTGTTTTACCCTATTAGATTTCGCTGATTTTATCAAAAAATAATGAAAATACTTTCGAGGAGGAAATTTTTTGAAAATTGAATTGTTATTTACCTCAAATTACTTGAATATGTATAGTAATAATGTATAATATTTAATGACTATAAAGTTGAGGGGATATTCATGTTTTTTAAACGTTTGAATGGAAAAGTTAGGGAGATGGATCGAACGACTCGTTTCAAGTTAATCAAGTCTGGGAAGCACTGGGTTCGTTCAGAAAATTCTACCTTAGGTTTATTTAAAATTGTTCGTGGAGAAGTAGAAACAAGAGTTGTAACGAAGTCAGACAAGGAGCGGGATGGGATCCGTTCTACAAGTCAATTTGTACTGAAAGGCTTATTGGCGACGGGAGCAGCTGCTGGTGCTACCTCCATTATCAACACGGCTTTTGCGGATGAAGCAGGAACTGATGTGGTGACAACTTCTGAATTACAGAAAGAGACCTTAGCAGAGGCCAATAGCTTAGTGATTGGATCTGTTTCTGATGCCAGATCAATGTCAGAAGAAAGTCTTGAATCGACAAGTGCTTCAGTCTCTTTAAGCGAGCACGGTTCTGAGAGCCTTACTGTGGCTCTGAGCGAATCTGCTTCAGAAGCTACGACGACATCAGAGTCAAGCGTGGAAACGACCGAAAGGGTTCTAGGTGAAACGGATAAGGTTGGTCTAGAACAGAATCTGTCAGAAGCGACCTTGTTGACCCAAATGGCCGAAAACTATGCCTCAAACCTTACAAATGCGGATCAAAAAGCAGCTCTTTCAGCTGCTATCGCTAAGGTGCAAACCGACTTGTCAACCAGTACTCAGTTGCTTCATGAAAATGTTGCGACGCAAGCATATGTGGAGCAGCGTCAACGGTTAAATGAGTCTGTTGACGAGCTGATGCTTGCTCTGAAAGCAGCAGGTTTTGTGGGGAATAGCAGTGTAAACGGCAAACCTGCCATTGCAGCTCAGTTGGCACCGATTTATGAAACCGTTACAGACTCTAAAGAGTTGTCCAATATTACTCCTAATTTGGATGATCGAAATGGAGCTAGCGTAAAAGACCTTGCTTTGGAATATGAAGACATAGAAAAGGATCCGCATTTAGATAAATCTGTAATAAATCTCGATCCTGCGACTCTTAAGTCTCTGTCTGAGAACCATGATGTGACACGTTATACCTTTGCTATTTGGGATTTCGTTAATCGAGTGAAACCGGATCCTCTGGATTATTATGCAACCTTATCCGTCGATCGTAGCTCGATTGGTTCAACTACTCCTAAAGGTGTCGACGTATACTTCCGCTTGGTTAAAAAGTCTAGTGGTACGGAGGTTTATGCTCAAACAGTTAAAGCAAATAGTGTAGTTGAATTTGATTTACCAAAGGAATTAGTTGGTTCAGATACAAACCGCCAATACAGGGTCTTTTACTCAATTTATGATGATGGGAAACCTGGAGTTATACGGATGCAAAGTGTAAGTTACCAGACTCCTAAATTTATGATTCAACAGCTTTATGATGTGCTAGAACCTAAAAATGTAGGTCTTTATGCACCATCGACAGTAGCATCCATTGTTCCATCACGAAGTGCTGAACATGTCACCTATTATAAGCTCATTGACGACAAAGGACAATTCTCGCGAGGAGCTTATGTTCCAACTGGCAGGGAAACTGTTTTGGCCTCTTATGCCCAGGTTGGTATTGAAGGCCAAGAGTACACAGCTTCAGCTGCTCGACAATTGGATGGTTTTGTTCAAGTTCCACTAGTAGACTATCATCAGAATAAAATGTCTGGCGTCTTTGATCTTAGGAAGGTTGGAGAACAGAATGTAGATACTTATTTGGGAGGGGCAAGAGACCATTATATTAAGCTTGTCCGTGAAGTGACAAGTCCAAATGGTGATTTCACCTTAAAATACTATGTCTTGGATCCTTCCAAACAGAGAAATTACCGGAAAGGTGATAACGGTACAGTATTTGACCTTGCAAATTATACCTTAGTCTATGAAAAGGCCTTTAGAAATGATCATTGGAATGAAACCTTTGAAAATCTTGAGACGCGAGAGGTAAAAAGCAAGAAAGAGGATTATTCTCTTACAGTCACTCCCGATTTTTCAGATGGAAAAAACTTTAAGTTAAAAATCTCAGGTTGGTTCTCCTTGACAGAGAAGGTGAGCTATACGGATGAAAAAACGGGTAAGGAATATTCTTTCCGTAAACCATATACTTCCGCCCCAGAAAATCAAGCACAGCTTAGTGGTAGCCATATTGTGGGTGACGATGCCTCCCTTCAAGGTGCTGACGGATTTTCTAAGTTTTATCATACGGTTTCGACCAGGGTTAGCTACTGGCCATTAAAGAGTGTGAATTACTATTACCGAAGAATGACTCCTTCTGAATTGAGTTCTCAATCATTCATTTATTCAGCTTCTCATTCGATGTCAACACAAGATAGTCTTTCATACTCAGAAAGCAACTCACAGGTAGTTGCTTCAGAGTCTCAATCTCTGTCTGTAGCTGTTTCTCTGTGGGATAGTCAATCAACGTCCTTATCTGAGTCGATGTCAAGTAGTGACTCGGTATCAGATAGTTTTTCTATTTCACAGGAACTCGAATCTCAATCGCTATCTTCTTCTCAGTCTAATTTGCAGAATGATTCGGAGGTCTCAGCTTCAGTATCGGTAAGTAGCTCTCTATCTGCTTCAGAGAAGTCAGCATCCAAATCATTAAGTGGTTCCTTGTCTGTATCGGAGTCGATTTCTTCCGCTTCGACAAGTGCTTCGGTCTCAGCCTCAGAGGTATCCGTTTCGGCTTCAGCAAGCAGTTCATTGTCAGTTTCAGAGAAATCCGCTTCTGAATCCTTGAGTGGATCGCTGTCTGTATCAGAGTCAATTGTTTCCACTTCAGCAAGTAGTTCGTTGTCAGCTTCAGAGAAATCCGCTTCTGAATCCTTAAGTGGCTCCTTGTCTGTATCAGAGTCAATTGCATCAACGTCAGCAAGTGCTTCAGTATCAGCTTCAGAGGTATCCGTTTCAGCATCAACAAGTAGTTCGTTGTCAGTCTCAGAGAAGTCATCTTCTGAATCAGTAAGCGAATCCTTGTCTGTATCAGAATCGATTTCTTCCGCTTCGACAAGCGCATCGTTATCAGCCTCAGAGAAATCAGCATCCGAATCCTTAAGTGGTTCCTTGTCTGTATCAGAGTCGGTTGTTTCTACTTCAGCAAGTAGCTCGTTGTCAGCTTCAGAGAAATCCGTGTCTGAATCCTTAAGTGGTTCCCTGTCTGTATCAGAGTCGATTTCTTCCGCTTCGACAAGTGCATCGTTATCAGCCTCAGAGGTATCCGTTTCGGCTTCAGCAAGCAGTTCTTTATCTGCTTCAGAGAAGTCAGCATCCAAATCATTAAGTGGTTCCTTGTCTGTATCAGAGTCAATTGCATCAACGTCAGCAAGTACTTCAGAATCTGTAGCTCGTATGAAATCTTCTGAACTTCAATCCGCTTCAGTATCTGAGTTGATTTCGGAATCAACTAGCGTGTCAACTTCATCATCGATAAGTGCTTCAGAAGCAAGTACGTCGATTTCGGCAAGTGTATCAGAATCAGTCTTAACTTCTGAATCAGTTTCAAGTAGCGCATCAGAATCTGTCTTGAGTTCCGAGTCCGTTTCAGTAAGTAGATCTGAATCAATCTCAAGTAAACAAGCATCTAAGTTAGCGTCTTCTTCGGTCTCTGAGTCAGTTTCAACGAGTGCTTCAAAAACTAGTGCGTCAGTTTCAGCAAGCGCGTCAGAATCAGTCTTGAATTCAACATCCGTTTCAACAAGTGCATCTGAGTCAGTCTCAACTAGCACTTCAGAATCTGTAGCTCGTATGGAATCTTCTGAACTTCAATCTGTCTCAGTGTCTGAGTTGACTTCGAAATCAACAAGCGTTTCAGCTTCGGCTTTGACAAGTGTGTCAGAATCAAGTGCATCAGTTTCAGCCAGCGCATCCGAATCGGAATTGAAGTCTAAGTCTATTTCAATCAGTACATCTAATTCTATCTTGAGTTCAGCATCCGTTTCAACAAGTGCATCTGAGTCAACCTCAAGCCAGCTAGCATCTGAGTTGGAGTCTGTTTCCATCTCGGTAAGTAGTTCGTTATCAGCATCGGAAGTATCCGTTTCGGCTTCAGCAAGCACATCCGAATCTACTTCAAACAAACAAGCTTCTGAGCTTCAGTCTGCCTCAGTGTCTGAGTTGACTTCTGAATCAATCAGCGTTTCCGTTTCAACATCGACAAGTGCGTCAGCCAGCGTATCTGAATTGGTCTTGAATTCAGCGTCTGTTTCAGAAAGTGCATCCGAATCTGCTTCTCGCAAGCAAGCCTCTGAGTTAGAGTCAACATCAACATCTGATTCAGTTTCAACCAGCACATCAGAATCTGAAGCTCAAATGGAATCTTCTGAGCTTCAGTCTACATCTGTATCTGAGTTGAGTTCGGAATCCGCTAGCGTGTCAACTTCAGCATCTACAAGAGTGTCAGAATTAAGTGCATCGATTTCAGCAAGTGCCTCTGAATCTGCTTCTCGCAAGCAAGCCTCTGAGTTAGAGTCGACATCAACATCAGAGTCAGTTTCAACCAGCACATCAGAATCTGTAGCTCGTATGAAATCTTCTGAACTTCAATCCGCTTCAGTATCTGAGTTGATTTCGGAATCAACTAGCGTGTCAACTTCATCATCGATAAGTGCTTCAGAAGCAAGTACGTCGATTTCGGCAAGCGTGTCAGAATCAGTCCTGAATTCAACATCCGTTTCAATTAGTACATCCGAATCTGCTTCTCTCAAGCAAGCCTCTGAGTTAGAGTCGACATCAACATCTGATTCAGTGTCAACTAGTGAGTCTGTATCAGTAAGTAGTTCAGAGTCTGTTTTGAATTCTGCATCTGTTTCAGCAAGCACATCAGAATCTGAAGCTCAAATGGAATCTTCTGAGCTTCAGTCTACATCTGTATCTGAGTTGAGTTCGGAATCCGCTAGCGTGTCAACTTCAGCATCTACAAGAGTGTCAGAATTAAGTGCATCGATTTCAGCAAGTGCCTCTGAATCTGCTTCTCTCAAGCAAGCCTCTGAGTTAGAGTCGACATCAACATCAGAGTCAGTTTCAACCAGCACATCAGAATCTGTAGCTCGTATGGAATCTTCTGAACTTCAATCTGCCTCAGTGTCTGAGTTGACTTCTGAATCAATCAGCATTTCCGTTTCAACATCAACATCTGATTCAGTGTCAACTAGTGAGTCTGTATCAGTAAGTAGTTCAGAGTCTGTTTTGAATTCTGCATCAGTTTCAGCGTCAGCAAGCGTATCAGAATCGGTCTTGAATTCAACATCAGTTTCAGAAAGTGCATCCGAATCGGCTTCTCGCAAGCAAGCCTCTAAATTGGCTTCGACCTCTGAGTCAGTTTCAGCAAGAGCTTCAGAATCTATCTTGAGTTTTGAGTCTGTTTCAATCAGTGCCTCTGAATCTGCTTCAAACAAACAAGCCTCTGAATTGGCATCCGCTTCAATCTCAGAGTCAGTTTCAACCAGCACATCCGAATCTGTAGCTCGTATGGAATCTTCTGAACTTCAATCTGCCTCAGTGTCTGAGTTGACTTCAGCATCCGTTTCCGCGTCAGCAAGCGCATCAAAATCAATCTGGAATTCAGCGTCTGTTTCAGCCCGCGCATCCGAATCTGCTTCAAACAAACAAACCTCTGAATTGGCTTCAGCATCGCATCAAACGAGTGCTTCTGATCAGTCTTCGACTTCTACAGATAGATCGACTTCGTCTACTCATTCTATGTCACAGGCATCAAATTGGTCATCCGCTTCTGCCTTGGCTTCAAATGCAGTAAACGAATCTACAGTGGTGTACGGGTCTGCTTCGGCGAGTCTTCAGGAGCCAGCGAGCACACTTGTTTCATTAAAAGCAAGCCAGCTCTCCTCAGAATCGACTTCTCTTTCAACGAGTCGTTCTACCTCTAGCTCGGCAAGCCAATCCCATTCACAAAGTCAAGCGACTCCTCAGATGAGCTCCTCTGGCGAGAAATCGGCTGCTTCTGTCTCTGAAGCAAAATCGACGTCGGACTCTCTAGGAGTGACGTCACGTGAGCTGTTCATCACGCTTGTAGTAGCTTTCTTTGCAGGCTTGGCCTCATTTTTCCATCGTAAAAAGTAAATACAATCATCTTTCTTAAATTGAAAATTTGCTTCTTTCGATTCTTCTGATATACCGGCAGATCCATGAGTGGATTTGTCGGTTTTCTTTGAGAATGTCGGGTGAAAAGCCTAGTGAAATATGGTATAATGAATGGAGAAAAGCTAGATGAATAGTGGTTCTTCAGATCATCTTCTGAAGAACTTTTTTTCTCTTATAGATCAGAGATCGTTTAGGTGAGATGGTCAAATTTGATGAGAGGACTTAGTTAGGATAAGCATTCGAAAGAAGGGGGAGTAGAAGAGCAGGATATGATGAAACAATCTGGAGTTAGGAAACGATTATTTTGGACAATCCTATTCGTTTTTGTTTATGTTTTAGGAAGTAAAATCACCTTGCCCTTTGTAGACCTAGCGAAGGTTCTAAATGTGAATGAAGGTGCTGCAAGGGGTCTGGAGTTGACGAGTGCTATCATGGGTGGGAACCTTCGTGGCATGTCCATCTTCGCTCTTGGACTTTCTCCCTGGATGTCTTCCATGATTTTGTGGCGGTTGTTTACGGTATCTAAACGTCATAACCTGGAGAGGACCAGTTCGGAGCTTGTGGAACGACGGAAGATGTACCTGACACTTGCTTTAGCTCTTGTTCAATCCTTGGCTATCTCCCTTTATCTCCCCTTACAAACAGATCTGAGCCCCCTTCTAGTTGTCTCGCTCAATGCCTTGATAATGATTGCAGGAACATTTTTCTTGGTCTGGTTAGCTGATTTAAATACGGCCCTAGGCTTGGGGAATTCTATTGTCATCATGATGGCGGGGATGCTCCTATACTTGCCAGAGGATGTCCTTGGAACCTTGTCAAAGAGTGGGGGTTCAGCATACAGCCTCCTGTTTTTAGTACCTCTCTTGTTAGCATTTATTTTCATGGTCGTATGCATCGAGTATGCTCGCTATCGGATCCCTGTGAATAAGCTGGGGATTCATAATAGTTTGAAACCTCACACCTTTTTAGAGGTTAAGCTCAATCCAGCTGGAGGCATGCCCTTTATGTATGCCATGACCTTGGTTTCTATCCCGCAGTATGTCTTTTTGCTGGTCCAAGCTATCAATCCCCGTGCGTCATGGGCTGCCAGTATCGCAAAAGAGTTGGTAATAGGAGCGCCAGCTTGGATCCTGCTCTACGGTCTGATGATAGCAATTTTGTCTTTTGCTTTTGCCTTTGTGACGGTCAATGGGGAAGAAATTGCCGACAAGATGATGAAAAACTCAGAGTATATTGATTTCGTTTATCCTGGTGAAGAGACACGTCGGTACATCAATCGAATCGTCTTTCGTCTAACAGTTTTTGGGACACTTTATTTAATTCTGTTTACAGTTTTGCCTTTCCTTCTTCTGCTCTGGGACAGAGGACTTCTGCGTTTGGCCATGATTCCAGGGAGTTTTCTCATGTTTGTGGGGATGATGTCGACCATCCGAGAGGAAGTTCGAGCCCTTCGCGTGAACCAAGGCTACACAAGATTGTTTTAGGAGTTGTTATGTATTACTTTATACCAGCCTGGTATGGCAGTGAGCGGATTTGGAACAGTAGGGTGACGCCTTGGTATTGGACGCAAGCTACGATTGAATTTGATGAGACTATTCACCAGCTTCGCGTCTTCCAGGAAGCGGGAGTGGAGCGGAAATTAGTGATTCCGCACTATTGCCCGCAATTGCGTTACGACCTCCATCGGCAAGATTTGTTGGAAACAGACTATCTGTCGATTTTTGATCACATTCAGGGGATTTCCCCTCATCAAGAGATGCTTCCGATTCAGGTCGAGGATTTGGAATGGCCTGCTCACACAAGCTTTACTTATACGCCTTTTCAAATAGTGGCGTTCTGTCGCGGCCAGGAGATTGCTAGTATCGATCTGGGAGTAGACGGGAATATCCTCTCAGTGAGACGGGTAAAGGATAAGGAAACGGTTTATGTACAGTATCTGGATGACCGAGGCTTTATTTCCAGTGTTATTTACTACAAAGAGGGAAGTCCGTATTTTCAAGACTATCTAAACCCCGAAGGTGACTGGGTATTGAGAGAGTTGTTAACAGATGCTAGCCACATGGTCTTTGTCAATGAAGCCTTTCAGAAGCAGTTTAAACGAGAAACCTACCCGGACATGGGAGAAGTGGTTGCTGAAAAATTGAAAGCCAACCTAGGAGACCTGGTTCCGGGTCAAGATTGTCTGGTGATTACAGCCCATCCGGTCAATCTACCCTTTGTCCAACAAGTGGGACTAGGTGTTTCAAAGGTTCTTTCTTTTTATGGGCAACGCCAGCCCTTATCTCAAGAAGATTCATCGCTTCATTTTTCTTTAAAAGAGGTTGACTTGGTGATAACGGATAGTGAAAAAACGAAACAGGACTTGCTTGATCTTGCTCCAAGTCTTGCTTCTAAGATCCATCGCCTGACGTCCTTTGATTCACGGCTGAGATTGGGAAGCAGTCAGGAGAGGAAGGAGTCGAAAATCTTTTTCCACCTGGATGAAAAGGATCTCCCCTCTCAATCCGTTTTACAGAAAATGTTTGAAATCTTAGCGAAAAATCCCTTGTTTGAGGTCATTTTCGCGATTTACAATGCTTCTGATGAAACCGTAGCGGCACTGGATCATCACTTAGAAGACTTGGCTAGCAAGATGGGGATAGCTTCTCTAGGTGTTCAGGTTGATTCTCGAGAACTGGGAGAAAACCACCTCCTCGAAGATGCCTCTCTCTTTGAAAAGAAGCAAGATCGTTATAAGGTTCGAAATTTCTTTAACGAGAATGATATCATCAAAGAATTAGAACAGACTCGCTTAATAGTAGACGTAAGTGAGGAACCCAATCTGTATACACAAATTGCAGGCATTTCGGCAGGAATTCCTCAGATCAATCGTACCCATACGGAGTATGTAGACCATTTAAAAAATGGATATGTCTTGGGGGATATGGGGGAAGAACTAGAAACAGCGGTAGACTATTTCCTTAGAGATCTGAAACCGTGGAATGAAGCGCTGATTTATTCTGTCGAAAAGATCCAAGAATACACAGGCCAGCGCTTGATCGCCAAATGGGAAGGATGGATGAAAAACTAGGATGGACAGGAAGTTGGAAACAGGCCATATTCTTCAAATTGGACCTACAAATTGGCAGGAAGAAGTGACAATTCCAGAAGGTCTGAACTGGCATTATTTTTCTATCCAAACCCCTCTACAGATAGAGGACTACATGGCGGAGCAAGGCATCAAGCAGTTTAAGGCCTTGGTGCTGGATCATCCTGAGAGGTTATTGAGCTTCAAAGAAGAGCTGGGTCTCTTTCAGCCCTACACTGTTTTTTATGATCAAGTATATGATCAAGAGTCAGTTACAGAAGAACTGGATCATTTGATGCACCTAGTTCAGGCTAAGGCTTGGGATTTTTCCGATAAGGCTCCCTTTCTCTATCAACTTCATCGTTTCCTTTATGACGGCCAGTATGGGGATGCTTTTAGTATCAGAGAGTTACGAGTTAGAGCTGACTTTGCAGGCAGTCAAACGGTCAGAGGGAAACACTTTTTGGAGTTAGAGGGTTCATATGGAGAAGAATATACTCCCATAGCCCAGTGGGTCAACACCTATTCATATGATGGGGGCCTTCCTAGGGACCTATGGCTAGAGTACGAGAAAACGCCAGACTGCCAGATCCAGTTGCGGGTCCAATTTTTCCAGAGTGGGACCTTGGGATCTTTAGTGAAGGAGCTTGTTTATTCAGAAGCAGATTTGGAAAGGCCGGTTCTGATTGACGAGCCAGATCGTTATTACCTATCCTTTTCACTAGAAGCGAAGGGCCAGGGGCGACTCATAATCGGTGCTTTGCACAAGCGCTTCTCCCATGGTCCTTTTGGAGAAATTGCTCTTGGTTCGCAGACTCTCAGAGACAGCAAGCGTCAGGAAATTTTTGCTTATTTCCATCCAGGAGACCTGAAGCCACCTCTGAATGTCTATTTCTCCGGTTATCGTCCTGCAGAGGGCTTTGAAGGCTTTGCCATGATGAAAAATATGGGAGCGCCCTTTATTCTCTTTTCGGATCCACGTCTAGAGGGGGGATGCTTCTATCTAGGCTCTCCGGAGTTGGAAAAGAAGATTCAGGATTTTATCGATCACCATCTTCAATCCTTAGGATTTGGTCCCAAAGAATTGAACTTTTCAGGTCTATCGATGGGCACTTATGGAGCTCTCTACTATGGATCCTCTTACTCACCTCATGCGATCTTGGTTGGGAAACCGATTGTCAACCTTGGGGATGTAGCTACCAATCTGAAGTTTAAACGGCCAGATGAATTTGGAACCTCGCTCGATATGATGCAATTGCTTCTTGGTCGAGTGTCAAGTGAAGGGATAGAGGCCTTGAACAAGCGTTTTTGGGATCGATTCCATCAGGCAGAGTTAAAGGATACCCTCTTAGCCTTGGCTTATATGAGGGACGATGACTACGACCAGAAGGCTTATTCGGATATTTTAGAAGCTCTTTATCACCAGCCTATTCGGATCATTAGTTCAAGTCGCCCGGGTCGCCACAATGATGCAACGGAGTCTATCATCGAGTGGTTCTTGACCCAATACAAAGAAATCATGGAAAGAGATTTTGGAAGAAGTGGATGATTAGGATGAGAAAGCAAAAAGATCGTCACCTTTATTGGGGGCCGATCTCTTCAGTTGATTATTTATGGGGGTCTGTGATAGAAAGATTAGCAGAAGATCAGATTCGATTTACGAATCCTTTGATGCCTTCTGGTCAAGTCTTAAAAAGTTGGAAATCCCTCACAAGCTATGGGGAGGATCGGATGGCACCCAGTCTGCCACTTTTACAGAGAGGCCGGACCTATGTAGTTGAAGTTCAGATGACTTCTAGGCCTGCTCATACGGTTATGCTAGAAGTTGTTTGCCAGGATCGTTTTGGCAAGATAGTGGACCGGCAGGTCAGTACAGAAGGGCAAGTTAAGTTGGTATATCCAGAGCAAGCCTATTCTTACCAGGTGCGTCTCCTCAGTGCAGGGATGCAAGAGTTTACCTTTCGCTATTTCACAATTTCACCGATTTCGTCTGAACAATGAGTTATTCTGATATAGATCAAGCAGATGGATAGTAAATGAGGACCCAGTGGATTCTATAAAATTGAAAAAAATAAAAAAGATCTTAAATGAGGTGAATAGCTGGAAAGATCGGATGTCCCAGTTGACAGACCAGCAGTTACAAGAAAAGACAGAGGAATTCCGCCGTCGTTTCCGACAAGGAGAGTCACTAGACGATTTGCTAGCAGAAGCTTATGCAGTCGTGAGAGAAGTCTCTCAGAGAGTCTTGGGGATGTTTCCTTACGATGTTCAAGTCATGGGAGCGATCGTCCTCCACCAAGGAAATATTGCAGAGATGGAAACCGGGGAAGGAAAGACCCTAACGGCAACCATGCCCGCCTACCTGAATGCAATAGAAGGGAAGGGGGTTATGGTGATTACCCCCAATACTTACCTGGCAACTCGTGATGCGGAAGAAATGGGTAAGATTTATCGTTTTCTAGGTTTGACAGTTGGAGTTCCACTTCAAGATACTGAGGGCGAACTCTCCCCAGCTAAGAAGCGGTCGCTCTATCAATCTGACATTGTTTATACCACCAATAGCAGCTTGGGCTTTGATTATCTTTCAGAAAATTTAACCGCCTCTGTTGATGGCCAATTCCTGGCAAATTTAAACTATGCGATTGTAGATGAAATCGATTCTATCTTATTGGATAGTGCTCAGACACCCTTAGTGATTTCGGGCTCTCCTCGCGTGCAGTCCAATCTATATGGGATTGTAGACACCTTGATCCGAACCTTCAAAGAAGGTGAAGAGTACAAGGCCGACGGGGACAAGAAACAGGTGTGGTTGACCCCAAAAGGTGTAAAAGCAGCCGAGGCTTTTCTATCCCTGCAGCATTTGTATGATCCTGAGCACCGTGATCTTGTCCGCCATATTAGTCTGGCTTTACAAGCACATCAACACTATAAAAGGGACAAGGACTATGTCGTCCGTTCGAATAAAAAAGGAGAACAGGAGCTTGTCCTTTTGGATCAAGCAACGGGGCGTCTTATGGAATTGACTCGTCTTCAAGGGGGACTTCATCAGGCTCTTGAAGCCAAGGAAGGACTTTCCTTGACACCAGAGACACGGGCCATGGCTTCGATTACTTACCAAAATTTATTCAAGATGTTTCAAAAACTTGGCGGTATGACGGGAACCGGGAAGGTTGCAGAAGCTGAATTTTTGGAGACCTATGCCATGTCAGTGGTTCAGATCCCAAACAATCGAAAACGAATTAGGCAGGATCTTCCAGATGAGATCTACCAGACCTTGCCAGAAAAAGTCTATGCTTCTATGGCCTACATAAAAGAAGTCCATGCAAAGGGAAACCCGATTTTGATCTTTGCCGGTTCGGTTGAGATGTCTGTCTTGTATTCAAACCTTCTCCTTCGTGAAGGAATTCCCCATAATCTGTTGAATGCCAATAAGGCTTCTCGTGAAGCGCAGATTATTGCTGAATCTGGGCAAAAAGGTGCAGTGACCGTTGCGACCTCGATGGCAGGACGGGGGACAGATATCAAATTAGGGCAGGGTGTAGCTGCCTTAGGTGGTTTGGTTGTCGTCGGGACGGAGCGGATGATGAATCGCCGGATAGATCTCCAGATTCGAGGACGATCAGGACGTCAAGGAGATCCTGGAAAAACCAAGTTTTTTGTCTCTCTGGAGGATGATTTAATCAAACACTGGGGGCCAAACTGGATCCAAGATAGGTATCAAGATTACGACGTAGAGGATCGACTTCGAAAAGCCAAACCTCTAACCCGGAGGAAATACCAACGCATCGTCGCTCAAGCTCAGGATGCGAGTGAAAGTGCTGCGCAAGCTAGTCGTCGCTTGACCTTGGAGTTCGCAGAGAGTATGAACATTCAACGCGATTTGGTTTATAAGGAACGGGATCGGTTGATCAGGCTGGACAGGCGTTTGGATGGACTGATCGAGAAAATTGCTCGGGAAGTGTTTGCCCAAGTGGCTAAAAATAAGAAGTATCAAGACCCGATTGCCTTCTATCACTATATTTTAGATCATATCAGTTATCAGGTTAATCCTGCTCAGATTCATCAAGCCTTTCCTTCCAAGCAGGCAAAAGAGGATTTCCTCTGGGAGCTAGCCCGCTCGGAGTTGCTTGCTAAATATCAAAGGCTGGAATCCGATGAGGTAATTGCTCAGTTTCAACGGATGGTGCTCTTAAAAGCTATTGATGAAAATTGGGTGGAACAAGTGGATTATTTGCAACAATTACGTGTGGCCTTGTCTGGTCAATACGCCAGTCAAAAGAATCCACTGGTCGAATTTTACCAAGAAGCCTCTTTATCTTTTGATCGGATGAAGGCTTTGGCAAAAGAGCAGATGGTTCGCAATCTCTTACTCAGTCGAGTAGAAATCAATACAAAAGGGGAAATTGTCCTGTATTTCCCATAAAAGAGGATTTATGACAGTATACAATATCAATCTTGGGATTGGATGGGCCAGTAGTGGCGTCGAGTATGCACAAGCCTATCGGGCCAAGTTGCTAAGACAGATCCAAGAACCTGCAAAATTTATTTTTATGGATATGATATTAGCAGACAATATTCAACACCTAACAGAGAATATTGGATTTAAAGACCATGAAATCATATGGTTCTACACCCATTTTACGGATATCAAAATTGCGCCAACCACTTATACGGTGGATCAAGTCCTGGCTGGGTTCGCTGGGAAGCCAACGCGAGAAGAGACCACGGGGAAGGTGAAGCGCTATTTCTATGAAGACCAAGACAGTTTTTTGACCTGCTATCTTCGGGACGAAAAGAGTCCTTATGTAGAGCGCTGTGAGTATGTTTCCAGAGGGATTCTAGTCAGAAAAGACTATTTTTCCTATACTCGCTACTGTACAGAGTACTTTATCCCCAAAAATAATCAAGCCAACTTGATTGAACGACGTTTCTACAATGAAGATGGAAGTGTGGCCTATCGGATGCAGTTGGCAGATGGTCAGGAGATTTACCGTTTTCCAGATCGTTATCTCTTCGGTCGGCAGGAATTGATTCGCTACTTTATGCAAAGTCTCAACTTGACCAAACAAGATCTGGTGATTTTGGATCGGGAGACTGACATCGGCCAACCTATTTTTGAAGAGGCCCAAAAAGCTCGTCTAGGAGTCGTGGTCCATGCGGAGCACTATAGTGTCAATCATACCGATGATCAATATATTTTGTGGAACAATTATTACGATTACCAATTTACTAATGCGGACAAGGTGGACTTCTTTATTGTCGCAACCGATCGCCAAAAGGAAGTTTTAGCAGCGCAGTTCGCCAAATATACCCCTCATGCTCCTGTTATTTACACCATTCCGGTAGGAAGTCTCGCCAGTCTACCGCAAAACGACTCTCGTAAACCTTTTTCTCTGATGACTGCTTCGCGTCTGGCGACAGAAAAACACATCGACTGGTTAGTTCGAGCAGTTGTCGAAGCAAAAAAAGAGCTACCGTCCCTTTCTTTTGATATTTATGGAAAAGGCGGAGAGGAAGGTAAGTTGCAATCACTGATTGAAGAGTTAGGAGCGACGGACTATATCCAGCTCAAAGGCCATAGGGACTTGACCGATATTTACAAAGATTATGAAGTCTACCTTTCGGCTTCTACCAGTGAAGGCTTTGGCCTGACCTTGATGGAGGCGATTGGTTCTGGTCTTCCGATCATTGGCTTTGATGTGCCTTATGGCAATCAGAACTTTGTTAGAGATGGGGAAAATGGCTACCTGCTTCCGACTGAACCAGACCAGGTTGTGGACAGGATAGCGAGGTCCTTTGCTGAAATGATCTGCTTGCTATACCAGAGCCAAAAGATGCCATCCATGCGTCAAGCATCTTATGCGCGTGCAGAAGATTTTCTAACCAGTAAGGTTGAAAAAGCTTGGTCTCAATTGATTGAGGAGGTGACCCATGCTGAACGTATTTGATCGGTTTTCGCGTGAAAGCCAAGATCTGCTCTATTCTTTACAAAGAGCAGGTTACACGCATCCAACGATCGTCTTGGAACCGAATGGCTTTTTACCTGATGGAGTAGAGTCGCCCTTTCTTTACTTTTTAGGTCAACCGACAGGTGAAAAACGGGGGCGTTTCTTTAACGAAATTTTAGTCCCTGATTTTTGGGAAATCACTGGTGATGCATCTGGTGGACGGATTTCCTACTACGGCCAAGAAAAAGCACGCATCTATTACCAAGATGCTACTCATAAACGAATCGTCGAACGGGTAGAGTGGTTCCATCAAGAGGGACAAGTAAGCACAGTGGATCACTATGATCAGTACGGTCGAAAAATAGCGGTGACCACTTGTGATGGCCAGGGCAATCCCTTGTTAACCACCTACTTTGAAGAAGAGATGGAACGCCTAACAGAAAATCATCAAACAGGTGATCTGATTTTGACGCTGGATCATGAGCCCATGCGGATTTTCAAAAATCGACTAGCTTTCTACGTCTTTTATGTCCAATACCGAGGATTTGCTCTAGATCAAGTGCTCTTTAATACGCTGGCTCAGTCTTTTGCTTTGAGTTTGCAACTTGGCAAAATGGGACTGGTAGGCCGGGATGTCTTGGTTTGGCAAGAGCCATTACAGGATAGTCTGCCAGGCAATATGCAACTGATCCTCAATAGTCCAGAGATACGGACGAAGAAGATTTTCATCCCTCAAAGGGAGACCTATCGCCGTGCCCTAGAGTTGGTATCACCAGAGCAAAAGGATTGTTTTGCCCCTCTTGGTTATATCTATGATTTTGCTGTCAAAGACGATATTCGCAAGGATGCTTTTGTATTAACAAATTCAGATCAGATTGAAGCCTTGCCTTATTTGTTAGAGCACTTACCGGATGTGACCTTCCGAATTGCTGCTGTGACAGAAATGTCACCGGAACTCATGTCTCTGGTCCGCTACCCCAATTTGGTCTTGTATCAGAATATTAGCCAGAAACGGATCAAGGAGCTTCTTCACCAGTCCAGTATCTATCTAGATATCAATCATTTTGGGGAGGTACAGGGCATTGTTCGTAAGGCCTTTGAGCACCAACAGCTGATCCTAGGCTTTGAGCAGACCTTACATGACCCGCCTTATCTTGCTCAAGAAAATGTCTTTAGGCAAGGAGAAAAAGACGAACTCGTGGCACGCATCAAAGAAGTTTATCAATCAATAGAGAACTACCGACACGCAGTTTCAAATCAAATTGCTCAATCTAACGCAATCGAACAGGAAGAGTTCCGTTCGAGATTCCAGGAAGGGATAGGTAATAGAGATGCCTGATCAGAAGAAGGACTTGTTCTATAAAGAAGTAGAAGGACGGATGAATGCGCTGAAGCGACGATCCGCAGAAAAAGAAAAAGCAACGCGCTCAGAAAACGTCAACCTGACTTTAAATGTCGTCATCGGCCTCGTTATCTTGTTGGGGGTGCTGCTCACCCTTTTCCGAGTGTTTGGAGGCTAAGATGGAAATGCTATTTGTGGTACTGATTTTTCTTCTATCGATTAGTCTAATCTTGTTGGTGATGTTTCAACCTCGTCAACAACAATCGCTGTCAACAGATGCGACCAGTAACTTAGGGAAGCCAAGCTATTGGCTAGCCCGTCGAGGGATCAAGCTAGCGACGCTGATTGTTAGTGTCCTCTTCTTTTTAACCTTGTTTATCTATCTGCTCCTTTCACGGGTTTAGAAGGGTAGGAAGGACCTTTTTCTTGAAGTAGCGACTTTGAATAGGAGCAGAAGTGGGATCGTCATGTCTCAATCTTTTCTTCCTGGTGATAACTATTTTTTATGGAAGGTATATGAAATATATATTTTTCAAGCTTCCATTTCTATGATAGACTAAGTGTCACCAAGAGAAAAAGAGGTACATTTATGACAACATTCCAGATTCATACAGTTGAGACAGCACCAGAAGAGGTAAAAGAGGTTCTTGAAACCGTCCAAAAAGATAATAACGGCTACATTCCGAATCTCATCGGTCTTTTAGCAAATGCACCGACAGCTTTGGAAGCTTATTGTACAGTCGGTGCGATTAACCGCCGCAACAGTTTGACACCAGTTGAACGTGAAGTGGTCCAAATCACTGCAGCGGTGACCAATGGTTGTGCCTTCTGTGTGGCAGGTCATACAGCCTTTTCGATCAAGCAAATCCAAATGAACGATGACCTTCTTCAAGCCCTTCGCAATCGTACTCCAATCGAAACTGATCCGAAGTTGGACACCTTGGCTAAATTCACCCTAGCAGTGATCAATACCAAGGGGCGCGTTGGAGATGAAGCCTTAGCTGAATTTTTGGAAGCAGGTTATAGTCACCAAAATGCTTTGGATGTGGTGCTAGGTGTGAGTCTAGCTAGCCTCTGTAACTATGCCAATAACCTAGCCAACACACCCATCAACCCAGAATTGCAACCCTACGCGTAACCAAAAAAGCTTGTGCGTGACATGATGGAGTTGAGCTTAACAATAAGGAAATGAGAAGTAGCTTTTATACCTACTTCTTTTTTTGATATGCTTCCTTCTCTTTTATGGTATACTGAAAGCGATAAAATGATTGGAGATCAAGATGAAAAAGATTCCTTTAGCATTTTCAGGCTGCCTGTTAGGTTTAGCAGGGGCTGGAAACCTTCTGTCTGATACCTTCCCAGTTCTGGCTCATTTCTTCAGTTTGACGGGTTTGATCCTATGGGTTTTCTTTTTATGTCACCATCTGATTTACTGGTCAGAAACCAAGATCGAACTACAAGAGCCGGCCCTTCTATCTGGGATGGCGACCTTCCCCATGGCTGGGATGATTCTATCGACTTATCTCTTACGACTCTTTCCGACATTTGGAGGACTCGCCCAGGCAGTTTGGTGGACTGCTTTCCTCTTAGATTGTGGCTTGATCTTCTACTTTACCAAGACCCATATATTGGCAAAACCGAGAGCCAATGCCACCCCTAGTTGGACCGTTCTTTATGTGGGGATTGCTGTTGCTGCCTTGACCTACCCAGTGGTAGGGGTGGTTGAGCTAGCCTATCTGACTCTCGGATTTGGCTTTGTCTTAACCTTGATTCTTTACCCACTAATCTATCAGGGGTTGAAAACCAGCCCTTTACCGAGCCACTTATTAGGGCAAGAAGGCATCTATTGTGCCCCCTTTTCTCTTCTGTTAGCGGCCCTGGTTCGTGTGGGTGGAGCCAGTCTACCTGTTTGGCTGTTATCCATCATGGTCGGACTCTCGCAAGCTTTTTATTTCTTCGTTTTAACGCGTCTGCCTAAGATGTTAAAAGAGGGCTTTCAACCAGCCTTTTCAGCCTTAACCTTCCCAACGGTCATCACAGCTACTTCCCTGAAAATGGCCCAAGGCCTATTGCACAGTTCTCTGTTAAGGCCCCTTGTCTGGTTAGAAACCATTCTGTGTCTAGCCATTCTTGTGTCTGTGCTTGTAGGCTTTGTGACTTACAGAAAAGGGGAGAACGAGTATTCCAATAGAAACTAGAGGTCAGAGACGGTTGTCTCGACCTTTTTTGGTTTACTTTCTAATTGAATCCTAGGAATGATTATGGTAAGATGCAATAAATCATTTTTAATCTCCTTCGAAAGGAATGTATGAAATTTATAAAGACAAAGGCCAAGCTCTTTTATCCACTTTTACTACTGGTTTTCTATATCTTGGTTCGGCCACAATTTCGCGAGTTGGCCCAACTAGTCAGCAACCAAGTCGGCCAAGCCCTTAGCTATTTTTGGACCCTTCTCTTTTTAGAGGCAGGTTATTTGATGCTTGTTTTTTCATTGGTAAAGAAGTATAGTCCACGTACGGTCTTTCAGTGGGCGAAGAAGAAACAATTCCTTCCCGCTATCTACGCAACTATATTCTCCAGCTGTGCCATCTACTGGCTGGACTATTTTCTCAGTGGGTTCACCAAAGGACGTCAAGCTATTTATCACTCTTTTCCGGTAACCTTGGAAGCCTTAGGCTCTCTCATCCTTTTTGTCCTAGTGGTCATCATCCGACCGATGACCGTGGAATTGATCTTTCGTGGAGCACTCGTCCAAGCCTATTTTAAAAAATGGCCCTTCTATGCAAGTGTATGGGCGCCAGCTCTTATCTATAGTGGACTTCAATTACTTCACCATCCTTTTACTGTTTTGAGTTTTTTGATCTATACCATCCCCGCCCTGATGTTTGGATTATTGAATGAAAAGACGGGCTCCTTGTATTATCCTATCCTTGCTCATATCGGGCTGAACTTCATTTATAGCTTACCCATCATCTTATCAACCATCCAGCATCTCTTCTCCTAGTCGTTGTGACGGCACTGGTGGAGGCTTCAAACCAAGGGCCAGAAGGTCGTTGGTTTTTTTTGAAATTATGGTATAATAGAATAAATTTAAAAGAGGGAGTGGGAGTTTGAGAAAAAGCTATCGTGTCAAGCGAGAAAAAGATTTCAATGCCATTTTTAAAAGCGGCAAGAATTGTGCAAATAGAAAATTTGTCATCTACCGTTTGCCACAAGAGCAGCCCCATTTCCGTGTCGGCTTATCCGTGAGTAAAAAACTAGGAAATGCTGTGACACGCAACCGAATCAAGCGCTTGATTCGTCATGTTTTAATGAAGCACCAGGATCATCTTGTGGCAGATGATTTTGTTGTGATTGCTCGAAAGGGAGTTGAAGAACTGGATTTTGATCAGGTCGAAAAAAATCTAGTCCATGTATTAAAATTAGCGCAAGTCTATCGTCAGGAAAGGTAATTACGTGAAAAAGAAACTAAAAGTAGCTAGCTTACTCGGAGGGGCCCTCCTTTTATTAACAGCCTGTGGAACGTCTGAAGTGACTTCCCAATCATCAGGAGTTTGGGAAAAATTCGTTTACTTCTTTGCAGAAGTCATTCGTTTCCTTTCTATTGGGGGAAACATCGGAGTCGGGATTATCCTCTTCACTCTCTTGATTCGGACCATTCTCTTGCCAGTTTTCCAATACCAAATGACCTCCTCGCGCAAAATGCAGGAGATTCAGCCACTTGTAAAAGAAATCCAGGCCAAGTATCCTGGGAAGGATTTGGAAAGCCGCACTCGCATGTCAGAAGAAATGCGGGCCCTCTACAAAGAAAAAGGTGTCAAGACTTCCTCTGCCTTCTTGCCATTGCTTGTACAAATGCCAGTCTTGATGGCCTTGTTCCAAGCCTTGAGTCGGGTAGAATTCCTAAAAGTCGGTCATTTTCTTTGGTTGGATATGAGCGCAACAGACCCAACCTTTATTTTGCCAGTTTTGGCAGCCGTCTTCACCTTCTTTAGCACCTGGTTGAGCAACAAAGCCATGCCAGAAAAAAATGGTGGAATGACAGCCATGATGTATGCGATGCCCGTGATGATTTTCTTCTTCGCTATGTACTCAGCCAGCGGGGTTGCTCTCTACTGGGTAGTTTCCAATGCTTACCAAGTTGGGCAAACTTACCTATTGAACAATCCATTTAAGATTATTGCGGCGCGTGAAGCAGAGCAACAGGCAATCAAAGATCTAGAAAAACAAAAACGACGTGCATTTAACAAAGCACAGAAAAAGAAAAACTAAGAAGGAGTTTGACAGATGGTCCAATATACAGGAGTCAATGTTGAAGAAGCCATTCAAAATGGTTTGAAAGAATTAGATATCCCGCGCATGAAAGCACATATTACTGTCGTTTCTCGTGAAAAGAAAGGGTTCCTCGGTCTCTTTGGTAAGAAGCCAGCTGTGGTAGACATCGAACCAATTGCAGAAACTACAGTGACAAAAGCCAATCAACAAGCTGTTAAGGGAGTTCCTGAGGAAATTAATGCTCAAAACGAACCTGTCAAGAGTGTCAGTGAAGAGACTGTTGATTTGGGGCGTGTGGTAGCAGCGATTAAGAAAGTTGAAGAAGAAGGCCAAGAAGTTTCTGAAGAAGTGAAGGCTGAGATTCTCAAACATGAGAAGGCTCCTGAAACCATTCTTGAAGAACAAGGTCATGGAGAGATTCTCGATTCAAGTCTTAACGAAGCTGAGTCACGCCAAACGTCTGATTTTGCTGGCTTGGGCATTGAAGTAGAAGAAAGCTATGACATTGAAAAGGTTGTCTCTGATGTCACTTCCTATGTTCAAACTGTTATTGATGAAATGGATGTCGAAGCTAGCATCTCAAGCAGCTACAATCGTCGCACTATCAATATGCAGATTGATACCAATGAGCCAGGTCGTGTCATTGGCTACCACGGGAAAGTTCTCAAGGCCCTTCAATTGTTGGCACAGAACTACCTTTACAATCAGTATTCTAAGAATTTCTACATTGCGATCAACGTTAATGATTATGTTGAACACCGTGCAGAAGTCCTTCAAAGCTATGCGCAAAAATTGGCAAGTCGTGCTCTAGAAGAAGGTCGAGCGCAACATACAGATCCAATGTCTAATAGTGAACGCAAGATCATCCACCGCATCGTATCGAAAATGGATGGAGTCACCAGCTATTCTGAAGGAGAAGAACCAAATCGTTACGTTGTCGTCGATATTGAAGGTTAATCTGCCGTCTAAAAAGGAAAATTTCAAAAGGGAGAGAGGGGTGTAAGCTTGCTCTCTCCTTTTCTATTTGGGAAAGGAAGACAAAAATGTATAGTAAGATGAGAGACTTTTTGAATTGTCAGGGGATCAAGTACCTAGCCCCTGCTAAAGCTGGTGAGGATGCAGAGCGAATGGTAGAGTATCGCGAGTTAGGGCAAGAAGCTCGGCAGGAATTCACCCACTTGGTCAGCGATTTTCAGAAGCTCTTTCCGCATTTAAAACAAGATCGGACCAGTCAGTGGATGAATCAAGCTCAAATTCTTCGCCCTCATTTTTGGGCTTATCTCCAAGGAGAGGGAGAGATAGCGGATCCGATGTTTGCCTTGCGACTTTATGGAGATGCGAAGGACTTTGGTGTGTCCCTGGAAGTAAGTTTTATCGAACGCAAGAAGGATGAGGAGAGTCTACAAAAGCAGAACCGCGTTTTAACTCTTCCGGTTTTTTCGCCAGTCTATTACTTCGCCCAAATAGAAGGTGTCAGTCAACGATTCCAAGGGACAGAAGCCAATCGCCAGAGACTTCTCAAAGGTGTGGAAACTGGCCAGGTCCGAAAGGTCTTGGTAAAAGTCGATGTCAATCTATCGCAAGCGACGAGTCGAGATGCCATTCTTGAGGAATTAAAAAAAGGAATGGCTAGCTTGCTTCCCTACTATGAAGCGACTCGTCAAAGGATAGAAGGAGATGCCCAATAAAAGCGGTATCATTGAACCTGCCCCAACAAATTTTTCATAGCTATTGACAAACAGACGTGAATCAGATAGAATAGTAAAGTATGTTTAGTAACTGATCACATTATAGCCGGCTAAACGAATACAAAATCTATGAGGAGGTATTCATCGTGAAACGTACTTATCAACCAAGTAAACTTCGTCGTGCGCGCAAACATGGTTTCCGTCACCGTATGGCAACTAAAAACGGTCGTCGCGTATTGGCAGCTCGTCGTCGTAAAGGACGCAAAGTTTTGGCTGCGTAATTCAGATAAAAAACTAAAAACCAGTAGAAACTCGAGACTACTGGTTTTTGTTTTGCCAAAAGTGTATTCAGCTAGGCTTTCTGTTATAATAGAGTGAGAAAAAATCGAAGAAAAGGATCCATATGCAAATTTTTGATACCCATACTCACCTCAACGTTGAAGAGTTTGCAGGGAGAGAAAAAGAGGAATTAGAACTAGCTAAAGAGCTGGGAGTCTTTGCCCACAATGTTGTTGGCTTTGACAAACCAACCATCGAACGAGCAATAGCCTTGGCCGACCAGTACCCGGAAGTTTATCTCACACTTGGTTGGCATCCTACCGAGGCAGGAGACTATAGTCCTAAGGTAGAGGCTTACCTACTGGAACAGTTGAAACATCCTAAAGTCGTCGCCTTAGGAGAAATCGGTCTGGACTATCACTGGATGACAGCACCAAAAGACGTTCAAGAAAAGGTTTTTCGTCGTCAGATCCAACTGTCCAAGGACTTGGACTTGCCTTTTGTAGTGCATACGCGTGATGCTCTTGAAGATACCTATGCCATTATCAAGAGTGAAGGAGTGGGTCCGCGCGGTGGGATCATGCATTCTTTCTCAGGAAGCTTAGAGGAAGCTAAGCGCTTCATGGATCTGGGAATGATGATCTCTTTTTCTGGAGTGGTCACGTTTAAGAAAGCAACAGATGTCCAAGAAGCGGCAACTGGCCTTCCGCTCGATAAGATCTTGGTTGAGACAGATGCCCCTTATCTGGCACCAGTTCCTAAGCGAGGCCGGGAAAATAAAACAGCCTACACCCGATATGTAGTGGATCATATTGCAACACTACGTGGTTTGACGACAGAGGAAGTAGCTCAAGCCACCTATGACAATGCGAGAAAGGTATTTGGCCTTGACTGAGAAAAGAAAAATACCAGAAGTGATTGTTGTTGAAGGCAAGGACGATACGGCCAATCTGAAACGCTATTATGAGGTGGATACCTATGAGACACGTGGATCCGCCATTAATCAGGATGACCTAGAACGAATTGCCACCTTGCAGGAGTTGCGTGGAGTCATAGTTTTTACGGATCCGGATTACAATGGGGAGCGCATTCGTAAGATCATCATGCAAGAAATTCCGCAGGCCAAGCATGCCTTTTTAAATCGTGGCGAAGCAGTGCCCAAATCAAAAACCAAGGGCTGTTCCTTGGGAGTCGAGCATGCCAGCTTTGAAGACTTAGAAAAAGCCCTTGCTGGACTGGTGGGCTCCTATGAAGATGAGCATTTCTTTGATATTACCAAGTCAGATCTGATGCGACTCGGCCTGCTGATGGGCAGTGACAGTCGCAAACGACGGGAATATTTAGGGGAAGCCTTGCGCATCGGCTACTGCAATGGCAAACAACTGCTCAAACGCTTGGAATTGTTTGGGATTTGTTTGGCACAAGTTGAAGAAACGATGGCTAGTTATTAAAAAAGAGATAGAGGTAGAAGATGGGATTGTTCGACCTGTTTACAGATAAGAAAAAAGTGATCGGCTTTTCTTTGGAGAATGTTCACGCAGAACATCAAAAGAATCCACGGCATTTTTTGATTCCAAGTCAAGAAGAAATCAACCAATTGAAGCTTGGGGACCAGGTTCGCCTCATCTTTGTGCTGGATACAGTCTTGGAGAATGGGTGTCGAGCAGAGCGTATGTGGGTCGAACTCACTGAAATCCGCGATGGGAAGTTCAAAGGACGTTTAACCAATCAACCCGCTTATATTACCTCCATCCAGCTTGGAGATGAGCTGGATTTTGCGCAGGAACATATCGCAAGCCTGATGGTTCCTCCTCTGAATCTTGATACGCAAAAAGGGGCCATGATTACCAAGGATTGCTTCCTACGACGTGAGATTAATTGGGCGATTCACGATGTCCCTCATCATCCACAAGATAGTGGTTGGCAATTCTTTACAGGCTTTGAGTCTCAGGAAGATTTGGACGATCCATCTAAGATCACCATTATCAGTCTTGAAGAGGCCTTGGAAATAGAGCCCTTGTTGGAAACCGTCTTAGATAAGAACGGGGAAGCTTATGTCTACCAAGCGGAGCAGAATGCCTTTGTGGAAGACTGTTAGGCTAGCTTGTAGAGAAACACAAGAGAGATAGAGTGATTATTTCTTACACTAAAAGGATTAGAAAAGAGAAAAAATGAGAATTGCAGATTATAGCGTGACAAAGGCAGTGCTAGAGCGTCACGGTTTTACCTTTAAAAAATCCTTCGGTCAGAACTTCTTGACTGATACCAACATCCTTCAAAAGATTGTGGATACTGCTGAGATTGATAAGCAGGTCAATGTCATCGAAATCGGTCCTGGAATTGGAGCTCTCACTGAGTTTTTGGCAGAAAATGCCGCAGAAGTGATGGCCTTTGAGATTGATGACCGCTTGGTTCCTATCTTAGCGGATACCTTGCGGGATTTTGACAATGTCACGGTTGTCAACCAAGACATCCTCAAGGTAGACCTCAACCAGTACATCGCAGAGTTCAAAAATCCAGAGCTTCCGATCAAGGTAGTGGCCAACCTTCCTTATTACATCACGACTCCCATCCTCATGCACTTGATCGAGTCTAAAATTCCTTTCCAAGAATTTGTGGTCATGATGCAAAAAGAGGTGGCAGATCGCATTTCAGCCGAACCTAATACCAAGGCTTACGGGTCTTTGTCCATTGCAGTCCAATACTATATGACCGCTAAGGTAGCCTTTATCGTGCCTCGCACCGTCTTTGTGCCAGCGCCAAACGTCGATTCTGCCATCCTCAAGATGGTGCGTCGCCCAGAGCCAGCAGTGGCAGTTAAGGATGAAGATTTCTTCTTCTCTGTTAGCAAGGCTAGCTTTGTCCACCGTCGCAAGACGCTTTGGAACAACTTGACCAGCCGCTTTGGCAAGACCGAAGAAATCAAAGCCAAATTGGAAGCAGGGATCCAAGCTGCAGGCCTGCAACCTTCTGTACGAGGAGAAGCCCTTAGCTTAGAAGACTTCGCCCGCTTGGCAGACGGTCTTCTAGAAGCCGGGATCAAATAATAGAAAAGACATGAGATATGAAGCTCATGTCTTTTCCAGTTGTAGAAGGAAAGGACGGGATTTGAACCCGCGCGTGAAGAAAATCCACTTGCCGGATTTCGAGTCCGGTGCCGTACCGAGCTGGGCCACCTTTCCAAGATGCGGAGAAAGGGATTTGAACCCTCACGCCCGAAGGGGCACATGCGCCTGAAGCATGCGTGTCTGCCGTTCCACCACCTCCGCATAGTTCTATTATACTCTTTTTAAAAGAAATGCCAAGAAAAAATAGCATGTTTCTTTTTATCGAACCTATTGAGGAAAAAGAAAGAGGCTGGGAAAATCCAGCCTTTTCTTTTTTTATTTATTCATAACTCAGTTGAGGGTAGAGTTCTTCTTGTTCTGCAGAGGTATCTTTGAGAAGGAAAATGGCCCATAAGAGAGCAAGGATAAAGACGACTAAGCCAGGGATCCCGCCTTCAGGTCCAAACTCACCACCTGTGATAAAGGTCCGGTTTGAAGTCGTGAAGTACATCAGAGAGGATTCACTATCAAAGCCGCTGACATGGAAGCCGTAGACATTTCCCATGATGAAGTTCCAAGCGAAGTGGAAGCCACAAGGTCCCCAGATATTTCCTCTCTTCAAGGCATAGACAGCTGTGAAGAGACCGAAAACGAAGAGGTGAACTGTTGAGAGCCAGGAAGCTCCGTTGTTGTTCAAGTGGAAGTAGGAGAACATGGTAGAAGAAATGAGGATGGCTAAGTAAGCATTCTTATGGTAAGAAATAATCGGAATCAACCAACCACGGATATAAATTTCTTCGGCTGCCGTTTGAAAAATATAGCCAATCAGAACCAAGATCCAAGATACGAGGAAAGGAAGACTAAATTGAATACGATCGAAACGGACATCGCCAGTGATGAAGAAGACGATTAAGACCGTAGTAATCATAATGGCACCGACCAAGACACCCTTAGCGAATTCGGAGAGACCATTTCCTTTGGAAAAGCCCATGGTTCGAATCGGTCGTTTTTCAATGAGTTTCACCCAGAGGAAGAAGGCAATGATGGTGTAGAGGAAGGACAAAAGATCCAGAATATTCCACCAGTCGGGAATCCAACTTTGTTTGTTCAAAAAGAAGTTTGTGGAAGCAGTACTGATCGGAGACATGTACTGGGTGATGTAATAGAGAATAAAGGGAGCTAAAAACCAAGGGGTTAAAAACTTCCCTTTCTTTACATTAGAAACGAGAGGGTTACTCTTGGAAAGAAATGAAAAACTCATAAAGGACCTCCTTATAACTGGCAGGGATTAGTAAGAAAGTCAGAAATTAGGCACCAAAAAAAGGCTTCTTTCATTACTAATCAGGTAGCTTCGTCAAGAAATGTATCAGTCTCCGTCACTTCCTTTCTATAAAATAGTTTGGACTTCCCACGATAGGCATATATATTATGTCCTTCTCCTCTATTATAAACCTATCTGAAAACGTTTACAACCCCTTGTCTGCATCTTGCTCAAAAAAACTGGATGAACTTCTTTTTTCCTACCCAAGTCAGTAAGCGCTATCGTATATTTTTTGATATAATGGTAGTATTAACTTTAAAGGAGTGCTAGTTGCAAGGAACGATTGTTAAAGCCTTGGCCGGTTTTTATTATGTGGAGTGCGAGGGAGAAATTTACCAAACACGCGCCCGAGGAAATTTCCGGAAAAAGGGACAAACTCCCTATGTTGGAGATAAGGTAGAATTTTCAGCTGAAGAAAATTCGGAAGGCTATATTTTAAAAATATTCCGAAGAAAGAATAGCTTAGTTCGCCCACCCATTGTGAATATAGATCAGGCTGTCGTCATCATGTCTGCCAAAGAGCCGGATTTTAATGTTAATTTATTGGACCGCTTTTTAGTCCTATTGGAACAAAAAGTGATTCATCCGATTGTCTATATTTCAAAAATGGACTTACTAGAAGATCCAGCTCAGATGCTTCCTTTCCAGGAAGTCTATCGCAAAATGGGCTATGACTTTGTCACGGACAAGGAAGAGCTCTTGCCTCTCTTGAAGGATCAGGTGACGGTCTTTATGGGCCAAACAGGAGTGGGGAAATCCACCCTCTTGAATACCTTGGCTCCGGAGTTGGAACTAGAGACAGGAGAAATCTCCGACAGTCTTGGACGCGGCCGCCATACGACGCGAGCTGTCAGCTTTTATGATCTCAATGGGGGCAAAATTGCGGATACTCCTGGCTTCTCCTCTCTAGATTATGAAGTCGATAATGCGGAAGATCTCAATCATGCTTTTCCTGATATCGCCAAGGTGAGCCAGGATTGCAAGTTCCGTACTTGTACCCACACACATGAACCATCCTGTGCCGTCAAGCCCGCTGTTGAGGAAGGGATCATAGCTTCCTTCCGCTATGAGAATTACTTACAGTTTTTGAGCGAGATCGAAAATAGGCGTGAAACCTACAAAAAAGTATCGAAAAAATTACCCAAATAAGGAGACCTGAAGAATATGAAAACAAACAAATTAGCCCCTTCTATCTTGAGTGCAGATTATGCAAATTTTGAAAGTGAATTGAAGAAATTGGAAGCATCTGGTGCAGAGTACGCCCACATCGATGTAATGGACGGCCACTTTGTGCCTAATATCAGCTTTGGTGCTGGTGTAGTTGCTAGCATGCGTCCTCACAGCAAGCTAGTGTTTGACTGTCACTTGATGGTTACCAATCCTGAGCAACATATCGAAGAGTTTGCGCGTGCCGGGGCAGATATCATTAGCATTCACGTCGAAGCGACTCCACACATCCATGGGGCCCTTCAAAAAATTCGTTTGGCAGGGGTCAAACCAAGTGTGGTCATCAATCCAGGAACCCCTGTTGAAAGTATCCAACACATCTTGAACTTGGTAGATCAAGTACTTGTCATGACTGTCAACCCAGGATTTGGTGGACAAGCATTCCTGCCAGAAACTATGGATAAGATTCGTCAATTGGTTCAATTGCGTGAAGAAAAAGGATTGGATTTCGATATTGAAGTCGATGGGGGAATTGATGATAAGACGATTCACGCTGCGAAAGAAGCAGGAGCAAACGTCTTTGTAGCAGGTTCCTATGTTTTTAATGGAGATGTGAATGAACGAGTTCAAACCCTTCGAGCAGCCATCCAAGACTAAGGCTGCGATTGTAGCTGGAGGCCGAGTGGAAACCATTCCGCTAGACTTAGATGTTTATGTCGGGGTGGATGCAGGTTGCCTTTTCCTATTAGAGCAAGGATTGGAACTTTCTTTAGCAGTTGGAGATTTTGACTCTGTCGAGCCAGAAGAATTCCAGAGTATTCAATCTGCGGCTCACGAATTACGGACTTCGGTAGCAGAAAAAAATGATACGGATCTGGAATTGGCGATTAAGGAAGTGTTAGAACGTTGGCCTCAAGCTGACATTCTAATCTTTGGAGCCTTTGGTGGTCGCCTGGATCACCACTTGGCCAGCGTTTTTTTGCCCAGCGATCCAGAGATTGCACCCTTTATGTCCCAACTTTACTTGATGGACCAACAAAATTATCTCTGCTATCGTCCAGCAGGCCGACATACCATTCTGCCTATAGCAGGCTATACCTATGTAGCTTTTATGCCAGTTGAGGGAGCTTCCATCCAGATTGAAGGAGCCAAGTATCCCTTAAATCAGACCAATTATTTTAAAAAGGCTATTTATGGGTCCAACGAGTTTATCAATCAGCCGATTACCTTAACCGTTGATCGAGGCTACGCCCTTATCATTTATAGCAAGGATGGGAAATAAGATGGAAATAATCCTTTTTGTATTAGGAGTGGGAAATCTTGTCTTGCTCTTCTTGCTCTACCAGCAACGGACAGCTGATAACAAACAGGTCCGTGACTTACTGGAGGACCAAGAAGATCATCTTTCGGATCAGCTGGATTACCGATTTGAGAGAGAGCGACAAGCTCAGCAAATCACTGGCCAGCAGATAGAGATGGCGATCAGTGACCGTCTTATGGAATTACGGACAGAAATGCATCAGCAAACGACTGCTTTACGAGCAGAACTTGCTGAGAATTTCACTAAAAACCGAGACAAAACGGACGAGCGGATGCAACAGATTCAAGCTTCCAATGATTTGCGGTTGGAGCAGATGCGTCAAACGGTCGAAGAAAAGTTGGAAAAAACCTTGCATAGTCGTCTCCAAACCTCTTTTGAGACGGTCTCCAAACAATTGGAGTCGGTCAATAAAGGTCTTGGGGAAATGCAGACGGTCGCAAGAGATGTGGGAAGTCTCAATAAGGTCCTCTCCAATACCAAAACCCGTGGGATTATGGGAGAACTCCAACTCGGCCAGATCATCGAAGATATCCTAACTCCCGCCCAATATGAAAGAGAGTTTGTAACAGTTCCCCATTCCAGCGAACGCGTCGAGTATGCCATCAAGATGCCTGGTCAGGTCAGAGGGGAATACGTCTATCTGCCAATCGACTCTAAGTTTCCTCTGGACGGTTATTACCGACTGGAAGAAGCCTATGAAAGTGGGGAGAAAGAGGAGATTGAACGGTGTCGCAAACTCCTATTGGCTAGTATTAAACAATTTGCCAAGGACATTCATCAAAAATACCTCTATCCGCCTGCCACTACTAATTTTGGGATTCTCTTTTTACCGACGGAAGGGCTCTATTCAGAAGTGGTCCGCGACCCAGCCTTCTTTGATCGCCTCCGAAGAGAGGAGCAGATCGTCGTCGCGGGGCCAAGTACGCTTTCAGCTTTGTTGAATTCACTATCGGTTGGATTTAAGACCCTGAATATTCAACGAAGTGCAGATGATATTAGCAAGGTCCTTGCATCCGTCAAGACGGAGTTCCAAAAATTTGGAGGTGTTTTAGAAAAGACCCAACGGCAGTTGAAGCATGCCTCTGGCAACATTGATGACCTCTTAAACCGAAGAACAAATGCTATCGAGCGTACACTCCGAAACATTGAAACGTCAGAGAATCTAGATATAGAAAGCCTATTGAATTTAGAAGTTGGAGAAGATGATGGTCAAAATTAATCAAATGAAAAAAGACGAATTATTTGAAGGTTTCTACCTCATTAAGTCAGCAGATCTTCGTCAGACACGTGCTGGAAAGAACTATCTTGCCTTTGTCTTCCAAGATGAGACAGGCACGATTGAAGGAAAATTGTGGGATGCTCAGCCACATAATGTGGAGCAATTTCAGGCTGGGCGTGTGGTTCATATGAGTGGCCGTCGGGAGGTCTACAACAATACGCCCCAGGTCAATCAGTTGACCTTGCGGTTGCCTCAAAGCGGGGAGCCATCAAATCCAGCAGATTTTAAGGAAAAGCCTCCAGTAAATCCAGTCGATTTGAAGGACTACCTATCGGGGATGATTTTCAAAATAGAAAATCCAGTTTGGCAACGTGTGGTGCGGGCGCTATACAGCAAGTATGACAAAGAGTTCTACTCTTATCCTGCGGCCAAAACCAACCACCATGCTTTTGAGACAGGCTTAGCTTATCACACAGCCACTATGGTTCGTTTGGCTGAGAGCATCTCTCAGGTGTATCCTCAATTAAACCAGAGTCTCCTCTATGCCGGTATCATGCTTCATGATCTTGCCAAGGTACTGGAGCTATCAGGGCCTGAAAATACAGAGTATACAGTTCGAGGGAACCTCATCGGGCACATCGCTCTAATCGATGAAGAAATTACCAAGGTCTTACAAGAGTTAAAGATTGACGATCAAAAAGAAGATGTGATTGTGTTGCGCCATGTGATTTTGAGTCACCATGGTCTACTAGAATATGGTAGTCCGGTTCGTCCAAAAATCATGGAAGCCGAGATCATCCATATGATTGATAACCTAGATGCAGAAATGATGATGATGACTTCTGCCTTAGCTTTAGTAGGTCCTGGTGAAATGACCAATAAGATTTTTGCCTTGGACAATCGCTCCTTCTATAAGCCAAATTTAAAAGATTCGTAATGAACTGTCCTTAAATAAGCTGCTCTTAGTTTGTTAGTAAAAAAACCAAAAACGAATGTTGTGAGACTAACAATGTTCGTTTTTTGGTATAATATGGTATAATACAATAAAAAAAACTATGTGGAGAGAAAATGAAGCTAAGAAGAAGTGAGCGGATGGTTGTGATCTCGAATTACTTGATTAATCATCCCTACGAATTGACGAGTTTAAATACATTTGCCGAAAAATACGAATCTGCCAAATCATCTATTTCTGAGGACATTGTCATTATTAAACGGGCCTTTGAAGAAATGGAAATTGGAAGCATTGAAACTCTTACTGGTGCAGGTGGAGGGGTCATCTTTACACCATCGATTTCGGATGCAGATTCAAAAGAAATTGTCCAAAATTTGTGCAATCAATTGTCAGAAAGTAACCGGATTTTACCAGGTGGGTATATCTACCTTTCGGATTTGCTAAGTGATCCAAAAATCTTAAATAATATCGGACGCATTATTGCCAAGGCCTTCCGAGATCAAAAAATCGATGCAGTCATGACGGTGGCCACTAAGGGTGTTCCATTAGCAAACGCGGTAGCGAATGTCTTAAATGTTCCTTTTGTCATTGTACGACGCGATTTGAAAATTACAGAAGGCTCAACGGTCAGTGTCAACTACGTATCTGGTTCCAGTGGCGATCGGATTGAGAAAATGTTCCTATCTAAACGTAGTTTGAAAGCTGGAAGCCGTGTTCTGATTGTCGATGACTTCCTTAAAGGAGGGGGAACTATCAGTGGGATGGTTAGCCTCTTAGCTGAGTTCGATTCAGAGTTGGCAGGAGTTGCTATTTTTGCGGACAATGCTTCGGCTAGAAGTAAAGATTTATTTGATCACAAGTCACTTCTACGTGTGACCAATATTGATGTAGCAGAAAATAAAATTGATGTAGAAATCGGAAATATTTTTGATAAGGACTAAGCTGGAGAGGGAGAAAGGAAAATGAAAACAATTTTAGACCGTTTTGATCGTAGTCCCCTATGGCTTCGATTGGCAACGATATTCATCTTGACAGGAGTTCTTGTCGGTGGGCTTTATACGGTTCGTAAAAATTCTGCAGACCAAGTTACAGTAGTGAAGCGAGAAACCAAAAAAACAGGTTCTCTTCCTATTAAGAAGAAAGATCCTAAAAAGGCCAAAGAAGAAGAGGAAGCGAAAATCGCTGAAGCGGCTGAAAAAGCAGTTGCTCATTTTGAAACGACTGCAACTCAAGAAACCTTAACCGCTGCCAAAGAGGCCGTAGAAAAAGTGAAGGACGAAACCAAAAAACAGGCCTTTCAAGCTCGTATTCAGTACATTGTAGACTATTACGGAATGCAAACCAACCAGAATACTCAATCAACTGATACGAATCAAGCTAGCCAAACAGGTCAACCTCAGCAAGTCGTTCCAGCAGAAGTCCCTCAGTATCAGTCCAATGAGGTTCCTCAGGTTTCGAATGCTACCACACCAGCTGTAACGCAACAATCTGAACAATAATCTAGCGCGATTTTAAGAAGAAGCAATCGTGCAAAAAAGAGAAAAAAATCTTGACAGTGAAAGTGCCGCTATGTTACAATAATAGACGGTACTTTTTACTTTTGGTCTCTCAAGAGTGTACAGGGACGTGCTGACAAATGTTGCAAAAGTACACACAGATGGTAGCTGTCACCAAGTGTATCATCACCAAAAATAAAAAAATACAGGAGAATGTAGATGCCTACAATTAACCAATTGGTTCGCAAACCGCGTAAATCAAAAGTAGAAAAATCTAAATCACCAGCTTTGAACGTTGGTTACAACAGTCATAAAAAAGTTCAAACAAACGTTTCTTCACCACAAAAACGTGGTGTTGCAACTCGTGTTGGAACAATGACACCTAAAAAACCGAACTCTGCCCTTCGTAAATTCGCTCGTGTACGTTTGAGCAACTTGATCGAAGTTACTGCCTACATCCCAGGTATCGGACACAACTTGCAAGAGCACAGCGTGGTGCTTCTTCGCGGTGGACGTGTAAAAGACCTTCCAGGGGTACGTTACCATATCGTCCGTGGTGCACTTGATACTGCAGGTGTTAACGATCGTAAACAAGGCCGTTCTAAATACGGTACTAAACGTCCAAAAGCATAAGGAAAGGGGATAAAGAGAAATGAGTCGTAAAAATAGAGCTCCAAAGCGCGATGTATTGCCAGATCCGCTTTACAATTCACAACTAGTTACTCGTCTTATCAACCGCGTTATGCTTGATGGTAAACGTGGTACAGCAGCTTCAATCGTTTACGGTGCTTTTGAGCAAATCAAAGAAGCTACTGGAAATGACGCGCTTGAAGTATTTGAAACAGCAATGGAAAACATCATGCCTGTACTTGAAGTACGTGCACGTCGTGTTGGTGGATCAAACTACCAAGTCCCAGTTGAAGTTCGTCCAGAACGTCGTACAACACTTGGACTTCGTTGGTTGGTAACCATCGCTCGTCAACGTGGTGAGCACACAATGGTTGACCGCCTTGCTAAAGAAATCTTGGATGCTGCAAACAACACTGGTGCAGCAGTTAAGAAACGTGAAGACACTCACCGTATGGCTGAAGCTAACCGTGCCTTCGCACACTTCCGCTGGTAAGATCAAGATACTGAGGGCGTTAAAAAAGCGACTGAAAATTAGGAAGCTTGACGAAGAATCAAAGATTCTAGGAAAGCTTATCTATTTTCCGAGCTTTTAGCCCGAGTTCAATTAAGATACCAAGAGCGCAAAAGGCCCAAGGCAAAAATAGGAAACTGATACAGTGTTCCATGAACACAAGGCAGTTTATCTTTTTTGCGCCGGGCCTCGCTCGGGTTCAAATCGGCTAACTAACTTTAGCCTGGGTTCAATTGAGCTCAAATCAGCTAAACCAAACAGAATAAACAATGAGAACGGGTAGGTCCTGCCTATCCGTTTTTGTTAAATCATGTTATAATAGTATAGAAATAAAAAATATAGGAGAACAAAACCTCATGGCACGCGAATTTTCACTTGAAAAAACTCGTAATATCGGTATCATGGCCCACGTCGATGCTGGTAAAACAACTACAACTGAGCGTATCCTTTACTACACTGGTAAAATTCACAAAATCGGTGAAACTCACGAAGGTGCGTCACAAATGGACTGGATGGAGCAAGAGCAAGAACGTGGTATCACCATCACATCTGCTGCGACAACCGCTCAATGGAAAGACACTCGTGTTAACATCATCGACACACCAGGACACGTGGACTTCACGATCGAAGTACAACGTTCACTCCGCGTTTTGGACGGTGCTGTAACGGTTCTTGACTCACAATCAGGTGTTGAGCCTCAAACAGAAACAGTTTGGCGTCAAGCAACTGAATACCGTGTTCCTCGTATCGTATTTGCGAACAAGATGGATAAAATCGGTGCTGACTTCCTTTACTCAGTAAGCACACTTCATGATCGTCTTCAAGCAAACGCACACCCAATTCAATTGCCAATCGGTTCGGAAGATGACTTCCGTGGAATCATCGACTTGATCAAGATGAAAGCTGAAATCTACACCAACGACCTTGGTACAGACATTCTTGAAGAAGATATCCCAGCTGAATACCTTGACCAAGCTCAAGAATACCGTGAAAAATTGGTTGAAGCAGTTGCTGAAACTGATGAAGACTTGATGATGAAATACCTTGAAGGTGAAGAAATCACTAACGAAGAATTGAAGGCTGCTATCCGTAAAGCAACTATCAATGTTGAATTCTTCCCAGTATTGTGTGGTTCTGCCTTCAAGAACAAAGGGGTTCAATTGATGTTGGATGCAGTCCTTGACTACCTTCCAAGCCCACTTGATATCCCAGCGATTAAAGGTATCAACCCAGATACAGACGAACAAGAAGAACGTCCAGCATCTGATGAAGCACCATTTGCTGCGCTTGCCTTCAAGATCATGACTGACCCATTCGTAGGTCGTTTGACATTCTTCCGTGTGTACTCAGGTGTCTTGAACTCTGGATCTTACGTATTGAACACATCTAAAGGTAAACGTGAACGTATCGGACGTATCCTTCAAATGCACGCCAACACTCGTATGGAAATCGAAACAGTTTACTCTGGAGATATCGCAGCTGCTGTTGGTTTGAAAGATACAACAACTGGTGACTCATTGACTGATGAGAAAGCAAAAGTTATCCTTGAGTCAATCGAAGTTCCAGAACCAGTTATCCAATTGATGGTTGAGCCAAAATCTAAAGCAGACCAAGATAAGATGGGTATTGCCCTTCAAAAATTGGCTGAAGAAGATCCAACATTCCGCGTTGAAACAAACCCTGAAACTGGTGAAACAGTTATCTCTGGTATGGGTGAGTTGCACTTGGATGTCCTTGTTGACCGTATGAAACGTGAATTCAAGGTTGAAGCAAACGTTGGTGCTCCTCAAGTATCTTACCGTGAAACATTCCGCGCTTCTACACAAGCACGTGGATTCTTCAAACGTCAATCTGGTGGTAAAGGTCAGTTTGGTGATGTTTGGATCGAATTTACTCCAAACGAAGAAGGTAAAGGATTCGAGTTCGAAAATGCGATCGTCGGTGGTGTGGTTCCACGTGAATTCATCCCTGCAGTAGAAAAAGGACTTCAAGAATCTATGGCTAACGGTGTACTTGCTGGCTACCCAATGGTTGACGTAAAAGCGAAGCTTTACGATGGATCATACCACGATGTCGACTCATCTGAAACTGCCTTCAAGATCGCTGCATCTCTTGCTCTTAAAGAAGCAGCTAAATCAGCACAACCAGCTATTCTTGAACCAATGATGCTTGTAACTATCACAGTTCCTGAAGAAAACCTTGGGGATGTTATGGGTCACGTAACTGCTCGTCGTGGACGTGTAGACGGTATGGAAGCACACGGTGCAAGCCAAATCGTTCGTGCTTATGTACCACTTGCTGAAATGTTCGGTTACGCTACTGTCCTTCGTTCTGCAACTCAAGGACGTGGTACTTTCATGATGGTATTTGACCACTACGAAGATGTACCGAAATCAGTACAAGAAGAAATCATTAAAAAAGCTAAAGGTGAAGCATAATTTTACCGTCTAGCTAAAAGCTTTCCTCCTATGAGGAAAGCTTTTTTGATTCGAAAAGAGCTTTAGACCTCTTCCTCATAAGAGATAGTGAAAATGAATATGAAAGTTTGTGTAATATTTCTAATCCTAATGAAATCAGTTGCATTTTAGGGGAAGAAAGTATATAATAATATTGTTGAAAGATGATTTGTAACCTATCAAGTTACTCTTTTCACATAAAAAATTTTTTGATTTTCATAAGGAGGAAATCACGAATGGTAGTTAAAGTTGGTATTAACGGTTTCGGTCGTATCGGTCGTCTTGCTTTCCGTCGTATCCAAAACGTAGAAGGTGTTGAAGTTACTCGCATCAACGACCTTACAGATCCAGTTATGCTTGCACACTTGTTGAAATATGACACAACTCAAGGTCGTTTCGATGGTACTGTGGAAGTTAAAGAAGGTGGATTCGAAGTTAACGGTAAATTCGTTAAAGTTTCTGCTGAACGTGATCCAGAACAAATCGACTGGGCTAACGACGGTGTAGAAATCGTTCTTGAAGCAACTGGTTTCTTTGCTAAGAAAGAAGCTGCTGAAAAACACTTGCACCCAGGTGGAGCTAAGAAAGTTGTTATCACTGCTCCTGGTGGAAATGACGTTAAAACAGTTGTATTTAACACTAACCACGACATTCTTGATGGTACTGAAACAGTTATCTCTGGTGCTTCATGTACTACAAACTGCTTGGCTCCAATGGCTAAAGCTCTTCAAGATAACTTCGGTGTTGTAGAAGGATTGATGACTACTATCCACGCTTACACTGGTGACCAAATGATCCTTGACGGACCACACCGTGGTGGTGACCTTCGTCGTGCTCGCGCTGGTGCAGCTAACATCGTTCCTAACTCAACTGGTGCTGCTAAAGCTATCGGTCTTGTAATCCCAGAATTGAACGGTAAATTGGACGGATCTGCACAACGCGTTCCAACTCCAACTGGATCAGTTACTGAATTGGTTGCAGTTCTTGAAAAGAACGTTACTGTTGATGAAGTAAATGCAGCTATGAAAGCAGCAGCTAACGAATCATACGGTTACACAGAAGATCCAATCGTATCTTCAGATATCGTAGGTATGGCTTACGGTTCATTGTTTGACGCAACTCAAACTAAAGTTCTTGACGTTGACGGTAAACAATTGGTTAAAGTTGTTTCATGGTATGACAACGAAATGTCTTACACTGCACAACTTGTTCGTACTCTTGAATACTTCGCAAAAATTGCTAAATAATTCATCTGTATGATGAGAGGAGGGTAACCTCCTCTTTTTTTGTACTTTTTTTAGACCTTCCTCATCATATTATAGGACTTGCCAAAATGGATTGACAGTGTTAACTGGATTCGGTATCCTATTCTTGATTGGAGATTTCTAATACAAAGAAATGAAAGCGATTACAAGTCGTAGAGGAAGGAGCCAATGGAAATCGCTCAAGAAAAAGAAAAAATCCATTTGAGGAGGTCAAGATGAAAGGTCATCAATTTGAAAAACAACAACGTTTTAGTATCCGAAAGTTTAGTGTGGGAGTTTGTTCTGCATTGATTGGATTGGCATTTTTAGGAACGGGGGCAGTCTCAGCAGATGAGACGCATGCGACTAAAGAACAACCCTTAGAAGCTTCCACAGCAAATACGGAAGATGTCAATCGTTTGATCAGAGAAGCGGGAGTCTACACTGCAGATGCTGCTTTGCCAACTGGAGAAACAGCAAAACCAGTTGAGGAGGCAACTCCAGCTACGACAGAGGCTAGTCCTGCAACTCCAGAAGCTAGCCCGACGGCAGATACTCCAGCCGTTTCAGCGACGGAACAACCAAAAGTAGCTGCAGAAAAAGTGGAAGATTTACCAACCAATGAAGAAAAACAATTAAGACCAAAAGAGGTCAAATTTGATACTTGGGATGATTTGTTGAAATGGGAACCTGGTAAACGAGTAGATGATGATTTGAACCGAGCAAGTGTTCCCCTAGCTAGCCGTTTTCAAGGGAAGCAAATCAACGAGCAAGCCAACCCAGATGCAAAGATCCAAGCCCTTTCTAACATGAACTCAAAGGCTAAGGATCATGCTTCCGTCGGTGGGGAAGAGTTTAAGGCTTATGCTTTTGACTACTGGCAATATTTGGATTCTATGGTCTTTTGGGAAGGACTTGTCCCTTCAGCAGACGTGATTGATGCGGCTCACCGAAATGGGGTTCCTATTTATGGAACACTCTTTTACAACTGGTCTAGTAGCATTAAGGATCAAGAACGCTTTGCAGAAACCTTGAAAGAAGATAGTGAAGGCTCAAAAACCTTCCCGATTGCTCGGAAATTGGTGGATTTAGCGAAGTACTATGGTTTTGATGGCTACTTTATCAACCAAGAAACAACAGGGAACTTAGTAGAGCCTTTGGGGCCAAAATTAAGAGATTTCCTTCTTTATACTAAGGAGTATGCGAAGAGCATCAACTATCCGATTAAGTATTCCTGGTATGATGCTATGACCTATGAATATGGTCGCTACCATGAAAATGCACTGGGTGAGTACAACTACAATTTCATGCAGCCTGAAAATGGGGAAAATCCAGTTGATACCTTCTTTGCCAACTTTAACTGGGGCAAATCAGAAGTTGATTATTCCATCAGTACAGCCAAATGGATTAACCGCAATCCTTATGATGTTCTAGCTGGACTCGAGCTCCAAAAAGGAGGCTCTTATAAGACCAATGTGGACTGGAATGCGATTTTAGATGATCATGGCAAGTTGCGTCTATCTCTTGGGCTTTATGCACCTGATACCATTACAGGTCTAGGAAAGACAGGAGAAGGTTACCATACCCATGAAGATCTATTCTGGACTGGTTTCCAAGGGGATCCAACCAAAGGAAAACCAGCAGACCAATCTTGGTACGGGATGTCCAATCTAGTAGTGGATAAAACTCCAATTACAAGTGCTGATTTCAATACGTCCTTTAATACAGGCCACGGCAAACATTGGTTTGTGGATGGCAAGATTTCTAAAGAAGGGGAGTGGAACTACCGTTCTGTTTCTGGCTACCTTCCAACATGGCGCTGGTGGGTAGAGCATAGTGAAGATAGTACGCCATTGAAAGGGCGTTATGATTTTGATCAAGCCTACAATGGAGGGAACTCTTTAACCTTTGAAGGGGATTTGAAAGCTAATAGCAGTCAAAATGTTATGCTCTATTCTACTAAGATTCCTGTGACAGAAACGACAAAATTAAGTGTGTCTCACAAGGGTGGGGTCGGGGCTGCTGCTTGGGTAGCTGTTGCCACAAAAGAAGACTACTCTGAATACGAATGGAAGGAATTGACACCGAGTGCGGATTGGTCTACTCAAACCTTTGATTTGGGAGGCTTGGCGGGTAAGACTATTTATGCCGTTAAGATGTTCTTTGATCATGATGCAGATGTCAAAGATTACAAGTTCAACCTCGGTCAATTGTCGATAACGTCCAACCAAGAAAAACCAGTAGCCCCATCTGAAGTGACTGTTCGGGCAAAACGCCTGCAAAATGCCCAGGAAGCGGAGGCTGTCCTTAATTTTAAAGGGGTTGCGGACGCAGATTATTATGAAGTCTATGAAAAAGACGGCGACAACTGGCGTCTCTTAACAGGGTCTTCTGCGACAACCGTCTATCTACCAAAAGTTAGCCGTTCAGCAAGTGCTGAAGGAACGACTCAGGACCTCAAGGTTGTGGCAGTTGGGAAGAACGGCCAACGTTCAGATGCAGGAACTGTGGCCTTTGATTGGGGTATGACCGTGTCAGATACCAGTCTTCCAAAAGCCCTTGCACCAAACGTGGTGATTGGAGCCAAAGTCATTGGTTCGAGCTTCCCAGATGCGGATGGTAGTGAAGGCATCGAAGGTATGTTAAATGGTACCATTACCAGTCTTTCAGATAAATGGTCTTCTGCTCAATTGAGTGGAACCGTCGATATTCGCTTGACACAACCACGGACCATTGTTCGTTGGGTCATGGACCATGCCGGTGCGGGTGGAGAATCTGTCGACGATGGAAAGATGAATACCCGTGACTTCGACCTTTACTACAAGGATGAAGCGGGTGAATGGAAGCTCGCTAAGGAAGTTCGTGGCAATAAAGCCCATGTGTCCGACATTACACTCGACCGTCCAATCAAGGCTCAAGAATGGCGTCTCCATGTCATTACGGCAGATAACGGAACCCCATGGCAAGCCATCCGGATTTACAACTGGAAGATGTATGAAAGTCTGGATACGGAAACGGTCAACATCCCAATGAAACATGCTGCGGCGCAAAACTTAGGCAATCATTTTGTCCAAGTCGGCTTCAAAGATGTTCCGGCCAATACCACATTGACTCTTTATGCCGATAAAGAAGCGACTAGCCCAATTGCGACCATGACAGCCAATCAAGCTGGAAATCTGATCTTTAAACCACTGGCTTTTGAATCAACCCCATCTCTTCTCTACTATCGTGCGCAAGAACCTGGCAAAGATATCAGTAATGTTCTAGCGATCGAAGTTCCAAAAAATGATAAAGAAATTGCGGGACTTCAATTTGAAGATGGTTTGACCAAGAAGGTTTACCGGGAAGGGGATGCTCTTTCCTTGAAAGGGGCGACTCTCCGTGTTCATTATAAAGATGGCCAAGCAGATCAACTGGTCAACCTCACCAACTCAGGTGTAGAGATTCATGGATTTGACAGTAGCAAGCTTGGAGAACAACACCTAGAAGTTTCTTACCTTGGTCAGAAATTGGATAAGACTCTCACTGTTTTTGTGGTCAGTGCAGAGGAAGCAGGTGAAAAAGCAGTTGCTGGTCTAGAATTGACCGACAAACCAAAAGTAGAATATATCGTCGGAGAAGCATTTGAAAAAGAAGGCGGACGCTTTACAGTTGTCTTTGATGATGAAACAACCGAAACGCACGCCTTGACCGATGAAGGTGTGGAAGTAACTGGCTTTGATGCAACCAAGGAAGGCCGTCAAACCATCACCGTCCATTACAAAGGAGCTAGCACAAGCTTTGATGTCCTCGTCAATCCAAAACCAGCTCTCAATGATGAATACCTTAAGCAAAAATTAGCTGAAGCTGAAGCTGCAAAAGCCAAAGTAGACTTTACATTTGCCAGTCCTGAAGTCAAAGAAGCCTTGTTGGCTGGAATGGCTGCTTCTGAAAAAGTCTTGAAAGAGCATGATACCAGCACACAAGATCAAGTCAATGAGCAGTTGAATCAATTGACCGCTCTCTTGAAAGCCTTGGATGGACAAGCTAATCTAGTCAAAGAGAAAGACGCTCTTTCTGCTCTGACAGAGGAAGCGACTGCTCTATTAGCAAGCAAGCCAAATCACCCTTCTGGTGACGCTTTACAGGCACTGGTTGAGAAAAATAAAGAACTCCTAGACTCTTCAGAACTCACTCCTGAAGCGCTCGCAACCGCAAAAACAGGTTTAGAAACCTTGATTGCGCTCCTGAAAGAAGATAAGCCGGCTGTCTTTGTAGACCCTGCGACTGGAGTCGAAGTTCAATTCTCTAACTTGGAGCCTACTGCTATTAAGGGACTAAAAGTCGCGAAAGTTGAAGCCAATCAGGCAGAAAAAGAAGAGCTGAAGGGACGAGAAGCGACTATCTTTGATATCGAAGGAGTCGATGCAAGTGGTCAGGATGTCGATACCCAGCATCCATCCCTTGTGAAAATCCCTGTGGATAAGGATAAAGAAGTGGAGCAAGTTCTCTTCTTCCCAGAAAGTCAAGCACCTCAATCCTTGGCCTTTGAGAGAGTTGGAGATGTAGTCATCTTTACCGCTCCTCACTTTACCCACTATGCGATTGTCTATAAGACACCAAGTCCAGTCTTACCAGATCAACCGATCCAACCAGAGGAACCTGCTAAACCTGATCAGCCTGTTCAACCAGAGGAACCTGCTAAACCTGATCAGCCTGTTCAACCAGAGGAGCCTACTAAACCGGATCAACCAGCGATACCAGATCAACCAGTTCAGCCGGAGAATCCAACAAAACCAGAACAACCGGATGGCAATCAACCGACACCAGAACAAGTGAATCCGACGAAACCAACTGATCCATTGAATCAAAAGGAAAACGGATCAGACCTTCTGGATCAACGAGTTCAACAAGTTTTGAATCGCTATTTAACACCATCTAAAGCAGGAACTTCTCAACAAGATCAAGCTAGCAAAGATACTGACAAGGAATTGCCAACAACGGCAAGTTTAGAGGCTACGTTTGCAGCAGAAGCTGTTCTCCTAGCAGCGCTTGGTGGCTTCCTCTTAGCTGGCAAGAAGAAAGAAGAGTAACTTTTTAAGCGTCTTTAAATGTTAAATTCAATCGTAAACCTCCTTTGTAAAAAACAAGGGAGGTTTTATAATGCAGATTCTAATCAAGGAGCAGGACTCCAGACTTGCTAATAAGAGGTAGAAATCCACTATTTTTCTACCTCTTTTACAGCTTTTGTGATATAATTATCATGTATTAAAAATAGAAGGAGTCATATCCAATGGCAAAATTGACTGTTAAAGACGTTGACTTGAAAGGGAAAAAAGTTCTCGTTCGTGTTGACTTCAACGTACCTGTAAAAGATGGCGTGATCACTAACGACAACCGTATCACTGCTGCTCTTCCAACAATCAAGTACATCCTTGAACAAGGTGGACGTGCAATCCTCTTCTCTCACCTTGGACGTGTGAAAGAAGAAGCAGACAAAGAAGGTAAATCACTTGCTCCTGTAGCGGCTGACTTGGCTGCTAAATTGGGTCAAGACGTTGCTTTCCTTCCAGGTGTTACTCGTGGTGCTGAATTGGAAGCAGCGATTAACGCTCTTGAAGATGGACAAGTTCTTTTGGTTGAAAACACTCGTTTCGAAGATGTTGACGGCAAGAAAGAATCTAAAAACGATCCTGAACTTGGTAAATACTGGGCATCACTTGGAGATGGTATCTTCGTAAACGATGCATTCGGTACAGCTCACCGTGCACACGCATCTAACGTTGGTATCTCAGCAAACGTTGAAAAAGCTGTTGCTGGATTCCTTCTTGAAAACGAAATTGCTTACATCCAAGAAGCAGTTGAAGCTCCAGAACGTCCATTCGTAGCCATCCTTGGTGGTTCAAAAGTTTCAGACAAGATCGGTGTGATCGAAAACTTGCTTGAAAAAGCTGATAAAGTTCTTATCGGTGGTGGTATGACTTACACATTCTACAAAGCTCAAGGTATCGAAATCGGTAACTCACTTGTAGAAGAAGACAAATCGGATGTCGCTAAAGCTCTTCTTGAAAAAGCAAACGGCAAATTGATCTTGCCAGTTGACTCAAAAGAAGCAAACGCATTTGCTGACTACACTGAAGTGAAAGACACTGAAGGTGAAGCAGTAGACCCAGGTTTCCTTGGTTTGGATATCGGTCCTAAATCTATCGCTAAATTCGACGAAGCTTTGACTGGTGCGAAAACAGTTGTATGGAACGGACCTATGGGTGTATTTGAAAACCCTGACTTCCAAGCTGGTACAATCGGTGTGATGGATGCTATCGTAAAACAACCAGGTGTTAAATCAATCATCGGTGGTGGTGACTCAGCTGCCGCAGCGATCAACCTTGGACGTGCAGACAAGTTCTCATGGATCTCTACTGGTGGTGGAGCTTCAATGGAACTTCTTGAAGGTAAAGTTCTTCCAGGACTTGCAGCCTTGACTGAAAAATAAGACGGTTCCTCATGAACCATAGAAGAAGCACCGAAAGGTGCTTTTTCTATTGGATGTGAGTAGAAGGAAGCTAGTTGATCTTCATTTCCCCGCTTGAACCTTTCTAGAAATATGTTAGAATAAAAGAGATAGAAAGATAGGGGACAATGGATTACTTTAAACGACATAAATTTGACCGTTCCAAATTTCGATTAGGAATGCGAACCTTCAAAACAGGGATAGCCGTTTTTCTGGTTCTATTGATTTTTGGTATCTTTGGCTGGCGGGGCTTGCAGATTGGGGCGCTGACAGCTGTCTTTAGTTTGAGAGAAGATTTTGATAAGAGTGTTCACTTCGGAGCTTCGCGCGTGATGGGTAACAGCATCGGTGGTTTTTATGCCCTGCTGTTCTTTATGATCAAGATTCTCTTCCACAATGCTTTTTGGGTGACCCTGATTTTTGTGCCCATTGCGACCATGTTAACCATAATGACAAACGTCGCTATGAACAACAAAGCTGGAATCATCGGTGGAGTTTCAGCCATGTTGATCATCACCCTCTCCATTCCGACAGGAGAAACGTTCCTATATGTTTTTGCCCGCATCTTTGAAACCTTTATCGGAGTCTTCGTTGCGATTTTAGTCAATTCAGATGTGGATCGGATTCGGGACTTTATAAAAGAAAGAAAAAAAACCATGTGAGATTATGTGACATTTTAATCTTGACATCGGTTTTTTTTGCGTTATAATAGAATAGAAAGGGGGTCTTGTATGAAAGAAAAGGAATTAAGACGAACGTTAGCGGTCTTTCCGATTGGTAGTGTTATGAAATTGACAGATTTAACAGCTCGTCAAATTCGCTACTACGAAGATCAACAACTCATTACTCCAGATCGAACAGAGGGCAATCGTCGGATGTTTTCTCTCAACGATATGGATCGCCTGTTGGAAATTAAGGATTATTTATCTGAAGGCCTTAATATTGCAGGAATTAAAAAACGGATTGCTGAGAAAGAAGCTCAACGTCAAGCTGCCAAGATTGTCAGTGAAAAGGATGTCCGTAAGGCCCTTCACCGTGACATTCTCCAGCAAAGTCGCTTTCATACAACCTCATCGCCATATGGTCAGTTACGCTGATCATTCTTTTTGCTAAATGCTATACTCATAAGGAGACACACATGTCAATTACTGTTGAAGATATTCGTCGCGAAGTCAAAGAAAAAAATGTAACCTTTATTCGGTTGATGTTCTCAGATATCTTAGGGACCATGAAAAACGTTGAAATTCCAGCGACAGATGAACAGTTGGAAAAGGTTCTCTCAAACAAGGCCATGTTTGATGGATCTTCTATCGAAGGGTTTGTTCGGATTAATGAGTCTGATATGTATCTCTATCCAGACTTGGACTCTTGGACGGTTTTCCCTTGGGGAGATGAGAACGGTAGTGTCGCAGGCTTGATTTGTGATGTCTATACAACAGAAGGGGAACCCTTTGCAGGAGACCCACGTGGGAACCTCAAACGTGCCCTTCGTCACATGGAAGAAGTTGGCTTCAAATCTTTCAACCTTGGACCAGAGCCAGAGTTCTTCCTCTTTAAGCTCGATGAAAATGGGGATCCAACTCTTGAAGTGAATGACAAGGGTGGCTATTTTGATTTGGCGCCTACAGACCTTGCTGATAACACTCGCCGTGAGATCGTCAATGTCTTGACTCAAATGGGATTTGAAGTAGAAGCCAGTCACCACGAAGTGGCCGTAGGTCAGCATGAAATTGACTTTAAGTACGATGAAGTGCTTCGTGCTTGTGACAAGATTCAAATCTTTAAACTCGTTGTCAAAACCATTGCTCGCAAACATGGTTTGTATGCAACCTTTATGGCTAAACCAAAATTTGGGATTGCTGGTTCCGGGATGCACTGCAATATGTCCTTGTTCGACGCTGAAGGAAACAATGCCTTCTTTGATCCAAATGATCCAAAAGGAATGCAGTTGTCAGAAACAGCTTATCACTTCCTTGGCGGTTTGATCAAGCACGCCTACAACTACACAGCCATCATGAACCCAACCGTTAACTCCTACAAACGTTTGGTTCCAGGTTATGAAGCACCTGTTTACATCGCTTGGGCTGGCCGCAACCGTTCACCATTGGTTCGTGTACCAGCTTCACGCGGTATGGGAACACGCCTTGAGTTGCGCTCAGTAGACCCAATGGCCAACCCTTATATTGCAATGGCTGTTCTCTTGGAAGTTGGTTTGCACGGGATTGAGAACAAAATCGAAGCACCAGCTCCTATCGAAGAAAACATCTACATCATGACTGCAGAAGAGCGTAAAGAAGCTGGAATCACTGACCTCCCATCTACCCTTCACAATGCTTTGAAAGCCTTGACCGAAGACGAAGTTGTTAAGGATGCTCTTGGTGAACATATCTATACCAGCTTCTTGGAAGCCAAACGGATCGAGTGGGCAAGCTATGCAACCTTTGTTTCACAATGGGAAATTGATAACTACTTGGACTTGTACTAAGCAAATTTATCCAAAAATGAGCTAGGTTTGATGACCTGGCTCATTTTTCATACAAAGAAAATGGATGGGACCAACAGGTCTCATCCATTCTTTTTACTTAATTTTCTTCATCTGGTGTCAAAATCATCGGGATGATGATAGGTTCACGTTCCGTGCTTTCGTAAAGGAAAGGACGAAGGGCGTTGACAATGGCACCGTGTACGGTTTGAATGTTGGCATCTTTGTTTTTCAAGGCGATTCGAATAGCATTGAAAAGGATGCGTTGACTTTCACGGATCAGGTCACCGGACTCTCTCATATAGATGAAGCCACGGCTGAGGATATCTGGTCCAGCTAAAATCAATTTCGACTTGAAGTCAACTGTCGCAACAGCTAGGACAACCCCATCTTCTGATAAATCTTTGCGGTCACGAAGGACAGCCGCTCCGATTTCTCCGATGCGATTTCCGTCGACATAGATATCTTGAGCATTGAAGCTTCCTGCGATACGAGCTGAGTTAGCCGTCAGGGCAAGAACATCTCCGTTGCTCATGATGAAGATGTTATCTTTTTCTACTCCACAATCACGCGCAAGTCCAGCGTGAATCTTCTGCATACGGTACTCACCGTGGACAGGCATGAAGTATTTGGGTTTGATCAAGCGCAACATGAGCTTTTGTTCTTGTTGGCCACCGTGTCCAGAGGTATGGATATTGTTAATCTTACCGTGGATGACATCGACTCCCGCTTCCGAGATGATATTGATCAATTTATTCACACTAGTTGTATTCCCAGGAATTGGACTAGATGAGAAGATAACGGTATCACCCGGTTGCAATTGCACCTGGCGGTGGGTTCCATTAGCGATACGAGACAGTGCCGCCATAGGCTCCCCTTGGCTACCTGTACACATAATGAGGATTTCGTTTGCCGGGTAGTCTTTGATTTCACTTGGTTCAATAATCGTTCCAGGTGGTACCTTGATATAGCCAAGCTCAATTCCGTTGACAATGGCTTTTTCCATCGAGCGTCCAAAGACAACAATCTTGCGGCCAGTTTTAACAGCGGCATCTGCAGCCTGTTGGAGACGGAAGATGTTGGATGCAAAGGAAGCAAAGATGATGCGTCCATGAATGCCTTCAATAATCTTCATAATGGATTGGCCAACGACTTTTTCAGAGTTGGTAAAGGTTGGGACTTCCGCGTTGGTTGAGTCAGAAAGCAGACAGAGGACGCCTTCCTCTCCTAGTGCAGCCATCCGGTGAAGGTCGGCCGGCTCACCAACAGGTGTGAAGTCAAATTTAAAGTCTCCTGTGCAGACGATTTTTCCTTGAGGCGTATGAAGAACAATCCCCAAAGGTTCTGGAATGGAGTGGGTTGTACGGAAGAAGGTTGCTTTAATATGCTTAAAGGTCAACTCCGTATTTTGGTTGATTTCATAGAGTTTGGCACCACGAAGGAGGCCATGCTCTTCCAATTTTCCACGAATAAGGGCTAGGGCCAAAGGTCCAGCATAGATTGGCACATTGGCTTGCTTCAAGAGGAAGGGAATTCCTCCGATGTGGTCTTCATGCCCGTGGGTAATCAAGACACCTTTGACACGATCGATATTTTCAACGATATAGGAATAGTCAGGAATCACGTAATCAATCCCTAACAAATCATCTTCAGGGAACTTGATCCCTGCATCCACAATGATGATTTCGTCTTGGTATTCAATCCCATAGGTATTTTTACCGATTTCCCCGAGACCTCCAATGGCGAAAACACCAACTTCTTCAGGTTTTAAGGTATATGCCATGGATTAGAACTCCGTAATTTCAAATGCGCCAGACTCTTTTTCATATTCTAGGTGTTGGTCTGACAAGAGAGTGATAAATTCGATATTGTAAGATGTATTTTCTTCAACAAGGCGACGAGCTTCAATGCGTCCTTCTAACTCATTCTTCGCATCAATATCGAGATAGAGGGCATGAGTCGTTTCACGACGAGGGTTGCGTTCTTTTGTTTCTTGGTAGAAAACTTTGTAAATCATTTCGTTTCGGTTCCTTTCACATGTTCGGACTGTAGCAGAAAAGAAACAGCTAGTAGCTAGCTGAGACACCTATTCTTGCTTTCTTTTGTCCTGATTCGATACAATTATTATTCATTATACCATAAATAGGCTCTAAGGAAAAGATGCAAGCGGGTTCTGAGAGCAGAAGGAAGCGCTTTTTTAGAAGGGATAGAGAGCAGTTGATTTCACAGTCTGAGGGTGCTTCCTCTACCGTTTGGCGTCTATTTGTAGTATAATATGAAGCAGACAACGAGGAGAAAACATGAAAGTATTAGCATTTGACACCTCCAGTAAGGCCCTATCCGTTGCCCTTTTGGAGGAAGAAAACCGATTAGCAGAGTTGACACTGACGATCAAGAAAAACCACAGCATTACCTTGATGCCTACTATTGAATTTTTAATGGCCAGCATTGATTGGAAACCGACGGATTTGGACCGTATCGTAGTAGCAGAAGGGCCTGGATCCTATACCGGCTTACGAATTGCGGTAGCAACGGCTAAAACCCTAGCTCAAACGCTAAAGATTGACTTAGTAGGGGTGTCGAGCTTACTAGCCTTGGTACCAGAAGAGATAGAAGGTCTGGCCATTCCAGTCATGGATGCGCGGCGCAACCATGTCTATGCGGGCTTTTACCAAGAGGATCAGCTGGTCTACCCGGAGGCTCACCTTTCTTTTGAAGCCGTATTAGAAAGAGTAAAGGGAGCTGAAAAGGTGACCTTCCTTGGGGAAGTGGAGGCCTTTCGTGAACAGATACAAGAAGCCTTGCCAAATGCTCAGATGGTAGAAACCCTACCGGATGCGGTACGGATTGGTCGACTAGGACTTACAAAAGAAGCTGTCTCCGTTCATGGCTTTGTGCCCAACTACCTCAAGCGGGTAGAAGCTGAAGAAAACTGGCTCAAGGACCATCAAGAGTCCGGTCAGTCCTACATCAAACGCCTATGATCCGAATCGAGAAGGAGGCGGGGCGATTCGATTTAGCCCCTCAGTTGGTAGAAATCTTAGACGATGTCTATGGACAAAGTCCTTGGACCTTGGAGCAAGTCCTAGCGGATATCGGTCAACCTCAAAATTGGTATGCCTTGGCCTATAGTGGGGAAGCATTGGTCGGCTTCTTGGCCATGCAAGAAAATCTCTATGAGCTAGAGGTCGTCCAAATTGCTGTTCGAAAAGAGTGGCAAGGGCGAGGGATTGCTCGTCAGCTATTAGAAATCCTTCCTCAGGAGAAAGAGGTCTTTTTAGAGGTGAGAGAAGGAAACACTCCGGCTCGGACTCTCTATCAGAAACAAGGATTTAAAGAAATTGGTTGTCGGAAAGGGTATTATCATGCACCTACCGAAGACGCCATTATGATGAAAAGGGAAGCAAATGAAGGATAGATATATTTTGGCATTTGAAACATCTTGTGATGAGACCAGTGTCGCCGTCTTAAAGAACGATACAGAGCTCTTGTCCAATGTCATTGCCAGCCAAATTGAAAGCCATAAACGCTTCGGGGGAGTGGTTCCAGAAGTTGCCAGTCGGCACCATGTCGAAGTCATTACGGCCTGTATTGAGGAAGCGCTAGAAGAAGCGGGAATTACAGAAGAAGAAGTCACAGCGGTTGCGGTAACTTACGGACCAGGTCTGGTTGGAGCTCTTTTGGTCGGTCTTGCTGCAGCCAAGGCCTTTGCTTGGGCCCATGGGATTCCTTTGATTCCTGTCAATCATATGGCAGGGCACTTGATGGCCGCTCAAAGCGTTGAGGTTTTAGAATTTCCGCTCTTGGCCTTGCTGGTCAGCGGAGGACACACTGAGTTGGTCTATGTCTCGGAGGCGGGTGATTATAAGATCGTTGGGGAAACACGTGATGATGCAGTGGGTGAGGCCTATGATAAGGTCGGCCGCGTAATGGGCTTGACCTATCCAGCCGGTCGTGAGATTGACGAGTTGGCACATAAGGGTCAGGATATCTACGATTTCCCACGTGCCATGATCAAGGAAGACAATCTGGAGTTCTCATTCTCAGGGCTCAAATCAGCCTTTATCAATCTCCACCACAATGCCGAGCAAAAAGGCGAGAGCCTGTCCAAGGAAGACCTATCGGCTTCCTTCCAAGCAGCGGTGATGGATATCTTGATGGCCAAGACTAAAAAAGCCCTAGAAAGATACCCTGTTAAGACCCTGGTGGTGGCGGGAGGAGTCGCGGCCAACCAAGGATTACGTGAACGCCTGGCTTCTGAGATCACAGATGTTAAGGTCATCATTCCTCCTCTACGCCTCTGCGGGGACAATGCGGGGATGATTGCCTATGCCAGTGTCAGCGAATGGAATAAGGGAAATTTTGCTAGATTAGACCTCAATGCTAAGCCTAGCCTTGCTTTTGATCCGATAGAAGAGAACTTAGATTAGTTAAAAAACGAACATAAACGACGGGAGGACGATTCCCGTCCCTTTTTTGTTATAATAGAGAGCATCAAAAAAGAAAGGAAGAAAGAGTGGAAAAGAATTTTCAGCAGGGGGTCAGGGATGCCCTTCCGACAGCCTTGGGTTATATCAGTATTGGCTTGGCCTGTGGTGTGGTGGCGTCTCCCTATCTCTCCCCTTTAGAAATGGGCTTGATGAGTCTCTTGGTTTACGCAGGGGCTTCTCAGTTTGCGATGATCTCTTTGATTGCGGTTCATTCGTCCCTCATGAATATTGCCTTAACCGTCTTTTTCATCAATTTGCGTAATATGCTCATGAGTCTGCATACCTCCCCTGATTTTAAGGAGGCTAGCCTGGTCCATAATATTGGAATTGGTAGTTTGTTGACAGATGAAAGTTACGGGGTTTATTTGAGTGAAAAATTGAAAAGTGACCGGATCACTGTTCCCTGGATGCATGGCAATAATGTGGTCGGTTATCTGGCCTGGGGCTCCTCAACCATTTTGGGGACAGCCCTGGGGTCTCTCTTGCCCAATCCTAGTGCCTTCGGCCTGGACTTCGCCTTAGTTGCTATGTTTATTGGGATTTTTGCAGGTCAGTTTCAAGGTATGCGTTTGACGGAGAAGATGGCTACCTTGCTCCTTGTTTTAGGTGCTGTGGCCTTTAGCTTTTTCCTCTTGACCTTCTTTTTGACCCAATCCTTGGCCGTTTTAGTGGCTACTTTAACAGGCTGTTTCGTGGGGGTGATGTGCGATGCGCGTGAATAGTTGGATTTTCTTAGTTATTTTGACGTCCGCAGTGGTCACCTGGATTCCGCGCATTTTGCCCTTCGTTTTGGTCAAATACCGGGGGCTGCCAGATCCAGTTCTGCGTTTTCTAAAATACCTCCCCATTGCTATTATTTTTGCCTTGATCCTTTCCAGTCTGGTAGAGGGGAAAGTAGGCCAGCTTCCTCAGGTCCGGTGGGTGGATCTGGTCGCAACCATTCCGACCATGATAGTAGCCTTTCGCTACAAAAATCTAATGGGTACGGTTCTATTCGGGATTGTCTTGGTTGCCCTCTCACGTTTGCTTGTCGCCTGAATCCCCTGAATTTTTAGATAGATTACTGTTTGTTACAAATATTACAAAAATATTTCAAAAATACTTGACATTGAGTAATATTGTAATATAATAGTTTTTATCAAATGAAGTGAGGGATCATCATGATGAAAAAATGGACAAGTTTAGCACTTTTAGGATTAACTTCTGCAAGCCTACTCGTAGCCTGTGGTTCAAAAAAAGAAGAGAACAAATCTTCTGCCAAAGAAGCACAAACGACGGTGAAGTCTAGTCAGAAAAAAACAAAGGCAGCTTCTGGTAAGAAAGAGACAAAATCTACTGAAACGGATTCGCAAGAAGGGGCACAAGCTGCTTCTCAAGATGCAGGAAACTCAGGTCAAACCGCTGCAGGATCTGGTGCAGCAAGCACTGATAAGGCCACAGATTCGTCTCAAATGGTGCCAGAAGAGCTGGTAGGGACTTGGACAGGAACAACCGAAATTGCCAAAGATGTTCAAATGACCGTGGCTGCAGACGGTACGGTCACTACAACAGCGAACTTTTATCAAGCTGATTTGAATCCTGTTCGTACTGCAACAACGAAAGCCAAGGCAGTTCAAGCATCTGGTAATGTCTATTACTGGGAAACAGACGAACCTGGCGCTTTTGATGCCCTTCTTCCAGGGATTGCTGGACTTGGGGGAGCCAATATGAAGGTAAAACCCGGCTTCATCTTAGAAGAGGGCCATTATACACCGATTGTATTTGTAACAGGGCTTAATGAAGACTTTGATTATAACAAATACAATGATTTCCGTGTTTCCCTTACAAAATAAAGAAAAATCCACGAATCCCTAAGGAGTCGTGGATTTTGTTTTAGATAAATTGTGTAATAAAGACAATGAGGATGACGATTGGGATCACAAAGCGAAGCAAGAAAACCCAGAGCTTGAAGAAGAAGTGCTTGGTTTTCTCTTCTCCCACCTTTAGTTCTTCTTGGGCTAGGACTTGATCAAAGATATAGCCTGTAAATAGGGAGAGGCAGAGAGCTCCAAAAGGCATGAGGAGGTTGGAAACCAAAAAGTCCATGCAATCAAAGAAGGATTTTCCAAAGAGGGTCCACTTGGATAGTACTCCATAGGAAAGGGCAGATGGGATCCCAAATACAAAGGTCAGAAGACCAATGATTTGGCTCCATTTAGCCCGCTTTTTGTTGTTTTGGTTGGTGACGTTCCCGACATTAATCTCTAACATGACGACGGATGAGGTAATAGTCGCAAAGAGGAAGAGAAGAAGGAAAAGCAGGTAGAAGAGAGTTCCAAAAGGCATCTTATCAAAGACTTGTGGAAGGACTACAAAGAGGAGTCCCGGTCCACTAGTAGAAGGGATTTGAAAGGCTGACATAGCTGGGAAGATCGCCAAGCCCGCCATGATGGAAACGGCGATATTCATGAAGACGACGGAAATCCCGGATTGGACCAGGTCAGTGTCCTTGTCCAAATAGGAAGCATAGGTCAACATGGCTGTCACCCCTAGCGAGAGGGCGAAAAAGGATTGGCCCAAAGCATAGAGTAGACCTTGACTGGTCATCTTGGAGAAGTCTGGCTTGAGGAAATAGCTGACTCCATCCCAAGCGCCATTTAGGGTTAAGGAACGACCAATCATGACTAAGAAAATGATAAAGAGAAGGGGCATCATGAATTTTGAGGCCTTTTCAATGCCTTGCTCCACCCCCTTGGAAACAATCAAGACATTGAGGAGAATGAAGATTGCTTGGGCTCCAAGAGCCAACCAGGGATTTGAAATAATCTCCCCAAAGAGCTGGGTGTAGTCGTTAACTGTAAGAAGTTGGAATAACTCTCCCAAGGCAACCCCTAAATAAATCAAGATCCAGCCACCGATGACACTGTAGAAGGAGAGGAGGATGAACAGGGCAAAGGCCCCAATCCAACCGATTCCATCGTAGAGGCGACGGCCACCAAGTTTTCCAAAGGTTTTAATGGCAGAGACACCAGCTGCACGTCCTAGAGTAAATTCAGCCAGTAAGAGGGGAAAGCCGATGAGTAGAGTTGCTATCAAAAAAACGAGAAGAAAACTTCCGCCCCCGTTAGCGGCGGTCATATAGGGAAACTTCCAAACAGCCCCAAGGCCAATTGCAGAACCTGCAGAGGCTAGGATGAAGCCAATTTTGGAACCCCATTGAGATTTTTCCATATGGATTCTCCATTTCTAGTTCAAATATAGGAAGAAAGCAAAGGCCAGCAAAGGCTCTTTCATAGACAAAAGAAAAAGGCTATTTAGTACGAACTAAATAGCCATAAAAACGCAAAGTGACATCTCTAAGAAGACGACTCTTATGTTTGTTGCTGGATTTGTTCTAAAAATAATCCTAACATCTTTTGAAAAAGCTGTCAATAGTGGAGACTTCCGGCCACCCAACCGGTACAGAGGGCAGCAGTAATGTTAAAGCCTCCTGTATGGGCATTGATATCCAGGACCTCCCCAGCAAAATGAAGACCGGGGACCAACTTACTTTCTAAGGTCTTGGGATTGATTTCCTTGAGGCTGACACCACCTTTAGTTACAAAGGATTTGGCCAAGGACATCTTCCCTGTTACAGGGATTGGGAGTTCCTTTACTTTCGCTAGTACGGCATCGATTTCTTTAGGAGAGAGTTGCTTCACCTTTTCCGGAAAATCCTGGGCAAAGAATTCCGCCAGGCGTTCTGGCAGATAGGCCTTCAGAACATTCTTTAAGGACTTCTCACGATTTTCCTCTAGGATTGCTGTGAGTTCTTCCTTAGAATAGTGAGGGAGACTGTCTAGTGTTAGGATTTCTCCTCCCTTGACGAAGCTTGACATGCGAAGGGCGGCGGGACCAGACAGGCCAAAGTGGGTAAAGAGGAGGTCATGGGTAATGTGGTGTTTGCCATAGTGGAGAGTCACATCGTCTAAGGAAATTCCTTGAAGGGCCTTGTGGGGGAAATCTGTCAGGAGGGGGCTTTCAGCAGCTTCTAGTTCCGTGATAGTGTGCTTGAAATGACGGGCGATATCGTGGCCAAAGCCGGTAGAGCCCGTCGAAGGGTAGGACTTTCCACCAGTTGTCACAATCAAGCGGTTTGCAGTCCAGGTCTCATCTTTGGATTTGATGACAAATTGTCCGTCGATTTTTTTCACAGAGGTTACCTCTACTTGGCAGCGGACTTGACCACCAAGCTCAGCAATCTTATCAGTCAGCGCTTGAATGATCGTCTGGGAACGATCTGAGGCTGGAAAGACACGACCATGGTCTTCGACCTTAAGTTTGACCCCGTTTTCTGTAAAAAAGCGGATGATATCATGATTGTCAAATTGAGAAAAGACACTGTAAAGGAAGCGTCCGTTGCCTGGAATGCCTGCTAGGAGATCATCCAGGCTCCCATTGTTGGTCACATTGCACCGACCTCCACCAGTCCCAGCTAGTTTTTTCCCTAGTTTGCGGTTCTTTTCCAAGAGGAGGGTTGCTTGCCCGTAGAAGGCACTAGAGATGGTGGCCATCATGCCAGCAGGGCCTCCTCCGATGACAATGGTATCGTAGTGGTTCATAAGGTCTCCTTTTTCTCGTCTCGTTTTATTTCCAGTTCATTGTAACATAAAAAATGGACCCTGTCCCCAGGCTCCACTTTTTATGAGTTAATTGTCTTCGTCTGGATTTTGACGGAGGTGGATGGAATAACGCTTAGGTGGGTAAATGCCGATTTCAGGACCCCAGCGTGGGAAGAGCTGATTGGTTTTTTTCCCAGCAGCGTACTTGGCTTCTGCCGCCATTTCCCAGAGCTCTTCGTAGAGATCGCCGAGCAAGAAGTCGAGCTCTTGATAATAGAGGTCTGGCTTTCCGTAGTCACTAAGGCTTAGTTCCATCAAACCATAGACTTGTAGCTTATGGTCCATAAGTCTACGTCCGTCCACCTTGTTAGAGTGGACAATGATGCGTCCGAAGGGATCATTTCTTCGGATGCGTTCGAGCTCTTTGTAGGCGTTGATTCCAGAATTTCCTTGACAGGAGAAGAAGTAAATGTTTTTCAAGTCATAGTCGATATAGGATATATTTCCATTATAGACCAGCTTGACTGGTAGATTACGAACCCGTTTTTTCTCTAGATAGTTGTTAATATGTTCGACCAACATCTTAGAGGGATAATTGTATTCAATGACATAGATCATAGTTTCTTTCCTTTGCTATTGAGTAAATAACTGAGCTATCTTTCAGTTACGAATAGTATACAAGCTTTTGAAGTCAGATAGGGGGAAAAATCTATTTGGTTCATTTTTGAAGCTATTTGGTTCATTTTAGAGGAGCAAAGGAGAAAAAGTTGCTAAAGGAATACGAAGAAAATGGGGAAGTGGGGAGAAGAAGGGCATATTTTTTTGAAAATGCAAAGAAAATTTACCGAAACCTTTTATTTGTGCTATAATCAAGGGGAAGTGACGTCATGGAAAGAAGGGTATCATGAGTTTAGAACAGTTAGAGCGGAAATCGCTCCAAGAAATCAATCAATCCGTCAAGGTTCCCAAGGGAACTTCTTTTTGGAGGACCTTATTATTGTTTTCAGGTCCGGGGAGCCTAGTAGCAGTGGGCTACATGGATCCTGGGAACTGGATCACCAGCGTTGTTGGAGGGGCTCACTATCGTTACTTGCTCTTGTCGGTGGTTCTCTTGTCTTCCTTGATTGCCATGCAATTGCAACAGATGGCTGGGAAACTAGGGATTGTCCATCGGAAAGATTTGGCCCAGACAACAGCGACGCATTTGCCCAAGTGGCTCCGCTATATGCTCTGGATAGTGATTGAATTAGCCTTGATGGCGACAGATTTAGCAGAAGTCATTGGTTCAGGGATTGCACTCCATTTGCTGTTCGGATGGCCCTTGCTCTTTTCTATTTTGGTCACCATCCTGGATGTCTTCCTCCTCCTTGGACTCATGCACTTAGGTTTTCGTAAGATTGAGGCTATTGTCTCCACCTTGATTTTGACCATTCTGGGGATTTTTATCTACCTTGTGGTCCTATCAAAACCAGATATAGGTGGCATTTTTGCTGGCTTTCTTCCTCAGAAGGAAATCGTAGGCATCGGTCTTCCCAAGGGATCACAAGCCTTGACGCTGGCCTTGGGGATAATTGGTGCAACCGTCATGCCTCATAATCTCTATTTGCATTCCTCCATTTCACAGACACGCAAGGTCGATTATGAGGATCCTGCAGATGTTCGTCGGGCTGTGCGCTTCATGACCTGGGACTCCAATATTGAATTGACTCTGGCTTTTGTTGTCAACTCACTCTTGCTGATTCTCGGAGCGGCCCTCTTTTTTGGACACGCAGAAGAAATTGGAGCCTTCTCTAGTATGTATGATGCCTTGCAAAACAATGCCATTGCAGGAGCTATTGCAAGTCCTTTTTTGTCCACCTTGTTTGCTGTTGCTTTGTTAGCAAGTGGTCAGAATTCAACAATTACAGGTACTTTGACAGGTCAAATTGTCATGGAAGGTTTCCTTAGATTCCGTCTTCCTCAATGGCTTGTCCGCCTCTTTACACGGATGTTGGCCCTCACTCCTGTCCTGATTGTCGCCTTTCTCTTTGGAGACCAGGAAAGTGTTCTAGATGATTTGTTGGTCTATTCTCAAGTCTTCTTGTCTCTGGCTCTACCATTTTCAATTTTTCCCTTGGTTTACTTTACCTCCAATAAAAAAATCATGGGAGAATTTGTCAATGCAAAATGGAATACCTACTTAGCTTACGGAGTCGCTACTCTTCTGACTATTTTAAACGTCCAACTCATTGTGACGACGCTCTTTAAATAAAAAATCAGCTTTTTCGGACGAGGAAAACATGCTATAATAGAAGGGAAGTTCCCATCTAGCTAGAAAATGGGCAGAAGTGGGCAGTAAAAACTAAACAAGAGGGCCTAACCCCTTGATACGAAAGGAATATCGAAAATCTTATGATGAATATGCAAAATATGATGAAGCAAGCACAAAAGCTTCAGAAACAAATGGAACAAAGTCAGGCAGAATTGGCGGCTTCTCAATTTGTTGGCAAGTCTGCTCAGGACTTGGTCGTCGCTACCTTGACAGGTGATAAAAAGGTGGTATCCATCGAATTTAACCCGGCAGTAGTAGACCCAGAAGATACAGAAACTCTTTCTGATATGACCGTTCAAGCTATCAATGCAGCCATCGAAGAAATTGATGCAGCAACCAAGAAAAAATTGGGAGCTTTTGCTGGTAAATTACCATTCTAAGCATACAGAGAAAACCTCTATCGATGATAGAGGTTTTTTAGTCGTTAAAAAAATTGGAGAGGTCCAATCCACCAAAAGGAGAGGTAGAAAAGGATTCTTGATCGGTTAGGAGTTGCCGGGCCCGGTCTGATTCGAGAAAGGCTTCATAAACAAGAGCAGTCATCCGGGCATCTTCTAGACTATCATGCGATTTTCCAGCTACTCCTAAAAACTGAGCAACTGTATGGAGCTGCAAGTTTTTAATCCCATGGAGGTCAGAAGGGCGGCGTTTAGAAGCTTCTTCAAAGACATCAACAGCATATTGGTCTGTGAACTCTAGCCCATTTTCCGCTAGGATAGGGAGGTCACTCTTGATGGCATTGTATCCAATGAGGGGACTATCTGCAACAAAATCTCGGAACTCCGCTAGGACTTGCTCGAGTGGGGGAGCTTGGAGGATTTTATCAGATGTGATCCCGGTGAGGCCATTGATAAAGCTCTTTAGTGGTTTATCCGTATAGGCATAGGAATCATAGTGGGCAACTTCTTGGCCATCTGCAAAGCGGACAGCAGAAACTTGGATAATGTGGTACTTTCCTTCAAATTGATTAAATTCTAAATCAAAGGAGACATAGTGGCTTAATTCTTTCAAGGGAACTCCTTCATCTATTGGGTGTTTTTGGATTTTCTAATTATTGAGGGGAGGCAAAGGCATAGAAAAAACTGACCGAAGTCAGTTTTTAGCGACCAAAGACGCGTCTCCAGAAGCCTTTACTCTCTTGTTCTTGAACCTTTTCATTGGCTTGATCTAATTCTAATTTCAATGTTTCACGGTCATTCATAGCCTGAAGGGTTAGCTGTTGTTGTTGGTCGAGCTGTTTGTCTTTTTCAGCAATCTGAACATCTTTGACACGCAACTGCTCATCCTTTTTAGCTAATTGCTCATCTTTGGATTTTAGCTGGTCGTCTTTTGCTTTTAGTTGTTCGTAGAGACGGACGATTTCGGCATTTTTTTCATCTACCAAAATTTCCATCAATTCACGCTGTTTCACATCATCACTAACAGGCTCGTCTTCAAAGATGGTCTTTTTGTAGATTTCTTCTAGCTTAATCAAGCCACTACGGGTTACGACGGTAACTCCCTTATCATTTTTTTCTGTATCTTCAGGATCTAGGGCCTTAACACGGTTGTTGACCGCTTGGCGACTAACTCCTAGAATTTCAGCAATTTCGCTGACTGTTTTTTCGATAGCCATAATATCCTCTAAACTCTTTTTCTATGAAATACTCTCTTAGATATTATCATAAGTAGGCAAGGCTGTCAAATCAAGCAAGGGAAGGGACGACAAGGAAAAAGCATGAAATTCCTTAATCCATCTTAGGAAGGGTTAATCTGGAGTTAGCCAGATCAATGGTGAGTTGGTAGTCCGTTTGGTCGCGGACAGTGATCTCGAAGTCGGTTGTATAAAGGACAAGACGAAGAGTAGTCCCTTTTTCCAGCTTGTAGATGGTTGGTTGGAGTTCAAAGTCGAATTCCATCCATTCCCCTGGGGTTACAGGTTCGACTTGTAAGAGATCATGACGGTTTTGAAGGTTGAGATAGCCCTTTGTAATCACCCGTTGACCGGCTTCCTTAAATGGCAACTCGGTCAAATTGTCTAGCATATGGTAGCGACCGTTATCAAGGGTGCGGACGGATAGGACAGCTGGATAGGGTTGGAGATATTTCTTGCTTCCTAGCTCCATGAGTTGGGCTGAGAGCAAGCCTTTGTTTGTGCTAGATTGGAGCCGCAGGTGAAGGCGAGCTTTTCCGTTGAGGTGTAAGTCTTCTGAGATCGGAAGATCGATGGTCACCTGTTGGGCCTTATCTTGGTAAAGATCAGTTAGGAAGGTTGGATAGGCTTTGCCATAGCGCTCATAATCTTCTGTCGCATAGCGGTTTTGGATGACTCTCTCACCATCTCCCAGTGGGAAGGTCCGCTGGGCTGTTTGATTGCCAAAGTCTTCCAAGGAAGTCCAACTTTGTTCCCCTGTATTGTCCTGCCAGATGACGGTTGGCAATTCATAGCTTGAATCATAGCCCAGTAATTTTTTAGAGAGGAGGGCATTCATACTCTCACGGAAGTCAATGGACTGCCAGTTGTTGAGATAGACATGGGCTCCATTGTGATAGAAGAGGTGTTTCTTGATGTTGGCTGGAAGGGCTTGGAACATTTGGTATACATGGAGGGGCTTGACATTCCAGTCTTGGGAACCATGGGTGAAGACGACCTCTGCCTTGACTTTGTCTGCCTGAAGGAGATAGTTGCGGTCATGCCAGAATTGGTTGTAGTCCCCTGTTTTGCGATCCAATTGCTTCTTAACCTCTTCCAAATCAGCGACATGGGCTGCATGGTGGCGGAGATAGTCTCCAGCCCGAAGGGCACGTGAATAAGTCAACTCAGCAAGCGAATCAAAATCCTCTCCAGGATAGCCGCCAGGACTCGTCACGAGTCCGTTTTCCCGATAGTAGTTGTACCAAGAAGAGATACCGGCTTCTGCGATGATAACTTCTAGGCCATCGACACCGGTGGTAGCCAGTCCATTGGACATGGTCCCTAGGTAGGACAAGCCCGTCGTAGCAACTTTGCCGTTAGACCAATCGGCCTTGACTTGGCGTTGGCGACTGTGGTCTGTAAAGGCCCGGCAACGGCCGTTGAGCCAGTCGATAACATTTTTATAGGCCTCGATTTGACGGTAATCTCCATTGGTCATCAAGCCTTGAGAGTCCTTGGTCCCTAAACCGGAGACGTAGAGATTGGCAAAACCACGAGCGAGAAGGTAGTCATTGAGGGTATAACTGGAGTTGATATGAGTGAGGGTTTCTTCAGCCTCAGAGACTAGTTGAGCTGAACCGACAGGATCCACCAATTCTAATTGAGGTTCTTCTACTTGGATGGTATGAGGTTCTTTGACCTCGAGGTCCACATTCATATTATAGAGAGCCTTGTCGCTAGCCTTGTCATTGGTTCCTTGGTGATAAGGGCTGGCAGTCATGACGGCTGGGATTTTTCCTTCATAGCGTGGGCGAATAATATTGACCTTGACCAAATCTGGAAGACCATCCTGGTCGCTATCAACTCGACTCTCCACATAGACCACTTCACGGATTACATCATGGCAGTTAAAGGTAGCTAGACTTTTTCCGTTGAAAAAGTGGTAGCGATTGTCCTCGGGGATCAAGCCATCGCTGACCAACTGCTCAATTAGTAAATTCCCTTTGACTGTTCGAGTATTGAGGAGGTGATAGAGGTTCTCAACCAAGTTTCCATACTCAATCGGAATTTGGACTTCTTTTAAGAAGCTGTCCGTATTTTCAAAGTCAATAAAATAGCGGAAACCGAGCAATTGGAGGGCCACTGTGTAGAAAATATTTGGAGACCATTCGCGGTCAGATTGGAAATAGCTCAGGAGATCTGTTTCAGCATCCGCCACTAGGTTAGAGAGAGGATAATCTGTATTTTTGTAGGTGAAATAAACCTTGCGAACAAACCATTCAAACAGTTCTTTCTCTGTAAGATGAAGGGGAAGGTCAAACCCGATTTCTTTCAGTTCCTTTAGAATGTCTGCTTGGTCGACTGGTAGATAGCTATATTGATTGAATTTCATAGGATGCTCCTTTTATCAGCTTCACTGTTTCTTTACTTCTTATATTATACGTGATAAAATAGTATTTGTCTAAAGACCTTTGATCTCTGAAGGAGGGTGTCATGGTGAGAAAATTATCTGTTGAAGAAGTTGCAAGAAGACGGACTTTATTGTTTGGGGTTCTTGCCGTCATTTTTGGGATCCTCATTTTTCGAAACGGTGTTGGTTTCACAAAATTTTCCTTGGATCTATTAGCCATTTACTTTTTAGTTGATGGACTAGGAAGCTTTCTTCTTCGCTTTTTGTTACGTAGCAAGTCTATTTCCTATAGCCACTCTATTTGGTTTATTTTTCTTTCACTTGCGTTGATCTGGTTGAATCGACTGAGTAGTCTGCCCGTAAACTTAGTTGTGATTTGTTTAGGGGCATATCAGTTGGGGAGTGCCATTGTCTATGGGATCACATTTTGGCTTTATAAGGCCAATCGGGTAAAAGGAGGCTGGCTCTATTTATGGGATGCGCTTTTAAACGGTGGGCTTGGTCTAGCAACTGTCTTGGAACCTGGTTCAGATGGGCACTTCCAATTTATCCTCTTGGGGGCTTATCTGGTCTTGTTGGGGATTTCTAATATTCGAGATGGTATTTTATTTGACAAAGACCAACAAGGCCAAGAGTTAAAACGTCGCTTTCGTATTAGCCTACCGGTTATCTTTGCAGCCTTTATCCCTGCTAAGGAGTTAAAACGGTTTAACCAGTTTCTTCAAAAAGGGAGCTCGGCGGGACACACAGGCCCTTATCGATTGGTGAAAAAAGAAGAAGAGGCAAGGGAATTAGAAATTTTGGTTCATACTTCTGACAGCAACTTATTTGGAGCGATTGGGCATGTAGATATTTGTTATCAGGGGAAGGTCATTTCTTACGGAAGTTACGATCCCTTTTCAGAGCGTCTATTTGGGACGATTGGGGATGGCGTACTGTTTAAAGTGGATAAGGAACCATACATCGAACTATGTAAAAAAGAGAGTCAAAAGACGCTGTTTGGCTACAGCCTATCCCTTACCGAAGAAGAGAATCAGGCAGTAGAGAAGCGTCTAGCTGAAATTGATCAGTTGTTAGAACCTTGGGATCCACCTAGGAGGTTACTGGAAGACGGTCAGCCGACCTACGCTTACAAATTGAAATATGATTTAGGGGCTGAGCTATATAAATTTACTTCTTCGCGTTTTAAATCTTACTTTGTTCTGTCTACTAATTGCTGCCTGTTAGCAGATTCCATTGTGGGACAGGCAGGAACGGCTGTATTAGATGTGCGTGGAGTGATTGCACCAGGGACCTATCAGGATTACTTAGAATACGAATTTGAAGCTCCAAACGGGCGGGTCCATACACGAACAGTATACTAAAAAAAGAAAGACAGATTTTTATTTTTGAAAAATCTGTCTTTTTTGCACAAGATTTCTTGTAAAAAAAAAGAAAATCTTTTAAAATATAAAAGACTTGGAGGAATTATGTGCATAAATAAGATTAGTAGTATTTCACCTGTATTAAAAACAAACAATCGAAATGTCAATCAAGAATTTTTTGAAAAGGTCTTAGGAATGAAAACCCTGTTGGAAGATGGGGCTTTATTATCCCTTGGAGATCAATCGAAGACAGATCGCCTCTATTTAGAGGAATCCCCTAGTATGAGAACCCGCAAGGTGGAGGGCCCAAAACGCCTGGCTTGCTTAAAGATTCGCGTGACCAACCCACAAGAAATTGAGTGGCTTCTGGCTCGTGGACATCAAGTTGATCGCCTCTTTAAAGGAAAAAATGGCTATGCCTTTGAAGCCCTTTCGCCAGAAGGAGATCGTATCTTGCTCCATGCGGAAGAGCAAGTGGGCAGTTTAACTGAAATTGAGGAAGTTCCAGATTTTCAAGCGAATGAAGAGTTTACAACCTTGACGGAGTTTTTCGTAGAAAAGATGGTGCTTCGAGTACCTAATGTAGAGACTTCTACAGCTTTCTATCAACAACTACCTGGCTTAGAAGATTATTTAGAGTTAGAAGCATCAGATGGTCCGGACCTTACACTAGCAAATGGACAGACTTGGGACCTTTGTCAGGTCAAGGTCATTTTAGAGCCATTTGTAGCAAGTGAACTAGCCTCCTGCTTTGGAGATCAGGTAACTTTTGTACCAAAAAGGCAACAATTTGTCTTGGTTGAGGATCCAAGCAAGATTGAATGGTGGTTCGAAGCCTAAGCAAGTCTTTGGCTGATTGAAATGAGTGAAGAAAAATGGAAAAAATCATCCAAAAAATTCAAGAGCAAATAGGAGCAGGCATCTACCCAGGTGCCTCTCTTGCTCTCTATCAGAAGGGAAGCTGGCAGGAGTATTACTTGGGACTGGCTGATCCAGCCAAGCAAGAGCCAGTTATTGCCGGCTTGACCTATGATTTGGCCAGTGTGAGTAAGGTCGTCGGAGTTGGAACGGTTCTTGCTTTTCTGGTCCAACAAGGGAAAATCGATATCGATCGTCCCTTAGCTTCCTACTATCCGGATATGGAGCAGGCAGAGGTGACCATCCGTCAGCTCTTGACCCATACTTCTGGTTTGGATCCTTTCATCCCCGGACGAGATGACTTGGATGCTGAGGGCTTAAAAGAAGCCCTGCACCGTTTGAAGCTCAAGGACAATCGCCAGTTCCACTATACAGATGTCAATTTTCTTTTATTGGGCTTTCTTCTGGAGAAGTGGTTTGGTCAGGATTTGGCCCAGATTTTTCAGGAGCAAGTTTTTACACCTTGGCAAATGAAGGAGACTACTTTTGGTCCGGTTTCTCAAGCGGTGCCAACCCTTCGTGGCGTTCCAGCTGGCGTCGTCCATGATCCGAAAGCGCGTGTACTGGGAGTCCATGCCGGAAGTGCAGGTCTGTTTTCGACCATTAGAGATATGGAAATTTTCCTGGAGCATTATTTACAGGATCCTTTTGCAGAAATCCTTTCCCAGAACTATGCTTTAGAAGAAGGAAAGACGCGCTCTCTGGCCTGGAATCTGGAAGGAGACTGGTTGGACCATACAGGTTATACAGGAACCTTCCTTCTCTATAATCGTAAGCTCCAGTTGGCAGCTGTTTTCTTATCCAATCGGACCTATGAAAAAGATGAGCGGGCCCAATGGATCCTAGATCGGAATCAACTCATGGAGCTCATCAAAACAGAAATGGAAGGGACCAGTAAAAATCCTTCCTAAGACGGAGAAAGAAGCGTGGTTTAGCCATCGCTTTTTTTCTTTATTTATATTAAAATGGAAGGAGAGAAGATTGTATCTAGCAATCTATAGCAGAAAAGAATGAAGATAACTGAGAGACGTATGACGAAATCGATAGGTGTCGGCCAGGCACATAGCAAGATTATTTTAATAGGTGAGCATGCGGTTGTTTATGGCTATCCAGCTATTGCCCTGCCCCTCCTTCACATTCAGGTCACTTGTCAGATTGTACCTGCGGAGCGTCCGTGGGTCCTTTTTGAGAATGACAGCTTATCGATGGCCGTCTACGCTTCCTTAGAGTATTTGGGGATTGAGAAGGCAGCCATCGCTTGCCGGATTGACTCCATGATTCCAGCTCAGCGGGGGATGGGCTCCTCGGCTGCTGTCAGTATCGCGGCAATTCGGGCAGTCTTTGATTATTTCAAGCGGGATTTGAGTCAAGAAACCTTGGAAATCTTGGTTAATCGAGCAGAAATGATTGCCCATATGAATCCAAGTGGGCTGGATGCCAAGACTTGCCTAAGTGATCAGCCGATTAAATTCATTCGCAACGTCGGTTTTAGTGAGTTAGAAGTTGATTTGGGTGCCAAGCTGGTCATTGCAGATACAGGTATCCATGGCCATACCAAAGAAGCCATTCAAAAAGTCAAGGACTTGGGAACAGTGGCCCTTGCTAGTTTCCATGAAATCGGCCTCCTCACCGAGCAGGCAGAAAAAGCCCTTGCTCAAAAAGATGCTCCCACCTTGGGACGTATCTTAACAGACTGCCATCATCATTTGCAGGCAGTGGGAGTGAGTTGTCCAGAAGCGGATCAACTGGTGGAACTAGCATTAGCGAGTGGAGCCTTGGGAGCCAAAATGAGCGGTGGTGGGCTCGGTGGTTGTATCATTGCCCTTGCTGCAGACCAGGAACAAGCAGAAATCATCGCAAAAGAACTAAAAAATAAAGGAGTGGAGGAGTTATGGATCGAAAGCCTGTAAGCGTGAAATCGTATGCCAATATCGCCATTATTAAGTATTGGGGCAAGGAAAACAGTGAAGCCATGGTGCCATCAACTAGTTCCATTTCCTTGACATTGGAAAATATGTATACAGAGACGCGTCTCAGTCCTTTGGGTGCCGAGGCCAAGGCCCATGCCTTCTACATAGATGGGGTCTTCCAAAATGAAGCGGAGCAGGCCAAGATTGGAGCAGTCATCGACCGCTTTAAACCAGAAGGGGAAACAGGCTTTGTGCGGGTTGATACCAGCAACAACATGCCGACAGCTGCAGGACTTTCTTCTAGTTCTAGTGGTCTATCTGCCTTGGTAAAAGCCTGCAATCGCTATTACCAACTGAGAATGACGCAGGCAGAACAAGCTCAAGCGGCTAAGTTTGCCTCCGGATCATCTTCTCGTTCTTTCTTTGGTCCTCTAGCGGCTTGGGACAAGGATACTGGAGCGATCTACCAGGTGGAAACGGACCTCAAACTGGCGATGATTATGCTGGTGTTAAACGACCAACAAAAAATTCTTTCTAGTCGGGAAGGGATGAAGCGGTGCACTGAAACCTCTAGCAATTTCCAAGAATGGATCCGCCAGTCAGCCCAGGATTACCAAGATATGCTGACTTACCTAAAGGACAATGACTTTGAAAAAGTAGGGGAATTGACCGAACGAAATGCTCTTCTCATGCATTCTACAACCAAGACTGCTAGCCCAGCCTTCTCCTATTTGACGGAAAAAAGCTACGAGGCCATGGATTTCGTGCGCTCTCTTCGAGAGGAAGGGAAACGGTGCTACTTCACCATGGATGCAGGTCCGAATGTAAAAGTCCTCTGTCTAGAAGAGGATCTGGAAGAGTTGGTTCCACTTTTTGAACAAGACTACCGTATTATTGTTTCCAAGACCAAGGATCTATCCCATGAAGAATAAGAAACAAGTTCGAGCAGGTGGGAAGCTGTATATCGCTGGGGAATATTCTATCCTAACCCCAGGACAAACAGCCATTATTCAGTTTATTCCCATTTACATGCAGGCAGATATCCAACCGTCATCTACTTATAGGATTCAGTCAGACATGTTTTCCTTTGCAGTTGATTTGACTCCGCAGGCGGACTATGCCCTGATCCAAGAAACCGTGCATCTGATGAACGCCTACCTCCAGTTACAAGGAGTGGCACTTGCTCCCTTTGATTTAAGTATTGAGGGGAAATTTGAGCGAGAGGGCAAGAAATTCGGGATTGGCTCTAGTGGCAGTGTGGTCTTGTTGACCCTCAAAGCCATGGCAGCTCTTTATGATTTTCCCCTGTCAGCAGACTTGCTCTTTCGTTTGGCCTGTTTGGTTTTGATTCGACGTGGAGACAATGGCTCTATGGGAGACCTAGCTTGTATTGCCTATGAAGGCTTGGTTAGCTACCGCTCTTTTGATAGACGGGAACTGGCTGAGCAATTACAAGATCAGGGTCTGGACCAGATCTTAGCCCTGGATTGGAGATATGAAATCCAGCCTCTGGCCCCTCAGTTGTCCTATACTTTTTTAGTAGGCTGGACCCAGGAACCCGCTATTTCAAGAGACTTGATTAACCAGGTTCGTTCAGCTATTGATTCGGTCTTCTTAGAGAGGACGGAGCAGGCTGTACAAGACCTCTTAGTGGCCTTTCAAGAGGCAGACCGAGACTTGGCCTGGTCTTCTATCAGTCGGGCGAGTGACTTACTTGGATCTCTCAATGAGGTGATTTATACCAAAAAATTGGCCCAATTAAAGAGGGCAGAAGAGGGACTGGAGGCCATTGCAAAATCTAGTGGCGCTGGAGGAGGAGATTGTGGGATCGCCCTCGCATTTGAGGAGGCTGCTGCCCAAGAAATCGTCAGACGCTGGCAAGAAGCAGGGATTGATTTATTATATGCAGAAAGGATGGGAGAGTATGACGACCAACCGAAAGGATGAACATATTCGTTTGGCCTTGGAGCAAACTCCAGGTTACAATAGCTTTGATGAGGTTGAGTTGATTCATTCCTCTTTACCAACTATCGATTTAGATGAGGTGGATTTGAAGACCCATTTTGCGGGTCGTGATTGGGACTACCCTTTTTATATCAATGCCATGACAGGTGGTAGTGCCAAGGCAGGAGAAATCAATCGAAAATTAGCCCAGGTGGCAGAAGCCTGTGGCATTCTCTTTGTGACGGGTTCCTATAGTGCAGCTTTAAAAGATCCCCAGGACAGCTCCTATCGAGTTAAGGACCTTTATCCGGACCTTCTCTTTGCGACCAATATCGGGATTGACAAACCGCTTGAACTGGGCTTACAGACGATTGAGGAGACCCAGCCTCTCTTTCTCCAACTCCATGTCAACCTCATGCAGGAGCTTCTCATGCCCGAAGGGGAACGAAGCTTTAGAAACTGGCAAGACCATTTAGCAGACTATGCAAAGCAATTACCAGTGCCGTTGGTGCTAAAAGAGGTCGGTTTTGGTATGGATGCCGGAACTATCCAAAGAGCCATCGAACTAGGTGTCAGGACCGTTGATATTTCTGGTAGAGGTGGAACCAGTTTTGCCTATATCGAAAACCGTCGGGGAGGCAATCGTTCCTATCTCAATGACTGGGGACAAACAACAGTCCAAGCCCTGCTTGGGGCTCAACCACTGATGGATCAGGTCGAGGTTCTCGCCTCTGGTGGCGTTCGTCATCCTTTGGATATGATCAAGGCACTGGTTCTAGGAGCCAAGGGGGTCGGTCTTTCTCGGACCATTTTAGAATTGGTAGAGACAAAGCCGATTGAAGAGGTCATCGCCCAAGTCAATGCTTGGAAAGAGGATTTACGCCTGATTATGTGTGCTCTTTCTTGTCAGACACTTGCCGATTTGAGAAAGGTTCCCTATCTTCTTTATGGTCGTGTAAAAGAAGGATATGAACAAATCCTCTCCATCCATGATTAACTTGAAGAAACTAACAAAAATCCCTCCGTTTGCACGGAAGGATTTTTTAATTGCTTTGACGAATGTTCTCTAAAATAGCTTGGGCTTTTTCCAGGTTAAAGGGTTTGTCTTCTAACAGGGCTTGGACCACCGGAGCTACCTCTGATGGACTAGCGCCAGCAAGTAGGGCAAGGGACTTAGCTTGGAGTTTCATATGCCCATGCTGAATACCGGTGCTGACCAAGGCCTTAAGCGCTGCAAAGTTTTGAGCCAGGCCGACAGCTACAATGATCCGTGCAAGAGTTTGGGCGTCGGGATTTCCAAGCAGGTCATGAGCCACTTGGACACTTGGATTGAGTCCGATGGAGCCTCCCTTGGTAGCAATGGGCATGGGAAGGGTCAGCTGGCCTTCTAGGACTTGCTGATCTGGATGAGCTATCCAATTAGATAGTCCTTGAGCTTGTCCAGATCGACTAGCATAGGTATGGCCACCTGCTTCAATCGCCCGCCAATCATTCCCAGTTGCCAAGACGACAGCATCGATGCCATTGAAAATTCCCTTGTTGTGAGTCGCTGCTCTATAAGGATCAACAGCCGCTAATTGACTGGCCAGAGCTATTTTCTGAGCGATTTCGGCAGCTTCTTTGGGATCGCGACTGAGGAAGCGGTAGTCTATGTGACAGCTTGCCGTGACCAGGGCATCTGTAGCTAAGTTGGATAGAATAGCCATTAATCCTTGCCCCTCGGATAAATCTTCTAAAGGGTCGACCAGGGCTTCCAACATAGTGTTGAGCATATTAGCCCCCATGGCCTCTTTTGGATCGACAGATAGGTAGCAAATGAGAAAGTCCCCTTTCACCTCTGTCCAGAGATCTCGTGCCCCACCTCCCCGTTTAACGATGGAAGGATAGGCTTGATTGGCCAGTTGGAGCAGTTCTTCTTTAGCTTCTGCAATCGCCTGACTGGCCTTTTCTTTATGGCTAACGTCATAAAGAGCTACTTGACCGATCATTTGACGCTTGTGAACCTGGGTCTGAAACCCACCTGAGCGCTTGATTAGTCCAGCAGCGTAAGAAGCAGCAGCGATGACAGAGGGTTCTTCCGTCACCATTGGGACTTGGATTTCCTGACCATCTACCTGGAAGCCAGGAGCTAGAGCAAAGGGTAAAGCCAAGGTGCCGAGGACATTTTCGACCATTTCATTGGCAAGAGAAAGGGGCAATGTGTCATTGTCCCTTACTGTTTGTAGACCTTCTTCTGAAAGGAGTCCGGCCTGAGCTAGTTTCTCGATGCGCTCTGCTGGACTTGCTTTTGAAAAACCAGTTAATTTAACCATGTTGTTCTACCTTTACATAGGTTCGTTGGTGTTCGTTGATTTCTGATAAGGCATAGGTTTGATCTTGGTAACCTTGGAAGGTTTGATTGCCTTCAGCATCTAATTGTGCCTCTTCGAAGAAGATCTTCTCATATTCGGCAATCGTAAGAGCTTTTCGCTGATCCAATTCTGCCATACGATTTGGATGGAGCATTTGCTCATATCCTTCGACCAAGTGAGCACTAAAAATCTCAGCGACTGCACCACTTCCATATCCATAGAGGGCGATGCGGTCGCCAGCCACTAGTTGAGGCTGATTCTCTAAGAGAGAAAGCAAACCTAGGAAGAGGGAACCCGTATAGATATTCCCAACCTTTTGGCTGTAGAGAATGGATTGTTCAAAATTGTATTGCAATTGGGCTTGTTTCTCAGGAGAAAGACTCTTGTCAAGAATCTTTTTTAAGCCCTTGAGGGCGAGCTTGGGATAAGGCAGGTGGAAGCAGACCGCCGCAAAATCATCCAAGGTTAAGCCAGTCCGTTTTTGATACTCTGTCCAAGTTGTTTTCAAGCAATCCAAGTACTGTTGGGTCGAATAAATCCCATTGACAAAGGGTGTGCTGGAATAGTTGGGACGCCAGAAATCCATAACATCACGGGTTTGAGCTACATTATCATCATTAAAGGCTAGAATACGTGGGTTCTGCGTCACCAACATAGCGACAGATCCGGCACCTTGAGTCGGCTCTCCAGGGGTGTCGATCCCATATTTTGCAATATCGCTGGCAATGACCAAGACCTTGCTCTGTGGGAACTTTTCAACATGAAGTTTAGCATAGTCCAAAGCGGCCGTTGCAGCATAGCAGGCTTCCTTCATTTCAAAGCTCCGAGCAAAGGGTTGGATTCCTAGGAGACCGTGAACGAAAACAGCAGCAGCCTTACTCTGGTCAATTCCTGACTCGGTCGCCAGGATGACCATATCAATTTCTTCTTTTTCTTCTTCGGTTAAAATACTATGGCTGGCACTTGCTCCAAGTGTGACGATATCCTCTGTAATAGGGGCAATACTCAGTTCTTTCAATAAGAGCCCTTTACTGAGTTTTTCTGGATCTGTATTTCGAGCAGCCGCTAGCTCACTTAAGCGCAAGACATACTGGCTGGTCGCAAATCCAATCTTATCAATACCGATTGTCATAAATAACCTCTTTTAATTTGATATCTACTAGTATATTTCGTTACTATTTTACCATATTTGAGAGCAAAACTCCCTTGAAAAAGCCAGAACAGAATGGAAATCATTCTTAGGACCGAGTTGGGCAAGGGGATTTTTTGAAAAAAAGAGGACGAAAAACAAAAAAGAGGCTGGGACAAAAGTCCTAGCCTCTCAATTATTTTTGGATTGTCGAGCAAGACGCAGTGGTTGAGTGGGCTCTACTACGCTGATTTCATCAGCTTTTACAGCCCTACTCAACTGTGCGGAGGTGGGACGACGAAATCGAATTCTAACGAATTACCGATTTCTGTCCCACTCTCTTCAACTCTTATGCTTGCTTATCTTTTTTAGGATTGCTCATGATTCGTATGAGGAGCTCTTTGCATTTGTCTCTTAGAACATTTTCGTAGAAGACGATTAAAGCGATGTATACAATCAGAAAGTTCAAGGTCAGATAGAACAAGTCAAATGAATTACGGGCATAGATAGTCGCTGATTGATAGGAGGGGAGGGCTCCTAGGATCATCCAAGGAAGATACTTGATATACTTGTTTAGCATCATACAGCACCTCGCATACTTTAAAGGATTTGTTTTTTCACTATCATTGTACTCCTTTTAAATAAAAATGCAAGCGATTACATAGATAAGTTTTGAAAAACCAATGCTAGTTGGCATTGGTCATTTTTCTTTTTTGATGGCGCTGATAAGAATGGTAGAGTTTCAAGACGACAGACCCGCTAGCCATCCCGATAGAGATGACCAAGGCTAGAATAACCACCAAGGTTACGCTGGTCATGGCTTGCCGATATTGGCCGCTAACAAAGAAGGAGGTGGTCCGATAGGAAATATATCCAGGAACCAAGGGAGCAAGAATAGCCAGCATAAAGACAACGACAGGTGTCTTATAGATAATACTTAAAATTTGACTGATACAAGAACCCACAATCGCTGCAATAAACGTCGCGATAATAACATTGGTAGGTCCTTTCAAGATATAGTAGAGCAACCAGATAGCCATTCCTAGAACTCCTCCAGGGACTAACATCGAGCGTTGCACGTTGAGGACGATTAAAAAAGTGATGATGGCAATCAAACTAGCCACCGCTTGGATTAAAAATTCGATTAGATTCATGATTCTATTTCATAAGGACAAGAGCGACGGTCGTTCCGGCACCAAGGGCAAGAGTAATGAGCAGGGTCTCAAAGAGTTTACTCATCCCAGAGTTGAGGTGGTTGTTCATCAGATCCCTGACGGCATTGGTCATGGCAATCCCAGGAACGAAAGGCATGACACAACCGGCAATAATGAGATCAGTATTAGAAGGAAAACCACTATATTGAGACCAAATATGGGCCAAAAAGCCAAAGACAAAGGCTGCCGCAAAAGCAGTGGCAAAAGGGATGCGCACGTATTTCTCAACTACTAGAGAGAAAGCAAAGGCAAAGACGGTCGCAATACCTGCTCCAATCGCATCATAAAAATTCCCGCCAAACATAATAGAGAAAAAAGGGGCACTAAGAGTAGCCGCGATGGTTAACTGCAGATTGGTATAAGGGACTGCTTTCCGTTTCAATTGGCTCAAGGCTTGGTAGGCTTCTTCGAGATTGATGTGCCCAGAGACTAATTGGCGAGAAATCTGATTGACATCACAGACCTTCTCGATATTGTAATTGGTCCGCAGGATCCGCTTCATCCGCGTGATATTGGCATTTTCGATTGAAAAGAAAATAGCGACTGGCATCGCTAAGGCATTGCAATCATCGATTCCTTGAGAATGAGCAATCCGGATCATGGTATCCTCCACCCGATGGATTTCAGAACCACTCTCTAAAAGGAGGGTTCCTGCCAACATGAGGACGTCAATCACTCGGTCCATATCTTTAGACGCTTCCATTGTTCTTCCTGTTCTGTTAATAGATTGCTTCCATTATATCAAAATTTCACTGATTTGTACTAGTGTTACCACGGATTTAGTCAAGACAGGACAAGAAAAAACCAGCCGTTTCCGGCTGGTTTGAAAAATCTATTTGAATCTTAGCTCAATGCATCGTCCATAGAAAGAACTTCGTGGAAGACACGTTGTGTCAATTCAGTTTTTTGTTCTGGAGTGAGGTATTTAGTGTTTACACAGTATCCAGAGATACGTACGATAACATCTTCACCGCTCATGATCTTTTCGTAAACGTCTGACAAGTCCATAACGTTCAAGTTAACGTGTTGTCCACCGTTTTCGAAGTATCCATCAAGGATAGTTACCAAGTTGTCTACTTGTTCGTCACGAGTTTTACCAAGAGCACGAGGTGATACTTGAGTTGTCAATGAGATACCGTCAGCTGCGTAACCAAAGTCAAGGCTAGCAAGTGAGTTCAAGTTTTGCAACCATCCACCTTTCGCTTTGTTAGATGGGTTAGCACCTGGTGAGAAGAATTCCAATTTGCTTGTGTTCACAGAACCATCTTCGTTGAGGTATACCCCTTTGTGGACTGGTGAGTTACCAGTTTGTTTAGAGTAAGCAACGTTAGAAGTGATAGTCAAAAGTGAAACTGTAGCTTCTGCATTCTTGTAAAGTTTGTGGCTGCGAAGACGAGTAGTGTAAGCTTCGATCAACCATTCTGCCAATTCGTTAGAACGTGGGTCATCTTCACCCCAACGTGGGTATTCACCGATTGTTTCGTAATCGTAGATGTAGCCATCTTCGTCACGGATTGGTTTAACAGTAGCGTATTTGATTGCTGACAAAGTATCAACAGTGTTAGCGAATCCACAGATACCGAATCCCATGTTTGCGCGTTGGTGAGTTGGCAAGAAGGCCATTTGAACAGCTTCGTAGTTGTACTTATCAGTCATGTAGTGGATGATGTTCAAAGCATCTACGTAAGTATCTGTCAACCAGTCAAGTGATTTTTCGAAGTTTGCTTTAACAGATTCGAATTCAAGAACTTCGTCACGGATAGGATCGATGTCAAATACTTTGTAGTCTTTATGAACGTCGTCGTAACCACCGTTCAAACCAGTAAGAAGAGCTTTAAGCACGTTTACACGAGCACCGAAGTACTGGATGTTGTGGCGTTGTTCTTCATTTTCTGGGTCAAGTGGAGATACACAACATGAGATACAGCTCATTTCACCGTATCCGTCTTTAGCCATAGTAGTTACACCTTCGTATTGGATAGAAGAGTGTTTGTGGCTCATGTGCATACAGTAGCGACGGAAGCTGTATGGCAATTTGTCAGTCCAAAGAACTGTCAAGTTTGGTTCTGGAGAGTTACCGATGTTGTCCAAAGTGTTCAAGAAACGGTAGTCCATCTTCGTAACACGGTGACGTCCGTCGTTACCCATACCAGCCATAGAAGTTGTGATGAAGGTTGGGTCACCTGAGTACAATTGGTCGTATGCTTTTGTACGAGCAAATTTAACTGTACGCAATTTCATAACGAAATCATCAACGAATTCTTGGATTTCAGACTCAGTGTAAGTACCACGAGCCAAGTCACGTTCAGCGTAGATATCCAAAACGATTGGCACACGTCCAAGAGAAGTAGCAGCACCGTTGATCACACGGCAGACAGCCATGAAGGCGATGTTTGTCCATTGGATTGCTTCTTTTGTATCGAAGGCAGGACGACGTACGTCTACACCATAAAGGTCACCCAATTTAACAACTTCTTGAAGTGCTTGGTATTGAAGGTTTACTTCTTCACGAAGACGGATTGATTCTTCATCGATTTCAGTGATCGCATTCCAGTCGTTTGCTTTTTCAGCCATCAAGTAGTCAGCTCCGTAAAGGGCCAAACGAGCATAAACCCCGATGATACGTCCACGTGAGTATGCATCTGGAAGACCAGTTACTGTGTGAGCGTGACGTGCACGACGGATGTTTGTAGTATAAGCACGGAAGATACCGTCGTTAACTGTTGTTACATATTTAGTGAAGATTTCATGCACAGCTGGATCTGGCTCATATCCATTTTCTTTCAAAGTAGTTTCCGCCATACGGATACCACCACGAGGCATGAAGTTCAATTTGAACAATTCATCGTTTTGGATACCGAAGATCACTTCGTTTTCTTTGTCGATGTATCCAGCTGCGATATCAGCGATAGAAGTTGGACGAGTATCGTATGGGAAACGAGTTTCTTCGTAGTGTGCTTTTGTTTCTTCAACAATCTTCTTGATGTGAAGAGAACGTTCAGTTGGTCCAGCTAGGAAGCTTTCGTCTCCATCATAAGGAGTGTAGTTAGCTTGTACAAAGCGTGAGACGCTGGCTCTTTCTTTCCAGTCTTCCCCTTGGAAGCCTTCCCAGGCTTTGTCAAAAATGTCTTGTGCTTCAACAACTGTTTTAACAACCATGTTTAAATCCTCTTATATCTTTCTAGCAACAAATCTGTTGCACTTACAATAGTAGTATACCACATAGAAATCGGTTTCACAAAGGGAATAGCAAAAAGATTTTGGATTCTTTTATAATACAGAACAGCACAGATGAATAAACTGTATTATATTTTTGTCTTGAGGAAAGTGAAAATTAGTAGGAAAAAATCGGTGATAGGGATATAATGAAAGAGGAGGTTGCCCATGCTCATATTTCCTTTAGTAAATGATACGAGTCGTAAGATCATTCATATCGATATGGATGCCTTTTTTGCGTCCGTTGAAGAGCGCGACCATCCAGAATTGAAGGGAAAGCCTGTCATCATTGGTCATGATCCCCGTTTGTCTGGTGGAAGAGGAGTGGTATCGACTTGCAATTACGAAGCCAGAAAATACGGGGTCCATTCGGCTATGAGTTCCAAAGAGGCCTATGAACGGTGTCCTCAGGCAGTGTTCATCCCTGGCAACTACGAGAAGTACCAGGCTGTTGGTCTCCAAGTCAGAGAAATATTTAAACGCTACACCGATCTGATTGAGCCCATGAGCATTGATGAAGCCTATCTGGATGTGACCAACAATAAGCTTGGTCTTCAGTCTGCTGTCAAGGTAGCTCGCTTGATTCAGCATGATATTTGGAATGAATTGCATTTGACTGCTTCTGCCGGAGTTTCCTACAATAAGTTTCTTGCAAAAATTGCCAGTGATTACCAGAAGCCTCGAGGACTAACCGTTATTTTACCCGAGCAAGCTCAAGATTTTTTAAGTCAGCTAGATGTAGCTAAGTTTCATGGTGTGGGAAAACGGACAGTGGAGCGGCTTCATGATTTGGGAATTTATACAGGTGCAGATCTCTTAGAAGTGCCGGAAATGACTCTCATCGATCACTTCGGTCGCTTTGGTTTTGATCTTTATCGAAAGGCTCGGGGGATCCATAACAGTCCTGTCAAGAGCAATCGTATTCGCAAGTCCATTGGGAAGGAACGCACCTACCGAAAATTGCTGGTGGCCGAGGATGATGTGCTAAAAGAATTAGCCAACCTATCTGAAAAGGTAGCGAACAGTTTGGCCAAGCATCAGAAAATTGGTAAGACCTTGGTGCTCAAGATTCGTTATGCCGATTTTACGACCTTGACCAAGAGACGAAGTTTAGAGGAAGCAACCAGAGACCCTAAAGTCATTCAGAGACTGGCCCAGGAGCTCTACCAGAGCCTAGAAAGTAACTCCTCAGGTATTCGCCTTTTAGGGGTGACCCTCACTAATTTTTCTTCCGAGTCTCGGGAAACCCATGAAGGATCTCTAATAGAAGAAACCCCGTAGGTATACTTGACCTACGGGGAATTTTTAGCTAGTTTTTGAAGAATTCTTGAATTTCTTCCTCTGTGAGGCCAATCATGGGATTAATGCTTAAGTAGTTGTCCTCTGTTAATCGATAGCCTTGTTGAGAGGCTGGGGAAGCAGGTGAGTCAGAGTGGTTTTCAACTGAGAGGGGCTCCCTTTGGGGCTCTGTTTTTTTTATGGGCTCTTCCAGGTGGACAGGGCTCTGTGAGGCAGAGTCTCTACCTTGAGGGGTTCCATCCGAAAAACGCTCAATCAGATAGGTTTTGCGAGCAGTTCCAGTATTCTTTGTCGCAAAGTTAAATGCAGTGTATTCTCCTAGGAGAATGAGCTTGCTTTTGGAGCGGGTGATGGCTGTGTAGATCAGATTACGTTGGAGCATGCGCCGACTCTGATTGGTCAAGGGAAGGATGACAACAGGGAATTCACTCCCTTGAGACTTATGGATACTCATGGCATAGGCTAAACGAATCTTGTACCATTCATTGCGGGGGTAGACCAATTCATTGCCATCAAATTGGATGGTGAGTTCATCTTGCTTGGATTCGGTATACTTAGCTGGCAAGAGGTCGGTGATGTAGCCAATATCACCGTTAAAGACATTGCTTTCGGCATCATTGACCAGGTGGATGACCTTGTCACCATTTCGATACTGGCAGTCCAGTGCTTGAAAGAATAGAGCATCCGTTTCTAATGGATTGAGAAGCTCTTGCATGAGACTGTTAATCTGGTCAATGCCTGCAGAACCTCGATACATCGGAGCGAGGACCTGGATGTCTCGAGCCGGAATACCGTTGCGAAGGGCAGCGCTGGTGATTTTTTCAATCATGGGAGCGATGAGCTCACTTGGCGCTTCAAAGTAGGAACGATCAGGTTTTTTCTCTGTGAAATCAGGAGGCAGTTGGCCTTTGCGAATCTGACTGGCTAGAGTGACGATGGTCGAATCCTCACTTTGACGGAAGATATGTTCCAGTTTGACTTGAGGGATGCTGGGAATCTGTAGGAGATCGGACAAGACTTGTCCAGGACTCACAGAAGGAAGCTGATCAGCATCACCAACAATTAAGAGTTTGGTATTGGAAGAGATATTGCTGAGAAGCTGATTGGCCAGCCAAGTATCCACCATAGAGAATTCATCGACAATGATAAAATCCGCATCAAGATAATCGTCCAAGTGACTCGTGTCGTCGTCTCCCGTCATTCCTAAGTGACGATGAATGGTGGCGCTCGGAAGGCCCGTCAGTTCACTCATTCGACGGGCTGCTCGACCAGTTGGAGCAGCTAAGAGGATTGGTAATTGAGATTTCTTGCGAAGGTCTAATTGGTGCAGGCGGGCATAGGTCCCGATGATCCCATTGATAACAGTTGTTTTCCCCGTTCCTGGTCCACCTGTAAGGACAAAGACTTTTTGCTGGATGGCTTCTTGGATAGCCTTCCGTTGGATGGGGTCGTAGTGAATGTGGAGTTCATCTTCAATGTCATCAATCGTTTGTTCGATTTTTTCTGGGTCGAAAGATTCTTGCTTTCCTTTTTCTAGCAGGCGACCGATATGGCTTCGGATCCCTTCTTCCGCAAAGAAGAGGCTGTTGTTGAAGATCTTGGTGTCAATATTTTGCACCTTGTCTTCTTCGATGAGACTGGCCAATTCTTGGGCGACGCTGGCTGGATCGAGCTCGACTGGACGAGATGCTTCTAAGAGTTGGATGGTGGCTTGGAGCAATTCTTTGGCTTCAACGTAGGTGTCCCCTGTTTCTAAGGAGAGGGTTAAAAGACTATGAACCAGTCCAGCTCGAAAGCGTTCAGGTGCATCACTGGCAATCCCTAATTCTTCTGCTAATTGGTCAGCAATTTTAAAGCCCATGCCTTGAATATCTTCGACCAGTTGATAAGGAGCCGATTCGACGATTTGCAAGGTTTCTTCCTTGTAGAAATCTTGGATTTGGAAGGCTAGTTTATTAGGGATGCCATAGTTAGCAAGTTGGGCGAGGACCCGTTCCGTACCATAGTTGAGCTGTAGTTTTTCGACAAAGGCCTCGCGATTCTTTTTAGAAAGTCCGGAGATGGAGGCTAGCTTTTCAGGTGCTTGCAGAATTTTATCAATGGTATCCTCACCATAGAGATCGACGATCTTTTGGGCCGTTTTGAGTCCGATCCCTTTAAAATGGTCGCTAGAAAAGTATTTCACCAAGCCTTTGCTAGTGGGTTTGGCTCGTTCATAGCGATTCATTTGCAACTGTTGGCCATATTTCGGATGATGGACCAGTTCTCCCCAGAAGGTATAATCTTCTCCTTCGACGATATCTGCCATCGTTCCAGTGACGATAATTTCAAAGTTATCATAGTCCTCTGCATCTGTATCATTGATATCCAACAATAAGATACGGAAAAAACTACTTTGATTTTCAAAAATGACCCGCTCAATGGTTCCTGAGAAATAGTATTCCATGCAGAGTTTCCTTTTAAGTAATGGTCTGAGAGAGCTTATCTCTCATGAAGATATTGAAAGAGATTGGAACAAGAGTCCCAACCTCATCATGGGTTAATACGTCTGGAATGGAAGGAGTGGCCAGAGGCGAAGGACGGCTTCCCCTTTGATTTGTTCCTTCTTGAAAGCCCCCACCTGGCGGCTATCTTTTGAAACGATTCGATCATCACCAAGGAGTAGATACTCATCATCCAAGAGCTTTTTCGTGAAGGTCGCACTTCCATCTTTATCAACGGTGAAAGCTTCGGCAATCTGTGCCATTTGGCGGAAGAGCTCTCCATTTTCTTCGAACCCTTTTCCAGAATAGGTTGATTGCAATTTATCTTCTTTAAATTTTTGAATGTAGTCTTTCAAGTAAGGCTCGTCAGTTTCTTTGCCGTTGATATAGAGGACATCGTTTTTGTACTCGATGGTTTCACCAGGGAGTCCAATGACCCGTTTAACGATTTCTTTGGTTTTTCCATTTTCTGTTTCACTAGCGACCACGATATCAAAACGGTCGATAGGCAGTTTATTGATAACGAGAAGGTATTCACTATCTGCCAAGGTCGGATCCATAGAATGGCCATCGACACGGACAGGCGTCCACAGATAAATACGAGAGAGAATAATGCCTCCAATAATGAGGCCGAAGAGCGCCCATTCTTTCAGGAAAGAACGGACTGGATTAGTTGATTTTTTTGAACGTTTCATGCTTTATCTTTCTATCAATTTTTTTGCTTTTTCTGTATTTTTAAAATGAAGTTTGGCACTGTAGTCAAGGGCTTGAATGCCATAGGCCTTTAATAGTTGAGCAGCTACCTTATCTGAGGGCGTACCAGCTCCACTAGGAAGGGTGTAGCCGAGTTCTTGACTCAAATCTTCCAGATTTTGGAGGAAGAGGTCACGGGCAATAATGGAACTCACAGCTACCGCCAGGTATTTTCCTTCGGCCTTCTCTTCTAGGGTGACGACTTGTGGGACCTGATTCGCTTCTGCTTGAACATAGCGATCATAGTTTTTCTTGGTCGTAAAGGCATCGACTACAATCTTTTGAGCTTTTGCCCCTTGTTGCAAGAGCAAAAAAATGGCTTGATTGTGAAGAGCAACCTTGACAGATACCGCATTGTAGCCAGAGGCGATGACCTGATTGTATTTTTTAGGTGTCAGCAGTAAGGCCTGATGCGGGATTTCTTTTTTGAGGATTGGTGCGAGAGCTCGAATTTTTTGATCATCTAAGGTCTTAGAATCCCCAACTCCTAGACTTTTTAAGTGGGCATGTTGCTCCGGGCTGACCAGTGAAGCCACGACGGCAAGCCCTCCAAAGTAAGAGCCATTTCCGACTTCATCCGTCCCGATTAAGGGGAAGTCTTGTCCGGCAAGTGCTTGGTCTATCGGATCTTGTTGGTAACCGAAGAAGGCAGCATAGCGCGTCGCCTGACTACCTTGTAGGACAACCTTTCCTGATGTGTAAATCGAAATGGTTGCACCAGGTGCCTTGAAAAAATAACGGATATAAGGATTTTTTGAAGGTAGCAGGTGGTCTTGGTGCTGACGAACAAATGCTTGGATGTCCTCGTTTTGAGGGGACAATGTAATTGTTTCCATAGCCCTTATTGTATCATAAAAGCTAGATGAAAGGCCAGAAAAAGACCAGCTAAATTTAGTCTGAAAGAACTTCTTTTAGGCTAGTTTCAATTGCTTGAGGATTAGTTTTTGAAGAGAAGCGGTGGATGACTTGGCCTTGGCGATTGATCAAGAATTTGGCGAAATTCCATTCAATGCGGGAGCCCAAGGGACCACTAGCTTGTTCTTTTAACCATTGGTAGAGGGGGCTTGCTTCTTTCCCATTGACTTTTATTTTTGCAAAACGTGGGAAGCTGGTTTGGTAATGGAGGCTACAAAATTGATTAATCTCCTCCGCACTACCCGGCGCTTGGCCCATAAATTGATTGCACGGAAAGTCGAGGATTTCAAATCCTTGATCTTGGTAGCGCTCATAGAGCTCTTGCAATCCCTGGTATTGAGGCGTCAGACCGCAACCAGTTGCTGTATTGACGATGAGGAGTACTTGGCCTCGATATGCTTCGAGGGAGAAGGGGCTCCAATCTTGGGCCATTACGGTGAAATCATAGATAGTCATTTTACACGTCCTTTCCTACTTTCTCTATTGTATCATGCTTGGGGAGAAAAAAGATAAACCGTGGCCTACTGCCTCCAGTATCTCCTATAGGAAGGGGATTTTTCTACTGACAAGCAGGCTAGATTTTGATATAATATCGTGAGGTGATTTTTTATGTCCAGCTTAAATAGATACAAATTTACTTTCGGCAATAAATCGCTGACTCTCACAACTAATCATGATAATCTCTTCATGGAGGAAGTTGAACGGGTCGCGAAGGAAAAATATGAAGCAATTAAAGAACAAATGCCAGCTGCTGATGATGAGACCCTGGCTATTTTACTAGCAATCAATAGTTTATCAACACAATTGAGTCGTGAGATTGAGTTTGACGATAAGGAAAAAGAATTGGAAGACTTTCGTCGCAAGGCCCTAGATGGCCTGGTCGGTAGATCATCTAATTAAGGGGAGTTGCATGTTTTCAATCCTGATTTTATTCATCCTAGCTTGGAGTTTTTATATTGGGTATTCACGAGGGATTTTGCTTCAAGGATATTATTTTTTCACCATGATTGTGGCCATGTTGGTCGCAGGATCAGGCTATCAGTCCTTGGCAAAAACCATTAGTCTATGGATCCCATTTTCGAGTGCAACACAAGCTTCAAAAACCTATTTTTATGGTGCGGACCAACTCTTTCACTTAGACAAAGTTTTTTACGCTGGTTTGGCTTATTTCATCTTGTTTGTTTTGGTCTATGCGATTGGTCGAGTGATTGGACTCTTTATTCCCTTGATTCCAACGCCTGAAAAATGGGAGGAGTTTCCGTTTCAGATTGCCAGTGGTGTTTTAGCTGTCTTGGTGACTTACTTTGTTCTGCAAATGGGATTCACGATTTTATCAACCATCCCCATGGCAGCCATTCAAGATCGGCTCCATGGAAGTTTCCTCATTCGATTTATGGTGCAATATAGCCCCCTTACAGCAGGCCTCTTGAAACAACTTTGGGTTGTTAAAATCTTAGGTGCGTAATCACTTCTCATCATGTGTAAAAGTTCATGAGAGATATTATAGAAAGGAAGGGGAGGCTCAGACCAAAATCAGCCTCCTTTTCTGTTGTGGAGAAACATGAATCAAAAAATTCTCGAAACCTTAGAGTTTCAAAAAGTCAAAAACTTAGTAGAGCCCTATTTGCAAACGGAGCAGGGCGAAGTGGAGTTGCAGGAATTAGCCCCACTTGCAAAAAAAGAAGCAATTGAAACTGCCTTTCTTGAGATGGCGGATATGGCTCAGATATTTGTGGAGCATCCGCACTTCAGCGTGCCCACCATTCAAGAAATTCGTCCGGTGACCAAACGTTTAGAATTGGAAACATCGCTCAATATTGATGAATTGTTAGCGGTGAAGAAAGTCTTGCGCGTGACTCATGAATTGCGAAATTTTTATGATGAATTAGAAAATGTCCGCTTGGAAAAACTGGATCGAATTTTTGAAAATCTAGTCGATCTTCCACAGTTGCAGGGAAGTTTACATGCCATTAATGAGGCTGGATTTATCGAAAATTTTGCCAGCGAAGCTTTGGCTAAAATCCGTCGACGGATTCAAGAGAATGAACATCAAGTGCGAGATATTCTGCAAGAATTGTTGAAGAGCAAGTCCGAAATGCTGGCTGATCAGGTCGTAGCTAGTCGGAATGGACGAAATGTTTTGCCAGTCAAAAACACCTACCGCAATCGGATTGCCGGTGTAGTTCACGATATTTCTGCTAGTGGGAATACTGTCTATATCGAACCTCGAGCGGTCGTCAATCTTAATGAAGAAATTGCCAACCATCGTGCGGATGAACGCTTCGAGATGCTCCGGATCTTGGAAGAAATTTCAAATCTCCTTCGGCCTCATGCGGGGGAAATTCGGAACAATGCTTGGCTAATCGGTCATATTGACCTCGTTCGTGCCAAACATCGCTTTTTACAGGATCGAAAAGGGACCATTCCAGCCTTGTCAGCTCAAGGGGAGATTCAGCTTCTGCAGGTTCGCCATCCCTTGATCGAGAAGGCTGTTCCCAATGATATCCACTTTGGCAAAGACCTTACAGAGATTGTGATTACAGGACCGAATACGGGTGGGAAGACCATCATGCTGAAGACCCTAGGACTAGCCCAATTAATGGCCCAGTCAGGGTTGCCAATCCTAGCAGATACTGGGAGTAAGGTAGCTGTCTTCACGCAAATCTTCTCTGATATTGGGGATGAGCAGTCGATCGAGCAGAGCCTATCTACCTTCTCCAGTCACATGACCAATATTGTCTCTATTTTGGAGCAGGTCGATGAGGAATCCTTGGTCTTGCTAGATGAGTTGGGAGCTGGAACGGATCCCCAAGAAGGGGCTTCACTAGCGATTGCCATTCTAGAAGATCTCCGCTTACGAGGGATCAAGACCATGGCAACCACCCACTATCCAGAACTTAAGGCCTATGGGATTGAAACCCTTGGTGTTCAAAATGCCAGCATGGAATTTGATACGGGCAGCTTGCGTCCGACCTATCGGTTTATGCAGGGGGTACCAGGACGTTCTAATGCCTTTGAGATCGCTCGTCGTCTAGGCTTATCAGAAGTGATCGTTCGTCAAGCGCAGGGGATGACCAATCAAGATCGGGATGTCAACCGCATCATTGAAAAGTTGGAAGCTCAGACCCTAGAAAGTCGCAAACGCCTCGACTCCATCCGAGATGTCGAACAGGAAAATCTAAAATTCAACCGTGTCCTCAAGAAATTGTATAATGAGTTGATCCGAGAGCGGGAGACAGAGCTTAACAAGGCGCGTAAAGAAGCGCAAGAAATTGTAGATCTGGCTCTAGCAGAAAGCGACCAGATCTTACAAGGTCTCCATGCCAAATCACAACTCAAGCCCCATGAAATTATTGAGGCTAAGTCTCAGTTGAAGAAATTAGCTCCAGAAACGGTCGACCTATCAAAAAACAAGGTCTTGAAACAGGCCAAAAAAGCCCGAGCTCCAAAAGTAGGAGACGAGATCTTGGTCATCAGCTATGGGCAAAGAGGAAGTCTTACTAAGCAGCTCAAGGATGGTCGTTGGGAAGCCCAAGTGGGACTAATCAAGATGACCTTGGAAGAAAAAGAATTTAATCTGTTAAAAGCTGAAAAAGATGCTTCACAACCGAAAAAACGCCAGGTCCACGTAGTCAAACGTTCCAACACCAACGGGCCTCGGGCTCGATTGGACCTTCGTGGCAAACGGTATGAGGAAGCCATGGAAGAATTGGACAGCTTTATCGACCAAGCCCTTCTCAATAATATGGCCCAAGTCGATATCATCCACGGTATAGGAACTGGGGTCATCCGGGAAGGAGTTACCAAGTACCTCCGTCGCAATAAGCATGTCAAAAGCTTCGAATACGCTCCTCAAAATGCAGGAGGAAGCGGAGCGACAATTGTGACCTTTAAATAAGCAAAGAGTCAGTCGTGCCTTTTAATCAGGCACGCTTTTTGCTATAATACAGTCAGTTTAAACGGAAAGAAGGAAAGTATATGACCCCTAATCGTTCGTCCGATTCTTGTACTACTATACTCGTCGGAAAAGATGCCAGTTATGATGGTTCAACCATTGTAGCTCGCACGGAAGACTCTCAAAATGGAGTGTTTACCCCTAAGAAATTTATCGTTGTTCAACCTGAGGACCAGCCTCGTCATTATCGGTCGGTCCTATCTCCTTTTGAGATAGACCTGCCTGATAACCCTGTTCGTTACACAGCTGTTCCAGATGCTATTCCTAAGGATGGTATCTGGGGAGAAGCAGGGATCAATCGTTACAATGTGGCCATGAGTGAGACAGAGACCATTACGACCAATAGCCGGGTCTTGGGTGCGGATCCTCTGGTGGAAAGTGGCATTGGGGAGGAAGACATGCTGACCTTGGTTCTTCCTTATGTCCAGACTGCCCGAGAAGGAGTGCTTCGCTTGGGGAAAATCTTAGAGGAATACGGAACCTATGAGTCTAATGGAGTGGCTATCAGCGATGTCCATGAAATCTGGTGGTTGGAAACTATCGGAGGTCATCACTGGATGGCCCGCCGTGTTCCAGACGATGCCTATGTGACCAATCCCAATCAATTGGGAAGTGATCGCTTTGAGTTTGATCGCCCAGAAGAGTTCTTGTGTAATCCAGATTTGAAAGATTTTGTGGAACGCCATCACCTGGCCTTGGATTTTGACGGTTCGTCTTTTAACCCTCGTTATGCTTTTGGGAGCCAACGAGACAAGGATCGTCATTACAATACACCACGGGCTTGGGATATTCAACGGTTCCTCAACCCAGAAGTGGAGCAAGATCCTCGTTCCTTCTTCCTTCCTTGGTGTCAAAAACCTTACCGCAAGATTACGATTGAAGATGTCAAATATGTCCTCAGCAGTCACTACCAGGATTCAGCCTATGATCCTTACGGTTTAGAAGGGGATAGTCATAGTCGTCGGACCTTCCGTACCATTGGCATTAACCGGACCAGCCAGACGGCCATTCTCCAATTGCGGCCAAATCGTCCTCAAGAGACAACCGGGATTCAATGGCTTTGCTATGGGTCTATGCCTTTTAATACGGCGGTTCCATTCTTTACCCAGGTCGATACGACACCGGATTATTTTGCCAATACGACAGAAAAAGTGACGACAGATTCCTTCTATTGGACCAATCGGATCATTGCTGGTCTGGCAGATGCCCACTATAGTCATCATGTTGGAGATTTAGAAGATTACCAAGAAAGTACTATGGCACTTGGGCATGCCCGGATTGGACGAGTGGATCAAGCCTTGGCAGCAGGACAAACCGTTGATTTCGAAAGAGAAAATCAGGAAATGAGTGATCAGATTCAAGAAGCGACGGATCGCTTATTGGATAAGGTCTTGTTGGATGCTAGCAACCTGATGACCAACCATTTCTCTTTGAGTGACTAGTTGGGTTAAGTTGTACTATTTTCAGGGTAGTTTCTGAAAACATTGACCTTCTTTTCAAATTATGCTAAAATAGAACAAATTGAACATCATACCGGATGAAGTTTTTCAGAAGTAGGGCCTTCCTATGACTGTGAAATGGACGGAACTCTGGAGAGACCGTAAAGGCACCGAAGGGGCAAGGTAGAGCATTCTACTCAAACTCTCAGGTAAAAGGACAGAGCAAAAGATAGAAGCCTTTTTGGTTTTTATTTGGAGCACCAGAGTACATGTTTTGACATGTGCTCTTTCTTTTTCTCCTTGGATGATTGGATAGATGATGTGGAGGAAGTGGATGGCTATCCCTTTCTAAAGCTAGACAAATGATAAAAGGAGAAATAGATAAGGATGACAAATTGGCTGGCATTTTTTAAACAAGTAGATAATGTGGTCTGGGGGGCTCCCCTTTTGATCCTCTTGGTGGGGACTGGGATTTATCTGAGCTTCCGCTTGGGCTTGCTTCAAGTTTTTCGTTTACCCCAAGCCTTTCGGCTCATTTTTACAGAAGATCAAGGAGAAGGGGATATCTCTAGCTTCGGAGCCTTGGCAACAGCCTTGGCGGCGACAGTTGGGACAGGAAATATTGTCGGAGTAGCGACAGCTATTCAGACAGGAGGTCCAGGTGCCCTCTTTTGGATGTGGATGGCGGCCTTCTTTGGGATGGCGACCAAGTATGCAGAAGGTTTGTTGGCCATTCGCTACCGGACCAAGGATGACAATGGTCATATTTCAGGAGGGCCCATGTACTATATTCTCCATGGGATGGGAGAGAAATGGCGTCCCCTTGCCATCTTCTTTGCCCTGGCAGGTGTCTTGGTGGCTCTCTTTGGGATTGGAACCATGACCCAGGTGAATGCCATTACGGGCGCTTTGAAGACTAGTTTTCAACTTTCCCCTCAAGTCGCTAGTCTGGTCATTGCAGGAATCGTTTCGGCTGTTATATTTGGGGGAATTCATTGGATTTCCAAGGTTTCCGAAAAGGTGGTTCCTTTTATGGCTGCAGCTTATATCTTCGCGACAGTTTACATTATTGTCTTGAATCTGGACCAAGTGCCGACCGTTCTATCTCAAGTTTTCCAAGGTGCTTTTACAGGAACCGCGGCTATAGGTGGTTTTTCTGGAGCCTTGGTGAAAGAGGCGATTCAAAAAGGGGTGGCGCGTGGAGTGTTCTCCAATGAGTCAGGACTGGGATCGGCACCGATTGCAGCAGCTGCGGCGAAGACGGAAGAGCCAGTAGAGCAAGGTTTGATTTCTATGACCGGGACCTTCATCGATACCATAATTATTTGTAGCCTAACTGGTCTAGCTATTTTAGTATCTGGCCAGTGGACAACAGTGGGGCAAGTTGGGAGTGATTTGACCCAACAGGTCTTTATCTCGACCTTTGGCCACATCGGTGGGATCATTCTGACTCTTTGTTTGGTCTTGTTTGCGACGACGACCATTTTGGGTTGGTCTTATTATGGTGAACGCTGTGTCGAATTTTTGGCGGGTGTCAAACTCATTCCCTATTACCGTCTTCTGTTTATCCTGATGGTGGGAGTAGGAGGCTTTCTTCAGTTGGAGTTGGTCTGGATCATTGCTGATATTGTGAATGGACTGATGGCCTTGCCGAATCTCATCGCCTTGTTAGCCTTATCGCCTATTGTTCTAAAGGAAAGCAAACGATATTTTAAGAAAAAGAAATAGACCAGATCGTGTGATCTGGTCTTTCTGTCTTAATAGCGTTTTTCTTTGGGCCAATCTTTCATTTCAGAAATGGCTGTAAAGAGGACGTCTGTTGATGAGTTGAGGGCTGTTTCACAAGAATCTTGGATAACACCGATAATGAAGCCTACACTAACCACTTGCATAGCGATATCATTGTCGATACCAAAGAGGCTGCAAGCGACAGGAATCAAGAGGAGGGAGCCACCGGCTACTCCAGAAGCCCCACCGGCTGAAACAGCTGCTACGACACTGAGGACCAGGGCAGTCCCAAAATCGACCTGAATGCCTAAGGTGTTGACAGCAGCAAGGGTCAAGGTATTAATGGTAACGGCAGCTCCGGCCATATTAATAGTAGATCCTAGAGGGATAGAGACCGAGTAAGTATCAGGATTGAGACCCAGTTCCTTACATAGCTTCATATTGACAGGGATGTTAGCAGCAGAGCTTCTAGTAAAGAAGGCGGTCAGTCCACTGACTCGTAGACATTTGAAGACGAGCGGATAAGGATTTTTGCGAATCATGATGTAGACAAAAATCGGGTTGATGACTAGAGCGACGAAGAACATGGTGCCAACCAAGAGAAGTAAGAGGAGGCCATAGCTTTTAAGTCCATCAAATCCTTGTCCTGCAATCGTTGTATAGACCAAGCCAAGAATCCCAAATGGCGCAAGGTTAATGATCCATTCGACAATCTTGGAAGTTATATCTGCCAGGGTTTGAAGGAGGTCCTTGCTGTGCTCACTCGCTTCTCTCATAGCAACACCAAAGACGACGGCCCAGGATAGAATCCCGATATAATTAGCCTGAATAAGGGCATTGAGCGGGTTGTCCACGATTTTTAAGAGAAGGTTGCTGATGACTTCCCCTAGTCCATCGGGAGAAGTTCCTTCAGCACTAGTTCCTGTTAAAGAAATGGTAATAGGAAAGAGATAGTTCACCAGGACCGCTACCAAGGCTGCCGCAAAAGTTCCCAGGAGGTAGAGGACAATGACTGATTTCATATTGGTTTGAGTTCCCTTTTGGTGCTGGGAGAGGGCGTTAGCGACAAGGGCGAAGACTAGAAGAGGAGCAATAGCTCGCAAGCCTCCTACAAAGATTTCCCCTAATAGACCAATTGCAGATGCTTTAGGAAGTAGCAGAGCTAAAAGGGCTCCAACGAAGATTCCGATTGCAATCCGCTTCATCAGGTTGGTTTTATTCCAAGTTTGAATGAGTCGTTTAACCATGAGGACCTCCTTTATTGAAAGTTTACCGTCCATTATACGATAGATAAGTTTGATAATCAAGGTGAGTATAGGATGAGGTTGCTGGTTCTAAAGGCTAAAATCTGATATAATCAAACAAGGAAAAGAGAGAAGGAGAGTGATAGAAGGTATGAAAAACATTTTTTCTCGCTATGTCAGTCAGTTTGATTGGGCCAAGATCATGGATGAATTGGTTTCGAAATTGATTTCGTTAGCTATTTTATTCGTTTTATTTTTTCTTGCAAAAAAACTAATCCATAGTTTGGTGAAACGCATCTTGAAGCCGTCTCTGAATTATGTAGGCCAAGACGAAGCGCGTAGGAATACTATTTTAAGGCTGGTAGAGAGTTTGTTAAATTACTGCCTCTATTTTATCCTGATCTACTGGATTCTTTCTATCTTGGGCTTGCCAGTCTCTAGTCTCTTAGCAGGTGCTGGAATTGCAGGGGTTGCCATTGGGTTAGGAGCACAGGGCTTCCTATCAGACTTGGTCAATGGGTTCTTTATTCTTCTGGAACGTCAGATAGACGTCGGAGATACCGTTCGTTTGACCAATGGTCCGATTACCATCGCTGGAACCGTCTCTAGTGTGGGCATTCGGACGACTCAGGTGCGAGACGCAGATGGGACCTTGCATTATGTACCCAATCGCAATATTATGGTTGTCAGCAATCTCTCTCGGGGTAACCAGCGCGTCCTCATTGATATGCCGATTTCTGCTCAAACTGACTTAGACAAGATCTATCAAATCTTCCAGCAGGTCAATGATGAACAAGCTCAAAAGCACCCAGAAATCTTAGATGGTCCGACGATTTTAGGGCCTCAAATCGAAAAGGGAACGGGTCGCTATTCCTTCCGCGTCGCCATGATGGTCCAGTCGGGAAGCCAAGTGGCCATTTACCATCTTTATTACAAACTCTATCATGATGCCCTCTTACAAAATGGCATCGAGATTCCAACCACTTTCTCTGTCACACCCTAACAAAAAAAGACCTATTGGTCTTTCAGATTGAAGATAAAGTCTTCTGAAAAACTTTCCTTAGGTGAGTACGGACGTCAGCGAACTTTTTCAAAGTTCCATGACTAATTATTGAGCCTAAGGTCTCAATAATTCTGAATGCCTGAAACAATTATGTTTCAGGCATTTTCTCACAGCGGAAAGTTTTTGATCTTCTTAAATAACTAAAAAATAAAAGTCATTTTTTGGTAATCATCTAACTGTTTTTATGTAAAACAATAGTTTGTCTCCATTGTAAAAGATCTATGTTTTTTTCTTATTCTAAAATAAGCATGCCATCTTTGACAGCGAAAGGATCTTTCGGATTGATCCGATCGTAGAACATAACGCCATTGATGTGGTCGATTTCGTGTTGGACCACAATGGAGTTGTAGCCTTTGAGTTTGATACGGTGCTTTTCTCCGGTCTTGTCATAGTAGTCTACCGTTACGCGCGCGTGGCGGACTACATAACCAGGAACATTGCGGTCTACAGAGAGACACCCTTCGCCATCTCCTAGAGCCGCATCTTGGACTGAGTGGGAGACAATTTTAGGATTGTACATGACTTCTTGGATGGAGTAGGCTTCTTTTGGAGGATTTCCTTCTTCGTCCTCTGGATTTGGGACGAGAACGGCAATGATGCGCTTAGAAATATCTAACTGAGGGGCCGCTAGTCCAACTCCACCTCGAAGACCCAATTTTTCTGCCATGACAGGATCCTGCGAATGGTGCAAGAACTGCATCATTTTTTCCCCTAGGATAATGTCTTGATCTGACAGTGGGAAAGTGACCTCTTCAGCGATAGCACGTAAAGTTGGGTGGCCCTCGCGGATAATATCATTCATATCAATTAGATGGGCAGCTTTTGTAATAGTTTCGATTGCAGACATGTTCTCATTCACTCCTTTTTTCTAGAAACCATCATATCATAATTCCTTCTAGAATGAAAGTTTCCCAATTGCTTGAGGGGCTAACAAACTAGACGGACTGTAAAGTAGAAAAGGAAAGAAACCTAGTCCGGTTCATGGTATAATGATAAGAAGAATGAAGGAGGCAAGCATGCGTCTAGATAAATATTTAGTGGACTGTGGAGTGGGAAGTCGGACAGAAGTCAAGCAAGTCCTCAAGCAAAAAAAGATACAGGTCAATGGAAAGATAGAAACCTCTGCCAAGGTCCATATTGATCCAGATAAGGATCAAGTTACCTATCTGGGAGAAAGTTTATTCCATGAAGAGTTTGTCTACTATCTGCTCAATAAACCCAAAGGGGTCATTTCAGCAACGGAAGATGACCGCCATCAAACAGTCTTAGATTTGCTAGATGACACGGCCAGACACAAGGAAGTCTTTCCTGTCGGACGGCTAGATATCGATACCCATGGCTTACTCCTCTTGACCAATAATGGTAAGTTGGCTCATGCCATGCTATCGCCTAAGAAACATGTGGACAAGGTCTACCGTGCCCAAGTAGCTGGCATCATGACCCAGGAAGATGTCGTCCGCTTCAAAGAAGGAATAGAATTGAAGGATTTCACCACCCTGCCAGCGGAGTTGGAAATGTTGGAAGTTGATCGAGAAGCTAATAGTTGCTTGGTTCAGATCCGCATCGCTGAAGGAAAATTCCACCAGGTCAAGCGCATGGTCGCAGCTTGTGGCAAGGAAGTCACCGATCTCGAGCGGATTTCCATGGGGCCCTTGAGCTTGGATCCTAGTCTCGAATTAGGGGAGTGGCGTAGATTGACAGCAGAAGAAATAAAGCTCTTAACTGACTTTCGGGTCAACCTATATTGAGAAGTCATTGTAGTCTTGGGTTTGAAGAACTCTGTTGGAAAAAGCAGAAGTGTTTGACAGAAAGATGAAATCTTGGTAGAATGAATAGGTCGAATAGACAACTAACTCTTTCTTGGTAGCGGGCTATGCCAAACCTGCCACTCGGATAGAGCATAAAGAAAAGGAGCTTATCATGGCAATCTCAAAAGAGAAAAAAAATGAAATCATTGCACAATACGCACGTCACGAAGGTGACACTGGTTCAGTAGAAGTACAAGTTGCTGTCCTTACTTGGGAAATCAACCACTTGAACGACCACATCAAACAACACAAAAAAGACCACGCTACTTACCGTGGTTTGATGAAGAAAATCGGTCGCCGTCGTAACTTGTTGGCTTACCTTCGTAAGAACGACGTTAACCGTTACCGTGAGTTGATCAACTCTCTTGGACTTCGTCGTTAATCTTGCGTCTAAAACGTTTCTATACTTCGTTGACTTCGCCTCGATGTACCGTCAGTACAATCTTCGGTTCGTCGCCTTGTCTAGAAACGTTTTATACAGCAAGAATGGAGCCCTCTGAATTCAGAGGGCTTTTTTGTTATCTTTTTTCGGACAAGATTCATGATTCTGAGTAAGTCGTTTTGTTTGACAGATGTAATTAACAGAGTTACAATAGACACATCTTAAGAAATAGAGGTTATCGATATGATTGATATTACATATCTAGATGGTGCAAAACAAGAAAGAGTCATGCATTTTGATTCCTATGAAGAATTTGAACGCTCCCAACAGACCTGCTTGATCGGTGTAGCGGATTACTATCCTGTACAAAAATTGACCTATAATGGGCACGAACTCGATTACCATGGAACTTACGGAGATGTCTTCTTCTATTTGATGAAGCAAGACCTCGATCAATACAAAAACTAAAGGAGAAAAACAATGGCAAAAGCAATTACAGACGCAACATTTGAAGCAGAAACGAAAGAAGGATTGATCTTGGTAGACTTCTGGGCGACCTGGTGTGGTCCATGTCGTATGCAAGGACCAATCTTGGATAAATTGTCTGAAGAACTTTCAGAAGATGTCTTAAAAATCGTTAAAATGGACGTTGACGAAAATCCAAATACAGCGCGTGCTTTCGGCATTATGTCTATCCCTACTCTTCTTTTCAAAAAAGATGGACAAGTGGTTAAACAAGTTGCTGGTGTTCACACTGCAGAACAAATCAAGGCTATTGTGGCTGAGTTGGGTTAAAAGCATAAGCACTCCCATTAATAAAATGGGAGTGCTTTTTTATATGATAAATTGCAAGAATAAGTGCAACAGTTAGTATTGAAAAGACTGAATGGCCTCTTTCAACTCATCTTGTAAAAAGTCTCTCTGATCAAGTTGAATATAGACTTCTAACAGACAGGATTTAAGGTTGGAAAATTTATAAAAATCTTCCCTTTCTTCTATTGGAAAGTCAAGCGTTTTTATCCAAGAAGCTACTTGTTCTTGCTCGATTTTCCCTTGCAAAATAGGTTCATAGAGCACTCTAGCTAAACGCCAATCCTCATCATCGGTAAAACGAATTGAAATTCTTTTAAAGATTTGTCCAAGTATGTTCAATCCTTCGTGAACTTTGTTATTAGGAAGGTCTGGATGACAAACTACTTCTGTCAAAAGATCAGCTCCATGCGCAAAAGCGTGAACCCAACCATACTGGCTAGAAAAACCTGTTGTATCCTTTTCTTTTAAAAGATAGTGCAAGCCCTGATTTAAAATTACATTGCGGATTTCAGCTTTTAATCCCTGATAAAAAATCGATTGTTGGTTGGCATCTGCAGACAAGAGATTGGCATAAATCAGTGCTCTAAAAGAACGATCAAGTGTCGATAGTCCAATCTTGTCAATCTCTTTTTCTACTCCTTCATCGGATATAATCGTCTCAGAAATGAAATGAAACTGTTCTTGTGTGAAGAGTTCTTCTTGAATCCCTCTAGCCAAGCTTGTAAAAACAAGATTATCGCGAATTTCTGGTGAAGGGTCTCCTAAATGTTCCAACAACCACTGGATTTCTTCTAGACGATAGCTTGGTTTTTCTTCTGTCACTTTACTTTGTAATTCTTGATACATCACTAGCACCTCTGCATTATTACTAGCTTATTTTAGAGTTAGCTGTAGAGGAGTTTATTCTCCCAATTCTGCACTGTAAGCAATAATCTGATCAACCGTATCAGACAAGAACTGAATGGTATCGCGAAGTGGTTTGTCAGTCGAGATATCTGCTCCGATAATCATAGCTGACTCCAGTGGTGTCTTGCTACCACCTGATTTGAGAAGGTCCAGCCAATCTTTGGCTCCGTTTTCGGAGTTCTTCAAATGCAAGTATCCCGCTGTTGAGATAACTAAGCCAGCTGAGTAGGTGTAGCTGTAAAGCCCCATGTAGTAGTGGCTTTGGCGCATCCAGGTCAACGCTGCGTCATCATCGATTTCAACGGCATCTCCCCAGAATTCGGTTAGGACTTCCTTCATGATGCTGTTGAGCTTGCTAGCGCCGAAGGTACCACCTTCTTCAATCAGGGTGTAGACCTTGCGTTGGAAAGCCGCTTCCAACAAGTGGGTGATGAAGTTGTGGAAGTATGTATCTGTCAAACGGTGAGCCAAGGCAAAGCGTTTTTGACGAGGGTCGTCAAACTGGTGTTCCAAATAGTCGCTGAGGAGGAGCTCGTTAAAGGTAGAAGGAGCTTCCACATAGTAGGTCGACATGTGGGCGTTGAAGTAGCTTTGGTTGTTGTCTGAGAAGATGAATTGACCAGAGTGTCCGATCTCGTGGATCAGGGTGTAGACATCGCTCATGCGTCCTGTCCAGCTCATGAGGACATAAGGGTGGACACGGTATGGGTCAGCGGCATAACCACCGGAATCCTTGCCTTCATTGGCCGCAAAGTCGACCCAGCGTTCGGTTTGGTAGCGAGCAATTTCACGGGAATATTCTTCTCCAAGGGGTGCCACAGATTTCATGACCAAGTCATAGGCATCATCAATAGTAACATCTGGGTTGAGCGCACTGTCCAAATCCAACTTCCAATCGGCAAAGGTCATTTTCTCAAGACCATTGACCTTGGCTACGTGTTTGAGGAATTTTTGAGCGACTGGAGCGAAATCCTTCATGATCAGGTCAATCTGACGGTCAAACATAGAACGATCCACTTCCTGCTCAGCCAAGAGATAGTCAAAGACAGAGTCGTAGCCTCGCATATCTGCGATCAGTTTTTCGGACTTAACTTGAGCTAGATAGGTAGCAGCAGCCGTGTTTTGGTGCTTGCGGAGACCTTCTGAGAAGGAACGAAAGGCTTTTTCACGGACTTCCGCATTCTCATGGTTTTGGTAGAAGTTTTCATAGGTGACAAAGCTATTCTTGTAGACTTTTCCATCCACTTCAAAATCAGCCATTTCAAAGTCGCCAGCCCGCATCTTGGTATAGATGTCTTGTGGTCCGTAGAAGACTTCACCCAGGTTGGTCAAAGTTTTTTCCACATCAGCTCCCAAGTAGTGGGCTTTTTTAATTTTAGCCTGACGAATGGCATAAGTGAGGTGAGGGAGTTGCCCGAGGCGTTCGAGGACTTCTTCATCCGCTTCTACCAAAGCATCATCAAAGAAGGAAAGTTCGACGCTCGCCCAAGTTTCGAAATCCATCCCCGCTTGGGCAATTTCCGCAAAAGCTTCATCGCCAAAGTCAGTCGTTTGTGGCATAAAGCTGTAGTTGCCAATGTGACTGAGTTGGATCTGAATTTGTTCAAAGACCGCAAAGGCAGCTTCAAAGTCTTCAAAAGTGTGGAGCTTGCCCTTGTAGTTGCGGACAAATTCATTGATTTCTTCGCGTGTTTTTTCAATGGCGCGCAAGAAGTCTTCCTGATCTTGGTAGAGGGCTGTGAGGTCCCAGAGTTCGTTCTCAGGAAATTCAGAACGTTTTTTTAATTCCATAGTGTTCTCCTTTTGATCAAATAACTATACTCAGTATAGCAGAAAATAGGGGAGAATGATAGGTGAAAGGAGAACTTATCAAAGCTAGCTGGATCCAATAAGAAGCCAAGGATTTTCTAGCTTTTTTACCTTCTTTTGGTATAATAAAGTGGAGAAAGTTTTAGGGAGTATACGATGAAGAAATTCTATAAAGTTAGCTTGGTAGCGATGACCTTGCTAACCTTGGTGGCATGTGGGCCTAAGCGACGTCCTCGGACGCAACCCTCTACAGCTCAAAGTGAAGTAACAGATGGAAAAAATTCCAAAAAAGCATCGTCTGGGCATGAGTACTATCAAACAGTGCTTGAGCGTTACCAGGCCTACTCTAGGGCGATCGAAGCAGGTGATAGTGCAGGTCTAGAGACCAAACTAAAAGAAATAGATCCTCAATCGGATGAGTATGTCTATGCCATATATCTTCAAACTCTGGGTAGTAAACCTAACCTTTCCTATTTTTATACAGATTTGGATAAGGATGGGCGGGACGAACTCTTGATTGGGAATGGCCAAACAGTCTCAGCAATCTACTATCTGAAAGGCCAGCAACCAGAATTGTTGCATACAGCTTTTGTGGCTTCCTCTGGTGGCTCTCGTTCAAGTTTTCAAATTTTTGAGGATGGCTCGGTCATTTATGCTAGCTTTTCGTCTCTTCAACCAGAAGTAGATTTGATCCATTACAAGTTCCAAAAAGGAAAGCTGGAGACTGTCAATAAGATCCAAATTAAAAATGGGGACGGTCAGAAGCCAGAAAAAGCCTTAGGGATTACAGCAAAAGAATTGGATCAAGCAAAATTTGGATGGAAAGAACTAGAGACTGGGAAGAAGGCGATCAGCCAAGCAAGTACCTCAGAGCAGCAAACAAATAGTTACCAAGTCCGTGTAGCAGTTTCAGATCTTCGAATTCGTAAAGAAGCATCGATCAAGGGGGAAGAAGTCGGGATGATCCCGCAAGGTGTTTACACGATAACTGAGACGGTTACAGCTGATGGATATACCTGGGGCAAGCTCCAATCTGGCCAAGGCTGGATCGCGCTTGAGTTTACGACGAGAGTGGAAGGGGGAAATGCATCTACTGTTAAAGGATTGAGTGCGGAAGATCAAGAGGATATCCACTCGGTAGTAGAGAATGGCTATTCTTTAATGTATTCTAGATTGGTCAAACCAACCTTTATATTAGATTTATCAAATGATCATAGCGGTATCTATTCTTATACAGAAGGCATGTTTTTAGATTATTTCAATACTTATACTCCAGGTACCTATCAACTTACAGATGTCATTAAAAAATTGGAAGCTCAAGAAACATCAGAATCCATTCAATCTATGACTACAGATCAATTAATTCAACTTGCGAAAGAAAGAAAACAAGGATGGATATACTCTTCGAAAGATAAGAAGTTTTTTGAATTCGTTCCAGGTGGACGTAGAGGTGCTGGCCCAGAGGTTGTTATTCCTTCAGCAGATGAGTGGGTCGTTGAGAATGATACAGTTACAGTAACAACTAGAGTTAAGACCTCTTCTCAACCTTTTGAGCGCTATGTGTTGAAGCGGAGCAAGAAAGACTATTCAGGTGGAGAACACAAAACGCGATTCTATGTCGTTAGTAAAGAAAATGTGTGGAATGGAAAATAGACGGTAGCTATATCTAGCTCTAGAATTTTAAAATAAGTGGAAATCAAATATTCCTCGAAAAAGGCTTTTAAAGCCTTTTTCTTTTGGGCTTGAATATGGTAAAATAAAGGTTATACGTGCTTGGATACAAAGATGAGGATATAACATACAGAAAGGCTGTTGAAATCCCGATCTCGTTGAGTTGGGTGGCCTTAGTATCTTGATAGTTGAACACGGGCTAAATCCCTAGTGAAAAAGATAGATTTCCTGGTGTGCGTGGCACACTGCGTCAATCTCCTATTTTCATACGGGATTCTTCACGCCCTTTGTATCCTGATTTTTGTAGGCAAGTCGTATAATTTTATCAATCCAAAGGGGATTACAATGACAAAACAAGTGTTTCAAACGACTTTTGCGGGTCGTGAGTTGATCGTAGAGACTGGTCAGGTTGCTAAGCAAGCCAATGGCTCTGTTGTCGTGCGTTATGGTGAGTCAACTGTCTTGACTGCTGCCGTTATGTCTAAGAAGATGGCAACTGGGGATTTCTTCCCACTTCAAGTCAACTACGAAGAAAAAATGTATGCGGCTGGGAAATTTCCTGGTGGATTTATGAAACGTGAAGGACGTCCTTCAACAGATGCGACCTTGACAGCACGTTTGATTGACCGTCCAATCCGTCCAATGTTTGCGGAAGGTTTCCGTAATGAAGTGCAAGTCATCAACACAGTCCTTTCTTACGATGAAAATGCATCTGCCCCAATGGCAGCGATGTTTGGTTCATCCTTGGCACTTTCTATCTCAGATATTCCATTTGACGGACCAATCGCTGGGGTACAAGTAGGTTATGTTGATGGCCAAATCATCATCAACCCTACTCAAGAGCAAGCAGAGCAATCGCTTCTTGAATTGACAGTAGCTGGTACTAAGCACGCTATCAACATGGTAGAGTCTGGTGCCAAAGAATTGTCAGAAGAAATCATGTTGGAAGCCCTTCTTAAAGGACACGAAGCTGTCAAAGAATTGATTACCTTCCAAGAAGAAATCGTTGCGGCAGTTGGGAAGGAAAAAGCAGAAGTTGAATTGCTTCATGTGGATGCTGAATTGCAAACTGAAATCATTGCAGCCTACAACAGCGACCTTCAAAAAGCTGTTCAAGTTGAAGAAAAATTGGCGCGTGAAGCTGCAACTCAAGCAGTCAAAGACCAAGTCACAGCAGTTTACGAAGAAAAATATGCAGACCACGAAGAATTTGACCGTATCATGCGGGACGTGGCTGAAATCTTGGAACAAATGGAACACGCAGAAGTGCGCCGTTTGATTACAGAAGACAAGGTTCGTCCAGATGGTCGTAAGGTCGATGAAATTCGTCCGTTGGATGCACAAGTGGACTACCTTCCTCGCGTTCACGGTTCAGGTCTCTTTACGCGTGGACAAACGCAAGCCCTTTCTGTTTTGACCTTGGCACCAATGGGTGAAACGCAAATCATCGATGGTTTAGACCCTGAGTACAAGAAACGCTTCATGCACCACTACAACTTCCCACAATATTCTGTAGGGGAAACTGGACGTTACGGTGCACCTGGTCGTCGTGAAATTGGTCACGGTGCTCTCGGTGAGCGTGCCCTTGCTCAAGTCTTGCCAAGCTTGGAAGAATTCCCATATGCCATCCGTTTGGTAGCAGAAGTATTGGAATCAAATGGTTCTTCATCTCAAGCATCTATCTGTGCGGGAACTCTTGCCCTCATGGCTGGTGGTGTGCCAATTAAGGCGCCAGTAGCAGGTATTGCTATGGGTCTCATTTCAGATGGAAACAACTACACCGTATTGACAGATATCCAAGGTTTGGAAGACCACTTTGGAGACATGGACTTTAAGGTTGCAGGTACGCGTGACGGGATTACAGCCCTTCAAATGGATATCAAGATCCAAGGGATTACTGCGGAAATCTTGACTGAAGCTCTTGCCCAAGCCAAGAAAGCTCGTTTTGAAATCCTTGACGTGATTGAAGCAACGATTCCAGAAGTTCGTCCAGAATTGGCTCCAACTGCTCCGAAAATTGATACCATCAAGATTGATGTGGACAAGATTAAGATTGTCATCGGTAAAGGTGGAGAAACCATCGATAAAATCATCGCTGAAACAGGCGTTAAGATTGATATCGATGAAGAAGGAAACGTGTCTATCTACTCGAGCGACCAAGCTGCTATTAACCGCGCTAAAGAAATCATTGCTGGTTTGGTTCGTGAAGCTAAAGTGGACGAAGTCTACCATGCTAAAGTTGTGCGTATCGAGAAATTCGGTGCCTTTGTCAACCTATTTGACAAGACGGATGCCCTCGTTCACATCTCTGAAATGGCTTGGACTCGCACCAACCGTGTCGAAGACCTGGTAGCTATTGGTGATGAAGTGGATGTCAAGATTATCAAGATTGATGAAAAAGGTCGTGTCGATGCTTCTATGAAAGCACTCTTGCCACGTCCGCCAAAAACAGAACATTCGGAAGAAAAAGGTGAGAAGGGTCATCGTCATGGCGACCGTCCTCGTCACCACAAACCTAGAAAAGATTTTGCCAAAGATTCAGGCGAAGCAACGAAAGAATAAGCATTTAAAAGAAAGGAGCACGGTATGGGATGGTGGCGTGAAACCATTGATATTGTAAAAGAAAATGACCCAGCAGCACGTACCTCGCTGGAGGTCCTCTTGACCTATCCAGGCGTTAAAGCGTTAGCTGCTCACCGTGTTTCTCACTTTTTGTGGAATCATGGCTTTAAGCTTCTAGCTCGGATGCACAGTCAGTTCTGGCGCTTTTGGACCCAGATCGAAATCCATCCAGGTGCGACAATTGCTTCGGGTGTCTTTATCGACCATGGAGCGGGCCTCGTTATTGGGGAAACAGCTATTGTTGAAAAAGGCGTCATGCTCTACCATGGGGTGACGCTCGGTGGAACTGGAAAGGATACAGGGAAGCGTCATCCAACGGTTCGTGAAGGAGCTTTGATCTCCGCTCATGCTCAAGTCATCGGCCCGATTGAGATTGGGGCCAAGGCCAAAGTAGGAGCAGGGGCAGTGGTAGTCTCTGATGTACCGAGTGATGTGACCGTTGTCGGTGTTCCTGCCAAGATTGTTCGTGTTCACGGTAAGAAGGATGAGCCAATCATTCACCAGGAAGAAGAAAAGCGTGAATACTACGTGAATAAGATGGAGCACGCCAAGGAAGCCAGTCACCATTCATCAAGTCTTTAGAAAAGGTTGGAAAAGTTATCGAAGTGAAATATGACAGGAGGAACCGACCTGTCAGATTTACCAGATGCTATTTTGAACCAGGTAGTCCTTGAACTGAAAGAAGGCTTGGAGTCAATTTCGCAAGAGTAAAGTCTATCAGTTCTTCTACACAGCTGACTATGTAGATCATCATAACCGAACCTGGGGTGCCCGCCATGAAGAGCGGACAGCTGATGCCATGACTTTTTTCACTATCGCTTTGACAATAGCAAAGGAACTAGAAAGGTAACTACAAGAATGGCAGTTTATTTTTACGGCTGTATCACCATGGATGGCTACTTGGCAGACAGCCAGCACAGGATAGACTGGCTGCATCAGCTTGCTTCTATAGAGGATACAGGCTATGATGACTTTTACAGGCAAATGGATATCACCATCATGGGTAAGCGGACCTTTGAGGAAATCCAAGATTTGCAAGATGTAGAAAGTTTTTATCAAGCTACGGAAAACTATGTCTTTACGCATGATAGGCACCTGCCTGTCAGCAATTACCAGCCAGTAGCTGGGGATGTGGTGGACTTTGTTCGCCAGATTGACAAAGGCAAAAATGTCTTTGTGATTGGTGGTAATTCCTTGGTAGGACCGCTCTTGGATGCGGATCTTTTCGACCACCTCATTATTCAGATAGCGCCCCTTATCCTAGGAAAGGGGGTTCCCCTCTTTACCCAAGAGGAAGGGCAGCGCTTTTATCAACTGGATAGCCTCAGACAATTTGGCCCTTTTGCAGAGCTGGTTTTCAGCCGAAAAAGTCAGAAATAAAGAAGGGAGTGGACCGCATGATTAAAATTTATGACACCATGTCTCGTGATTTGCGAGAATTTGTCCCAATCGAAGAAGGAAAGGTCCGCATGTATGTTTGTGGGCCAACAGTTTACAACTATATCCACGTGGGGAATGCCCGTTCGACAGTAGCCTTTGACACGATTCGTCGCTACTTTGAGTATCGTGGCTACGAGGTTAACTACATTTCCAACTTTACAGATGTGGATGATAAGATTATCAACCGTGCCAAGGAAGAAAGCATTACTCCTCAGGAAGTGGCAGACAAGTACATTGCGGCTTTTCGTGAGGATGTGACGGCTCTCGGGGTCAAACCTGCAACCCGCCACCCTCGTGTGGTCGAGTTTATGGACGACATCATTCGTTTTGTCGCTGATTTGATCGAAAAAGGCTATGCCTACGAGAGCCAAGGGGATGTTTATTTCCGTGTGGAAAAATCCCACAACTATGCTAAGTTAGCCAACAAAACTCTAGAAGACTTGGAGTTAGGTGCTTCTGGTCGGACAGATGAAGAGACTGCCCGCAAGGAAAATCCAGTCGACTTTGCCCTTTGGAAAGCTGCGAAGCCGGGTGAAGTTTCTTGGGACAGTCCTTGGGGTCCTGGTCGTCCTGGTTGGCACATCGAGTGTTCGGTCATGTCAACGGGGATTTTAGGCGATACCATTGATATCCACGGTGGTGGAGCCGATCTTGAGTTTCCACACCATACCAATGAAATTGCCCAGTCTGAAGCCAAAACAGGCAAAACTTTTGCCAACTACTGGATGCACAATGGCTTTGTCAATATCGACAATGTCAAGATGTCCAAGTCCTTAGGTAACTTCATTACTGTGCATGATGCATTGAAGACCATCGACGGCCAAGTCCTTCGCTTCTTCTTTGCGACCCAGCACTACCGCAAGCCCATTAACTTCACAGAAAAAGCGGTACGCGATGCGGAGACCAACCTCAAGTATTTGAAAAATACCTATGAGCAACCGTTCACAGGAGAAGTGGATCCAGCAGACTTACAAGGCTTTGTGGACAAGTTTATCGCGGCTATGGATGAAGATATCAATGCGGCAAACGGCATCACCGTCGTCTTTGAATTGGCTAAATGGATCAATTCAGGTCACTACAATCAAGACGTCAAAGATGCCTTGACCAAGATGTTAGAAGTCTTTGGAGTGGTCTTTGTCGAAGAAGACTTGGATGCAGATATTGAAGCCTTGATCGCTGAACGTCAGGAAGCGCGGGCTAAGAAAGATTTTGCGCGAGCAGATGCCATTCGCGATGAATTGGCTGCACAAGGAATCAAGCTCTTGGATACAAAAGAAGGTGTAAGGTGGACACGTGATTGATGTCAATCTAATCAATGGGATTGCCCTTGCCTTTGAGGGAGATGCGGTCTATTCCATGTATATTCGCAGACACCTGATTTTTCAAGGGATGACCAAGCCCAATAAGCTTCACCAGGCTGCCACCCGCTATGTCTCTGCTAGAGCTCAGGCCAGCTTGATTGAAAGCATGCTGGAGCAAGAAATTCTGACAGAAAAAGAGTTGGAGATCTACAAGCGCGGTCGCAATACCAATAGCCATACCAAGGCCAAAAATGCGGATGTCGTGACCTATCGGATGTCGACGGGCTTTGAGGCTGTCATGGGCTATCTCCATATGACGGGGGAGCTCTCTCGGCTAGAAGAGCTGATTGACTGGTGCATCCAGCAAGTAGAAGAAGGAAGAAAGCAGTGAAAAATATCAGAGAGTGGTTTCCTCATGCAGAGGTGACGGATCAAGCCAATCCACCAGCTGGTTATGTAGCCATTCCCCTTCAGGCTCATCAATGGTTGCTGCTGAAGGAAGAAGAGCTAACCGAACGAGAAAAACAATTGATTTCCTGGTTGGGCGGTGAAGAAGAGGTTGCCCCTAATCCTTGGTACCAGTACCTGATCGATGGAAAGGGAGAAGCCCCTCAAGTCATCAAAAAAATGCAGCTTGTCTATTGCCACATTTCGCATTCGACAGCGGAAGGGACGGCTTCTTGGCTAGAGATGATGCAGACACTTTTGCCCAACTTCCGAGCAACCTTGCAACTGAGCGGACAAGATTATGTGCTCATTCTGGACCAAGACCAGTCTTTACCTGTGGCCGATATCTTAAAAGATACCGTCTCTGCCATGGAGTATGACTTCAATATTCGTTTATCTATCTTGGTCGGGCAAGTATGGACCGAGTCTAAAGACGGGAAAGTGTCTCCGGTCATCCGAGCAGAACGGGCGGTCTTTCGAGCCTGGATCCGAGAAGGGCATCAAGGCGTCTATCGCTTTTCTCAACTCTATCTGTGGGGGATCGAGCAGGCAGGTCTGGATCTTACTCCAATCAAAGAAAGCTTGCATCAGTTGATTGAAAGTCAAGATCAATTGCAAGACATCATTGTCGCTCTTTGGGAAAATGGGGCAGTCGTGACTAAGGCGGCTCAGCAACTCTATCTCCATCGCAATTCGCTCCAATACAAGATTGATAAGTGGGAAGAGTTAACGGGTCTCCAGTTGAAAAATCTGACAGATCTGGCTCTTTGCTACCATTTAGTCTTGCAAGATGTCATTTAAACGGAATCAATCGAGAGTTTTGTGCAACTTGCACAAAACTCTTTTTCTTTTTTGTGAGACTTGCCATAGATTTGTAAAACGTTTTCATTTACAATAGAACTATAAAAATCAAAGGAGTACCATCATGGTAGAATTAAATCTTAAAAATATTTACAAAAAATATCCAAACAGCGAACACTACTCAGTTGAAGACTTCAACTTGGACATCAAAGACAAAGAATTTATCGTTTTCGTAGGTCCTTCAGGATGTGGTAAATCAACAACTCTTCGTATGATCGCTGGTCTTGAAGATATCACAGAAGGTGAGTGTTCTATCGATGGCACTGTTGTAAACAACGTGGCACCTAAAGACCGTGATATCGCCATGGTATTCCAAAACTACGCTCTTTACCCACACATGACTGTGTACGATAACATGGCCTTTGGTTTGAAATTGCGTAAATACAGCAAGGAAGATATCGACAAACGTGTACAAGAAGCAGCTGAAATCCTTGGCTTGAAAGAATTCTTGGATCGTAAACCAGCTGACCTTTCAGGTGGTCAACGTCAACGTGTTGCCATGGGACGTGCCATTGTCCGTGATGCAAAAGTATTCTTGATGGACGAACCTTTGTCAAACTTGGATGCAAAATTGCGTGTATCCATGCGTGCTGAAATCGCGAAAATCCACCGTCGTATCGGAGCTACAACGATCTATGTAACTCACGACCAAACAGAAGCGATGACACTTGCTGACCGTATCGTTATCATGTCTGCTACTAAAAACCCAGCTGGTACAGGTACTATCGGACGTGTAGAACAAATCGGTACTCCGCAAGAAGTGTATAAGAACCCTGTGAATAAATTCGTAGCTGGATTCATCGGAAGCCCTGCCATGAACTTCATTAACGTGAAATTGGAAGGTGGACACATCGTTGCCAATGGATTGAACTTGAAAGTTCCAGAAGGTGCTTTGAAAGTCTTGAAAGAAAAAGGCTATGATGGTAAAGAATTGATCTTTGGTATCCGTCCAGAAGACGTGAATACAGAAGCTGCTTTCCTTGAAACATTCCCAGAATCAGTCGTGAAAGCAACCATCTCTGTATCTGAGTTGCTTGGTTCAGAATCTCACTTGTACTGCCAAGTTGGTGACAACGAATTCATCGCTAAAGTAGATGCACGTGACTACCTTGGAACTGGTGAAACCATCGAACTTGGATTTGACTTGAACAAAGCTCACTTCTTCGACAAAGAAACTGAAAAAACAGTATACTAATACCTACTGACACTGTAGAGAATGAGACGATATGTCTCAGTCACTTTCATTTTAAGGAGACAAAACATGGAAAAAGACTGGTGGAAGGGGAAGGTCGCTTATCAGATCTACCCAAAAAGCTTTAAAGATAGCAATGGTGATGGCGTTGGGGATTTGAAAGGAATCACGAAGAAACTCGATTACCTTCAAAACTTAGGAATTGACATTCTCTGGTTATCGCCTATTTACAAGAGTCCGTTTATTGACCAGGGCTATGATATTTCAGACTACTATGCCATTGATCCTATTTTTGGAACTATGGAAGATATGGAGGAGCTAATTGCTGAAGGTAAGAAGCGGGGCATTTCTATCATTATGGACTTGGTGGTTAACCACTGCTCCAGTCATCACGAGTGGTTCCAAAAAGCTCTATCAGATCCAGATGGCCCTTATGCAGATTACTTTTATTTCATCGAAAGTGACAAGGAACCCAACAACTGGGAAAGTTACTTTGGAGGCAGTGTCTGGGAACCAGTTCCTGGCACCAACAAATACTATCTCCATTCTTATCACAAGGATCAGCCAGACCTTAATTGGCAAAATCCTGTCTTGCGCGAAGAAATTTACAAGATGATCAACTGGTGGTTGGACAAGGGAATTGCGGGCTTTAGGATCGATGCTATTATCAATATCAAAAAAGATCTAGAATGGCGTTCGCTTCCGTCTGATCGCGAAAATGGCTTGGTCCCAGTACTGGAGTCTCTAGTGAATGCCCAATCGATTGAACCTTTCTTGCAAGAGTTAAATGAGCGAACCTTCGCCAAGTACAATGCCTTCACAGTTGGGGAAGTGTTCAATGAAACCGACGAAGAATTGCATTTCTTCATTGGAAAAGACGGTGTCTTTTCTTCTATCTTTGACTTCAAGCAAACCTGCTTAGGGCAGGAAGGAAAGGGCTGGTTTGACCATAGTCTTCCAACAGCGGAAGAACTTAAGGAAAGTATTTTCCAAGCGCATGAGCGCGCAGATAGCATTGGGGTGCTCTCGACCATTATCGAGAATCACGACGAGCCTCGTGGGGTGTCCCACTATATTGCAGAAGGTCCAGTAAACGATACCAGTAAAAAAGCCCTGGGAACCATTCAGGTTTTGCGCAAGGGAATTCCGTTTATCTATCAAGGTCAAGAAATTGGAATGGAGAACCAAGTCTTTGAATCAGTGGAGGACTTTGATGATATCGCGACCATCAATGGCTACCATGTGGCTAAAGAAGCTGGTTTGAGTGAGGAAGAAGCCTTAGCAGTGATTGCCAACTATAGCCGAGACAATGCGCGGACACCGATGCAGTGGTCAGCGGAGCCAGGTTTGGGATTTAGTGATGGGCCAGCCTGGTTGATCAGTCCCAAACCAAATGTTGCCATCAATGTGGAAGACCAGGAAAAGGATCCAAATTCCATCTTGAATTATTACCGCCAGTTGACGGCCTTGTATCGCCATCCCCTCTATGGAAATACCATCCGGTTTGGAGATATGATCCCAGCTTATCGAGACCGTGAGAACATCATCGCCTTTGAACGCCGTGGGGACAAGCGTCTCTTGGTGATCAGCAATTTCCAAAATCGCCAGGCCACCTTGGAGTTGCCAACTCCGATTAAAACGGTCGTTTTAAATAATACTGCAGGACTATTCCAAGAAGGAGACCAAGTATTAGAATTGACCCCTTACCAAACGGTTGTGTTGGAATTGGTGGAATAAGGAGAAACTTTGTATCAGTGTTAGAATTTAATGTAGAATAGTATTTTCACTAAATATTCTGGAGAACATTATAAAAGTTTTCTATACTTTAGAATCAGTCAAGTATAAACTGAAACTTTCCGCCGTGAGAAAAGTGCTTGAAACATTTTTGTTTCAAGCACTCGGGAGTTTTGGAACATTAGGTCCAAAACTAAGTCATGGAACTTCGAAGAAGTTCGCTGACGTCCGTACTCACCTAAGGAAAGTTTTGAAAGATATTTTATCTCCAAAAAGAACCTTCGCGTCTGCGAAGGTTCTTTTCATGTCATCCAAGTCTACACCTGGAACTTATTCAACTTCTTTCTTTTTCAAGAGGAGGAAGCCTCCGCTTACGGCTAGCAAGAAGCCTGAAAGAACGAAGTGTGCAGTAGTATCTTCTCCAGTTTGTGGCAATTGCGCCTTGGCTGGATTTTCTTGGAATCTTTGTCCCACTTGGTAGGTCAAGGCTTGCATGCTTTCTCCAGTTTCAGCTGCGGCTTCTTTTTGTGGAAGGAGAACTTTAGGAGTGTCCTTCTTAGCCAATACTGGCTGTGGAGTGGTTGTTTGGTTATGAATTGGAACCACCACCCGATCTGGTTCTTTGGCTGGTACGTAATCCATCAAGCTTGCCAACTTGCTGCCAAAGATCGCGTTGGTTACCCAGCGGAAGAAGTGGACTGGGTGTTGGCGATTGGTTGGATTTCCGGCATAGACAAAGAGTGGTTGGCCAAGAAGTTCTCCAGAGATGGCCATGACCTTATTGGCTAGGACTTCATTTTTTGGCCACCAGCCTGCAATGTAGTAGTCACTTGAAGCGATACTCATCAAGGTCTTAAAGTTGCTTGGAACCTTTTCAATCCAGTTTCCTGAGTTGGAGTAGAAGAGAGCGTTCTTCTTGTAGCCACTGGTCAGTGGGTCTTGGTCATCGATGATGGCTTTCATCAAGCCCTCGTAGTCACTGCCACCTTTAAGTTTTTCAGCGTCAAAACCTGAAAGAACTCCCAATTTTTCCAGTTTCTGCATGGCTTCCCCGCCGATGACGAGAGTTGGTTTCTTGCCGAAGATGGAGGCATCAAAGCGATTATTTTCAAGCACAATGACATCTGCTTCGTCAGGAGTATCGACGATTTGGAAACCTAATTTTTCAAGGACCAAACTAGTATGAGCAGGCGCATCTACGCCGGTCCAATCGTAGTGATAGTTTGGAGAATAGATCTTCAATGGTTTCAAGGTTGGACCGTTTGGAACCTTGTAGAGGGCTTCGCCGTAGATGGCATAGTTTGGTAGGAGCGATGCAAAAGTATCGCGGTCAACGATGTAGCCATCATCTGTTAGGTAGACAGATTTACCTTGGGAAATCGCCTTGTTTACGGCTTGAACGGCACTGGCTGAGGTATTGGCAATGACGTAGTAAGGCGCTTTAGGATCGATCTCAGAGGTTCTAGTCGCGCGAGTGGTGGTGACTTCTCCAAGTTTTCCAGCAAAGAGACCGTCTTTGAACACAGGTTCTGCCTTGAAGCCTTTCATATCAGGGAAGTTAACGAGAAGTTCCGCATACATGGCTGCCCAGGCGGATTCGTTAGACCCTTTATAGAGGATATGGTTGGCATAGCCCCGTTTAGCTTGAGCCATGTCAATGACTAGGTCTCCTTTTTTGTAGGTACCTGTATCTTCTTTGAGTTCTTTGACGAGGACACCATTGCGTTTGAAGTAGTCAATCATATTGAAGGCTTCTTGGGCGTCATTGTCCTTGTCGAGGCCCATTGGGATAACATAGTAGTCAGGGAAGAATTTCGGACGACCATTCTTCACACGACCGACAACTTCACCAGTTGGTCCAACTAGTTCGTTCTCTGCTTTTGGATCTTCAATCTTGTTGAGACCACGTAGGTAGAAGTTGAGGCGCATCTCAAGAAGCTTGTCGGGATCTTGGCTGAGGAAGTCAATTCCGCCGAGGACAGCATTACGACCAGCATAATAGGATTCTTGGTTGGATTCTGGAATTTCGATGGTATGGCCCAAGATGCCGTGGTAAACGGCATAGACACCTGTATAACCAGAGAAGGAATCATCCCAGCCATCTCCCCAATCCAGTTTTGGAATGATGTAGCTGTCGTATTTGGAATTGGCAACCCCTGCGCGCCCCATATGACGGGCATTTTCCAGCATGAGATTGGACATGAGGTCGTATTCAAAGTTCGGATCATGTGGAGGTGTTGCAGGCTCGATCAAGAATTCTTTGACAAATCCATGGATATCATAGAGAGCGATCGGATTCCATTTGTTGATCATTTGGATGACGGTGCGCACTTCTGGGTTGGTTTGGTAACTAGCATCCCGGTTTGGATCTAGTCCGTTGGCCAAGGCACGCAGGTTGAGAGCGTCCCCGTCAGGGTTTTCCGTGAAGTCAAACAAGAAGATAAATTTGTTTAAAAGAGTTGGGATGTCCAGAGTCACATTCTTGACGTTACCAGCTTCGTCTGTCGTTTTAAAAGTGACTTGATTTTCTGTAGCGAAGGTACGGAAGAGACCGGTGATGATGTCAATCCCAGGTTGTTCATCCGCATGCGTATTATGAACCAGGACAGGTAGTTTGTAATCCAAGGTCTTGTCCTTCAGAGCTGCCAACATCTCGCTTGGTTTGGTGAGGGCTTTTGGATTGGTAGATGAGAGGTAGTGGTCAATACTTGCTTGGTCCTTACTTATAATTCCCATCTTCATATCCCGTCCCTGGGCGCTCTTACCAAGAGTTTCAAGCTGAACTAGACGGTCCGTTTTGGCTTCTGCCTTTGTCTGCTCAATGGAAGCTAGCATTTCCTCGTGGGTATGGAAATCTTTATATGGACGGAAGGTTAGATTCTTGCGAATAGTCAGCCCAAGATCTGAACTAGTTCCGACTAAAGTATGCTCGCCAATATAGTTCCGATAGGTCCGACGGATATTATTAGGGCTCCGAAGGCTTAAATCTTCGCCAAAGAGTTCCTTGACCGTAAAGGTCAGATCCAAATCGTTTCCGTTTTTGTTCTCTTCAACTGTGATGAAGGGATCTTTGGACAGAGTTCCTGTCTCCATGTCCCAAGTTTTCCACTCTTCCAGTGGTTTGTCGTCCAAAGTCCAGCTAATCTTGCCAGCAGCCTGAGCTTGATCCTTAACGGTATCCGTCAGCGTTCCTTTTTCAGACATGTAAACAGGACTGTCACTAAGGCTGATAGCTGGCTCTGCGTTTGCTGCTCGCTCTGTTCCTGTGTTTTCTGGCTTAGCACTAGGGCTAGTAGTGTCTGAAGCGGTAGGAGAGGCTTCAACTGGGCTAGAAGGATTAGTTGGAGCAGTCTCTGCAGGACTTGCAGTCGCTTCTGTTGCAGGAGCCGGACTGTTAGCCTCTGTGCTGGTTGCCGGGCTAGCGTTTGTTCCCTGTGGCTTGAGGACGTTTTCGACAGGTGCGGCAGGACTAGCTGTCTCAACAGTGTCCGCAGCAACTTGGCCTTGTGCGAGGAAGGCTAAAAGGACAGCGGTAGAGAGACTGAGTGCGTTTGTGTACAAACGCTTCTTATAAGAAGAATGCATAAAGAGACCTCCTTTGTTCTTTGCATGTATGCACCTCTATCATAACACTTTATGACAGCGCTTTCAATATATATGGAAGTTTTTCTCTTGAAATTCGTTACAGATTGATGGCAAAGAAAAGAGCTGGGAAAATCTTCCCAGTCTCTAAAGAAGGGTTTATGCTTGAAGTTCCTTCTGGTAGGTTTGATAGAATTCCACCTTAATGGAGATGAAGGTTTCAAGATCACGGAGGAGTTGCAGAAGGGTCGCTCGGGTTTCAAATTCTTGACGTGATCGAGGAAGAGGTCGCTCACGAAAGACTGCTAGATAGCGGTTGATTTCGTCAAGTAGGAATTGGGCTGGATTTTCTTGACTGAGCTGGCTGGCTGTTTTAGCAAAGAGTTGGGCCAAAATAAGACTCTCGCTCGCAGCTAATTGGCAGTTGTTTACATTATTGGCCATGTCCCGCAGGATATTATTTTGGCGCTTGCGCATCTCAAAATAGTGGATATGGTAGTTGGTCTGATGGAAGAGGTGGTTGGAATGGTCTAAATAGACTAGATCGAGAGCTTCTTTTAAGATGGTATCTAGCTCACGAATCAAGCTAGCATCGTTGCTCCCGTCTCCTTTTCCTAGAAACTCTGCAAAACGATAGAGAATCTTTTTGAGTTGCTCTTCGACAATTTCATGATAGCGATCAATTTCTTCCTGTCGAGAAGGCATATAGAGATTGGCTAGGAGGGCAAAGCTGGTTCCGATTAGAAAAATAGCCACTTCATTTCCCAATAAAGAAAGGGAAGTGGATTTTTCTAGCAGGAGATGGGTAACCAGGACAGAGCTGGGCGTGATACCAATTTCCCAGCCTTGTAGGAAAGCAAGGGGGACATAGGTGGCCAGATAAAAACCAAGGGCCCAGAGATTGAAGCCGAGAATCTGAAAGGCTAAGCTTCCAAGGAGGAGAGCAAGAAGCATGGACATGAAGCGATTATAGGCTAGTTTGGCGGTGCTTCGACGGGTATCGCTAATGCTGAGAATGGCAATAATCCCCGCAGAGGTGGCGTAGGACAGACCCAAAAACTCTGCAAGCAAGATGGCCAAACAGGTGGCGAGAATCATCTTGATGGTTCGGTGAATAAGTGGCATAATGCTGATTCTTTCCTTTTTCTAAACTAGTTTCATTATACCACAAGCAAAGTGCCCTACTTCAAATGTTTCACCAGATATGGCAATTGTGTTATACTAGTTTCATGGAAAAAAACGATATTGTTTATGGCGTTCATGCCGTTACAGAAGCACTAGTCGCAAATACAGGAAATAAATTGTATATCCAGGATGATTTGCGTGGAAAAAATGTAGAAAAAATCAAGGATCTGGCAGCGGAAAAAAAGGTCTCCATTTCTTGGACCCCTAAGAAGACCTTGCAAGAAATGACAGAAGGAGCTGTCCACCAAGGTTTTGTCTTGCGGGTTTCGGAATTTGCCTATACGGACTTGACTGAGATCTTGACCCAGGTAGCTAATCAAGACAATCCCTTGCTCTTGATTTTGGATGGCTTGACCGATCCGCATAACTTGGGATCCATCCTGCGAACAGCCGATGCTACTCAGGTAGCGGGAGTCATCATTCCCAAGCACCGTGCTGTTGGAGTGACCCCTGTTGTTGCCAAGACCTCAACTGGAGCAGTGGAGCATGTTCCCATTGCCCGAGTGACCAACCTTAGCCAAACCTTGGACAAGCTCAAAGAAGCAGGTTTTTGGATCTTTGGAACCGATATGAACGGGACGCCTTCTCACAAATGGAATACCAGTGGGAAGCTCGCCCTCATTATTGGCAACGAAGGCAAGGGCATTTCGGCCAATATTAAAAAGCAAGTGGATGAAATGATTACTATTCCCATGCAAGGACATGTGCAAAGTTTGAATGCCAGTGTCGCAGCAGCGATCCTTATGTATGAGGTCTTTCGCAATAAATTATAATAGAAGAAATCAGAGGAAGGAGGCAATCCATGAAAGAAAAGATTTTGTTAGTGGACGGCTACAACATGATTGCCTTCTGGCAGGAGACCCGTCAGCTCTTTAAGAAGAGTGAGCTGGATGCTGCACGAACGATCCTCCTAGAGAAGCTAAGTCACTATGCTAGCTTTGAAGGCATTCGCGTGATTTGTGTCTTTGATGCCCAATACATGCCAGGGATTCGCCAGACCTATGAAGAATTTCAGGTCCAAGTGGTCTTCACAGCAGAGGAGGAGACCGCCGATGACTACATTGAACGCTTGGCAGCAGAGCTCAATACCCCCCTCCACCAAGTATCAGTCGCGACCAGTGACTTGAATGAGCAATGGACGGTCTTTACTCAAGGAGCACTTCGTGTTTCGGCACGGGAGTTAGAGAAGAGAGTTTCCGTTGTCAAAGCCGACTTGAACCAGGCGCGAGGAGCCGTTAACGATCAAAAACCACCGATACGGCCTTTTGACCAAGAGGGCCTACGTCAACTACAAAAAGAGATGGGAGCAAGTAAATGACCTTTAAAATTTTAACAGATTCAACTGCAGATTTAGATGAAACATGGGCAAAGGAGCATGATGTAGAGATCGTCGGTTTGTCGATCCAAATTGATGGGACTCATTATGAGACAGTAGGCCCAGACAAACTGACCAGCCCCCAATTATTAGCAGAGATGCAAAAAGGTGCTAAACCAACGACCAGTCAGGTCAATGTTGGGCAATTCCAAGAGATTTTCAAAGGCTACGCTCAACGCAAGGAAAATCTCCTCTATATCGCCTTTTCTTCAGTTTTGTCAGGGACCTACCAGAGTGCGGTCATGGCAAGAGACTTGGTCCTTGAAGACTACCCAGAAGCTGTCATCGAAATCATCGATCCAAAAGCTGCAGGGATTGGAGAAGGCTACTTGTCTATGCTAGCAGTTGAGGCGCGTGATGCCGGTAAGAGTTTGAATCAGGTTAAGGAAGAACTGATGGAAGTGGCTCCTAAGTTGCGGACCTATTTCTTGGTGGATGATCTCTACCATCTTATGCGCGGGGGACGCCTTTCTAAGAGTTCAGCTATCGTCGGAAGTTTGGTCAATATCAAGCCCCTTCTTTGGATTGATGAAGAAGGCAAGTTAGCCCCTATAGCCAAAATTCGTGGACGTAAAAAAGCCATGAGGGAAATGCTCTCACTTATCCAGGAAGATATCGGCCACAGTACAGCTTTGGTTTCTTACACGGATGATCTAGCAGGAGCAGAAGAACTCAAGGCACAATTGTTGGAGAATCCAGCTATCTCCCAAGTCTTGATTATGCCACTAGGTCCCGTCATTGCTGCCCACGTTGGTCCTAATTCTCTCATCGGCTTTGTCATAGGAAAAGAAAATCGCAAATAATTTTTCAAATCGGTTGACTTTTATTTGAAAAATTTGATACAATAGTAGGCGGTATTGTTTACCCCATTTGTAAGGCCCCGGAACCTTTCAAATAACTCGCGGACCGGAACATCCGCCCTGTAAACAAAAACGATATTCATAATAGGAGAAATCATGAACAAAACTACATTCATGGCTAAACCAGGCCAAGTAGAACGCAAATGGTACGTTGTTGACGCAACTGATGTACCTCTTGGACGCCTTTCAGCAGTTGTTGCTAGCGTGCTTCGCGGAAAAAACAAACCAACATTCACACCTCACACTGATACAGGTGACTTCGTAATCGTTATCAATGCTGAAAAAGTTAAATTGACTGGTAAAAAAGCAACTGATAAGATCTACTACACTCACTCAAACCACCCAGGTGGATTGAAATCAATCTCTGCTGGTGAACTTCGTTCTAAAAATGCAGTTCGTTTAATCGAGAAATCAGTTAAAGGTATGCTTCCACACAATACTCTTGGCCGCGCTCAAGGTATGAAATTGAAAGTATTCGTTGGAGCTGAGCACACTCACGCTGCACAACAACCAGAAGTTCTTGATATTTCAGGACTTATCTAAGGAAAGGAACAATAAAGTATGTCACAAGCACAATATGCAGGTACTGGACGTCGTAAAAACGCTGTTGCACGCGTTCGCCTTGTTCCAGGAACTGGTAAAATCACTGTTAACAAAAAAGATGTTGAAGAGTACATCCCACACGCTGACCTTCGTTTGGTCATCAACCAACCATTCGCAGTTACTTCAACTGTAGGTTCATACGACGTTTTCGTTAACGTTGTAGGTGGTGGATACGCTGGTCAATCAGGAGCTATCCGTCACGGTATCGCTCGTGCCCTTCTTCAAGTAGACCCAGACTTCCGCGATTCATTGAAACGCGCAGGACTTCTTACACGTGACTCACGTAAAGTTGAACGTAAGAAACCAGGTCTTAAGAAAGCTCGTAAAGC
>NZ_JADNFC010000002.1:0-393230 GCF_015552665.1 Streptococcus sp. 1001283B150225_161107_H12 | reverse complement strand
CACTACCCAATTTTTGGGAAAAAAGTCGGAGAAGCAGTCGCTAGTGGTCAAGCAGATCTTGGAGTATGTATCTGTGGTACTGGTGTTGGAATTAACAACGCTGTTAACAAGGTTCCTGGAATCCGTTCAGCCTTGGTTCGCGACATGACAACTGCTCTTTATGCGAAAGAAGAGTTGAATGCCAACGTGATTGGTTTTGGTGGGAAAGTAACCGGTGAGTTGCTCATGTGTGATATCATTGAAGCTTTCATTCATGCAGAATACAAACCAAGTGAAGAAAACAAGAAATTGATTGCCAAGATTCAACATTTGGAAACCCATAATGATCACCAAGAGGATGCAGACTTCTTTACAGAATTCCTTGAAAAATGGGATCGTGGTGAATACCACGACTAAGAGGTGAGGATATGATCTTAACTGTCACCTTGAATCCTTCCATTGATATTTCTTATCCCTTGGAAGAATTAAAGTTGGATACTGTGAATCGTGTGTCGGAAGTTTCTAAGACGGCTGGTGGGAAAGGGTTAAATGTCACCCGTGTCCTAGCTGAGAGCGGTGAAACAGTTGGAGCAACAGGTTTTGTTGGGGGGACCAATGGTCAATTCATCAAGACCCATCTTCCACGAGATGTCCAATCCTTCTTCTATGATATCCTGGGAGATACGCGGAACTGTATCGCCATCTTGCATGAAGGAAATCAAACAGAAATCTTAGAAGCGGGTCCAGAAATTATCCGGACGGAAGCTTTAGGATTCCTTCATCATTTCAAACTCCTCATGCCGACAGCGGATGTGATTGCTATTTCGGGGAGTCTTCCTACAGGGCTACCAGTGGACTATTATGCGAGCCTAATTGAGATTGCAAAAGAAGCAGGACGCAAGGTTGTACTTGATTCATCAGGCAAATCTTTAGAAGCGGTCCTTCACTCACCATTCAAACCAACGGTGATTAAACCCAATCGCGAAGAATTATCTCAACTCTTAGGACGGGATGTTTCAGCGGATTTTGAGGACTTAAAAGAAGTTTTGAAAGACCCACTGTTTGAAGGAATCGAATGGATTATCGTCTCCTTAGGTGGAGATGGTGCCTTTGCCAAACATGGTGATGTCTTCTATAAAGTAGATATTCCAAAAATTGAAGTGGTTAATCCAGTGGGATCTGGAGATTCAACCGTGGCTGGGATCTCTGCTGCCCTCAGTAGCGGAAAAGATGACGCGGCCCTCTTGACCCATGCTATGGTCTTAGGGATGCTAAATGCCCAAGAAAAGATGACAGGGCATGTCAATATGGCCCACTACGATGATTTGTATCAGAATATAATTGTAAAAGAGGTATAAGATGGTATTAACAGAACAAAAACGCAACTATTTAGAAAAATTGAGCACCAAAGAGGGTGTGATTTCAGCCTTGGCCTTTGACCAACGTGGTGCCTTGAAACGCCTCATGGCTCAGTACCAAGATACAGAACCAACAGTGGCTCAAATGGAAGAATTGAAGGTCTTGGTGGCTGAAGAATTGACACCATTCGCATCTTCTATGCTCTTGGATCCTGAGTATGGACTTCCTGCTACTAAGGTCTTGGATGCAGAAGCAGGTCTCTTGTTGGCTTATGAAAAAACTGGCTACGACACTTCTAGCACCAAGCGTCTGCCAGACTGCCTTAACCTTTGGTCAGCTAAACGCATCAAAGAACAGGGTGCAGATGCAGTGAAATTCTTGCTCTACTATGATGTGGATAGTGCAGAAGAACTTAACCAAGAAAAACAAGCCTACATCGAACGCATTGGTTCAGAATGTGTTGCAGAAGAAATTCCATTCTTCCTTGAAATCTTGGCTTATGATGAAAAAATCGCGGATGCCGGATCTGTAGAATATGCGAAAGTAAAACCTCGTAAGGTCATCGAAGCTATGAAAGTCTTCTCAGACCCACGCTTCAACATCGATGTCTTGAAGGTAGAAGTGCCAGTCAATGTCAAATACGTTGAAGGTTTTGGAGATGGAGAAATCGTTCATAGCCGTGAAGAAGCTGCTGCCTTCTTTAAAGAACAAGAAGAAGCAACTAACCTTCCATACATCTACTTGAGTGCAGGTGTTTCTGCCAAACTTTTCCAAGAAACCCTCGTCTTTGCGCATGAAGCAGGCGCGAACTTCAACGGGGTCCTTTGTGGTCGTGCAACTTGGGCTGGATCTGTAGAAGCCTACATCAAGAATGGCGAAGCAGCAGCTCGTGAATGGCTCCGTACAGAAGGTCGTCGCAACATTGAAGAGCTCAACCAAGTCTTAGACCAAGTCGCAACTTCTTGGAAAGAGCGTATTTAATTTTCTTAGTTCCTAACGTATCAAATAGTCTTTCTAGAAAAATCTAGAAGGACTATTTTTTTGTTTCTATGCAGGAGTAGTTCCGTCATTCATCAAAAATTGGTTCCCAATGTTCATAAATCTGATTAAGCTTTCATTCACTATTCAAATGGCTTCGGATTTGTAAGAATTTATGTGATAATTTCATATTGCAATCGAAAAAAAGAGTATTTTACAGTATAATGGACTTATTAGAATGAAGGAGTTGGCGTATGGAAAGGATCGTATATAGAGAAGCAAGGCTAGATGAGTACAAGCTAATTGGAAAAGTCTGCGCTGATGCTTTTATGAATTATCCATTTTTAACCGTCATTAAAGAAGATTTAAAAAAGCCTGAATACTTTCCGGCCTTTATTGAGCTATTGCATACCTTGTTAGTCAAGCTCTACATCAAAGGGGAAACTTGCCTAGTTGCTGAACGAGATGGAGAAATTATAGCTGTAGGACTCTTGCAACAAAAAGATTTCTCAATGGTCTCTTACCTACTAAATGGAATTTTTAAGTTATTCCGTTACATTAGCCCTTGGAAATTAATGAAATATCTGGACCTGGTGGAGCGTTCGGAGCAACATTTGAAAAAATCCGGAAACTTCGACTGGTATTTAATGATGTTTGCTGTGAGCCCAACTATTCAGGGCCAAGGTGTTGGTAGTCATTTTCTCCAAAACGGGATTGAGCCTTACGTCAAGGCCAAAGGTTGTAAGCGTCTAGGCTTGATTACCAGTACCCAGCAAAATGTCTTTTTCTATGAAAAAAATGAATTCGTTCTATTAGATTCTATGGTGCTTGACTATGGAAAACAAAGTGTTGGAAATTGGGCATTTTTGAAGACCCTTGATGACGAATCCTAGATGATTAAAAAAAGGAGCTCTTGTGGCTCCTTTTAGCATGCAAACAGATGATTGTTAGATCATTTAGGTTACCTCTATTCTGGATCTAGTTTAGATTGTTGATGCTTGATATAGGTCAGTTTTTCCTCTCGGCTCTTCCGTTTAAAGAGTGCTTCGGCTGACATAGCAGCTCTTTTGTCGGGGAAAGACTCTTGGTAGATCAAGGTCACAGGAAGTCTGGGACGTGTATATTTGGCGCCTTTGCCAGCATTGTGGGTTTTGATACGGCGTTCGATATCGGTGGTGTAGCCAGTATAAAGGGTCCCATCTGCACACTGGACTACATACATATAAGCTTTAGTTTCCATAATAAATCTCATGAATCTCCGGCGTATAGCTTCCATCTTCCTCATGGATGAACAGTGGAGGCAGAATTTTTAGACCATCTCGCGATCCATCTTTAATGGCCTCAATGAGAAGCATGTTGGCATCTTTATGGACCTTGGGATAGACAAATTGAATCCGTTTAGGAGGCAGATTGTAGTGTTTCATGGTTTCAATGATATCTAAGAAGCGATCCGGACGATGTACCATGACGAGTCGGCCATTGGACTTGAGAGTCCGTTGGGCCACTTGACAAATTTGGTCCAAATTGGTGGTGATCTCGTGACGAGCTAGCAAATAATGAGGGCTCTCATTTAAATTGGAATGCTCGTCCACTTTAAAGTAGGGAGGATTACAGAGAATAAGGTCGATTTTACTACCAGGGAAATGGTGGGGCAAATTTTTTAAATCATCGGTAATCATGGACATACGGTCGGAGAGGCCATTCAATTGGATGGAACGCTCTGCCATGTCGGCGAGTCTTTCTTGAATCTCCACTCCAACGATGGTTGCTTTGGTGCGCGTGCTAGCGAAGAGTCCGACAGCGCCATTGCCGGCACAAAGATCGACAATCAGACCACGGTTGGGCAACTTAGGAAAACGTGACAAAAGGACACTATCAATAGAATAGCTAAAAACCTCTCTGTTTTGAATGATTTTTACATCACTAGAAAATAGTTGGTTGACGCGTTCGCCGTCTTTTAATTCGATATCGTTCATGGCTCTATTATAGCATGAAAAGAGGGCGGGGAAAAGCATAGAAAGGGATAAGAAAAAATAAGGACAGAACTTTTGTTCCATCCTTATCAAAGAGTTGTTTAATCAAATTCATATTTTTGATAAATGGTCGCCAAGATGAAGATTCCCGTAAAGAGAGCCATCAAGGCAAGGTAGACTGGGAAGGTCACAGCTGTCAATGTTCCGATTTCAATCAGACCTTTCAAGTAAAAGGCAGAGAGATAGAAACCGCAGACAGAGAAGATAATTAAGAGACCTCGCCAGATATTGAGTGGCAAGCAAGCCCGAATAACGGACAAGAAGCCAATAGATCCTAACAAGTAGTAGGAAAGGGTAGACATGTCCAGGCTAGACCAGCCATGATGAGCTCCCCATAAACGAACAAATAAGACGCTAAAGACAACCATCAAGGCATTTGGTAAGGCCAGATGCAAGGAGCGTTTGAGGAAGTGTTTTTCCACTGGCTTAATGTTTCGTTCAAAGGTCAAGACAAATGGAGGGAATCCTTCGACAAACTGGTCAATCAGTGTAATCTGAATCGGAATAAATGGGAAGATCAACAAGTAGTTGATGTCAAATAAAAGGGCACTTGCGATACAAATAATCGCCAGAATGAAGGAGTAGATCGTCTTAATAAAGAAGATAGGAGCGATTCGTCCAATGTTATTGACGACCCGACGACCTTCAAAGAGAATTTCTGGAACATCATTAAAGTCAGAGTTTAACAAGACGAGATTGGCAATTTGACGAGTTGCAGGATCGCCTTCGGCCATCACGATGGAGCAGTCAGCTTCTCGTAAGGCTAGGATATCATTGACCCCGTCCCCTGTCATGGCAGTGGTTCGACCAGCAGCCTTGAGGGTTTGAATCAAGAGTTTCTTTTGATGAGGAGAAACCCGTCCAAAAATGGCTGTACTTTCAGCTAGGTCCACCAACTCATCGTCCTCAATCTTAGAACAGTCAATATAACTTTCGTAGCTTTCAAAACCAGCTTCCTTAGCAATGTAAGAAACAGTGACTGGATTATCACCAGAGATGATTTTGAGATCTACATCTTGGGAGCGAAGATAATCCAAGGTTTCGGCAGCCCCTTCGCGGATTGGATCGAGGATTTCAATGACGGCGATCGCTTCTACATCACTTGGCAAAGTCAAATCATGCATATCAATGGCTTCCACACTGCGAGCTAAGATCAAGACCCGTGATCCATGGGCTTGGGCTTCCAATACCGCTGGAGGATTTTCTTTGAGGAGCATTTCTGGGGCCCCTAAATAAACGGTCCCCAAGTTGGTCAGGGTCATGGCCCCCCATTTTCGATCACTTGAAAATGGAATGATTGATTCTGCTGTATAAGCGTGTTCTAACTCGCCATATGCTTTGCGGATAGCTTGGGCAGTTGGGTTGTTATCCTCAGAATTTTGCATATAGGCAGCGAGAATAACTTCGATAGTTTCTTCAGAAAAGTGTTCAGACAGGGAGTGAATGCCTTTGACGGTCATTTTTCCTTGGGTGATGGTTCCTGTCTTATCCAAACAAAGAGTATCGACACGAGCCAAGGTTTCCACAGAGTACATTTCTTGGACCAAGACCTTGCGCATCCCCAACTTGATCACGGCTGTCAAGAGTGAGGTCACTGTCAGAAGGGCAATCCCTTTTGGCAACATGCCCAGGAGAGCAGTGGAAGAGGTAATCACAGAATCTTTCACTGGAAGCAGTTTAATCAAAAAGGCTTCACAGAAGAGGGCGATTCCAAATGGGATAATAATCTTTCCAGTAAAACTAGAGATTTTTGCGAGATTGTAGAGGATGCGAGAGTTGATGGGTTTGAGAGTTTTCGCCTCAACCATCAATTTATTAGCATAGTTATTGGCCCCCACACGTTTGACACGAGCGTAGACCTGGCCACTCGCTAAGAAGCTACCGGATAGAAGTTCATCTCCCTCTTCCTTGAGAACCAAGTCACTTTCTCCCGTCAGCATGGCTTCGTTGGCTTCAGCAACTCCCTTTTGAACGATGGCATCACTCGGAATTTGGTCTCCAGCAGATAGCTTAATCAGGTCGCCAAGGACGATTTCCTCTGGATCAATGGTTTCCTCTTCCCCGGCTCGGATGACAGTGACGAGCTCCTTACTCATCAAGTTCAATTTATCAATCATCCGTTTAGCGCGGAGCTCTGTAGCAATCCCGGATAAGGCATTAAAGCAGATGACTGCAAAAAAGACCAGATTGCTCCAGGCTTGTACCGCAACCAAAGCGAGGGCAATCACAAAGTTCAAAGCATTAAACAAGGTGAAGACATTGCGCTTGATGATTTGCCAGGTACTGGTACTGGTATTCGCTTTAAATTCGTTGGTTTGGCCACGCTGTATTTTTTTGCGGACCTCTTCATGGGTTAATCCCTTTAATTCATTCATTTCCATAAAAACATCATATCATTTTTTTAAGAAAAAGACTAGATGCAGTCAGTTTGTTGAGTCATCAAGTTTTTGAAAAGATTTGCGGGGAAGAGAAGGATACGGTATAATGGATAAACAAGAGAATTATCAAAGGAGAAAGCATGTTTTATACCTATTTACGTGGCTTAGTGACCTTTATTTTATGGGTTCTGAATGGAAATGCTCATTACCATCATAAGGAACTGATTCCGAGTCAAGAGGAAAATTACATTCTCGTAGCTCCTCATCGAACTTGGTGGGATCCGGTCTACATGGCCTTTGCGACTAAACCCAAGCAATTTATCTTTATGGCTAAGAAGGAACTCTTTACCAATCGGATTTTTGGATGGTGGATTCGCATGTGCGGGGCTTTCCCAATTGACCGTGAAAATCCAGGTACAGCAGCGATTAAATACCCAGTGAATATGCTCAAAAAAAGCAAGCGTTCCTTGATTATGTTTCCAAGTGGAAGTCGCCATTCTCAGGATGTTAAGGGTGGAGTTGCTGTGATTGCCAAGATGGCCAAGGTACGTATTATGCCTGTCACTTATACGGGTCCAATGACTTTGAAAGGACTAGCGACCTGTGAACGGGTTGACATGAACTTTGGGCACCCTATTGATATCTCTGATATTGCAAAAATGAATGATGAGGGAGTGGAAGAAGTTGCAAGACGTATCCAGGCTGAGTTTGATCGCTTAGATGCGGAATCTCAGGCACTCCGCAACGACCGAAAACCTTTTATCTTCATCCGTTTGTTGAAGTTTTTACTGCTGCCATTTGTCTTGGTTGTCGCTTTACTGACCCTCTTGTTTAGTTATATCGCTAGTTTTGTTTGGGATCCGGACAAGCATCGGAAAGACTAAGCAGTAATCTAGATAAAAAGAATGTCAAAAATCATGTGATTTTTGACATTCTTTTTTTATTTCTTCGATTTTTTACGAATAATAAAAATAAAAGGGGTATTTATGGAGACGTGGATTGAGAAGATCAAGGAATATAAACTGTTTTTAGGTTTGGCTGCTGTGGGGCTAGTGATGGGAGGAATATTTCTCTTTTGGCCTAAGCAACCCCCACAAGGACCGGAAACTGTCATTTCTCAGTTAGAAATGGTGGATCAGGAGATTTCCCCTAAGGAAGAGACAAGCCTCCCTTCTAGCTCTCAACAGAGGAGTGAGGAAAAGACGGACTCCTCTCAAGAGAAAATCATGGTGGATGTGAAGGGTGCTGTTAGACAGGCAGGGGTCTACGAACTTCCCGTGGGGAGCCGGGTCTATGATGCTGTCCAAAAAGCAGGAGGGATGACAGACGAAGCCAACAACCAATCCGTCAACTTAGCGCAAAAATTGGAGGATGAGTCCATCGTCTATGTTGCTAAGAATGGAGAGGAGGTAGCGCCTGTTGCGTCCGCATCTGCATCTGCTGGGACGACCGGTGGTGAAAAGCAGTCAAAAGATGGAAAGGTCAATCTCAATACGGCAACAGAAGCGGAACTACAGACGATTTCTGGTATAGGTCAAAAGCGAGCCCAAGATATCATTGCTTATCGTGAGGAAAAAGGAAAATTTCAGTCTGTTGATGAATTGAAAAATGTTTCTGGGATTGGCCAAAAGACGCTAGAAAAGTTAAAAGAGCATGTTACAGTGGATTAGAAGTCTCAACATTCATCCATTTCATCTCACCCTGCCGGTTTTAGCTCTCTATTATTGGATCTACACGGGACACTGGCTCGCTTCGATCTTCCTTCTGGCCTTCTTCATCTTGTTTAGGAGACGCTACGATGGCAAACGATTTCTGTGCCTCCTAGGGTTTCTTTCCCTCTTTGCCCTTTGTTTTGCTTTCCGGATCGAACAGGGAAAACAAGAGTCAAGCGATTATAGGGTCCCAAGGGTCATTCAGCTTTTACCGGATACCATCAAGGTGAATGGAGATGCTTTATCCTTTCGTGCCAAGTCGGGTAGCCGTACTTTTCAGGTTTTCTACCAGCTTCAGTCAGAGGAAGAACAAGCCTATTTTAAACACCTGGATCATGGGCTAGAATTACGGATCAAAGGGGAGTTAGAGACCCCGACAAAACAGCGTAATTTTATGGGTTTTGATTACCAGGCTTATCTGAAAACACAAGGGATTTATCACCTTTTAAAAATCAGCCACATCCTTGAAAAGAGACCTGCTGAGCTTAGAGATTTCATAGGACTGCTGTCTAGTTGGAGGCGAAAGGCCATTGTATGGGTTCACCAGCATTTCCCCCAGCCCATGAGTCACTACATGACAGGTTTGCTTTTTGGTTTTTTAGATGTAGAGTTTGAAGAAATGAGCCAGCTGTATTCGAACTTGGGGATTATCCATCTGTTCGCTTTATCGGGTATGCAGGTTGCCTTCTTCCTAGATGCTTTTCGGCGCTTCTTTCTCCGATTGGGACTGGAGCAGGAAAAGGTTGCCTACCTCCTCTATCCATTTTCGCTTCTTTATGCTGGAATGACAGGCTTTTCGGTTTCGGTCGTTCGAAGCCTCTTACAGAAACTCCTGGCCCAGGCTGGGCTCAAAGGAATGGAAAATATGGGAGTCACTCTCCTTTTATTACTCCTTCTTTTACCGTCCTCCTTGTTGACTGCTGGAGGTCTCTTATCCTGCGCCTACGCCTTTATATTGACTCTAACCTCTTCCGAAGAGGAGAAGGAGGGAATCCGAAAAGTCATCAAGGAGAGTCTAGTGTTAACACTAGGGGTTCTTCCTTTTCTCATTTTTTTCTTTGGAGAATACCAACCCTGGTCCCTTCCTCTAACCTTTATTTTTTCTCTCTTATTTGACCTTCTGTTGTTGCCAGGACTGAGTGTCGTCTTTCTCCTTTCTTTTCTTTATCCCTTGACCTTCTGGAATCCTTTCTTCGTCTGGATGGAAAAAAGTATGGAGTATCTAGCGAGCTTCACTAGTCAATCCTTGGTTTTTGGACAGCCAAGCATCTATTTTTTCATCTTGTTATTGTGCTTGCTAGCTTGCCTCTATGAGATACGAAAGGTTAAGAAGTGGCGATACCTGTTTTTACTCTTAGTATGCTCTGTGTTTGCCATCGTGAAGCATCCTTTAGAAAATGAGATTACCATCATTGATATTGGTCAAGGTGATAGTATTTTGTTGCGTGATTGGCGAGGGAAAACTATCTTAATTGATACAGGAGGAAAAGTGGACTTTGGCCAAAAGGAGGAATGGAAAAAGCGAAGGTCTACTAGCAATGCAGAACGGACCCTACTCCCTTATCTCAAAAGCAGGGGGCTTGACCAGATTGATCATATGATTCTCACGCATACTGACACAGATCACATGGGAGATTTGGAAGTGCTTGCGACTAAGGTTAGGATAAAGGAAATAAATATTTCTAAGGGAAGTTTAAAAAAAGGCTCTTTTGTCCGTCTGCTCAAACGATTGAACTTACCGGTAAAAACGTTGGAGGCTGGTGATCAATTGTCGATCTTTGATGGGCGTGCAGAAGTCCTCTATCCGGTAGAAGTAGGAGATGGGAGTAATAACGATTCCATTGTTCTTTATGGTCGCTTTTATGGGTGGTCCTTCCTTTTTACAGGAGATTTAGAAGAAGAAGGGGAAAAGGCCTTGTTAGCCCGATATCCTCAACTGCGCGTGGATGTCCTAAAAGCAGGCCACCATGGTTCTAAGGGATCTTCTCACCCTGCCTTCTTAGAGAAAATCCAAGCAAAAATTGCCTTGATATCTGCGGGCGAAAAAAATCGTTACCAGCATCCTCATCAGGAAACTTTGGAGCGCTTCAAAGAGTTAAAAATGACTGTTTTTCGTACAGACCAGCAAGGAGCGATTCGTTTTAGAGGGTGGAATCAGTGGACGATTGAAACCGTTCGATAAGAGCTGTTTGATTTCTAGCTTGAAAATTGCTATGATAAAGTCAAGGAAATGAGGTTACAAGTATGAAATCATTACAGTTGTTTTGGATGCAATATGCTGATTTTTCAAGAAAATCAGATAGAAAAGAATTTTGGATTAGCCAAGCCTGGCATTTATTATTTACCAGTCCATTTTGGATTTACCAATTGGTCTTACTCTTTTCAAATTCGAAATCAGAGGAAGACGTGATTCCCTTGACCGGGATGGACGTTTCAGCTTGGTTCAGCATCTTTTTTCTCCTTTATCTCTATCTTATTTTTGTTCCCCAGCAAGCAGTAGTCGTTCGGCGATTGAGAGATGCAGGTTTTCATTGGTCTTTGATTTTCCTATTTCTAGGTCCTATCTTGCTCTACCTTTTATCTCCTATTTCCATTTTTTTAGTCTTAGCTCTTGCAGGCTTGCTCTGCTTGGCTTGTCTCTTGGTCCTTCCAAGTGCTAGACTTGCACAACCGGACCAGAATGCTTCTTCAGGATTTGCTTCGACGAGTCCCGTGGTCTCTTCGCCAAGTATGCCATCCTATTTGATGGATCCCAACAGTTTTTCAGCTATTCCCCAGATTGTTTCGGCTCCACCAACTCCACTAGAGAAAGCACCTCTTGAAAAGAAAATGGAATCGGAACAGATCCAGCATCAGTTTAGAGAGTGGAATGAGGTACCTTCAGAACATGCAGGCTTTACAAACAATTAAAAAAATCAGTGCTGAGAACCTTCCTCCAATCCTGGTTCTATCAGGAGATGACATCGGTCAGTTTGAGTGGATGAAAGAGCAACTTTTTAAGAAAGTTGGCTACGATTCATCTGATTTGAACTATTCCTATTTTGACATGAAGGAAACAGCTTATGCAGAGGTCGAGCTTGACTTGGTCAGCCTTCCATTTTTTGCGGACGAAAAAATAGTGATTTTGGATCATTTTGTCGATGTGACGACCGCAAAAAAAAGATACCTGACGGATGATGAATTGCAGTCCTTTGAAGGATACTTATCGGCACCTTTAGAAACGACTCGCTTGATTGTCATTGCGGAAGGAAAACTGGATAGCAAACGAAGAATTGTCAAGCTCTTAAAAAGGGATGCCCAGTTGCTGGAAGCGACTGAATTAAAAGAGCAGGAGTTGCGTGCCCATTTCACGGAAGAGATCAAGTCTTTGGGACTAGCGATTGATTCACAAGCCTTCGACCAACTTTTGATCAAATCTGGCTTTGATTTTAGTGAGATTCAGAAAAACTTGGAGTTTCTTAAAACCTACAAGGGAGCTTCAAGCATTACCATCTCAGATATAGAAGAGGCTATTCCAAAGACACTCCAGGATAATCTGTTTGATCTGATCCAGATGATCCTAAAGAAAGAAATTGATCCCGCCCGCAGTTTGGTCAAGGACCTTCGGCTGCAAGGAGAGGATGAAATCAAGCTTTTGGCCATTTTATTGAGTCAGTTCCGCATCTACACACAGGTCAAGCTGTTGAAGCAAGAGGGACGAACAGAATCCCAAATCGTTTCAGACCTATCAGAGCTGACCGGTCGCAAAGTAAATCCCTATCAAGTCAAATTTGCCCTAAGAGATAGTAGAGGGATTTCTCTAGCTTATTTGGAGCAGGCGATTTGTCTTTTGATTGATACCGACTTCCAAATGAAATCGGGAACTTATGAGAAAGATTATCTATTTGATTTGGCTGTACTAAAGCTAGCTAACCCATCTGTGTAAGCAGAATAGTTGAATAAATTGGATGATTGCGTTATCATTTTTATATACATAAAGAAATAGAGGTATTTTCCATGGCAATTATTTTACCAGATCTTCCGTACGCATACGATGCATTGGAACCATACATTGATGCTGAAACAATGCACTTGCACCATGATAAACACCATCAAACTTACGTAAACAATGCAAATGCAGCTCTTGAAAAACACCCTGAAATTGGTGAAGACCTTGAAGCTTTGTTGGCAGATGTAGAATCGATCCCAGCTGATATCCGCCAAGCGCTTATCAACAACGGTGGTGGACACTTGAACCACGCGCTTTTCTGGGAATTGATGACTCCTGAACAGACAGCTCCTTCAGCAGAACTTGCAGCAGCAATCGATGAAGCCTTCGGTTCATTCGAAGAATTCCAAGCAGCTTTCACTGCAGCAGCAACCACTCGTTTCGGTTCTGGATGGGCATGGTTGGTTGTGAACAAAGAAGGGAAGCTTGAAGTGACTTCAACAGCTAACCAAGACACACCAATCTCAGAAGGGAAGAAACCAATCTTGGGCTTGGACGTTTGGGAACATGCCTACTATGTGAAATACCGCAACGTTCGTCCTGACTACATCAAAGCTTTCTTCTCAGTGATTAACTGGAACAAAGTAGACGAGCTTTATGCAGCAGCTAAATAAGCTTTCATAATAAAAAAAGTTTGAATCAAGAGGTCACTTAAAGGAGCCCCTCGATTCAGGCTTTTTATTTTTAGAATTACTCAAAGTAGAGTAAAATGATTCTCCTGTTTTGGGAGGGATATTTCTTGCGTTTATACCTGAAAATGATACACTAGAAGAGTATGTGAAAGTGAGGAGAAAGGCTTCCTACATAAGAAAGAAGCCGTGTCACTTTTTCTGAAAAAAACTGTACCTCAACAAAAGGGAGAATGAAAATGATAAGTATTACGATTACAAAAGGAGCAGTGGATACGCCACTTTATCTAAAAATGCTCAACCGCCACGGGTTAATTGCAGGGGCTACTGGTACAGGGAAAACCGTGACCCTAAAAGTCATAACTGAAAAATTAAGTCAGCAAGGGATTCCGGTGTTTCTAGCGGATATCAAGGGAGATCTTTCAGGTCTTGCCAAAGCAGGACAATGGACGCCAAAGATGGAAGAACGCTATAAACTACTTGGTATTACAGATCCTTTTGAACCGCAAGCTTTTCCAGTTCGCTTATGGGATGTCTTTGGTCAAGCAGGACATCCGGTCCGTGCAACGATTGAAGGAATGGGCTCTCTTTTGCTAGCGCGCTTGTTGGACCTCAACGAAACACAAACAGGGATTTTGGCCATCGTCTTTAAATTAGCTAAAGAAAAAAATTGGCCTTTGATTGATCTGAAGGATTTACAGAGTCTTTTGAAGGAAGTCTATGACCATGCTTCAGACTATTCCGCTCAATATGGCAATATCAGTAAACAATCAGTGGGAGCTATTCAACGAAGCTTGTTAGTGCTAGAGCAAGAGGGGGCAGATCAATTCTTCGGAGAGCCAGCCTTGGACCTTCAAGATTTTATGCAATTGGACAGCAGTGGACGAGGATACATCAACATTCTATCAGCGACTCGTCTTTTCAACTCCCCTAAGCTCTATTCAACCTTCCTGATCTGGATGTTGTCTCGTCTGTTCGAGACCTTACCAGAAGTTGGAGATCTAGAAAAACCGAAATTTGTCTTCTTCTTTGATGAAGCCCACCTCTTGTTTAATGATGCGAGCAAGCTCTTCCTGGAAAAAGTTGAGCAAGTCGTTCGCCTTATCCGGTCTAAAGGAGTGGGGATCTACTTTATTACACAGAATCCTCAAGATCTTCCTGAGTCTGTATTGGCTCAGCTTGGGAATCGTGTCCAACATGCCTTGCGTGCCTATACGCCAAAAGAAATGAAGGCCATCAAGGTTGCTGCTCAAAGCTTCCGACCAAACCCAGAATTTGATACGGAAACTGTCTTGACGGAGTTGGGAACAGGGGAAGCTCTCGTTTCCTTCCTAAATGAAAAGGGGCAACCAAGTGTGGTTGAACGCTCCTATATTTTGTCTCCACAATCGAGCTTTGATTTGTTAAACGAGAGTGAACAGTTGGCCTTGATTACCAGCTCTCCTTTCCATCAAAAATATGCTGTTCGAGTAGACAATGAATCAGCTTATGAAAAATTGACTGAAAAATCTGCTAGAGAAGAGAAGGAAAAGGAGCGAGAAGAGGAAGATAAAGCAAGAGTTGCAGAAGAGAAGGCCAGTCAAAAACGGAGTCCGGGCCGTCCGCGGAAATCTAGTTTAGAAAAGGCCAAAGATTCCTTTATCAGTTCCTTGTTCCGTACCATTGCGCGTGAAGTGGCAAAACTGATCATAGGATCCTTTAAGCGGAAATAAGACAGTCAAAAGGGGATGGACTATTAGGAAAATGAAGAAGGATTGATCTGGAAATCGCTAAAAAATTTCTTCTAGAAGAAATCGTTTTCTGATCCGGAAACACCTTGTTATTTTAAAGAGAATCTTTTATAATTAACTTCATATGAAAAAAATATTTAATGTTCGATCGATCATGATTGTGTTGGGAATTTTACTATGTATAGGAGGAGTTGGAGCGTTAACTTACCTCCATCTTTATCAGGCTCCGGCCTCACCGCTTGCTCAAGAGGAAACGACAGCTCAACCAGTTGAGTCCAAGGAAGAGAAGCAGCCTCTCCAACCTCCTCGTGTCAAAACTCCTGAAGAAAAACAAGCTGTCATAGATCAAGATCGTGAAACCATGGAGAATTTAGGTCTTGTCTATGATTATGCCAATAAAGGCTTGGTAGAAGTTGTACAAGACTACATGGCTGAATATGGTATTGATCCTTCCCAAATCACCTTTACCTACAAAAATCCTGCGACAGGCCAACAGTTTTCAATGAATGAGTTGCAGCCGATGACAGCTGGAAGTACCTATAAACTCCCCCTCAATATGTTAGTCGTGGATGAAGTCGATGCAGGGAAATTAAATTTAACGGATGAATTTGATATTACCAATACTTACTACGAGTACCTTGGAGAGCACGATAATTATGTAGCTGCTTTCGGTGGCGCTATGACGATTCCAGATATGCAGCGGTATTCTCTTGTCTATTCAGAAAATACGCCGGCATATGCCTTGGCCGACCGCTTTGGTGGTATGGACAATGTTTACGGGAAGTATGAAAAATATGGGAAATCCCGTGCAGAAATAAAAACCATCAGTCCTGAAAACAAAACGACATCTGATTACTATATTCAAGTCTTAGACTATCTCTGGAATCATAAAGAAAAGTATGCGACCTTGCTAGAATTGATCGGAGAGTCCTTCCCAAATGAATACTACAAACGGTATTTACCAGATTTGATCATTCAGCAAAAACCTGGTTATGTAGCGGAAGCCCTCAATGTCGAAGCCATCGTTTACGAACAAACACCCTACCTCATCTCAATTTTTACAGCTGGTCTAGGGGGAACTACTCCAGAAAGTACGGAGATCAGTGGCTATGGTCTTCATTTACTTGGCCAACTCTGCTATGTGATCAATGAATGGCACCGTGTAAATGTCAATTAACGATTTAGAAGCTTTCCCAAAACAGTTTTGGGAAGGTTTTTTCTATGGAAAATATTGTTTTAATAGCTAAAATCCTGGTGACATTCTTTGAGGTCAGTAAATAAATATGATATAATAACTAAAGAACCTAAAGAAAGAATAGAAATGATTACAAAAGAAGATTATCAGTTGATTCGATCCCATCCAGCTTTCTCAGAAATTCCAGTTGAAAAATTCGATAAATTAGCTGTAGAAATCCATTATAGAGAAATTCCAAAGGGACAGATCCTATTTTTTGCTGGTGATAAGCGCGATCGTATCTTTTTAGTGGTGGAAGGCTATGTCCGCATTGAGGAGTTTGATTCTTCAGACACCTTCTCGTATATGGATTACATTAAAGAAGGAGCTGTCTTCCCATACGGTGGTATGTTTACAGATTCAACTTATCACTATACAGCCACTTCCATGACAACCGTAAAATACTTCAGTATTCCTGTTCAGCTTTATGAGGAAATTGTCCAGTCCAGTATGGAACAAGTTCTCTTCATTACGAGAAAACTTTCAAAAATTTTGGAGTTCCAGGAGTTGCGGCTTCGTAATGTGGTCGCAGCCAGTGCCAGTGATCGTGTGATCCAATCCTTAGCTCTACTCTGTAAGGATTATCAAAAGTTTGGTCCAACCATCCCTTTTCCAATGAGCATGAAAGAGTTGGCTAGATTAGCTGCGACGACGAGGGAAACCGTCAATCAAGTGTTAAAGAAGCTCCTAGAAGAGGAGAGAATCGAGTACAAGCATAAGAGATTAACTTTTCTTGATCTTCCATTCTTTTTAGATAGTTTTGAAGAAGCCTAGTAGGGCTTCTTTTATTTTCTGTCAAAAACGTTAAAAAGTTTCAAAAATCAAATAAAAAAATATTTACTCACAAAAAGAATATATTTAGCAAAATATCCAAAGAAAGCGGTTCATTTTTCATAAAACGAGGGTAATATTTAAAAAAGTGTCAAATTCTTGGCATTCGTAATGGAAGATTGGTTGTGAAAGCGGTACCAATTGGTGATAAAATGAAACACGTAAACGGGATTAGCTAAGCTAAACCGCAAGAAAAAAGGAGGACTATAGATGTCTACACACCCAATTCATGTTTTCTCAGAAATTGGAAAACTGAAAAAAGTTTGTTTGCACCGTCCAGGTAAAGAGTTGGAAAACTTGATGCCTGACTATCTTGAACGTCTTCTTTTTGATGATATTCCATTCTTGGAAGATGCTCAAAAAGAACACGACGCATTTGCTGAAGCACTTCGTAACGAAGGAATCGAAGTACTTTATCTTGAGCAGTTGGCTGCTGAATCATTGACTTCTCCAGAAATTCGTGATCAGTTCATCGAAGAATACCTTGAAGAAGCAAACATTCGTGGACGCCAAACAAAAGTTGCGATCCGTGAATTGCTTCACAGCATTGAAGACAACCAAGAATTGGTTGAAAAAACAATGGCAGGGGTTCAAAAAGCTGAACTTCCAGAAATTCCTGAAGAAGCAAAAGGATTGACAGACCTTGTTGAATCTGACTATCCATTTGCAATCGACCCAATGCCAAACTTGTACTTCACACGTGACCCATTTGCTACAATTGGTAATGCAGTATCATTGAACCACATGTACGCAGATACACGTAACCGTGAAACTTTGTATGGTAAATACATCTTCAAATACCACCCAGTTTACGGTGGAAAAGTTGAACTTGTCTACAACCGTGAAGAAGATACTCGTATCGAAGGTGGAGATGAGTTGGTACTTTCTAAAGATGTATTGGCAGTTGGTATCTCACAACGTACAGATGCTGCATCAATCGAAAAATTGTTGGTAAACATCTTCAAGAAGAACGTTGGCTTCAAGAAAGTATTGGCCTTCGAATTTGCTAACAACCGTAAATTCATGCACTTGGATACAGTATTCACAATGGTGGACTACGATAAATTCACAATCCACCCTGAAATCCAAGGTAACCTTCGCGTCTTCTCTGTAACTTATGAAAACGAACAATTGAAGATCGTTGAAGAAAAAGGTGATTTGGCTGAATTGCTTGCTGAAAACCTTGGTGTAGAAAAAGTTACGTTGATTCCATGTGGAGATGGCAACATCGTTGCTGCTGCGCGTGAACAATGGAACGACGGATCAAATACTCTTACAATCGCACCTGGTGTGGTAGTTGTATACGACCGTAACACTGTTACCAACAAGAAATTAGAAGAATACGGACTTCGTTTGATCAAGATCCGCGGAAGTGAATTGGTTCGCGGTCGTGGTGGACCTCGTTGTATGTCAATGCCATTCGAACGTGAAGAAATCTAATCATCCTTCTACAGGTTAGACGGGCTCAGTGTCTAAACTGAGCCCTCTAAACTGATTGACAGGATCTTATCATGCATAATAAAAGGAGATAATTAATGACAACTTCAGTATTCCAAGGACGTAGCTTTTTAGCAGAAAAAGACTTTACACGTGCAGAGTTAGAATACCTTATCGGACTTTCAGCTCACTTGAAAGACCTTAAAAAACGCAACATCCAACACCACTACCTAGCTGGTAAAAACATTGCGCTTTTGTTTGAAAAAACTTCAACTCGTACTCGTGCAGCCTTCACTACTGCAGCCATCGACCTTGGTGCTCATCCAGAATACCTTGGTGCAAACGACATCCAACTTGGTAAAAAAGAATCTACAGAAGATACTGCTAAAGTTCTTGGACGTATGTTTGACGGTATTGAATTCCGTGGTTTCAGCCAACGTATGGTTGAAGAATTGGCTGAATTCTCAGGTGTTCCAGTATGGAATGGTTTGACTGACGAATGGCACCCAACTCAAATGCTTGCAGACTACTTGACTGTTCAAGAAAACTTTGGACGCCTTGAAGGTTTGACACTTGTGTACTGTGGTGACGGACGTAACAACGTTGCAAACAGCCTTCTTGTAACAGGTGCTATCCTTGGTGTGAACGTACACATCTTCTCACCAAAAGAACTCTTCCCAGAACAAGAAATTGTTGAATTGGCAGAAGGATTCGCAAAAGAAAGTGGCGCTCATATCTTGATCACTGAAGATGCTGACGAAGCTGTGAAAGGTGCAGATGTACTTTACACTGACGTTTGGGTATCTATGGGTGAAGAAGACAAATTTGCAGAACGCGTTGCCCTTTTGAAACCTTACCAAGTAAACATGGAATTGGTTAAGAAAGCTGATAACGAAGACTTGATCTTCTTGCACTGCTTGCCAGCTTTCCACGACACAAACACTGTTTATGGTAAAGATGTTGCTGAAAAATTCGGCGTAGAAGAAATGGAAGTTACTGACGAAGTGTTCCGCAGCAAATATGCTCGTCACTTTGACCAAGCTGAAAACCGTATGCACACAATCAAAGCGGTGATGGCAGCTACTCTTGGTAACTTGTACATTCCAAAAGTTTAAGACTTTATAACCGTATACCAACAGCTATAGGGGCTGGACTGCTAGCTTTAGTCCTGCCCCTATTTTTTATAGAAAGGGAAAACCTATGTCAAGAAAAATCGTCGTTGCTTTGGGAGGAAACGCCATCCTTTCATCTGATCCTTCTGCAAAAGCTCAACAAGAAGCACTTGTAGAAACAGCAAAACACTTAGTAAAATTAATCAAAAATGGGGATGACTTGATCATCACTCACGGAAATGGTCCTCAAGTAGGGAACCTCTTGCTCCAACATTTGGCAGCTGATTCTGAAAAGAACCCAGCTTTCCCATTGGATTCATTGGTTGCAATGACTGAAGGAAGCATTGGTTTCTGGCTTCAAAACGCTCTTCAAAATGCTCTTCTTGAAGAAGGAATTGAAAAGGATGTGGCTTCCGTTGTGACACAAGTCGTTGTGGATAAGAACGACCCAGCCTTTGTCAACCTCAGCAAACCAATCGGTCCATTCTACTCAGAAGAAGAAGCAAAAGCAGAAGCTGAAAAATCTGGAGCAACCTTCAAGGAAGATGCTGGTCGTGGCTGGCGTAAAGTTGTTGCTTCACCAAAACCAGTGGATATCAAAGAAATCAATACCATCCGTACCTTGTTGAACGACGGACAAGTCGTTGTTGCTGCTGGTGGTGGCGGTATCCCAGTTGTGAAAGAAGCAAATGGTAGTTTGACTGGTGTTGAAGCCGTTATCGACAAAGACTTTGCATCACAACGTTTGGCTGAGTTAGTAGAAGCAGACCTCTTCATCGTTTTGACCGGTGTAGACTATGTTTTTGTGAACTACAACAAACCAGACCAAGAAAAATTGGAACATGTTAATGTTGCTCAATTGGAAGAGTACATCAAACAAGATCAATTTGCACCAGGAAGCATGCTTCCTAAAGTAGAAGCTGCGATTGCCTTTGTAAATGGTCGTCCAGAAGGAAAAGCAGTCATCACTTCACTTGAAAACCTTGGCGCTTTGATTGAGTCTGAAAGTGGAACGATTATCGTAAAAGACTAATTCATATACATGAGTGAGGGGAGTGAACCCCATATTTACAGGAGTTTGTACAAAGTTCCTCCCCTCGTTTTTTCTAAAAAAGTTTAGGAAAAACTAGTTTTTTAATCTTAAATATGATAAAATAAACATATAGGTAAGCGCTTTCTAAAAGTTTAACCTTTTGAAAGACTCACTCAAACTTTGTTGCGTTAGGAGGATAAACAAATGAGTGAAAAAGCGAAAAAAGGGTTTAAGATGCCTTCATCTTATACCGTATTGTTAATCATCATTGCGTTTATGGCAGTGATGACTTGGATTATCCCAGCAGGGGCTTTTGTCGATGGTGTGTATAAATCACAACCTCAAAACCCTCAAGGTATCTGGGATGTCTTGATGGCACCGATTCGTGCTATGCTAGGAACTACTCCTGAAGAAGGATCTTTGATTAAAGGAACTAGTGCAGCGATCGACGTAGCCTTCTTCATCTTGATGGTTGGTGGTTTCCTTGGTGTAGTCAATGAAACTGGTATGCTAGACACTGGTATTGCTTCTATCGTGAAGAAATACAAGGGTCGCGAAAAAATGTTGATTTTGGTTCTTATGCCTTTGTTTGCCCTTGGTGGTACAACTTATGGTATGGGTGAAGAAACCATGGCCTTCTATCCTCTCCTTGTGCCAGTTATGATGGCCGTTGGATTTGATAGCTTGACTGGGGTAGCCATTATCTTGCTCGGTTCACAGATTGGATGTTTGGCGTCTACCTTGAACCCATTCGCGACAGGTATCGCATCTTCAACTGCAGGTGTTGGTCTTGGTGAAGGGATCATCCTTCGTTTGATCTTCTGGGTTGTCTTGACTGGTCTTAGCACTTGGTTTGTATACAAGTATGCAGATAAGATCCAAAAAGACCCAACCAAATCTCTCACTTATGCAACTCGTGAAGAAGATATGAAATTCTTCAATGTTGGTGAAAATGAAGAAGAAGTCAACTCAACACTTACTAAGAAACAAAAACAAGTCTTTGTACTCTTTGTATTGACCTTCGTCTTGATGGTCTTGAGTTTCATTCCATGGGGTGACTTAGGTATTTCCTTCTTTGGAGACTTTAATACTTGGTTAACTAGTCTTCCAGTAGTTGGTAAGATTGTTGGTAGCTCAACTGCAGCCCTAGGTACTTGGTACTTCCCTGAAGGAGCAATGCTCTTCGCCTTTATGGGTATCTTGATTGGTATTGTCTACGGATTGAAAGAAGAACAAATCATTTCTTCATTTATGACTGGTGCAGCTGACTTGCTCAGCGTAGCCTTGATCGTAGCGATCGCTCGTGGTATCCAAGTTATCATGAACAATGGTATGATTACAGATACGATCCTTAACTGGGGTAAACAAGGACTCAGTGGTCTATCTTCTCAAGTCTTCATCGTCTTGACTTATATCTTCTACTTGCCAATGTCATTCTTGATCCCATCTTCATCTGGTCTTGCCAGTGCGACAATGGGTATCATGGCTCCATTGGGAGAATTCGTCAATGTACGTCCTAGCTTGATTATCACTGCCTACCAATCTGCATCTGGTGTCTTGAACTTGATCGCACCAACTTCTGGTATCGTAATGGGAGCTCTTGCTCTTGGACGTATCAACATTGCAACTTGGTGGAAATTCATGGCAAAACTTGTTGTTGCCGTTATTGTGATCACCATTGCCCTCCTTCTTCTCGGAACTTTCGTTCCATTCCTATAAGAAGTAAAGAGGTGATTCCATGAAAATTGAGATTACAAATCAAGTCAAAGATGACTTTCTAGCTTCATTAAAGACTCTGATTTCTTATCCTTCGGTTTTAAACGAAGGCGAAAATGGAACACCGTTTGGACAAGCTATCCAAGATGTCCTTGAGAAAACGTTAGAAATTGCTCAAGAAATGGGCTTTCAAACCTATCTAGATCCTGAAGGATACTATGGATATGCAGAGATCGGTCAGGGGGAAGAACTCCTGGTCGTTCTTTGTCACTTGGATGTTGTTCCAGCCGGTGATTTAGAAGATTGGCAAACGCCACCTTTTGATGCGACTCTGAAAGATGGATGGTTGATTGGACGTGGAGTGCAAGATGATAAGGGACCATCGCTTGCGGCGCTTTACGCAGTTAAGAGTCTGCTTGACCAAGGAGTTGTCTTTACCAAACGGATCCGCTTTATATTTGGTACGGACGAGGAAACTCTCTGGCGCTGTATGAACCGCTACAATCAGATAGAAGAAAAAGCAGATCTTGGCTTTGCTCCAGATTCGTCCTTCCCATTAACCTATGCTGAAAAAGGCTTGCTTCAAGTCAAGCTCCATGGACCAGGCTGGGAGGATCATCCCCTACAAGCTGGTCGTGCTCTCAATGTGGTGCCAGATAAGGCAACTTATAAGGGTGACCGCTTAGAGGAACTCTTACCAGTCATCGAGCAAAGTGGTGTGAAGTATTCAGAAGAAGCAGGAGCAGTAACCGTTCTTGGTCTATCTAAACACTCCAAGGATGCGGCTGAGGGTGTCAATGCCATTGTAGGCTTAGCGGAAAGTCTTTCCTTGATCCAGCCTCATCCAGCCCTTCTCTTTATCGCAGATGCCGTTGGGGAAGATGCGACTGGAGCAGCTCTCTTTGGTGAAATCAAAGATGAACCAAGTGGTGCTCTTTCCTTCAATATTGCAACCCTCTCCATTGATGAACAGCAATCTGAAATCGGGATTGATATTCGGATCCCTGTCTTAGCGGATAAGGAGGCCTTGGTAAAACGTTTAAGTGAGGTGGCAGCTAGCTATCAACTTCAGTATGAAGAGTTTGATTATGTAGCTCCACTATACGTCCCACTAGACAGTCCATTGGTGAGTACTCTGATGGCGGTCTACCAAGAAGAAACGGGGGATCAGACCCCAGCTATGTCCTCAGGGGGAGCGACTTTTGCTCGAACTATGGAAAATTGTGTGGCTTATGGGGCCCTCTTCCCTGATGCTCTCCAAACAGAGCACCAAGCGAATGAACGAGCTAAACTGGATGATTTATATCGTGCAATGGAAATCTATGCAGAGACCATTCGACGATTAGCAGCCAAGGAAGCTTAATAGAGATTAGAAAAAGCTTAGATGGTCAGACCATCTAAGCTTTCTTTTATTTGCTAAAGAAGAAGGGAGGAGTGAATTCTTTCAATTTTTCAAAGCAGTCCAAGGCCCCCTGATTGTCTTCACAAATGATAAGGCAGACGTCATCTCCGCAGACGGTTGCAACAATTTGCGGCAATTCAAGGGCATCTAAGATGGCCCCGAAGGACTGGGCCAGACCAGGTAGAGTTTTGACGACTACTTGGTTTTGGACGGGACGAAGCATGACAAGGGCATCTTCCATATAAAAACGCAGTCGGTTTTCCCAACGAGATGGGGCAATGCTATTGATGGCATAATAAGAGCTATCCCCTTCGTTAATTTTTACTAGATTCAAGGATTTGACATCTCTTGAGAGAGTGGACTGGGTCACGATGATGCCGTTCGCTTCCAGGCTGTCCTGCAATTCTTGTTGGGTTCGAATTTTCTTTTCTGAAATAATAGACCGGATCAGGCGGTGGCGACTTTCAATCTTATTCATAAGGGGATCTCCTTATTTGATAAACATAGCATCTCCAAAGCTAAAGAAACGGTAGCCTTGGTCGATAGCGTGCTGATAAGCATCCAGAGTGAGTTCTCGACCTGCGAAGGCAGAAACGAGCATGACTAAGGTTGATTTTGGTAAGTGGAAGTTGGTTGAAAAGGCGTCGACAACCTGCCACTGATAGCCTGGTTTGATAAAGATATTGGTCCAACCAGAGTCGGCTTGTAACTCTCCATTAAACTTGTTCCCAATTGTTTCTAAAGTTCGGATAGAAGTGGTCCCAACGGCAACGATGCGGTGTCCACTTGCTTTGACTTGTCGAAGGGTTTGGGCGGCTTCTTCTGAGAGTTGATAAAATTCGGAATGCATTTCATGTTGGTCGAGATCATCGACGGATACAGGACGGAAGGTACCTAGTCCGACATGAAGGGTTAGATAAACCAAGTGAACCCCTTTGTCTTCGATCCTCTGTAAGAGCTCAGGTGTGAAATGGAGGCCAGCAGTAGGAGCTGCGGCAGATCCATTTTCTTTGGCATAGACTGTCTGGTAACGTTCCTGATCTTCTAATTTTTCATGGATGTAAGGTGGTAGGGGCATTTCTCCTAAACTTTCCAAGACTTCAAGGAAAATTCCTTGGTAAGAAAACTCTACGATACATCCACCGTGTTCCAGCTTTTTGATTAGGGTCGCTTGAAGACGTCCATCGCCAAAGCTGACGATTCCCCCCTCTTTGAGACGTTTGGCAGGTTTAGCAAGAACCTCCCATTGATCGCCCTCGATATTTTTTAAGAGAAGAAGCTCCACATGACCTCCTGTGTCTGGTTTGACCCCATGGAGACGAGCTGGAAGGACACGGGTATTGTTCATAACCAAAGCATCCCCTGGTTCTAATTCATTGATAATGGCGTCAAAATGCTGGTCTTCCATCTGACCTGTTTGTCGATTGAGGATTAGTAGTTTTGAGGCATCACGCTTCTCTAGTGGAGTTTGCGCAATTAACTCCTCGGGGAGGTGGAAATCAAAGTCATTCGTGTTCATGTTCTCTCCTTGTATCTAAATTCTTCTATTTCTTACATTTAACCTTCCCCATTATATCATGAAATAAGAGTGAAACAAAGGAAATCACTAGCCGAATTTTAAAGGGATGAAGGTAAAAAATCCTTTTCTAACATCAAGAAAGCGCTTGACAAAAATTGGTCTATACCATATAATGAATATAAGAAATAAGCGGAGGATTTATCATGAAAGTTATTGAAGTAGCTAATCAAATCGAAGGAGGGCAGGTTGCTTTTGACCTGCTAAAAGAAAAGTTAGAGCAGGGTGCCAAAACTCTGGGGCTTGCGACTGGAAGCAGTCCACTTGAATTTTATAAATTAATTCGGGAGAGTGACCTGGATTTCTCAGACATGGTCAGTGTCAACTTGGATGAGTATGTCGGCTTGACGGGAGAAGATCCTCAATCCTATCGTTACTTTATGCAGGAAAATTTATTTAATGAGAAACCGTTTAAAGTTAGCTATCTTCCAAAAGGAAACGAAGATACTGCAGAAGAAGAAACAGCTCATTACAATGAAATTTTGGCCCAACATCCAGTAGATCTGCAAATTCTAGGGATCGGTCGCAACGGCCACATTGGTTTTAACGAACCAGGCACGCCATTTGACAGCCAAACGCATTTGGTCCATTTGGATCAATCAACGATTGAAGCCAACTCTCGCTTCTTTGAAAAAATTGAAGATGTTCCAACCCAAGCCATCTCCATGGGGATTGCGAACATTCTTGCTGCCAAGTCTATCATTCTCTTTGCCTATGGAGAATCAAAAGCAGAAGCGATTGCAGGAATGGTCAATGGTCCAAAAACAGAGAGTTTACCAGCGAGTGCCCTTCAAGGTCATCCAGATGTTGTGATTATTGCAGACCAAGCAGCCTTGAGCTTACTGTAACCAGTTGAAAAAAAAAGAGACCTATCTGAAATATCCTGAAAGATAGGTTTTTTTATAGAGTGAAGTATGGTACAATAAGATAAAATTCTATATTTGAGGAAAATATATTTTGAAAAAGAAGTTGCTCGTTTTAGGAATCGTCATTCTATCTCTCCTCCGCCCTCTGTCGATCGCGGCAGATGAGCTAGTGGATATGGCGCAAAAAATGTATCCCAATGATCATGTGCAGGCCTATAACCGACCAAGGTCTTCTCTCGTCATCGATGCGAATACCGGGGATGTTTTGTGGAGAGACAATATTGATGAAGTGCGGGATCCAGCAAGTATGAGTAAGCTCATGACCCTGTATCTGCTCTTCGAAACCATGAAAGAGGGGAAAATTACCAAAGATACGGTTGTCACTGCAACGGCTGCGGATCAATCCATGTCAAAAATCTATGAGATTTCTAACAATAACATCGTTGCAGGTGTGGACTATACGGTCTCTGAATTGATAACCATGACGGCTGTTCCATCCTCCAATGTGGCTACGATTATGTTGGCCAATCTCCTTTCTAACCACGATGCGGATGCCTTTATTCAGCGGATGAACGAAAAGTCCAAGGAGTTGGGGATGACCAATACCATTTGGAACAATCCGAGTGGAGCGGCCATTTCAACCTTCCGAGGTTTGTATACCAGTTATAACTATCCAAATGATGCGGCCAACCAGACAACTGCAAGAGATTTGGCGATTCTCGTCTATCATTTCGTGAAAGAATATCCAGAGATCCTTAGTTATACCAATCAGGCTAAGGTGACCGTGAAACAAGGAACGCCTTATGAGGAGACTTTTGATACCTATAACTATTCCTTGCCAGGAGCTAGATATGCTCTTGAAGGAGTAGATGGTCTGAAGACAGGTTCGAGTCCACGTGGTGCCTTTAACTATATCGCAACCGCTAAACGGGGGGACCAACGAATTATCTCCGTAGTAATGGGAGTTGGTGATTGGTCCGACCAGGATGGTGAATACTATCGACATCCATTTGGTAATGCCTTGATCGAAAAGGCTTTTGCAGATTATCGTTATAAGAAGTTGTTGGACAAGGGTGTTCAGACGATTGATGGAAAGACCTACACACTGGATCAACCTTTCTATGCCACGGTCAAAAAGGGAGAAGAGAATCCAAAACTCGTTGTCAAAGATGGACAGGTTGAGGCGGATTCAGGCTTGATGACCCTATCAGAAAAGATTTCTGATGGACTTCCAGTCAAAGAAGGAGCAGTGAGTCAATCGGATTCCCAAAGTACTGCGGCCCCAGCTAGAGAGAAATCCTTCCATTTTCCTCTTGAAAGCCTGGTCATTCTGATTCCAATTTTCATTCTCGCTATGATTCTGTATTTAGAAAGAGCTCATCGCAAAGAACGGGCGCGCAAGGCTCAGGATCGCTACAAAAAATAACTGATCAAAACTCAACTGAAATCCAGTTGGGTTTTGTCATTGCCTTTTATTTCTCATGTTGAAAGGAAACTTATGAAAGCATTTCGAAATTCCTATCCTGCTTATTTATTTTTATATAGTTTTTACTTCATGTCGACGGCCCTCTTTACGACTTTAATCTCTGTCTATCTGATAGGCCAGCAGTATTCAGCCAGTCAGGTATCTAATTTGGTGTCGACAGCCTTTTTCCTATCCATGCTTACCCAGCCCTTATTTGGTTATATCAATGAACGATTTGGTATTGTTAAAATCACGACCTTGAGCTTAGGAGTCCTCATGGCAGGAGTGGGTGGCTTTATCTGGGCCCCTAACTTCTTTTGGTTGACGATCTTTTATGGCTTGGTATTACTGTGTCTAAATGGGACGGCTCCCATGATGGAGATTTTAGCTACCCAGAGTCCCTATGCTTTTGGAAAAATCCGCGTTTGGGGGACGCTAGGGTATGCGGCTGGAGCCCACCTAGCTGGTTGGCTCTATGCTCATCTTAGCCCTCAGTCTGTATACTATTGTGTATTGGTCACGATCCTTCTTAGTTTCTTCAGTTTAGGGGCTATCCGTATTGATAAGACCAATCGGGTACAAAAAGAAGCTGTCTCGATCCGGCCTCTGCTCCATAATGGACCCTATCTCTTTTTCCTATTACTGATGGGGCTTGTGTCGGGCGTGGGAAATATTGGCCATACCTATATTCCAGCTCTTTTAATGGATAGTGGGCTCCCTGTTCAGATAGCGTCTACGGTTGTGGCCCTATCTGTCGTTGTAGAAGCGCCCCTCATCTTTTTCTCGGACCGTTTTATGGACCATTGGCCCCTGCGTCTCCTAATTTTGCTTCCTGTGGGGATTCTCTTGCTCCAGTATGTCATCTATGCTCTTCCGAGTCCGGTCTTCTTAAAAGTGTTGGTCACCCTCTTGGCCAAGCATACGACGGGGATGGTCTTGATCATGGTCTCCTTGCGTTTTATCTCCCAACAGGTGGATAAAAAAGATCTAGTCTTAGCCATGGCTCTCGTTCAGGGAGTCCGCTATCTTGGTACCATTCTCTTACAACCGCTAGCAGCTTTCTTTGTGGATCACGGAGGATTTTCAATGATGAGTTACTTCTTGGTGGCTGTCCTGGTCCTCGTCCTTCTACTAAGTCTCTTTTTAAAGATGCCAAAAGGAAAATCTCCAGGTCTCTTTGGGAACACGAAGGAGTAAAAAGTTTAGGAAATAGAGTTTGTGAATAGAAGGACTTATGCTATAATGGAGAACGATGATGTTTATGAAAGAAATGAGAGAGAATGAAGTTTAAACGTGCCTTATTTGCGACACTTTCCCTTGCTTGCCTGTGTTTCCCAATGCTAGCAAAGGCGGATGATCTTTATCAACAAGAAGATATCATGTCGATCACAGAAAAATCAGGGACTTCGGTGGATGAATTTTTCCGTCCCAAGGCTGATATTGTCGTTGATGCTCACACAGGAGCGATTGTTTATGGCGATAATATCGATGCTCCTCGTGACTCCGGTAGTATGGCTAAATTGATGTCCGTCTACGTGCTTCTGAGAGCTATTAAAGAAGGGCAGCTGGATTATGATACCTTGATTACAGCGACAGATACGGATGTGATCATTTCTCATAATCAGAAGTTGAGCAATAGTCCCATTGTGGCGGGGGCTCAATACAAGGTATCGACCCTCCTAAATATGATTTTTGTTCCTTCATCTAGTGCTGCGACCATCATGATTGCCAATAAGGTGTCGGGAGGAGATCCAGATAAATTCTTGGATTTGATGAACCAGCGGGCCCAGGAAATTGGAATGACCAATACCAAGTGGAACAATCCTAATGGTGCCCCAACTGCAGTCTTAGATGGCTACTATAATCCGACCCGCTATGATCAACATGCCATTAACCAAACAACAGCAAGAGATATGTCTATTTTGGCCTATCATATAGTTAATGAGTTCCCTGAAATCCTCAACTATACTAAAAATGCCAAGATAACACTCTTCCAAGGGACAGATTATGAAGAAACCCATGAAAATTATAATTATTCCTTGGAAGGTGGAAGGTATTCTCTAAAGGGAGCGGATGGCCTAAAAACCGGCTCTAGTCCGACAGCAGATTATAATTACACCTTGACGGTTAATCGCGGAAATCAGCGATTTGTTCAAGTCATTATGGGAGTTGGGCATTACGATGTGGAAATTGCAGAGAGCCTGCGCCACGTCATTGGAAATGCCCTGATTGAAAGACTCTATCAGGATTATGAGTACAAAGAGGTGCTGCCTGCAGGGGATCACACGATTCAGGGGCAAACCTATCACTTAGACAAACCCTTCTATGCTACAGTGAAAAGAGGGACCAATCCAGAGATTAGTGTTCAAAATGGCCAGCTACAAATTGCAAATGGCTTGCAAACTGTTTCACCGTCCATTCAGCAAACGCAGGATGTAAGCGCAGTAGAAGCGCCCCACCAGAAGACCACGAGTAGTCGTCAAAAAGGCTGGGATCCAATGTGGCTCTGTTGCTTCCTTCCCTTTATTTTCTTAAGAGTTTTCTTTAACATCAGATATAAGAGAAAATAAAAAGATTTCCAGATTTGGAAATCTTAAATTAAAGAAATAGTATTCCTAGAAACTTTCCTTAGGTGAGTACGGACGTCAGCGAACTTCGAAGAAGTTCCATGACTTAGTTTTGGATCTAAGGCTCCAAAACTCCCGAGTGCTAGAAACAAGAGTGTTTCTAGCACTTTTCTCACAGCGGAAAGTTTTTGTCCTTCTTAAATGCCTAAAAAATATAAGTCATCCTTTGATAATCATCCGACTATCTTAAGTAAAAAATAGTTTCTCTACATTCGAAGATTTCCAAATACGGAAATCTTTTTTTTAGTGAGCCAAAGGAACATCTGCTTTCTGGGAGGAGAGAAGCAGTGCTAGAGCAGTTGTTCTCCTACATTTTCGGATATTATTTCACAATCTATCATCAGTTAGTGATTGATTTGACTGTCAAATTATTTGATGATACAATGGTCTCGAATCAATATTAAAGGAGTAATCGAATGAAAAAATTGATTTTATCTACTACAGCCTTGTTGGCAGCTGCTTCGCTTGCAGCTTGTTCAGGTAAGCAAGAAGTAAAAACCGAAGCTTCTTCATCTACTGAGAAGACAGAAAAGGTAACAAGCAAGTCTTCTAGCTCATCTAAGGCAGAAAAGACTTCTTCTAATACTAGCTCTCAAACAACTAGTGATATATTCCCATCAGACGAAGAGCTTGAGAAGTTAAAAACAGTTGGTGATTTTAAAAAGTGTTTCGCAAAAATCTTGGATGAATCAGAACGCCTAATGGATGAATCAATGGAATCTCTTCCTGAAAGTGCCAAAGAGACATTTGCTCAAACAGCAGATGCGCTTAAGGAGACTCTTGCAAAATCTAAGGAAGCGTTCAACAAAGCGGTTGAGCAATATGGAGATGATAATGCAGTTGTTCCAAAAGAGTTTCGTGAAACCTTTATTGAACAGTTGAAGGATGCTCGCGACTCTGCCAAAGATTCATCAGAGTCACCAGTGGACCATGATTCAGACGATGAAGACAGCGATTCAGATGAATGAATAGATGGCTAGCATTGGACTTTTTGCTTAAAAGCCAAAAGGAGGAGACGAGTGGAGGGATTTTCTACTTGCAAGAATCTCCCTCTTCCCTTAGGGTATCCTCTCTTATACCTCATGTTGGAGAAGTTGTAGAGACAGAAGAACTTGTCCACATGATGCCGATATTTTCTAGGATTCCGACAGTGAATCAACCTTTAAGTATCTGGAGATAAGGGAGAGGTGCGCCTCATCCAAATAAATCGATAGACCGGAGATAGACTGATCTCTGGTCTTTTTTAGAAAGTCTCAGGGAGGATGCATGAATTGACGACAACCTAGCTTGATGCTAAAATGGTAGTGGAAGCTTAAAAAGGAGAGAGTGAATGAAAAAAATACTATTATCGACGCTTGCTTTACTGGGAGTGACGGGGCTAGTAGCCTGCTCAAATCAAGAAGGGACCTCGTCCAGTGAAAAGTCTGTAAAGGAAACACGCCAGTCATCAACCTCTTCTCAGGGCAAGAAAGTGACCAGCTTGAAAGGATCCTCAGAGTCTCCTTTTGTCTTGTATACAGATGAGGAACTTGAAAATGCTAGAACTGTTGGAGACTTTAAAGCGCTCTATGCTTTGATGATGGACCGAACCGTTGCTCATTCAGAGGAAGCAGGAGCATCACTGACGGGCTCAGCTAAAGAGACCTATGAGACCTATCTGAAAGATTTGAAAGAGAAAATGGAAACGAGCAAGGCCCGCTTTAATGAATCTATGGATACGATAGGGTCCGAAGATACCGAAGTTCCGGAAGCTACTCGTGCAACCATTGTTGAAAAATTCGAAACGGCTCGAAAACAAGCTGAAGCATCTGAAAATGGGACCGCTCCATCATCGGAAACTCCAAATCCGGCATCAGACGAGAATGCGAGTGAGTCAGATCAATAAGCGAGGGATGTTTTTAAACGTCTCGTCTAGGATGGATGAGCAGTCGCTTTGCATGTAAGAGCGATTATATCTAAACAAGGAGCTGGGCTCCTTTCAGATTGAAGATAAAGTAATTTTAGAAACTTTCCTTAGGTGAGTACGGACGTCAGCGAACTTCTACGAAGTTCCATGACTTAGTTTTGAGCCTAAGGTCTCAAAACTCCCGAGTGCCTGAAACAAATGTGTTTCAGGCACTTTTCTCACGGCGGAAAGTTTTTCATCTTCTTAAATGACTAAAAAATGAAAGTCATTTTTTGAAAATCATCCAGCTGTTTTATAAAAAAAATAATAGTTTGTCTGCATTCAACAAGGAGCTGGGCTTCTTTTTTTCATTCTCCTCTATAGAAACGTCTTCAGTTACGAATTATATAAGTGGAGGTGATGACATGTTTATTGCGACAGATGCCAAGCAACAGCGTTGGAATTGTTTGGAGAAGATCCCGATGAAAAAGGAAGGTCCTTTTTTCTGTCTCCTGTGTGGAAAGGAAGTCCGCTTAAAGAAAGGGCCCGTGATGCGTCCTCATTTTGCTCACATTAGCCTAGAGGCTTGCCCCTTTCATCATGAGACGGAAAGTCCCGAACATCTAGAGTTAAAGCTGGGGCTTTATCAATGGGCCAAGCAAAACTCAGATGCTGAAGTAGAAAGTCCTCTGCAGGCTTTCCAACAGATTGCGGATGTTCTCCTTCCGGATCAAAAGATTGCCTTAGAAGTTCAATGTAGTTCCTTGTCTATGGAGCGTTTGAAAGAACGGAGCGATGCCTATCGCAAGCATGGCTATCAGGTCTATTGGTTGTTAGGGAAGAACTTATGGCTTAAGAAAAGCTTGTCTGCTCTGCAAGAAGGTTTTGTCTATTTTAGTCAAAATAGGGGCTTTCATCTCTGGGAGTTGGACCTAGAGAAGCAGGAAGTTCGTCTCCACTATCTCATTCATCAAGACTTGCGAGGGCGTCTTTATTATCGGACTCAACACTTTCCATTTTATGGAGGGAACCTGTTAGAAGTTTTGCGGACGCCTTATGCCCAACAGAGCTTGCAACAAATGACAGTCCCTCTAGACAGACAGTTTAAGGACTATCTTCGTCAACAGCTGTATTACCGTCATCCTAAATGGATGGCCCTTCAGGAACAACTCTATTTGAAAGGAAAGCATCTCCTGGAATTGGACTTGGAAGCCTTTTATCCCCTTTGTCGGCCGCTGAAGTCTTCCCATTTTATCCAGATTAGGGGAGATTGGCGAAGCTATTACCAGGACTTTATGACCTACTATCGTCGAACTGGAATGAAAGCGACGCAGACTCTTTATTCCCCTCGTTTTTATCAGAATGGGAAAGCTTAAATTTCCGTGAATCAAATACCCCCAAATGGTAATATTTCAGCAGAATAAAAGCTGAAATAGACGCGCAAAACTATTTATTTTCGGTAGAAAAGAAGTATAATATACCTAGAAACGAAAGCGAACAAACAAAGAAGAATCTGAAGTATTGGAAGGAGGAATTGAAAAAATATGAAGATTAAACATATTTTGCAGTTACCTTTTGGGACGTCTATCAATTTAGATGAAAATGTCCCTAAATCTGGAGTGGTAGGCAAGTTTTTGACCGTTGATTTTAAACATTACTATAAAGTTGAGGGAGTTCCGACAAACATTTTTTCGGAAGTCTTGATTTCAAAAACAGAAACGTTGACGGAAGGTCAAGAAGTCTATTTTGTATAAAAGATGTGCTTAGATAGTAATCTAGGTGCTTTTTATGTTAGAATAGAAGCATTGGAGGATTTTTGTAATGGTAAAACAACGAAATGAAATTGATGAAAAATACCAATGGGATTTGTCGACCATTTTTGCGACAGACCAAGCTTGGGAAGAAGAAGCAACTGCTTTAGCTGCAGCGATTAAAGATGCTGCCCATTTTGCAGGCTCTTTATTGTCTTCTCCAGCCAACCTATTAGAAACCACAGAAGTTTATTTGGACTTGAGCCGTCGTTTGGAGAAGGTCTATGTCTACGCCCATATGAAGAATGACCAGGATACACGCGTAGCCAAATACCAAGAATTCCAATCAAAAGCCATGTCTCTTTACAGCCTTTTAGGGGAGACCTTTGCCTTCTACGAACCAGAATTTATGGAGATCACCGAAGAGCAATATGCCAACTTCTTGAAAGAAGTCCCTGCCTTGGAAGCTTATGCTCATTACTTTGATAAATTGCTCAAAACCAAAGAGCATGTCCTTTCTCAAAAAGAAGAAGAGTTGTTAGCAGGAGCAGGTGAAATCTTTGCTGCTGCGGGGGAAACCTTTGAGATTTTGGACAATGCCGATATCGTCTTCCCAATGGTGAAAGATGACCAAGGCCAAGAAGTACAGTTGAGCCATGGAAACTATATCTCTTTGGTAGAGTCGAAGGATCGCCAAGTCCGTAAAGAAGCTTACCAAGCCTTGTATGGTGTCTACGAACAGTACCAACATACCTATGCCAAGACCCTTCAGACCAACGTTAAGGTCCACAATTACAATGCAAAGGTTCGCAAATTCTCTAGCGCGCGTGAGGCAGCTCTTTCTGCTAACTTTATCCCAGAGAGTGTCTATGATAGTTTGGTAGAAGCGGTTAATAAGCACTTGCCACTCTTGCAACGTTACGTGAAACTTCGCTCAAAAATCTTGGGAATTGAAGATTTGAAGATGTATGATGTCTACACACCATTGTCTTCTACTGACTACAAGTTCACTTACGAAGAAGCCCTTGCCAAATCTGAGCAGGCTTTGGCGGTGCTTGGAGATGACTACCTATCCCGCGTGAAGCGCGCCTTCACCGAACGATGGATCGACGTTCATGTCAACCAAGGGAAACGCTCAGGGGCTTATTCAGGGGGTTCATATGATACCAATGCCTTTATGTTGTTGAACTGGCAAGATACATTGGACAATCTCTTCACCTTGGTGCATGAGACCGGCCACAGTATGCACTCTAGCTATACCCGTGAAACGCAGCCTTATGTCTATGGAGATTATTCTATCTTCCTTGCTGAGATTGCTTCCACAACCAATGAAAATATCTTGACTGAGCAATTGTTGGCAGAAGTAGAAGATGATGAAACCCGTTTTGCCATTCTCAACCACTTCTTGGATGGTTTCCGTGGTACAGTCTTCCGTCAAACCCAGTTTGCTGAGTTTGAGCATGCCATTCATAAAGCAGATCAAGAAGGACAAGTCTTGACCAGCGAATTCTTGAATGAGCTCTATGCGGACTTGAACGAGAAATACTATGGTCTTTCTAAAGAAGACAATCCAGAAATCCAATACGAATGGGCTCGTATTCCTCATTTCTACTATAACTACTATGTTTTCCAATATTCAACTGGTTTTGCAGCAGCCTCTGCCTTGGCTGAGAAAATCGTTCATGGAACACAGGAAGATAAGGACAAATACCTAGAGTATTTGAAGGCCGGAAATTCGGATTATCCACTCAACGTGATCCGCAAGGCGGGTGTTGATATGGAAAAAGAAGACTACCTCAATGCCGCCTTTGAAGTTTTTGAACGTCGTCTCAATGAATTTGAGGCCCTGGTTGAAAAATTAGGATTGGCCTAAGATGGTAGAGTCTTACAGTAAAAATGCCAACCACAATATGCGCCGTCCAGTTGTCAAGGAGGAAATTGTCTCCTTCATGCGGGAGCGCCAAGCGCCGGTAACGGATGCTTTAAAGGAGCTAGAAGAATTTGCTCGGCGGGAAAATATTCCCATCATCCCTCATGAAACGGTCGCTTTCTTTCGTCTCTTTTTGCAGACCATGCAGCCCAAATCGATCTTAGAAATTGGGACAGCGATCGGCTTTTCGGCCCTCCTGATGGCGGAGCAAGTGCCTGATGCAAGGATTACAACCATTGATCGCAACGAGGAAATGATTGGTTTTGCCAAGGAAAACTTTACACGCTTTGACCAGCGTGACCAAATCACCCTCCTAGAAGGGGATGCGGTGGACCTGCTGGAACATATAGAGCAACGCTTTGACTTGATTTTTATGGATTCGGCTAAGTCCAAGTACATCGTCTTTCTTCCAGAAGTTCTCAAACGGTTGGAAGTTGGGGGAGTGGTGATTTTAGACGATATCTTCCAAGGGGGAGATGTGGCGCGTGATATTATGGAAGTTCGTCGTGGACAGCGTACCATCTATCGAGGTTTGCAACGTCTCTTTGATGCCACTTTGGACCATCCTGGCTTGACGGCCAGTTTGATTCCCCTCGGCGATGGCATTCTTATGATTCGTAAAAATCAGGAAGAGATTTCTTTGCCGAAAGAAGAGTAGTTTTTAGACTTATTTAAGTTATCCTGTTGAATTTGTGGTAAAATAGAAGCAGTGAATTTTAGAATGGAGAAATAAACATGAAGAAAAAATTTGTAGCTGGAGCGGTGACCCTTTTATCCGTTGTAACGCTAGCAGCCTGTGCAAAAGGTGGCAGTGACAAAGATATCGTCACAATGAAGGGTGACACGATCACTGTTGGTGATTTCTATGATGAAATTAAACACAACCAAGGTGCACAACAATATCTTTTCCAAATGACCATTAATAAAGTCTTTGAAAAAGAATACGGTTCAAAAGTTTCAGACAAAGATGTTGAGAAAAAAGTTGATGAGCAGAAAAAACAATTGGGTGAAGCCTTCAAAAGCTACCTCACACAACAAGGTTTAACAGAAGAAACCAACAAACAACAAATCCGTAGTAACCTTTTGTTAGAGTATGCGGTTGACCAAGCTATTTCAAAAGAGTTGACAGACGAAGCTTATAAAAAAGCCTTTGAAACCTATACACCAGAAATCACTGCAAATGTGATTAAATTGGATTCAGAAGAAAAAGCGAATGAAGTTCTTGCAAGTGTAAAAGCTGAAGGCGCTGACTTTGCACAAATTGCCAAAGAAAATTCTACAGATGCTAGCACCAAAGAAAAGGGTGGAGAAATCAAATTTGACTCTGGAACAACAACTGTTCCAACTCGTGTCAAGGAAGCAGCATCTAAGCTTGATGTAAATGGTATTTCAGATGTCGTTATTGATCCTGCTAGTCAAAAAAGCGCTGGTGCCTACTATATCGTTAAAGTAACTAAGAAGGAAGAAAAAGGATCTGACTGGAAGAAATACGAAAAACGCTTGAAAGAAATTCTGACGGCAGGACGTAAAAATGATGCCAACTTTATCCGTAGCATCATTGCCAAAGCAATGTCAAATGCCAATATCAAGGTCAAAGATGATGCCTTCAAGGCAACCTTCAACCAATACATGCAAAATATTGGTGCAACAACAGAAGGTAGCTCATCTTCTAAATAAGGATATTAGTTGACGAGCATTGTATTTATCTGTATAATGAGATAGTTGAGAATAAATCATTTAGAATCGGATGTAGAGAAGTGGCGGGGGTGCGAGCCATGGAAGAGAAATGATTTTGCTACTCAATAGAACAATTACATAATCGAATGAAGAATGACAAGTTCATTGAATGAAGGTGGTACCGCGGTTTTTCGCCCTTCGTTAGTGAGCTTGTCTTTTTTTCAGCATTTCTACCGGAGATCCTTTCTAATAAGAGAAAGGTTTTCATAAGGATTTGCAGGAGGAAACTGATGAAAACGTATCTGGTCAAACAAAAGTTTCGACTTGGGGGGGAACGCTTTGACATCAAAAATGATCTAGGAATGGTGGAATACCAGGTAGAAGGTTCATTTTTGAAAATTCCCAAGACCTTTACGGTATTTGATGTGGAAGGCCAGAAGGTCAGCCATATCACGAAGAAGCCTTTTAGCCTCTTACCCCAATTCACTGTAGAATTAGCGGATGGCTCCAGTTTTTTCATCCGTAAAAAACTAACCTTACTCCGTGATAAGTACGATATTTCTAATTTAGTACTTCGCATCGAAGGCAATATCTGGGATTTGGATTTCAAGTTATTGGATGATCGGGACCAACTGGTTGCAGAGATTAGTAAACAAGTTTTTACCTTGACTTCGACCTATGAAGTGACCGTCTATGAAGAGGAATATGCAGATCTAGTCATCTCTCTTTGTCTAGCAATTGACTATGTGGAAATGACAGAAAATGGCTCTTAAGCCAGTTAATATAAAGGAACAAAATAGAGGAGAAAATATGAAACAATTATCTAGTGCACAAGTCCGCCAAATGTGGCTTGATTTCTGGGCGACCAAAGGTCACTCAGTAGAACCATCTGTTAGCTTGGTTCCAGTAAACGACCCAACCCTTTTGTGGATTAACTCAGGGGTTGCCACTCTTAAAAAATACTTTGACGGGACTATCATCCCTGAAAACCCACGGATTACCAATGCGCAAAAAGCCATCCGTACCAACGATATCGAAAACGTAGGGAAGACAGCGCGTCACCACACCATGTTTGAAATGTTGGGGAACTTCTCAATTGGGGATTACTTCCGTGACGAAGCCATTACTTGGGCTTATGAACTTTTGACAAGTCCTGAATGGTTTGACTTCCCCAAAGAAAAACTCTACATGACTTATTATCCAGATGATACAGATTCATACAACCGCTGGATCGAAGTGGGCGTGGACCCAAGTCACTTGATCCCAATCGAAGACAACTTCTGGGAAATCGGTGCTGGACCTTCTGGACCAGATACAGAAATCTTCTTTGACCGTGGAGAAGCCTTTGACCCAGAAAACATTGGAATTCGCTTGCTTGCAGAAGATATCGAAAACGACCGTTACATAGAAATCTGGAACATTGTCTTGTCACAATTTAACGCAGACCCTGCTGTTCCTCGTAGCGAGTACAAGGAATTGCCACACAAAAACATTGATACGGGCGCTGGTTTGGAGCGTTTAGTAGCTGTTATCCAAGGTGCTAAGACCAACTTTGAAACAGACCTCTTTATGCCAATCATTCGCGAAGTTGAGAAATTGTCTGGTAAGGTCTATGACCAAGATGGCGACAATATGAGCTTCAAGGTGATTGCTGACCATATCCGTTCCCTTTCATTTGCGATTGGGGATGGTGCCCTTCCAGGAAATGAAGGTCGTGGTTATGTCCTTCGTCGTCTCCTCCGTCGTGCCTCTATGCACGGTCAAAAATTGGGTATCAACGAGCCTTTCCTTTACAAACTGGTTCCAACTGTTGGAAAAATCATGGAAAGCTACTACCCAGAAGTGCTTGAAAAACGTGACTTTATTGAGAAAATCGTCAAGAGCGAAGAAGAGTCATTTGCGCGCACCCTTCACTCAGGTCAACACTTTGCTCAAGGTATCGTAGCAGACTTGAAAGAAAAAGGCCAAACGGTTATCGCTGGTCAAGATGTCTTCAAACTCTACGATACTTATGGATTCCCAGTGGAATTGACAGAAGAGATTGCTGAAGAAGCTGGAATGACGGTTGACCGTGAAGGTTTTGAAGTAGCCATGAAAGAGCAGCAAGAACGTGCGCGTGCATCTGCTGTCAAAGGCGGATCAATGGGGATGCAAAACGAAACTCTTCAGAACATCACTGTAGAAAGTGTCTTCAACTACAATGCTAGCCAATTGCCTTCTAAGTTAGTGGCTATTGTAGCGGACAATGCAGAAGTAGAAGCTGTTTCAGAAGGAACTGCCTCTCTGATCTTCGCGGAAACACCATTCTACGCTGAGATGGGTGGACAAGTTGCGGACCATGGTCAAATCTTGGATGCGACAGGAAATCTTGTGGCGACTGTAACGGATGTTCAAAAAGCACCTAATGGACAACCTTTACATACCGTTGAAGTCCATGCTCCACTTGCCTTGAACCAAGATTACACTTTAGCAATCGATAGCAATCGTCGTCTTCGTGTCATGAAAAATCACACAGCGACTCACTTGCTTCATGCAGCTCTTCACAATATTCTTGGAAGTCACGCAACTCAAGCAGGTTCACTCAACGAAGTAGAATTCCTTCGCTTTGACTTTACCCACTTCCAAGCCGTAACTCCAGAAGAGCTTCGTGCTATCGAGCAACAAGTCAATGAAAAAATTTGGGAAGCCATCGCAGTGGAAACAGTTGAGACTGATATTGATACAGCCAAAGAAATGGGAGCTATGGCTCTCTTTGGTGAGAAATACGGTAAAGAAGTCCGTGTTGTAACGATTGGTAACTACTCAGTCGAGCTTTGTGGTGGTACTCACGTTGGCAATACTTCTGAGATTGGCCTCTTCAAGATTGTTAAAGAAGAAGGAATTGGATCAGGAACTCGTCGTATCTTGGCAGTGACTGGTAAAGAAGCCTTCGAAGCTTACCGTGAACAAGAAGATGCTCTGAAAGCAGTCGCAGCAACCTTGAAAGCACCTCAACTCAAGGAAGTTCCTCATAAGGTTGAAGGCCTTCAAGAGCAGCTCCGTCAATTGCAAAAAGAAAATGCTGAATTGAAGGAAAAAGCTGCAGCAGCAGCGGCAGGTGATGTCTTCAAACATGTTCAAGAAGCAAACGGCCACCGTTACATTGCTAGTCAAGTTTCTGTATCAGATGCAGGTGCCCTTCGTACCTTTGCGGATAACTGGAAACAAAAAGATTACTCTGACGTCCTTGTTCTGGTCGCAGCAATCGGTGACAAGGTCAATCTTCTCGTAGCAAGCAAGAACAAAGACATCCACGCAGGTAATTTGGTCAAAGAATTGGCTCCAATCGTCGATGGACGTGGTGGTGGAAAACCAGACATGGCCATGGCAGGAGGAAGCAACCAAGCCAAGATCCAAGAATTGTTGGATGCCGTAGCGGGTAAATTGTAAGCAACAAGAGATCTACCTTCGGGTAGGTCTTTTTGTATGGTAAACTGTTAAATCTTTGTAAAAACTTTTTAAGAAGTACTTGTAATTTTTGATAAATACATTACAATAAATATATAGGAAAAAGGAAGTGTCTTAGATATTGCTCCATTGTCGATTTGAAGGTGCAGTCCGAGGCCCTCATAAAAATCTTAAGTTTGACAGCATAATAAATAATCAAAGGTAGATAATTGAATTAAAAAATAGACTTGGAATAGGAATCGAAAGGAAAAAGGAGTGTTGTATGAAGGGGAACAGTATCTGGAAAAATGTTGGTTTGTATGCCTTGGTGGTCTTCTCTCATTTTATTTTATTTTCGAGGATTCTTGCTAGTTGCTTGAATGTTCTCGTTGAGGGAGGTTCCGAGCCTCTCATTCTCTTGATATTCGCTTTGGTATCTGCTCTCTATATTTTTGGTTTGTGGAAATGGTACCAAAAGGGTTGGAAACTTGAGGTTAAAAAGACCAAACTGACGTCCACGATATGGTTACCCATTGGATTATTAGTTGCCTTTATTGCTCTTCAAGCCTTGGTCTCGGGTGAATCGTCTAATAATCAAAGAAGTATTGAGTTTTTCTTGGAGTTATTTCCTGCCTTCGTTTTTTTCTATATTATTTTTATTGCTCCCATTATTGAAGAATTCATAACTAGAGGCTTAATGGCCAAGTATCTATTTTCAAAGCAGGAAACCCTAGGACAGACCTTGCTCTATATTGCTCTTTCTTCTAGTTTATTTTCTTTTCTCCATCTTCCGTCTAGTCTAGGGCAATTTCTAATTTACTTTATAATGGGTTCAATTTTCGCTTTAGCGTATCTGACTAAGGAAGATATTCGTTATGCCATTGCCCTGCATATAGCAAATAACCTGATCGCTTCTCTCCTTATCTTCTTGCTTCAATAAAGAAGAATGGGGACTAACATACCTACCAAATCAGCCCTTTCCAAATCTGGAAAGGACTGATTTGTTTATTTGAGATAGTTTCTTCTGCAGCAAGGCTAATTTTTAGCATAAAAAAACAAAAAAACCTTTCCATCTGGAAAGGTTTTTGTCTTATAGGCCATAGTTGTAATCGTCATCCTGCATGGCTTCTACTTCACCGAGAAGGTAACCATTTCCGACTTGAGAGAAGAAGTCGTGGTTGGATGTACCGGTTGAGATCCCGTTCATGACGATCGGGTTGACATCATCTGCTGAGTCAGGGAAAAGGGGATCTTGTCCCAAGTTCATGAGGGCTTTGTTAGCATTGTAGCGAAGGAAGGTCTTGACTTCCTCTGTCCAACCCACACCGTCATAGAGGCTCTCTGTATAGCCTTCTTCGTTTTCATAGAGGGTGTAGAGCAGGTCATACATCCACTCTCTGAGTTTTTCTTGTTCTTCTTCAGGCAATTCATTGAAACCAAGTTGGAACTTGTAGCCGATATAGGTTCCGTGAACAGATTCGTCACGAATGATCAACTTGATGATTTCTGCCACGTTGGCCAACTTGTTGTTTCCAAGATAGTAGAGCGGTGTGAAGAAACCAGAGTAGAAGAGGAAGGTTTCAAGGAAGACGCTGGCTACTTTCTTTTCAAGGGGAGTCCCATTGAGGTAGATCTCGTTGATGATTTCTGCCTTCTTTTGAAGGAAGGGATTGGTATTGGTCCATTCAAAAATCTCTTCGATTTCTGACTTGGTATTCAAGGTAGAAAAGATAGAAGAGTAAGACTTAGCATGGACAGATTCCATGAATTGGATGTTGTTAAAGACAGCTTCTTCATGAGGAGTACGAATATCCGCACGAAGGGCTTGCACACCCGTTTCAGACTGCATGGTATCGAGAAGGGTTAAACCTCCAAAAACTTTACCAACAAGGTCTTTTTCCTTGTTAGATAGCTTTCTCCAGTCGTCCAAGTCGTTTGACAAAGGAATACGTGTATCCAACCAGAATTGTTCGGTTAGCTTTTCCCAAGTAGATTTATCGATGACATCCTCGATGGCATTCCAGTTAATGGCTTTGTAGTATGTTTGTGTCATATTTTTTATTTCAACCTTGTAAAAAATTATTTTCTTCTTTTTCCGGCTAAGTGTTTAGCTCCTTCTGAACTTCCGTGTCTCAATCCATCTGAAGCTACTTTATCAACCTTTTTTCTCATGGAGGAATTTTCCTCTTTTAATTTTTTATTTTCTTTTTTTAAGTGTGAATTTTCTTTTTTTAATTTTTTATTTTCTTGTTTTGCTTTACCAAATAAAATCAATTTATAATTCTCCTAAATTGAATGAAAATCAATAAAAATAACAAAAAGTCTTAATAGAGAGATAATATATTTAAAAAAATTAGATGACACAGCTTTCGCATTGGTTCGCGCCAACTTCTCCACCATCATCAGTAAAGGTACGGACGTAGTAGATAGACTTGATTCCCTTATTAAAGGCGTAGTTGCGAAGGATAGACAAGTCACGAGTGGTTTGTTTGTTTTCAGTTTTCCATTCGTAAAGGCCTTTTGGAATATCACTGCGCATGAAGAGGGTCAGTGAGAGTCCTTGGTCTACGTGCTCAGTTGCGGCAGCATAGACATCGATGACTTTGCGCATATCCATATCGTAGGCAGAAGTGTAGTAAGGAATGGTTTCTGTTGATAAACCAGCTGCAGGGTAGTAGATCTTCCCGATTTTCTTCTCTTGGCGTTCTTCAATCCGTTGTGTGATTGGGTGGATAGAAGCAGATACGTCATTGATGTAGCTGATAGAACCATTTGGTGCGACAGCCAAGCGGTTTTGGTGGTAAAGACCATCTGCCTTGACTTTATCACGAAGTTCTGCCCAGTCTTCTGCACTAGGAATGAAGATGTCTTTAAAGAGCTCTTTGACGCGATCAGATTTTGGTACAAATTCTCCAGTCGTGTACTTATCAAAGTAAGTACCGTTGGCATAGTCTGATTTTTCAAAGTTGTGGAAGGTAACGCCACGTTCACGCGCGATGTTGTTGGATTCTACGAGAGTCCAGTAGTTCATGAGCATGAAGTAGATACTTGTGAACTCAACAGACTCAGGTGATCCGTATTCAATCAATTGTTGCGCAAGGTAGCTGTGAAGTCCCATAGCTCCAAGTCCGAATGAATGCGCCAGTTTATTTCCGTGGTCGATAGTTGGAACGGCCACGATATGGGAGCTATCGGTGACGAAGGTCAAAGCACGAACCATAGCACGAATCGAACGTCCAAAATCAGGTGAGGTCATCATGTTGACTACGTTGGTTGAACCAAGGTTACATGAGACGTCAGTTCCCATTTTAATGAATTCTTGAGCATCGTTGATTAAGCTTGGTTCTTGAACCTGGAGGATTTCTGAACACAAGTTACTCATGATGATCTTGCCATCAACAGGGTTGGCTCGGTTGGCTGTATCGATGTTGACTACATATGGATAGCCAGATTCTTGTTGCAATTTAGAAATTTCAGTTTCTAAATCACGGGCCTTAATTTTTGTCTTGCGGATGTTTGGATTAGCAACCAACTCATCGTATTTTTCAGTGATGTCGATGTAGTTGAATGGCACTCCGTATTCACGTTCTACAGAGTAAGGACTGAAGAGATACATTTCTTCATTCTTACGAGCCAATTCGTAGAACTTATCTGGCACGACGACACCAAGTGAAAGGGTCTTAACCCGAACTTTTTCATCGGCATTTTCTTTCTTAGTAGAAAGGAAGGCGATGATATCTGGGTGGAAGACGTTGAGGTAAACAACCCCAGCCCCTTGGCGTTGTCCCAATTGGTTAGAGTAAGAGAAGCTATCTTCGAAGAGTTTCATGACTGGTACGACCCCAGAAGCGGCTCCTTCATAGCCCTTGATCGGTGCTCCAGCTTCACGAAGGTTGCTGAGGGAAATTCCTACCCCACCACCGATACGTGAAAGTTGGAGGGCTGAGTTGATAGAGCGTCCGATCGCATTCATGTCATCGGTTACTTGGATCAAGAAACAGGAGACCAATTCTCCACGGCGGGCACGTCCAGCATTTAAGAAAGAAGGAGTAGCTGGTTGGTAGCGTTGGTGGATGATTTCATTTGCGATGTCTTTAGCAATTTCTTCATTTCCATCCGCAAAGTAGAGAGCATTGAAGAAGACGCGGTCTTCCATACTTTCGAGATAGTACTCTCCATCATTTGTTTTCAGAGCATACTGGTTATAGAATTTATAGGCAGCCATGAAGGACTTGAATTGGAAGTTTTGATCTTTGATAAATTGGGCCAATTCTTCCAAAAATTCAGGACGGTACTTCTGAATGAAGGCTGTTTCGATATAGTTGTGTTCAATAAGGTAGTTGATTTTATCCGTTATTGAATCAAAGGCCATGGTATTTGGCACAACATTTTCTTTGAAGAAAGCATCCAAGGCCTCTTTATCTTTATGAAGCATGATTTGACCGTTAACTGGACGGTTGATTTCATTATTAAGACGGAAGTAGGTTACGTCTTCAAGTGATTTTAATCCCATAATGTTCCTTTTTCTAATTCAAAAACAAAGGGGAGGCAAGCTCCCCTGTACAAGTAAAAGGGCCAGGGGAACACCGTAGTCGAGAACTACAGTAATCCATTCCCTAGACCAATCAGATCCTGTTTAATAATGTTAAGATAATTTCTTGAGCTTAGCTGGTTGGAAGCCAGAGAAGACTTCATCTGCCGTTTGGATAACTGGTGCAGCGTTGAAACCAAGGTTCTTCACATGGTCTACAAACTCAGGTTGCTCATCTAGATTAATTTCACGGTATTCAACGTGATTGGTATCTAAAAAACGTTTGGTCATTTTACATTGAACGCAATTATTTTTTGAATAAATTGTCACCATAATGTGATCTAACTCCTCTAAATTCATAAATCTGTATCTAGTATAAACAAAAGGTTTTTCCTTGTCAAGAGTTTTAACTAAATATTGTGCACGTAAATTAACTATATCGAAGTATACCACAATATGTAGTATTGTAAGAATTAGTGAAAATTGAGGAAAACGTGATAAAATATAGGTTTTTTAAGTCAAAGGAATTCGAACCATTTTCCTAAAATTCTATATACTGTGTCCCTGAAAGCAATTCAATTTATTTAATAGAAGAAAGTAAAAAAAGTAGTTCAAAAGAAGAGAAAAATTGAGTGCTTCCTGTAAGTATTTTCAGTAAGTGTGTGATAAAAATCTTGAAAAATAATGAAGAAGATGATATAATAGCAAATTGTAAGGGTTATCACAGATAACTCAATAACTAATTTTAAAAGGAGAGTCAAACTATGGCTTCTAAAGATTTCCACATCGTGGCAGAAACAGGTATCCACGCACGTCCAGCAACTTTGTTGGTTCAAACTGCTAGCAAATTTGCTTCAGATATTACTCTTGAATACAAAGGTAAATCAGTTAACTTGAAATCAATCATGGGTGTTATGAGCCTTGGTGTTGGTCAAGGAGCTGACGTTGTAATCTCAGCTGAAGGAGCTGACGCTGATGATGCTCTTGCAGCAATCGCTGAAACAATGGAAAAAGAAGGATTGGCATAAACATGACAGAAATGCTTAAAGGAATTGCAGCATCTGATGGTGTTGCCGTTGCTAAGGCATATCTACTTGTTCAACCCGACTTGTCATTTGATACAATCTCAGTTGAAGATACAAATGCAGAAGAAGCTCGTTTGGATGCAGCTCTAGAAGCTTCACAAAACGAGCTTTCTCTTATTCGGGAGAATGCAGTAGCGAGCCTTGGTGAGGAAGCAGCACAAGTATTTGATGCTCACATGATGGTTCTTTCTGACCCTGAAATGGTTGGTCAGATCAAGGAAACAATTCGCACGAAGAAGGTGAATGCTGAGGCTGGCTTGAAAGAAGTTACAGACATGTTTATCACCATCTTTGAAGGAATGGAAGATAACCCATACATGCAAGAACGTGCAGCAGATATTCGCGACGTGACCAAACGTGTTCTTGCAAACTTGCTTGGTAAGAAATTGCCAAACCCAGCAACTATCAATGAAGAAGCAATCGTGGTTGCGCATGACTTGACTCCATCCGATACTGCTCAATTGAACAAACAGTTCGTTAAAGCCTTTGTTACAAACATTGGTGGACGTACAAGTCACTCAGCTATCATGGCGCGTACACTTGAAATCGCAGCGGTTCTTGGTACAAACAACATTACAGATCTCGTAAAAGATGGTGATGTGTTGGCTGTATCTGGAATCACTGGTGAAGTAGTCATCAACCCAAGTGAAGAACAAATCGCTGAATTTAAAGCAGCTGGTGAAGCTTACGCTAAACAAAAAGCTGAATGGGCTCTTTTGAAAGATGCTAAAACTGTTACTGCAGATGGTAAACACTTTGAGTTGGCAGCTAACATCGGTACACCTAAAGACGTTGAAGGTGTGAACGAAAATGGTGCTGAAGCTGTTGGTCTCTACCGTACAGAATTCTTGTACATGGATTCTCAAGACTTCCCAACTGAAGATGATCAATACGAAGCATACAAAGCAGTTCTTGAAGGTATGAACGGTAAACCTGTTGTCGTTCGTACAATGGATATCGGTGGGGATAAAGAACTTCCTTACTTCGATCTTCCTAAAGAAATGAACCCATTCTTGGGTTACCGTGCTTTGCGTATCTCTATCTCTGAAACTGGTAACCAAATGTTCCGTACACAATTGCGTGCTTTGCTTCGTGCATCTGTTCACGGTAAATTGCGGATCATGTTCCCAATGGTTGCTTTGTTGACAGAGTTCCGTACAGCTAAAGGTATTCTGGAAGAAGAAAAAGCGAAATTGGTTGCTGAAGGTGTTGCCGTTGCTGACGACATCGAAGTAGGGATCATGATTGAAATCCCAGCTGCAGCGATGTTGGCTGACCAATTTGCCAAAGAAGTTGATTTCTTCTCAATTGGTACAAACGACTTGATCCAATACACAATGGCTGCTGACCGTATGAACGAACAAGTTTCATACCTTTACCAACCATATAACCCATCGATCCTTCGTTTGATTAACAATGTGATCAAAGCAGCTCACGCTGAAGGTAAATGGGCTGGAATGTGTGGTGAGATGGCTGGTGACCAAACAGCTGTTCCACTTCTTGTCGGAATGGGCTTGGATGAGTTCTCTATGTCAGCTACATCTGTCCTTCGTACACGTAGCTTGATGAAGAAACTCGATACTGCTAAGATGCAAGAATACGCTAATCGTGCTCTTACTGAATGTTCAACCATGGAAGAAGTGCTTGAACTTTCTAAAGAATACGTGAACGTAGACTAATTGATGTTAAAAATCTGATAAAAGTTATCACCTTGGAAGAGGTGGTAGCTTTTTTGTTTTAAACGTCTATTTGTTTCTTTAAATGAAGTAGCTGAAAAAAAATGGAGTTGTTGTCGTTATATCAAAACAAAAAATCTAAATTTTCTAAAAATTTTCGGAAATAGCTTTAATTACACTTATTTTTATAGTATAATATTGGAAAGATAGTTTGAAAGCTGAACAATTATGAATCTATTTTAGGAAATTTCAGAGAAATAATGGAAGTTTCAAATTCTTTTCATAAATTTTCATCGTATTATTCAAGAAAAAATCTTGAATATTTCAACTATTTATAGTAGAATAATACTAATAGGAAGCGCTTACATAAAAGCGAGAGAGGTGAGTGAATGGATACGAAACAAGCATTGTATACATTTGGAACTGGGGAGAACTTTCATCTTCAACATTATCTAGGGGCTCATAAAGAGCAAGTAGATGGTGTGGAAGGGTATAGTTTCCGTGTATGGGCTCCAAATGCTCAGGCAGTACACCTAGTAGGTGATTTTACCCAATGGGAAGAAAATGAAATTCCTATGGTGCGAAACGAAGCTGGTGTTTGGGAAGTTTTTACAACTGCACCTCAAGTTGGCGATATCTATAAGTTCCATGTTACAAGACAAAATGGCCACCGCTTGATGAAGGTGGATCCTTTAGCAGTCCGCATGGAAAAACGTCCGGGTACTGGAGCAGTCATTACGGAGATTCCTGAGCGGAAATGGAAAGATGGACTCTGGATGGCCAGACGGAGAAAACTTGGTTTTAGATCTCGTCCAGTAAATATTTATGAAGTTCATGCCGGTTCTTGGAAACGAAATGAAGATGGAAGTCCCTATTCATTTGCTCAGTTGAAGGAAGACTTGATTCCTTACTTGGTAAAAATGAACTATACCCATGTGGAGTTCATGCCAGTGATGGCTCACCCGCTTGGGCTTAGTTGGGGCTATCAATTGATGGGTTACTTTGCCTTAGAGCATACCTACGGAACACCGGAAGAGTTTCAAGATTTCGTTGAGGCCTGTCACTTGAATAACATCGGGGTGATTGTGGACTGGGTACCAGGACACTTTACCATCAATGATGATGCCTTGGCTTATTACGATGGAACACCAACCTTTGAATACCAAGACCATCATCGTGCCCACAACTATGGCTGGGGAGCTTTGAACTTCGACCTAGGGAAAAACCAGGTCCAATCCTTCCTCATCTCTAGTGTGAAGTTCTGGATTGAGTTTTATCATTTGGATGGAATTCGGGTCGATGCGGTCAGTAACATGCTTTACTTAGACTATGATAGTGGTCCATGGACACCAAATATCGATGGTGGAAATCTCAACTATGAAGGAATTCATTTCCTTAAGCGGATGAATGCTGTGATTAAATCAGAACATCCGGATGTCATCATGGTAGCGGAGGAAAGTTCATCTGGCACCAAGATCACTGGTCCAGAAGAGTATGGTGGTTTAGGATTTGACTACAAGTGGAATATGGGTTGGATGAATGATATCCTTCGCTTCTACGAGGAAGATCCTATTTATCGGAAATTTGATTTTAACTTGGTGACCTTTAGCTTTATGTATGCTTTCTCTGAAAACTTCTTGTTGCCATTCTCTCATGATGAAGTGGTTCACGGGAAGAAGAGTCTCATGCATAAGATGTGGGGAGATCGCTACAACCAGTTCGCTGGCTTGCGAAACCTCTTGACCTATCAGATTTGTCACCCAGGTAAGAAATTGCTCTTCATGGGTTCAGAGTTTGGCCAATTCTTAGAATGGAAGTCTGAAGAACAGCTAGAATGGTCCAATCTAGAAGATGACATGAACCGCAAGATGCAAGAGTTTACTTCACAGCTCAATCAATTCTACAAAGATAACAAGATGCTCTGGGAAATTGATGATAGCTATGATGGTATTGAGATTATTGATGCAGATAACCGAGATCAAAGTGTCTTGACCTTTACTCGTAAGGATAAAAAAGGAAATCATCTGCTATGTATCTTTAATATGGCACCAGTAGAGCGCAAGGACTTTACAGTCGGCGTCCCTGTTGCTGGAGTCTATGAAGAAATTTGGAATACAGAATTAGAGAAATGGGGAGGTGTCTGGAAAGAGCACAACCAGGAAGTGAAGACTCAAGAGGGATTATGGAAAGATTATCCACAAACCTTGACCTTCACCTTACCGGCTCTTGGAGCTAGTGTATGGAAAGTGAAACGAAAACTTCGTTCCAATGTGTCTAAAACAAAAAAATAGTTGTTGGTGATCTACTGATCGCAGTCTATGATCCCATTCCTAAGTCTGTAGAAGAGGCCACAGTGCCTCTCCTCAGAAGTGGGAAGAAGGTCTCGTCAATCCAAAAAGGAGTAATCAATGAAGAATGAAATGCTAGCTCTGATCCTTGCTGGTGGGCAAGGAACTCGCCTTGGAAAACTCACTCAAAGCATTGCCAAACCTGCAGTGCAATTTGGTGGACGTTATCGTATTATTGACTTTGCTTTATCCAACTGTGCCAACTCAGGTATCCACAATGTTGGCGTGATTACTCAGTATCAACCGCTTGCCTTAAACAACCATATCGGAAATGGTTCCAGTTGGGGTCTTGATGGTATTAATACTGGGGTTTCTATCCTTCAACCTTATTCTGCAAGTGAAGGAAATCGTTGGTTTGAAGGAACAAGTCATGCGATTTTCCAAAACATCGACTACATCGATAGCATCAATCCAGAGTACGTGTTGATCCTTTCTGGAGACCATATCTACAAGATGGACTATGACGACATGCTTCAGTCTCACAAAGATCACAATGCCAGCCTTACAGTAGCTGTATTGGATGTGCCTTTAAAAGAAGCTAGCCGTTTCGGAATTATGAATACGGATGCCAACAATCGAATTGTCGAATTTGAAGAAAAACCTGCAGAGCCAAAATCAACAAAAGCTTCTATGGGGATCTACATTTTTGACTGGTCTCGTCTTCGCAACATGCTAGTGGCTGCAGAGAAGAGTGACATCGATATGTCTGACTTTGGTAAAAACGTTATTCCAACTTACCTTGAATCTGGAGAAAGTGTCTATGCTTATGAATTCAATGGCTATTGGAAAGACGTGGGAACTATTGAATCTCTCTGGGAAGCAAATATGGAATACATTGATCCAAACAATGCCTTGGACAGCCGGGATCGTCACTGGAAGATCTATTCTCGTAACTTGATTTCACCACCAAACTTCTTTGGCGAACATGCCCAAATTGAAGATTCCTTGGTGGTGGATGGGTGCTGGGTAGATGGAACAGTAAAACGTTCTATCCTGTCTACGGAAGCACAAGTTCGTAAAGGTGCAGTCGTTGAAGATTCTGTCGTCATGAGTGGTGCCATTATCGGTCAAGGTGCTGTGATTAAACGTGCTATTATCGGTGAAGGAGCAGTTGTTTCAGAAGGTGTTGTCATCGATGGAACGGAAGAAGTACAAGTCGTTGGATATAACGAAAAAGTGGGGGTAGCAACAGATGAAGATTGATAAGTATTCAGCTATTTTAGGAAACACAGTAGGCTTCCATGATATGTCATCATTGACAGATCATCGTCCTGTTGCCAGTCTGCCATTTGATGGGAAATATCGCTTGATCGACTTCCCGCTTTCTAGCCTCGCTAATGCAGGAATCCGTAGTGTATTTGGTATCTTCCAGCAAGAAAACATCAGTTCTGTCTTTGACCATATTCGCTCTGGTCGTGAGTGGGGCTTGTCAACTCTTTTGAGCCACTACTATCTCGGTATCTACAACACTCCAGTAGAAAGTTCAAACGTTGGCAAGGAATATTATGAGCAACTCTTGACCTATTTGAAACGCTCTGGTTCGAACCAGACAGTCGCTCTTAACTGTGATATCTTAGTAAACATTGATTTGAACCAAGTCTTCCACTTGCACAATACCGTTGACAGACCAATCACAGTGGTCTACAAAAAGATGCATCATCGTGACATCTCTGAAGTAAATGCGGTTTTAGAAATCGATGAGACAGATCATGTGACTGGTCAAAAATTGTTTGAAGGCCAAGATCCAGAAGCTCTTTACAATATGTCGACAGATATCTTTATCGTTGATACACCATGGTTGATTGAAAAATTGGAGCAAGAGGTTCACAAAGAATATCCAGAAAAATTGCGTTATATCCTTCGTGATTTAGCAGTAGAACACGGGGCCTTCGCTTTTGAATACACTGGCTATATTGCCAATATTCATTCAGTTGAATCCTACTATCGTGCTAACTTGGATATGTTGGAAACCAATAAATTCATGTCTCTCTTCTCACCAAATCAAAAAGTTTATACCAAGGTGAAAAATGAAGAGCCAACTTACTATGCTCCTGGTTCGCAAATTAAGAATTCGCAATTTGCATCAGGAAGCATTGTCGAAGCTTTGGTACATGATTCTGTCATTTCTCGTCGTGTTCATCTACACAAGGGGGCAGAAATTCGTAGCAGTCTCTTATTCCCGGGAGTCGTTGTCCATGAGGGAGCTGTCGTAGAGCATGCGATTCTTGACAAGGGCGTCGTAGTTGAAACTGGCGTTACCATTCGTGGAACCAAAGAAGCACCTCTTGTGATTAAAAAAGGTGCTGTGATTACAGAGGATATTGGATAATGAAATTATTGTTTGTTGCCGCTGAAGGAGCTCCTTTTTCAAAAACGGGGGGCTTGGGAGATGTCATTGGGGCACTTCCTAAATCCTTGGCTAAAAAAGGTCATGATGTTCGTGTCGTCCTCCCCTACTATGACATGGTAGAGGCGAAATTTGGCGACCAAGTTGAAGATGTGCTACACTTTACTACAAAGGTAGGTTGGAGAAGTGAGTATGTTGGGGTAAAACGTATTTTTAGAGATGGTGTTACCTTCTACTTCATTGATAATCAAAAGTACTTCTTTAGAGGACATGTCTACGGAGATTTTGACGATGGGGAGCGTTTTGCCTTCTTCCAATTGGCAGCGCTTGAGATGATGGAACGTGTAGATTTCATTCCAGATATCGTCCACGCTCATGACTACCATACAGCCATGATTCCTTTCCTTCTTAAGGAAAAATACCGTTGGATTCAAGCTTACAATGGTATTAAGTCTGTCTTGACCATCCATAATCTGGAGTTCCAAGGGCAGTTTGACCCAGGGATGTTATGGGATTTGTTTGGAGTTGGATTTGAGCGATATGAAGATGGCACCCTTCGTTGGAAAGATTGCTTAAACTGGATGAAGGCTGGGATCCTTTATGCTGATCGTGTGACGACGGTTTCACCAAGTTATAGTTATGAAATCAGAACAGCTGAATATGGTTGTGGCCTCGATCAAATCTTACGCATGGAATCTGGTAAATTAACGGGGATTGTGAATGGAATCGATACAGACCTCTACAATCCTGAAACAGACCCGCTCTTGACCTATCATTTCAATAAAGATGATTTATCAGGAAAAGCAGCAAGTAAGCGAGCTCTTCAGGAACGTGTCGGACTTCCGGTTCGTGATGATGTTCCCTTGTTTGGAATCGTTTCTCGTTTGACCCGACAAAAAGGGTTTGATGTGGTGGTTGAAGAACTCCACAACCTTCTACAAAAGGATATCCAAATCGTTCTTTTGGGAACGGGAGATCCTGGTTTTGAACATGCCTTTTCTTGGTTTGCTCAAGCTTATCCAGATAAACTCTCTGCCAATATTATGTTTGATGTCCAGTTGGCGCAAGAAATCTATGCTGCTTCGGATGTTTTCTTGATGCCAAGTCGTTTTGAACCATGTGGACTATCTCAAATGATGGCTATGCGTTATGGTACGCTACCATTGGTTCACGAGGTAGGGGGACTGCGAGATACAGTACAAGCCTATAATGTGCTTGATGGCAGTGGTACTGGCTTTAGCTTTAACAACCTATCTGGTTATTGGTTGAATTGGGCTGTCGACCAAGCTTTGACAGTTTATACTCATGATAAGGATGCTTGGTACGGTCTCCAAAGAGAAGCTATGAGCCGTGATTTCTCTTGGGATACGGCTAGTCAACACTATGCGGATCTCTATCAGTCCTTATAAGATGAATGAAAACGCCTATTTTTAGGCGTTTTTTTCTTGAGGAAGTAAGAAGTTGCAACTAAAATATAGGGAATGAAATAAAGGAAAAAATCTAAGTAAAATAAGTTGCTAAAAGATACGAAAAAAGATAAGATAGATAAAGGTAAAAAATCACGGGAAGCTGGTTTAGGGAGAGTGTTGACCTTCTCCAAAAATAAATGAGACTTCCTATGATTTACAAATATTACTATGTAGGAAGTTATAGGATGAAACAAAGAAGACAAGCTTTTGAAAAGATTACCAAGTATTCGATTCGAAAATTATCCGTCGGAGTGGGTCCAGTTGCTATTGGAGCCCTTCTTTTTGCAGGAAGTGTATTAGGAGCGCCTTCTGTACAAGCTGATCAATTCACGGCAGAAGCGACGGTTCATATGGGGTATGTCACGGAAAATGAGTTGACTCCTGAGGAACAAGCGCAAGTAATTCGTGCTATTCCTGAAGAATATCAAAATGAAGATACCTTTTATCTGGTCTATAAGAAGAAAACACCTAGTCAAGGTCTACTGCCACAAACAGGGACGACCGAATTGGCGATTGCTGGCCTTAGTTTAGGGACTGCCTCTTTAGCAGTTCTTTTGCTGTCCAAAAAACACCGCAAAAAAGTAATGGGACTCCTATTAATTGGTTCCATGGGGCAAAGCCTACTCTTATCCATTGATGCCGCAGCCTTGCAAAATATTGAATTAGCAAGCTACAATCAGACTCTTTCAATTGCAAGCAGTAAAGAACTAGCAAATGGTGTCATCCAGATAGAAGGCTATGACTATGTTGGCTACCTTCGTTGTCCAGTTGATCCAAGAGCTACGGGCCAAGAACCTCATGTAAGAGTGGAGGAGAAGTTAGTATCCCAACCTGCAACAGAAGGAAAGACTCTATCGCAGGTAACACCTGAAGAGGGTCCTGCTTTTCCTATTGTGGACCAGCCAAACGTTGAAGTTTCAACAGAAACTATTCCGTTTGAAACGGTAGAACAAGCAGATCCTACTTTAGAAAAAGGTCAAACAAGGGTTCTAAGAGCTGGACAAAATGGTGAACAGACTGTTTTAACAGAAGTGAGTACGGTAAATGGTCATGAAGTTCGCAAGGTAGTTGAAAGCAAGGTTACTAAAGAACCAGTTTCACAAATTCTTGCTGTCGGGACCAAGGAGGATGTTCAACCAAGTCCACAACCTGCCCCAGTGGTCACAGCTAAGGGAACGCAGGAAGAAGGTCATGTGGGAGAAGCGTCTGTTCAGCCGGAAGTCCCAGCCTATACCGGTGTGGTGGAAGCTAAGGGAACCCAAGAAGAAGGTCATGTAGGAGAAGCGCCTGTTCAACCGGAAGCCCCAGCCTATACCGGTGTTGTGGAAGCCAAAGGGACCCAAGAAGAAGGCCATGTCGGCGAAGCCCTGGTTCAACCAGAGAACTCAGAATATACCGGTGTTGTTGAAGCTAAGGGGACCCAGGAAGAAGGCCATGTCGGCGAAGCTCCCATTCAACCAGAGACTCCAGCCTATACAGGCCTGGTGGAAGCCAAGGGAACACAAGAAGAAGGTCATGTCGGCGAAGCTCCTGTTCAACCGGAGAATCCAACCTATCAAGTAATAGAAGGGACGGTAACAGAGACAGAAACGGTGGCCCTCCCATATGCAACAGAGTATGTAACGGATGCCAATCGTTACACCGATGAAGAAAGCCTCCTTCAAAAAGGCGAGGCTGGTAGCCAGGAAATTCGCCGTGTCTATAAAACAGTCAATGGTGAGAAAGTTGGAGAGCCCCTCAGTACGACAACTGAAACTGTAAAAGCTCCTGTGACAGAAAAAATTAGTCGAGGAAGTAAGGCGATTGAAGGCCAAACAGAGGATGTTTCGTTTGAGGAAATTCCATTTAAGACGGTAACCGAACAAGATGCCACCTTGTTAAAAGGAAGCGAAAGGGTTTCTCAAGTTGGTAAGAATGGGAAGAAAAAAATCACTAAGGTCTATAAGACCATCAAGGGGGTTAAAACGGCGGATGCTCCTACTGTTTCTGAGGAAGTAGTTGAACAAGCACAAGATCAGATCATTCAAAAAGGGAGCAAAGAACTTGAAAAGCCTACCTTAACCTTGACCCAGGTCGATAAGGAAGAATTGAAGCGCAGTGCCAAAGCTACTTATCGTTTGGATAAACCAGACGGTGTGACCATCAAGTCTATCCAGGCTGTATTGAAGAAGGGCGATCAAGTGGTGAAAACTTTTGCCCTTTCTGAGACGGATTTAGCGGCTGCTTTAGCAGACTTAGACTACTACAAGGATTATACGCTCGCAACGACCATGGTCTATGACCGTGGAAATGGGGATGAAGAAGAAGTTCTTAAGGAAGAACCGCTAAGACTTGACCTTAAAAAAGTTGAAATCAAAAACATCAAGGAAACCAGTCTGATTAGCGTGGATGACCAAGGTTTTGAGACGGATAGCAGCCTCTTGACTGAAACACCGTCTGATGTGAAGCCATACTACTTAAAGGTTACCACCCATGATAATAAGGTCACAAAACTAGCCGTTGATAAAATCGAAGAAGTGACGGTAGATGGCACGACCCTCTACAAAGTAACAGCCAAAGCTCCAGATTTGGTCCAACGGACTGCAGACAACCAGTTCAGTGAGGACTATGTCCACTATATTGCCAAACCCAAAGCTCATGAAGGTGATGTCTACTACAATTTCAACGAACTTGTAAAAGCCATGCAAGCCAATCCGACTGGAACCTTTAAGATTGGTAGCAATATGAATGCAGCCAATGTCCAACCAGCAGGAAAATCTTATGTAACCAATGCCTTCAAGGGAATTTTGGAAAGTACGGATGGAAATACATTTGCCATCCATAATATCACGCGACCACTGTTTGGGAACATCGAAGGTGGCTCGGTTAAGAATCTCTTGCTTGAAAATGTTGCGATTGACCTACCTGGGACTGATCGAGTAGCCCCAATCGCAGGTATCATCAAAAACAATGCAACTGTTGAAAATGTTAAAGTAACAGGAAGTGTTGTTGGGAACAATGACGTAGCAGGGATTGTTAATAAAATTGATGGTAGTGGGAAGGTCAGCAATGTTGCCTTTATCGGGAAACTGCACGCTACTGGTAACAAAGGTGGCTATCTAGCGGGTGTTGTTGGCGAAAACTGGAAGGGTGTTGTTGAAAAAGCCTACGTTGACGCTGAAATTACTGGTAACAAAGCAAAAGCGGCAGGTCTTGTCTATTCCTCTCAAAATGGAGCAAATAACCATACAGTAGGCAAAGAAGGGGTTCTCAGAAATTCAGTTGCTAAAGGTTCAATTGAACTCAAAGAAGCGGTGCAATCTGGTGGATTACTAGGGACCAACTGGGCCTTGGGGACTATCGAAGACAACATCACGATGATGAAAGTCAAAACAGGTGAGATAGTATTTGGTCACTCAGATATAGACGCAGATGATTACTTCACCTATTCAAGAACCAAGCGCAATTACAGTGTGGAAGGCGTGAGTGAAGGGAAGAAAACCTTTAACAACTCCCGTAAAATTCCAAGTATCTCACTAGCAGAAGCTGAGCAGAAAATCGAAGCAATGGGAATCACTGCTGATAAATTCACCAGCAACAAACCTATTGAAGATACGCTCAATAACCTCGTTAACAAAGACGATCAATACAAAACAATCACGGGCTACGATGCCACTCGTGAGCTAGCTTACCGCAATATCGCTAAATTGCAACCTTTCTATAATAAAGAATGGATTGTCAACCAAGGTAATAAACTTGCTGCAGGAAGTCCTCTCTTGACCAAGGAAGTCTTGTCTGTGACCGCTATGAAGGGCAATGATTTTGTCACTGAACTAGCTGATGCCGACCACATCCTGATCCACTACGCAGATAAGACCAAAGATATCTTCAACATTACACCGAAAGTCTCTAAGGTCAAACAAGTGAAAGAGTACAGTGTAGCGGAGCTCGGTGAAGTAGTCTACACGCCGAATATGGTGGACAAAGATCGTAGTGATCTCATTAGTGCCATCGTAGGGAAATTAAGTCCTGTCGAATTGCAATCGGATCCAATTTACACACATCTTGGTAGAACTGGTCCAAACAAGGTCAATGCTATTAAGAACCTTTACCTCGAGGAGAGTTTCCAAGAAGTCAAGGACAATCTGACTCACTTTGTCAAACAACTGGTTGAAAACCAAGACCATCAATTAAACACAGATGAGGCTGCCAAACGGGCCCTTATCAAGAAAGTTGATGACAACAAGGCCGCTGTTCTTTTGGGTCTCTCTTACCTCAACCGCTATTATGGAGTGAAGTTTGATGATGTCAATCTTAAGCAGCTCATGTTGTTCAAGCCAGACTTCTATGGGAAGAATGTTGATGTCTTAGACCGTTTGATTGAAATTGGTTCAAAAGAAGACTACATCAAAGGGACTCGTACCCACGATGCCTTCCGTGAAGTTGTGGCTAAATCGACTCTTTCTGGTAACTTAAATGACTTCCTGAAATACAATATGGAGCTCTTTACAAGTGATACAGACTTGAATGATTGGTTCATCAAAGCAACCAAAGACAATGTCTATATTGTGGAACCTGAGACGACCAATCCAGCATTCGCGTCTGCTAAACACAGAGCCTATGAGGGCTTAAACAATGATGTTCACGGTAAAATGATCTTGCCACTCTTGAACTTAAAAGATGCTCATATGTTCTTGATTTCAACCTACAATACCATGGCCTATAGTTCCTTCGAGAAATATGGTAAGCACACCGAAGCAGAACGCAATGCCTTCAAAGCCGAAATTGATAAGGTGGCTAAAGGACAACAGAATTACCTCGATTTCTGGTCACGTCTAGCAACGGATAAGGTTCGCAATCAACTCTTGAAGAGCAATAATATGGTGCCGACCCCTGTCCTTGATAACCAAAACTACAAGGGCATTAGTACAGACCGTTATGGCCATACCAACAGTGGCAAAGATGTGGCTCCAATTCGGGAGTTGTATGGTCCAACCGATCGTTACCATGCGACAGATTGGCGGATGGGAGCAGTGGCGCGAATTTACGGAAATCCATATAAAGACGACTCTGTCTTCTTCATGGTGACCGATATGATCAGTGACTTTGGGGTCTCTGCCTTTACCCACGAAACGACGCACGTCAATGACCGTATGGTTTACTTGGGTGGTTGGAGACACCGCGAAGGAACAGATATTGAAGCTTTTGCCCAAGGCATGCTCCAAACACCATCCGTATCCAATCCAAATGGGGAATACAAGGCCTTAGGTATCAACATGGCCTATGAACGTCCTAACGATGGAAACCAATGGTACAATACTAATCCAAATGATCTCACTTCACGCGAGGACATTGATCGCTACATGAAGGGCTATAATGACACCCTCATGCTTCTGGATTACCTAGAAGGAGAAGCCGTCCTCAACAAAGGCAGTCAGGCATTAAACAATGCTTGGTTCAAGAAGGTTGATAAGCAATACCGAGGGGCAAACACCAAGAATCAATTTGATAAGGTGCGTCCTTTGAGTGATGAGGAAAAAGCCATCAACTTACATACAGTTGATGACCTCATCACCAACAACTTCATGACCAATCGTGGTCCTGGAAATGGGGTCTATAATCCATCTGACTTTGGTTCAGCCTATGTGACTGTACCGATGATGACTGGTATCTATGGAGGAAACACCAGTGAAGGGGCTCCTGGAGCTATGTCCTTCAAACACAATACCTTCAGACTCTGGGGTTACTATGGCTATGAAAAAAGCTTCTTAGGGTATGCTTCGAACAAGTATAAACAAGAATCCAAACAAGCAGGTCATGCGACTTTAGGGGATGATTACATCATTCAAAAGATTTCTGATGGAAAATTCAGTACCCTTGAAGACTGGAAGAAAGCTTACTTCAATGAAGTGGTGACCAGTGCCAAAAATGGAATGCAGGCTATTGAAGTTAATGGCACTACTTACAGCACTTATGAAGACTTGAAACGTGCATTTGCTGAAGCAGTTGATAAAGATAAGGCTACCCTAAGTAACGGCTCTGTTAAGTTTGACAATACGGTTTCACTGAAAGAAAAACTCTTTAAGAAATGGCTACAACAAACAGATAGTTTTAAAACATCTATCTTTAGATAGGAAGAATATACTCATCTGCTCGTCAGGTGAGTTTTTTCTATCCTTGGTAATAATGCTTCCTCTTCTGATAAAAATAATATAAATTTGTGTGAAATACAAAAATAGACAAAGTGTCTAAAGATAATGAGAATCTTTTGAACGCTAGTGGCAAGAGGAATTTTAAAAGTAGTGACAGAATTGCCGTAAAACGTTTTCTTTCTAAGCAAACATTTGACTATTATATCTTTTAGGAGTAAACTAAGGGAGTAAAATTAATTTAAGGAGAATTCATCATGAATTTAACATTTTTAGGTCTTTGTTTTGCCTGCTTCGGCGTGTCCATTGCTGAAGGATTGATTATGAGTAATCTTTTTAAAGCTGCTTCTCGTCAACCAGAGATTATCGGTCAATTACGTAGCCTTTTGATCCTTGGGATTGCCTTTGTAGAAGGTACCTTCTTCGTAACCTTGGCCATGGCCTTCGTTATTAAATAGACTTCTCTATTTAGGAAAGGAGGTGTCAAACCTTGGAAGAAAGTGTGAATCCAACCCTAAATATTGGACCAGTATCCTTTGATTTGACCCTACTTGCCATGTCTCTTGTAACTGTTTTGATGGTCTTTGCTTTTGTCTATTGGGCAAGTCGCAAAATGACCCTCCGTCCTAAGGGCAAACAAAATGCTCTTGAGATGATCTATGATTTTGTCATTAGTTTTACCAAGGGAAACATTGGAGAGCATTACATGAAGAACTATTCTTTGTTCTTGTTTTCTCTCTTTCTCTTTATCTTGGTGGCCAATAATATTGGTTTAATGGCAAAAGTCCAAACAACAAACGGTTATAACTTGTGGACTTCCCCAACGGCTAACCTCGGCTATGACTTATCTCTCTCCTTTATGATCACCTTGATCGCACATGTGGAAGGAGTTCGTCGTCGAGGCTTTAAGGAATACTTGAAGGCCTTTGCGACTCCTGGTTTTATGACCCCGATGAACCTCCTAGAAGAGGTGACCAATTTTGCTTCCTTAGCAATTCGGATCTACGGGAATATTTTTGCCGGTGAAGTATTGGCAGGCTTACTTTTAGCCTTGTCTCAACAAGCCTTTTATTGGTATCCAGCAGCCTTTATCGGAAGCATGTTATGGACAGCCTTTTCGATTTTCATTTCATGTATCCAAGCCTATGTATTTACCATGTTGTCATCCATGTACATAGGTAAAAAAATAAACGGTGAGGAAGAGTAAGTAGAGGAGTAGAAGATGGATTTAACAATTGGTACCATTATTGGTGACTTTATACTAATCGCTGGTTCCTTCCTCTTATTAATCTTTTTAGTAAAGAAATTTGCTTGGGGCAATATTACTAGTATTTTGGATGCGCGTGCTGAAAAAATTACCAATGATATTGACCAAGCAGAGGCGGCCCGTAAAAAGGCTGAGGAACTAGCTGCAAAACGCGAAGCGGAGTTGGCAGGTAGTCGTCAAGAAGCAACGACCATTCTTGAAACGGCTAAGGAAACAGCCGAAAAAAATAAGGCTCATATTCTCAGTGAAGCCAACCAAGAAGCCCTTCGCTTGAAAGAAAAAGCGCAATTAGAAATTTCGCAAAATAAAGAAGAAGCGATGAACAGTATCAAGGGAGATGTCGCAGATCTAACCGTCAACTTGGCAGGTAAATTGCTAAGCCAACAGTTGGACTCTGAAGGCCATCGCCAACTGATCGATCGCTACCTAAATGAATTAGGAGATGCCTAATGGACAAAAAGCAATTAATGGTAATTGAGAAATATTCCCAGCCTTTTGTTCAATTGGTATTTGAAAAGAATCAGCAAGATGACGTTTATGAACAACTAAGTCAAATAAAGGCTGTTTTTGAAGAAACAGGCCTTGCTGCATTTTTAGCTCATATCGGTGTAGAGGATGAAGAGAAGGCGAAAAGTCTGCGACTTTTCCAAAACTCGGATTCAGCATTACTAGACCATTTGATTGAAGTGGTTATTCTCAATCATCGTGAAGCCTTATTTTATGACATTGTCAAAGTGAGTATGGATCAAATTCAACAAGTGAGCAACTGTTTCGAAGTAACCGTTTCTTCGGTTGCAGGACTCGATCAGGCTCAAAAAGAGAAATTGATTCCTATTATTGAAAAGAAATTTGGTATCCAAGTTCGTTCGCTGAAAGAAAAATTGGATCCAGATTTGATTGGTGGTTTTGTGGTTTCAGCAAATCATAAGACCCTAGATACTAGTCTCAAACGTCAATTGCAAGTCATAAAAGCAAATTTGAAATAGAAAGTGGTGTGAATTTTGGCGATTAACGCACAAGAAATCAGCGCTTTAATTAAGCAACAAATTGAAAATTTCCAGCCAAATTTTGACGTCACGGAGACCGGAGTCGTTACCTATATCGGTGACGGGATTGCGCGTGCTCATGGCCTTGAAAATGCAATGAGTGGTGAGTTGTTGATCTTTGAAAACGGCTCATACGGAATGGCGCAAAACTTGGAAACGACGGATGTCGGGATTATCATCCTTGGAGACTTCACGGATATTCGTGAAGGAGACTCGATTCGTCGGACTGGTAAAATCATGGAAGTCCCTGCTGGGGATGCCTTAATTGGTCGGGTTGTCAATCCTCTTGGTCAACCAGTGGATGGCTTGGGAGACATCGTAACAGATACCTTCCGTCCAGTTGAAACACCAGCTCCTGGTGTTATGCAACGGAAATCTGTCTCAGAGCCCCTTCAAACCGGTTTGAAAGCCATTGATGCCCTCGTTCCAATCGGACGGGGCCAACGGGAATTGATTATCGGAGACCGTCAAACAGGGAAAACCTCCATTGCCATCGATACCATCTTGAACCAAAAGAATCAAGACATGATCTGTATCTATGTCGCAATTGGACAAAAAGAATCAACGGTTCGGACACAAGTAGAAACACTTCGCAAGTATGGAGCAATGGATTATACCATTGTCGTGACAGCATCAGCCTCACAACCGTCTCCATTGCTATTCCTTGCTCCATATGCAGGGGTTGCTATGGCCGAAGAGTTCATGTACAATGGCAAACATGTTTTGATCGTCTATGATGATTTGTCTAAACAAGCCGTTGCTTACCGTGAATTATCCCTTCTTCTTCGTCGTCCGCCAGGACGGGAAGCCTTCCCAGGGGATGTCTTCTACCTACACAGCCGTTTATTGGAACGTTCTGCCAAAGTATCAGATGAATTGGGTGGCGGTTCCATTACTGCGCTTCCAATTATTGAAACACAAGCAGGGGATATTTCCGCTTATATCGCGACCAACGTGATTTCGATCACAGATGGCCAAATCTTCTTGCAAGATAGTCTCTTTAACTCAGGTATTCGTCCTGCTATCGATGCGGGATCATCTGTATCGCGGGTTGGTGGATCAGCCCAAATCAAGGCCATGAAGAAGGTTGCGGGGACTCTCCGTATTGACCTAGCTTCTTACCGTGAGTTGGAAGCCTTCACCAAGTTTGGTAGTGACTTGGATGCGGCTACTCAAGCTAAGTTGAACCGTGGTCGCCGGACAGTAGAAGTCTTGAAACAACCGGTTCATGAACCATTAACTGTTGAAAAACAGGTTGTGATCTTGTATGCTTTGACACATGGATTCTTGGATAGTGTACCAGTTGATGATATCCTTCGCTTTGAAGAGGAATTGTTTGCCTTTGTAGAAGCACATCATGCAGATATCTTTGAAACCATTCGGACTACCAAAGATCTTCCAAGTGAAGAAACAATGGATGCAGTGATTACTGACTTTGTCAACCAATCAAGTTTCAAATAGAAATAGGAGTGGCAGATGGCAGTTTCTTTAAATGATATCAAAAATAAAATTGCATCGACAAAGAATACCAGTCAAATTACAAATGCTATGCAGATGGTATCTGCTGCCAAACTTGGGAAGTCTGAGCAAGCTGCCAAGGACTTCCAAATATACGCATCTAAGGTTCGTAAACTATTGACCGACCTCTTACATGGACACGAGGCTGAGAATGCTAAGTACCATCCATTTTTAAAGAGTCGTCCGGTCAAAAAGTCTGCTTATATTGTCATCACTTCTGACCGTGGGCTCGTGGGAGGCTACAACGCCTCTATCCTCAAGTCTGTCATGGAATTGAAGGAAGAATACCATCCAACAGGTGAAGATTTTGAAGTCATCTGTATTGGAAGTATCGGAGCAGATTTCTTTAGAGCAAGAGGCATCCAGCCGGTTTATGAACTACGTGGTCTAGCTGATCAACCAAGCTTTGATGAAGTACGGAAGATCATCACCAAGACAGTCCAAATGTATCAAAATGAATTGTTTGATGAATTGTATGTCTGTTATAATCACCACGTCAATAGTTTGACCAGTCAATTGCGGGTAGAGCAAATGCTTCCGATCATTGACTTGGACCCCAACGAAGCAGATGAAGATTATATCTTGAACCTGGAGTTGGAATCAGACCGCGATGCGATTTTGGATCAATTGCTTCCACAGTTTGCGGAAAGTATGATTTATGGGGCCATCATTGATGCTAAAACAGCTGAAAATGCTGCCGGTATGATGGCCATGCAAACCGCAACAGACAATGCCAAGAAGGTAATTGATGAATTGACCATTCAATACAACCGAGCTCGTCAGGCAACCATTACGCAAGAAATTACGGAAATTGTTGCAGGAGCGAGTGCGCTTGAGTAGTTGATTCGATGCACATTTTAACAATACAAACATAAGCTTGATGGTATGTATTCACAAGCTTAGAAACTTAATAGAATAGGAGAATGACATGAGTTTAGGCAAAATTTCTCAGGTTGTAGGTCCTGTCGTTGACGTAGCTTTTGCTGCGGGCGATAAACTCCCTGAGATTAATAATGCGCTTGTAGTCTATAAAAATGACCAACAAAAATCAAAAGTCGTTCTTGAAGTAGCTCTTGAACTTGGGGATGGTGTCGTTCGGACCATTGCCATGGAATCAACAGATGGCTTGACTCGTGGGATGGAAGTATTGGACACTGGTCGTCCAATCTCTGTGCCTGTTGGAAAAGAAACTCTTGGACGGGTCTTTAACGTCTTAGGAGACACCATTGACTTGGAAGAAGCATTTCCAGAAGATGCTCCTCGTGAATCCATTCATAAAAAAGCTCCATCCTTTGATGAGCTTTCTACTTCAGAAGAAATTCTTGAAACAGGGATCAAGGTCATTGACCTCCTTGCCCCTTACCTGAAAGGTGGGAAGGTCGGCCTTTTCGGTGGTGCCGGAGTTGGGAAGACTGTCTTGATTCAAGAATTAATCCATAATATTGCCCAAGAGCACGGTGGGATCTCTGTATTTACCGGAGTTGGAGAACGGACCCGTGAAGGGAATGACCTTTACTGGGAAATGAAAGAATCTGGCGTTATCGAAAAAACAGCCATGGTCTTTGGACAAATGAACGAACCACCAGGAGCACGGATGCGTGTTGCCTTGACTGGTTTGACCATTGCGGAATACTTCCGTGATGTCGAAGGTCAGGACGTTCTCTTGTTTATTGACAATATCTTCCGTTTCACCCAAGCCGGTTCAGAAGTATCAGCCCTTTTGGGACGGATGCCATCCGCCGTTGGTTACCAACCTACTTTGGCAACTGAAATGGGACAATTGCAAGAACGGATTACCTCAACCAAGAAAGGTTCTGTTACATCGATCCAGGCCATCTACGTGCCAGCCGATGACTATACCGACCCTGCCCCAGCAACGGCCTTCGCCCATTTGGACTCAACCACCAACTTGGAGCGGAAATTGGTTCAATTGGGGATCTACCCTGCCGTGGACCCATTGGCATCTAGCTCCCGTGCCCTTTCTCCAGATATCGTCGGAGAAGAGCACTATGCAGTGGCTTCTGAGGTCAAACGCGTCCTTCAACGCTACCACGAATTGCAAGATATCATTGCTATCTTGGGAATGGATGAATTGTCTGATGATGAAAAGACCTTGGTAGCTCGTGCCCGTCGTATTCAATTCTTCTTGTCTCAAAACTTTAACGTGGCGGAACAATTCACTGGTCAACCTGGTTCTTATGTACCGGTTGCAGAAACTGTACGTGGCTTTAAAGAAATTTTGGATGGGAAGCATGACCACTTACCTGAGGATGCCTTCCGTGGTGTCGGTTCGATCGAAGATGTGATTGCAAAAGCTAAAAAAATGGGATTCTAAGAAGAGGTGAAAGATGAGTCAAATGAACGTCCAAATCGTTACACCGGATGGACTGGTTTATGATCATCATGCCGCATTTGTATCTGTCAAGACAATTGATGGTGAATTAGGGATTTTACCTCGTCATATCAATACCATTGCGGTTTTGGCTGTAGACCAAGTAAAGGTTCGTCGAGTCGATGACGAAAAACACATTGATTGGATCGCCGTGAATGGTGGGATTATCGAAGTGGCAGATAATGTCATTACCATCGTAGCGGATTCGGCGGAACGCGCTCGAGACATTGATATTAGCCGGGCTGAGCGTGCAAAAATGCGTGCTGAAAAAGCCCTTGAAGAAGCCAAAGATCAACATTCTGTTGATATGGAGCGTCGTGCAAAAATTGCCCTTCAACGCGCTATTAACCGGATAAATGTCGGAAATCGATTATAAATACAAAAAGAAGTTGATTGGATCGACTTCTTTTTTTCGCATCTTAAGAATATGAAGGGAAACTTTGTCTTATGGTATAATAGAGGTATGATTCAAATGATTTTTACTTTTTGCAGTCACTTATTGTTTATTTCCTTTGCCTACCACCTTCTTTCAACGGTGGTTCAGTGGGAGCGTTTTTTAAAGGTAAGCGCCGATACAGCTGTGAAAATTCGACTTCTTATTTTATTCATAAGCATTAGTGTAGGCTATTTAACTAGTAGCTTCTTTATCAGTATTTACGAATTCAGTCGGCAACTGTTTAACGGGAACTTTTAGATTCTTTTTTGATGAATTTATGGTATGATAGTAGTCGTGACTGAATGAAATGGAGTAATAACGAGTATGGACAAAATTATTGTAAATGGTGGTCAAAATCGCCTAGTTGGAACTGTGAAAATCGAAGGAGCAAAGAATGCAGTTCTTCCTCTTTTAGCAGCAACTGTTTTGGCCAGTGAAGGAACAACAACTTTGACCAATGTTCCTGTTTTATCTGATGTCTTTACAATGAACAATGTCGTTCGTGGCTTGAACACACAAGTTACGTTTGATGAAGAAACCAATACAGTAGTCGTTGATGCGACGCAACCATTGACAGAAGAAGCGCCTTACAAATATGTCAGCAAGATGCGAGCTTCGATCGTCGTTCTAGGTCCTGTCTTGGCCCGGAATGGTCATGCCAAAGTTTCCATGCCAGGTGGCTGTACCATTGGAAGTCGTCCGATTGATCTCCACCTTAAAGGTCTGGAAGCCATGGGAGCGAAAATCACCCAAACGGCTGGTTACATTGAAGCAAAAGCAGATCGTCTTCGAGGAGCTCATATCTACATGGATTTCCCATCCGTAGGTGCCACCCAAAATATCATGATGGCAGCAACCTTGGCAGATGGAACGACGGTTATCGAGAATGCAGCCCGCGAACCTGAGATCGTGGACTTGGCCTCTCTGTTGAATAAGATGGGAGCTAAGGTACGTGGAGCAGGTACAGAAACCTTGACGATTGTTGGGGTGGATCGTTTGCATGGAGCGGTTCACAATGTCGTTCAAGACCGAATTGAGGCAGGAACCTTCATGGTTGGTGCAGCTATGACAGGTGGAGACGTTTTAATCGAGGATGCGATTTGGGAACACAACCGCCCTCTTCTTTCTAAGATGCAAGAAATGGGCGTTGAGGTAACGGAAGAAGAGAATGGCATTCGCATTCGCTCAGATGTTTCTAAATTGAAACCAGTGACGGTAAAAACTTTACCTTATCCAGGCTTCCCTACAGATATGCAAGCCCAATTTACTGCTTTGATGGCCATGGCTTCTGGTGAATCGACCATGATTGAAACGGTATTTGAAAATCGTTTCCAACACTTGGAAGAGATGCGTCGGATGGGCTTACATTCAGATATTATGAGAGATACGGCCCGTATCCAAGGTGGGGCTAGCTTACAAGGGGCTGAAGTAATGTCGACAGACTTGCGTGCTAGTGCAACCTTGATTTTAATGGGGCTTGTGGCTGAGGGAGAAACCAAAGTGAGCAAGTTAACCCACCTTGACCGTGGATATTTTAAATTCCATGAGAAATTGGTGGCTCTTGGAGCAGATGTACGTCGTGTGAAGGAAGATGATGATGAAAACTAAATTAAAAGCAATCGGAAAACAATTGGGAATCGTCCTATTGGTTCTTACTATCTTAGCGATTGTTTTCGCTCTTGGCTTGGTCATTGGATATGGTGTCATTGGTAATGGAAAGGATCCTTGGTCCATTCTCTCGCCAGATACATGGAAGGAAATCCTTCAGAAATTTTCAGGTAAGTAACTATTTATCAAAAAGAGGAGCTTGAGATCGTGATCCCAGGCTCTTTCCCATTCAGTAGAAACAGAGGAAACCAGTGTGGCAAACAATCAAAAGAAACCACTTAAAATGAAAAAATCAGGACAAACTCTACTGGGCTTGGTGGTGGCAGCAGCCCTTTCCATCGGTGGCTATTACTTTAGTCAACCCCAGCCAGTCGCTAGTCACTCTCAGGTTCAAACGGTTGTTACTTCGAGTCAAGAAGCAACACCGAGTAAGGAACTAGCGGAGAGTGTTCTGACAGATAGTGTTCGAGCTAAACTAGGAAAAAACATTCAATGGAATGAAGCAGGCGCTTTCATCATTAACCAGAATAAAACCAATCTGGATGCGGATGTTGCTAGTCTCCCTTATGCAGATACTAAGACAAAGACTGTAAAAGGACGAGAGATCCCAACAGTTGCCAACGCTTTGATGACCAAGGCGACTCGTCAATACCAAAAAAGAGAACAGACGGACATAGATTGGGCCCCTGCTGGCTGGCACCAAGTAACCAATTTAGCTGGAGAATATGACCATGCAGTTGATCGGGGTCATCTCCTCGGTTATGCCTTGATTGGCAACTTAGATGGGTTTGATGCCTCGATGACGAATCCTAAAAATATTGCGGTTCAAACAGCTTGGGCCAACCAAGCGCGTGACAGTTTTTCAACGGGACAGAATTACTATGAAACCCTTGTTCGGAAGGCCTTAGATAAAAATAAGCGGGTCCGTTATCGGGTGACTCTCTACTATGCTTCAGATGAAGACTTGGTGCCAGTTGGCAGTCAAATTGAAGCAAAATCGAGTGATGGCAGTCTAGAGTTTAACGTTTTTGTTCCAAATGTCCAGAGTGGGATTAGTTTGGATTATCGTACTGGAAAAGTAACAGTGCATCACTAAGCTGCGTATAAAAGAAGAAGCAGGATGAAAAGGATTCGGTTGGTTTTGCTGTCAACTGGATCTTTTTCCTTTCATGACGTCACCCTTTAGCTTATTTTAAGAAAACTGAGGTAAAATAACGTCTTCTAGACCTAAATAAAGGTCTTCCTAAGGAAAGGAGGAACTTGTGAGAACCATTATAGCCATGATTCGTTTTCTAATACGGGTTATTTGGAGTCTTGTTTGGGGCTTGTTTTGGACTCTCGCCCTTAGTTTTGCTTTGCTGGTTGCTACTTTGTTCTTTAGTGGCAAAACCGGTAGCGGAATTGATGGGGTCAGTCGCGCAGCCCAAACGGTTGTCACCCAGGTAGATGATTACTTTCATCGAGATGGTCCTCTACGGGGTCAGGGAAGTCCATCTGCTCAAGAGGACTTAGCAACAGATGGCCATACCTCTACAGGAGCAAGATGGGATCAGGCAACTGCAAAAGTTTATCTAGATCCTGAAATGGATGAGACCTTTACCCGTGCCTATGAGGAAGCTCTTGAGTCTTGGAATCAGACAGGAGCCTTCGCTTTCCAACTCGTCACCAGTGAAGAAGAGGCCGATATCCTCTTGACAGAGATGGATGATAGCACGGTTTCTGCAGCGGGTGAGGCCGAATCTCAGACCAATGTTTTAACCAATCGTTTCAAACGGGTGACCGTTCGCTTGAATCGCTATTACCTACTTAATAAGCAGTACAACTATTCCCATCAGCGGATTGTAAACACAGCTGAGCATGAACTAGGCCATGCGATTGGTTTGGACCATACTGAGGAAGAGTCCGTTATGCAGGCAGCTGGTTCCTTTTATAGCATTCAAGAGCGGGATATTGAGGCTGTTCGGCAACTATACAAGGAGTAAGAATGATCAAACGTATACTGTATATTATTCGAACCTTTCCAGAACAAGTGGCACTCTTTGTGTTTAACTCTGGAATCTTTCTATGGCTATCCCAAAAAGGGCAAGCAATTTCCCATGAATTAGGCATTCAACAGGCTTGGGAAAACTATGCTCCTGAGGGAGTCCGTCAATTTTTCGGGGACAATAAGGAAGCCGTCCAAGCTTTCTTCTCCCATTCGGCCATCACTTGGCTGATTGGCTCCATGATGATCCTGCTTGTGATTCGCTTTGTAAAGGGAGTCATCAAATGGGGCTTGCTTTTGCTGGTGATTGGCATCGGCCTTTTCCTCTCCTATCAGTACAGCCAAATGGCTTCCAACATTTCAACAATCTAAAAAGTGAGGACAGGTCAAGCGCATCTAGCGTTTGGCCTTTTCTTCAATTGTCAATTTGTCAAAAGTAAGGTACAATGAAACTATGATTATTTTACAAGCCAACAAAATTGAACGCTCTTTTGCAGGGGAGGTTCTTTTTGATAATATCAGCCTGCAAGTGGATGAACGGGACCGGATTGCCCTGGTCGGAAAGAACGGAGCCGGCAAGTCTACGCTCTTAAAAATCTTGGTGGGAGAAGAAGAGACGACTTCTGGGGAAATCAATAAAAAGCGGGACCTTTCTCTCTCTTATTTAGCCCAGGATAGTCGATTTGAGTCGTCCAATACTATCTACGATGAGATGCTCCATGTCTTTGACGATCTCAGAAAGACCGAGAAAACCTTGCGGCAGATGGAGCTTGCGATGGGGGAAAAAACTGGGGCTGACTTAGAAAAACTCATGCAGGATTATGACCGTCTATCAGAAGAATTCCGTCAGGCTGGTGGCTTTACTTATGAGGCAGATATCCGCGCCATTCTCAACGGCTTTAAGTTCGATGAGTCTATGTGGCAGATGAAGATTGAAGAGCTGTCTGGTGGGCAAAATACCCGTCTCGCTCTGGCCAAGATGCTCTTGGAAAAACCAAATCTCTTGGTACTGGACGAGCCGACCAACCACTTGGATATTGAGACGATTGCCTGGTTGGAAAACTATCTGGTCAATTATAGCGGAGCCCTTCTCATTGTCAGCCACGACCGGTATTTTCTCGATAAAGTTGCTACCATTACCTTGGACTTGACCAAGCATTCTTTAGATCGCTATGTCGGTAATTACTCCAGCTTTGTGGAGCAAAAAGAACAAAAATTGCTGACCGAAGCCAAGAACTACGAGAAGCAACAAAAAGAAATTGCAGCGCTGGAAGACTTTGTTAATCGCAATTTGGTGCGGGCGTCGACCACCAAACGGGCCCAGTCTCGGCGTAAGCAGTTGGAAAAAATGGAGCGTCTAGACAAGCCGGAAGCTGGGACCAAGTCTGCCCATATGACTTTCCATTCCGATAAGACATCGGGCAATGTCGTCCTGACAGTAGAAGAGGCAGCCGTCGGCTATGACGATCAAATCCTGTCAGAGCCCATCAATCTGGATATCCGCAAGATGAATGCGGTCGCTATTGTAGGACCAAATGGGATCGGGAAATCTACTCTTATTAAGTCTATTGTCGGGCAGATTCCTTTTATCAAGGGAGAAGCTCGTTTTGGGGCCAATGTCGAGGTAGGCTACTATGACCAGACTCAGAGTAAGTTAACCCCTCACAACAGTGTCTTGGATGAGCTCTGGAATGACTTTAAACTGACACCAGAAGTGGATATCCGCAATCGACTGGGAGCCTTTCTTTTCTCTGGGGATGATGTCAAGAAAACTGTCGGCATGCTGTCAGGTGGAGAGCGGGCGCGCTTGCTTCTTGCCAAGCTGTCCATGGAAAATAACAATTTCTTGATTCTCGATGAGCCCACTAACCACTTGGATATCGATAGCAAGGAAGTGCTGGAAAATGCCTTGATTGATTTTGATGGGACCTTGCTCTTTGTCAGCCACGACCGCTACTTTATCAATCGTGTAGCCACACAAGTCTTGGAACTCTCAGAAGAGGGCTCAACTCTTTATCTAGGAGATTATGATTATTATCTGGAGAAAAAAGCTGAGTTAGATGCTCTTGCAACAGCACAAGCAGAAGCTGTGCCTGTTTCTTCTACGGAGGAAGTCACCAGCAATGACTATCACTTGCAGAAGCAAAACCAAAAGGAACTCCGGAAAATCACTCGTCGCATTGAGCAATTGGAAGCAGAGATGGAAGTGCTGGATCAGAAAATCCAAGCCATCACCGAAACCATGCATAGCACCAACGATGCAGCTGACTTGGTTCAACTCCAAAGCGAGCTGGATCAACTAACTGTCCAGCAGGAAGCGGTCATGGAAGAGTGGGCAGAACTGTCAGAGCAGGTGGAATAGATGGAAGATTTGGGCAAAGTTTTCGTGAATTTCGAATCGGTAAAAATTATTCATTAAAAGAAGTTGCGGGCCACTGACGCTGGCGAACTCATGGAGAGCCAGTAGCAAATCGACCAGCTGACCACCGCCCAAGAAGAAGCCATGCTAGAATGAGCAGAACTAGCGGAGAAAGTGTAGTTTTCTAATTTGCATAAGGAGAACATTATGGCGACTGAAAATGATTGGTTTATGAAGCAGATTAAAGGTGTGGCAGACATGATTGGTACAACTCTGCGCCTACAGATTCAGAATTTAGATTTGGGGCAGTATGAAGATGAGGAAGGAAGACTCATCAACGGGGCTCACTATCTTCAGCAAGCTCTAGAAGAGCAGCGCTTTGCAGAGGCCATTTCTTTTGTTGAAGAGCAGATGAAACGCCTACCTCTTCATCAGTATGATCTATTGGTTGATTGGCTGATTTCTTACTTAAGACAATTAGATGTTTCCGTGAAAGAAGATCAAGGATTCTACGAAGGGTACTTGCAAGAGTTAGAAAGGCACTTAAAGGAATTTAAGTGGTAATCAAATGGAAGATTTAGGAAAAGTTTTTCGTGAATTTCGGATCAGTAAAAATTATTCGTTAAAAGAAGCTGCTGGAGAGGCCTGCTCGACCTCCCAATTATCCCGTTTTGAATTGGGGGAGTCGGATCTGGCTGCGTCGCGCTTCTTTGATATTTTGGACAATATCCATGTGACGATTGAGAATTTTATGGATAAGGCCAGAAATTTTCAACACCATGAGCATGTCGCTTTGATGGCTCAGATTATTCCACTTTACTATTCAAATGATATTGCGGGTTTTCAAAAGCTTCAAAGAGAACAACTTGAAAAAGCCAAACATTCCACCAATCCCCTCTATTTTGAATTGAACTGGATCCTGCTACAAGGCCTGATTTGCCAGAGAGATGCCAGCTACACCATGAAGCAACCTGATCTGGAAAAGGTGGCGGATTACCTCTTTCAAACGGAAGAATGGACCATGTATGAGTTGATCCTCTTTGGCAATCTCTACAGCTTTTATGATGTGGACTATGTTGCTCGCCTTGGGAGAGAAGTGATGGAGCGTGAAGATTTTTACAAAGAAATTGGTCGCCATCGCAAACTGGTCTTGATTCTAGCCCTGAATTGCTACCAGCATTGTTTAGAACACAATTCTTTTGAAAATGCCAGCTATTTTGAAGCCTATGTAGAAAAGATTATCGGCAAGAGCATCAAGCTCTACGAACGCAATGTCTTTCATTATCTCAAGGGATTTGCCCTGTATCAAAAGGGGCAAATAGAAGAAGGGCGGCAGCAAATGAGGGAAGCCATGCACATTTTTGATGTGCTGGGACTGCCAGAGCAGGTGGCCTATTATCAAGAACACTTTGATAAATTTGTAAAAAATGAATGTTCTAAATAGGACAGTGATAAAGGAGATTTAATGAACCGACATGCGGTCCAATTAATTAGTCGTGGAGCTATTAACAAAATTGGAAATATGCTCTATGATTATGGGAATAGTGTCTGGCTGGCGTCGATTGGGACTATAGGAAAGACGGTATTAGGGATCTATCAGATTTCTGAGTTAGTGACAGGGATTCTCGTGAATCCTTTTGGAGGAGTGATTTCAGACCGTTTTTCTCGTCGCAAGATTTTGATGACGACCGACTTGGTTTGTGGACTACTTTGTTTGGCGATTTCTTTTATCACAAATGATAGCTTGATGATTGCGGCCCTTATTTTTGCCAATATTGTTCAGGCCATTGCCTTTGGTTTTTCTCGACCTGCCAATAAAGCCATTATTACCGAGGTAGTAGAGAAAGAAGAGATTGTGACCTATAACGCTCACTTGGAGTTAGTCTTACAGGTTGTTAGTGTCTGTTCACCTGTTTTTTCTTTCCTAGTTCTACAATTTGCCAGTCTTCATATGACCCTCTTATTAGATGCGCTGACCTTTTTCATTGCCTTTGTCCTAGTGGCTTTCCTTCCGAAAGAAGAAGCTAAGGTGCAAGAGAGGAAACAGTTTACCGGGAAAGATATTTTTTCTGATATCAAGGATGGGTTAGACTATATCTGGCATCAGAAAGAGATTTTCTTTCTCTTATTAGTGGCTTCTAGCGTCAATTTCTTTTTTGCGGCTTTTGAGTTTTTACTTCCCTTCTCGAATCGTCTATACGGGGTCAAAGGAGCTTATGCGACCATTTTAACGCTGGGAGCTATTGGATCTATTCTAGGAGCACTTGTTGCCAATAAAATGAAATCAAGTATGAGAATTCTCCTGTTTTTCCTGATCATGGCAGGGATAGGAGTGTTCATAATGGGCTTGCCCCTTCCACCTTATCTTTCCTTTTCAGGAAATCTGGTCTGTGAATTTTTTGTGACCATTTTCGACATCCACGTTTTTACCCAAGTACAAACCAAGGTGGAAGATGATTATCTAGGTAGAGTATTGAGCACAATTTATACCTTGGCTGTTCTCTTTATGCCCATCGCCAAAGGGTTGATGACTTGGTTGCCAAGCGTCCGTATGGAATCATTTCTCTTGATTGGAGCTGGGGTTATTCTCTTTTCACTCTTGGCTCAGCTAGTAGCTAAGCAGCTTCAATCAAAAGAACAGTAGGGATCCTTTGATAAATTTGTAAACCATTATTTTTCCCAAATAGGGGACAAAATGAAAACCTCTTTCATGAACTGATACAATAGTTTCAGAAAATGAAGGAGGTTTTTTATGAATCGACATACTATCCAGTTGATTGCTCGTGGAGCAATCAATCGAATGGGAAATATGCTCTATGACTATGGGAACAGTGTTTGGTTGGCCTCGATGGGGACGGTAGGAAAGACAGTGTTGGGGATCTATCAGATTTCTGAACTTGTCACCTCCATTCTAGTCAATCCATTTGGTGGCGTGATCTCAGACCGTTTTTCCCGTCGCAAGATTTTGATGACGACCGACTTGGTTTGTGGTCTCCTTTGTTTGGGCATTTCCTTAATCAGGAATAATCGTTGGATGATTGCAGCCCTGATTGTTGCCAATATTGTCCAGGCCATTGCCTTTGCATTTTCTCGTACTGCTAATAAAGCTATTATCACAGAAGTTGTAGAGAAAGATGAGATTGTGACCTATAATGCCCACTTGGAGTTGACCTTACAAGTGGTCGGTGTCAGCTCACCTGTATTCTCTTTCCTTGTTTTACAATTTGCCAGTCTCCACGCGACCCTCTTACTGGATGCACTGACCTTTTTCATCGCTTTTGTCCTAGTGGCATTCCTTCCGAAAGAAGAAGCCAAGGTTCAGGAAAAGAAACAGTTTACGGGAAAAGATATTTTTTCGGATATGAAAAATGGACTAGATTACATCTGGCATCAGAAAGAGATTTTCTTTCTCCTCTTGGTGGCTTCCAGTGTCAATTTCTTTTTTGCGGCTTTTGAGTTTTTACTTCCCTTTTCGAATCGCCTTTATGGGGTCAAAGGAGCCTATGCGACCATCTTAACATTGGGGGCTATCGGCTCTATCATCGGAGCCTTGATCGCCAATAAATTTAAATCAAGCATGGAGATGCTTCTCTTCTTATTGATTTTAACAGGAGTAGGAGTCTTCATGATGGGCTTGCCCCTTCCGCCTCTTTTTTCCTTTTCTGGAAATTTAGTCTGTGAACTCTTTATGACAATTTTTAACATCCACTTTTTTACTCAGGTTCAAACCAAGGTAGAAGGAGACTATCTGGGCAGGGTCTTAAGCACCATTTTTACCTTGGCCATTCTCTTTATGCCGGTGGCTAAAGGTTTGATGACCTGGTTGCCAAGCGTCCGTGTAGAGTCTTTTCTCCTGATAGGAGCTGGCGTCATCCTCTTTTCACTCTTAGCACAAGTAGTCGCCAAGAAATTACAAACAAAAGAAGGTATATCAGCATGAAAAAGCATCGATTGATTTCAGATTAAAGACAAAGTTATGTTAGAAACTTTCCTTAGGTGAGTACGGGCGTCAGCGAACTTCGAAGAAGTTCCATGACTTAGTTTTGGACCTAAGGTTCCAAAACTCCCGAGTGCCGGAAACAATTGTGTTTCAGGCACTTTTCTCACAGCGGAAAGTTTCAGTATAACTTTTAGTAAGCCTAATTGAGTATCTACTTTTATTTTTTCGGCATCACCTCGGTTGTTTTATGAAAAACAGTTTGTCTACAACAAAAAAAGCACCAATTGGTGCTTTTTAGTTTTCGATTTGTTTGATTTTTTCTTCTTTTTCACCGGACATCTTTTGTCCTAGTTGTTTCTTTGCGGCTTTTAACTCATGTTTTAATGAGAAATTTTTTGGAAGGCTGACTAAGAAAGTCACCAGCGAACCGAGAAGGACACAGACCAGAATCAAAATGATGAGCGGGAGTTTAAATTGGACCAGCAAAAAGTTCACAGTCACCGTTTGCATATTGGCCAAGGAAATAATCGCAATGAGCAGTACAGAAATCAGTAGTGCAACATATTGTAGTTTTCGTTTATTCATTTTGTCTCCCTATTCTTCTAATTCAGCCTTACTTTTCACATCAGCGTATTCTTCCGCTTTTTCTAGACTTAAAATATCATCATAAGTCGCTAAGACGATGTCTTGTCCATATTTTTTCTTTAGAGCAGTTGTCACCAAGCGATAGGCCAAATTGGCGTTTCGAGATAAGATGGGACCGTGGAAGTAACTACCAAAGACATTCTTGTAATGAACCCCTTCGCAACCATCTTCTTTGTTGTTCCCATTTCCATAGATGACCTTGCCCAGTGGTTTTTCGTCCTTCGCCAAGAAGGTCCGACCTTGGTGGTTTTCAAAACCATAGTAGGTCTCGTTGAACTCTTCATTATGGATTTTGATGTCGCCAATGTAGCGATTGTTTTCTTGGTTAAGGGTATAGTGTCCCATAATACCAAGTCCCTCAATGCGCTTGCCAGAAGCTTCAATGTAGTATTGGCCTAGAAGCTGAAAGCCACCACAGATAGCAAGGACTACCCCATCGTCATGAATAAAGCGTTCGAGGTCTTCTTTTTTATCTGGTAGGTCCTCAGATACAATGGTCTGCTCGTAGTCTTGCCCGCCGCCGAAAAAGGCGATATCGTAGGCATCAGGGTCAAACCGATCTTTGAGAGAGACGATATCAACAGTGACATGGGCACCAAGCTTTTCCGCAACGTACTTGAGCATGAGGATATTGCCATTATCTCCATATGTATTCATCAGATTCCCATAAAGATGGGCAATTCTCAATTCGTATTGGTAGTTTTCCTGATCAGGGGATTGTAGTGAAGTATACGTCATTAATTCAGCTCCTTTTCAATCAGGTGTTCTTGAGCTAGCAATTCACGGAATTCTAGCATGGCTGTATAGGTGGCTAAAATATAGGCGTGAGGAGTAGCCTGTCCTTTAATCTGGGTAAAGACATCCTCTAATTTTGCATTTTCAGTAATCCGATCAGCCGGATAGCCAGTGACCCGAAGTCGCCGAGCAATTTCTGAGTGTCGCACCCCACCAGCATTGATTTCTGGGATGTCCATCAGGGTGATTTGCTCAAAGTCCGCATCCCAGATCCAGCTGGTATCGATCCCATCAGCATAGTTGGCGTTGAGAAGAACAGACAAGCTGAAGGGATACGGCGCTAGTTTGATCATTTCAATAGCCTGAGTAGCTCCAACCGGATTTTTGATCAGGACTAAGGTACATTCTTTATCCCCAATCTTAAAGGTTTCCTGACGACCAAAGACAGCCTTACTCTTATCGAAACCACGCTTAATGACGTCTGGGCTGACATCAAAATAATGGGCCACCGCAACTGCAGCGAGGGCGTTGTAAATATTATAGAGGCCCCCGATATTGATGTGGTAGTTTGTGCCGTTGATCTTAAATTGAGAAGAAGTATTGGTCAGCTCGGTCAATTCATCGACAGCAACCGTTAAAGGAGGACGGTGGAAACCACAACTTTCACAAATGTAATCCCCCAGATTTGCATAGGTATTCAACTGGTAGGTCAAGATGCCATGACATTCTGGGCAGACGATTCCTTCTGTATTGTAATGAGCGAGCTGTGGAGCAGTTTTTTCCGTATCAAAGCCAAAATATTGAACGGGATTTGGTAGAGGAAGGGTATGGAAAAGAGGACTATCCCCATTCATCAGAACAGTTGCCTGTGGCGCTTTTTTAATCCCATCCAAGATCATCCGATAAGTCGTGTAGATTTCTCCGTAGCGGTCCATTTGATCGCGGAAAATATTGGTGATCACAAACAAGGTCGGTGTGATGTAGTCACAAATCCGAGACAGGCTGGCTTCGTCAATTTCAAGAACAGCAATCGGACGACCAGAAGAACCTTTTGCGTTCAAGAAAGTAGTCGTAATCCCTGAAATCATATTGGCACCACTAGGATTGGTCACGATAGGTCCAAAAGCCTCCTGAAGAATGCCAACAGTGAGAGCCGTTGTTAGTGTTTTCCCATTCGTACCAGTGATGACTACAATTTCGTAGTTCTGGGCCAGGTGTTGTAAAATATCTTTATCAATTTGAAGGGCAATTTTTCCAGGAAGGGTAGAGCCACGTCCAAGCATACGCAAGAGGTGACTACTCATTTTTCCGGCAATAAGCCCCATACTAGTCTTAATCTTCATAATTCATATTTTATCACAAAAACCAACAGAAGGTTACAGAAAAATCTGTTGAAACATGATATAATGATGTAGAGTGGTTTGAACGCGCTATCCTTTTGATAGAAGCCTTGCTGTTGCTAGTAAGATTCTACAATTTGTTAGCCGTTCGATAAGCCTAGAAGAGAAGTGGTAGGTATGAGATTGTGAACATCCAACAACTGTCAAATCCCCAGTATTGGGCTAGTTTATTTCCCACTCCCTGGAGTGTGGTTGTCAACCTTATTGACATTGCCCTAGTGGCTTGGTTACTGTATTATTTTATCAAAGCCATTGTCGGCACTAAAATTATGATTTTGGTGCGTGGTGTCTTGACCTTTTTCTTATTTGAGTTAATTGCTAATATGATTGGTTTAACGACCATTTCTTGGTTAATCAACCAAATTATCACCTACGGGGTCATTGCTGCGGTAGTGATTTTCTCTCCGGAAATTCGGACGGGATTAGAACGATTAGGTCGAGCCACTGAATTTTTCTCGACCAACCAGATTAGTACAGAAGAAAAATTGGTTCAATCTTATGTAAAAGCAGTTGCCTATATGAGCCCTCGGAAGATTGGTGCCTTGGTTGCGATACAAGGAAGTAGAACCCTTCAAGAATACATATCCACAGGTATTCCACTTGATGCAGATGTGTCAGGTGAACTACTGATCAATATTTTTATCCCCAACACCCCACTTCATGATGGGGCTGTGATTGTCACCAATGATAAAATTGCTGTATCTTGTGCCTATCTTCCCTTAACAGAAAGCACGGGAATTTCAAAAGAGTTCGGTACACGGCACCGGGCAGCAATTGGCTTGTCTGAGGTAAGTGATGCCTTCACTTTTGTTGTTTCGGAAGAAACGGGTGGGATTTCTATCACGAGAAATGGGAGCTTTAGACACGATCTTAGTATCGAAGAATTCGAACAAGAGTTGCGTTCCTTCATTATTCCAGAAGATCAAGGGAAAAAAGATTTGAAATCAAGAATTTTTGGAGGACGTATTAAATGATTCCAAAAAGAAAAATTGCCTACATTGTGACCTCAGTCTTTTTCTCAAGTCTCTTATTCATCAATGCAACCTCTGTTAATTTCCAGAATAACAGTAGTGCACGCCAAGTGAGCTCTGAAACTTATACCAATACTCTTACCAATATTCCGATTGATGTAAAATACAACGATAGTAAATATTTTGTCAGTGGGATTAGCTCAGAAGTGACCGTCTTTCTGAAAGGGTCCAATCGTGTCGCCTTAGCATCAGAAATGCAGGCTAGTACTCGTAAATTTAAAGTGGTAGCCGATCTGAGCAATTTGAAAGAGGGTCAGCATGAAATCGCCTTAAAGGTGGAAAACTTACCTTCCGGTTTGACTGCTACCATCGAGCCACAAAAGGTCACTGCAAAAATTGGTAAGAAAAAGACGAAAAAGTTTGATGTTTCCGTCACGATACCAGACAAACAAATTGCCCCAGGTTGGAGTCTCTCACATGTTACTTTTTCTGAAGATAAGGTCTCTGTCACTAGCGACCAGGATACTTTAGCCAAAATTGATCATGTGGAAGCCATCTTCCCTGAAGGAGATCTTTTGAACAATACCTACACGGCAACCGTCTCCTTGAAGGCAGTCGATAGCGAGGGAAATGATTTACCAGTCATCATCTCTCCATCAGAACTATACATGAAGGTTGAGTTGAAACAGACAGGTTCTAGCTCGTCGTCATCCAGTTCCTCATCAAATAATAGCAATTAATAAAGATTCATCGAAAGGATTATCATAATGGGTAAATATTTTGGAACGGACGGAGTCCGTGGAGAAGCAAACGTCGAATTGACACCAGAGTTGGCCTTTAAGCTCGGTCGATACGGAGGGTATGTCCTCAGTCAACATGAAAAAGAAACGCCACTTGTTTTCGTAGGACGAGACACTCGTATTTCTGGTGAAATGTTGGAAAGTGCGCTTGTTGCGGGTCTCTTATCTGTAGGGATTAAAGTATACAAACTCGGTGTGATTGCGACACCAGGTGTAGCTTATTTGGTTCGTTCTGAAGGGGCAAGTGCTGGGGTCATGATTTCTGCCAGCCACAATCCAGCTTTAGACAACGGGATTAAATTCTTCGGGAATGACGGCTATAAACTGGATGATGACCGTGAATTAGAGATTGAAGCTTTATTGGATGCGGAGTCTGATACTCTTCCTCGTCCTAGTGCAGAAGGTCTTGGAACTGTGATGGACTATCCTGAAGGACTTCGTAAGTATCAAGAATACTTAGTTTCAACTGGAACCCAGCTTGAAGGAATGCACGTGGCTCTAGATGCTGCGAATGGTTCTGCATCTACAAGCGCCCGTCAAGTCTTTGCTGACCTAGGAGCACGTTTGACAGTTATTGGAGAAAGCCCAAATGGTCTTAATATCAATGACCAAGTAGGATCGACCCATCCTGAGGCTTTGCAAGAGGCTGTCCGAGAATCTGGTGCGGCTATTGGTTTGGCTTTTGATGGTGATAGTGACCGTTTGATTGCAGTTGATGAAAATGGGGACCTAGTTGATGGTGATAAAATCATGTACATCATTGGGACCTACCTTTCTGAGAAGGGCCTCTTAAAAGATAACACCATCGTAACGACCGTCATGTCTAATTTAGGCTTCCATAAGGCTTTGGATGCCAAGGGTATTAACAAGGTTGTGACTGCTGTCGGAGACCGCTATGTAGTTGAAGAGATGCGGAAGTCTGGTTACAATCTAGGTGGTGAACAGTCTGGTCACGTGATTGTCATGGACTACAATACCACTGGAGATGGTCAGATGAGTGCCGTTCAATTGACCAAGATTATGCAAGAAACTGGTCGTACATTATCAGACCTTGCATCAGAAGTTACCATCTATCCTCAAAAATTGGTCAATATTCGTGTTGAAAACAGCATGAAAGACAAGGCTATGGAAGTACCTGCTATTCGTGCAATTATTGAAAAGATGGAAGCTGAAATGGCTGGAAATGGTCGCATCTTAGTGCGTCCAAGTGGTACCGAACCTCTTCTTCGTGTCATGGCAGAAGCTCCGACTGATGAAGAAGTGGATTACTATGTGGATACAATTGCTGCTGTAGTCAAAGATGAAATTGGTCTTAAAGATTAAATAAAGAAGTGAACTCTCCAAGCGAGAGTTGAGGAGGTCAATATGAAATATTTACGTCGAATCATGTGGTCCATAGCCCTTGTTGCTACAGTCCTCTTTTCGAATGCCTTTGTTCAAACCATTCAAGCGTCAGAAGTCCTGTCTTATACGCAAACAGCTAGTCTGACCAAGGACAATCAAGCAGTAACCAGTGGAACCACAGTCTTAACAAACGAAAAATTGTCTGCTACCATCAATGTAGCCTTTCCAGATACACAAGCCATTCAAGCAGGTGACACCCTGACCTTGGCTTTGCCGAAAGAATTAACCTTCTATACAGCTCTCGAATTTGATGTGGTTGAAGAAGGTCAAACAAATGGTCAGACAGTCGGAAAAGCTGTTGTCAATACAGCAAACAAGACCGTAACCGTTACTTTTAACGATTACTTTGCTTCCCACCCACTCAATAAACGCGTAGTTTTGCGTTTTGATGTGAAAGTGGATCCAGAGGTTGTTACAAAAACATCCCCACTGACCTTTAAAATTGGCAATACAGATTTTTCATTAAACTACGAAAAAACGGATGGTCAAGCTGGTGACTATGAAATGAAATATGGCTACCAAGACCAAACAGATCCAACGATTGTAAAATGGCGGATTATCTTAAATGCTCGTCAAGATATCCTTCGTGGCATGGTCATTAAGGATCAATTTGGAGATGGTTTGACACTGGTAGAAGGCAGTTTCCGTGCGGTTCGCTTTAGTCCAGTAGAAGGTGGCATTAGAAATGAAGCCCATATTTTAAGTCTGCCAGTTTTAGACAATTTCAGTAAAAAAGCTGTCTTCGACAAGAATGAAGCTGGTCAGATTACAGGATTTACAATTGACTTTGGAGATAACTACAATTGGCCAATGTACATCGAATACTCTACTAAAGTAGCTCCTGGTACAAAAGTTGGTGATCTCGTTCATAACACCTTAACATGGAAAGCAACCAATTTCCCAGAGCCACGTAGCTTAACACGAGAAGTAAGATTGGAATCAGGTTCTGGAGAAGGATTGGGTGAGAAAGAACAAACGCCACCGACTTCAAGTTCTAGTTCTTCATCGAGCTCATCCTCTTCATCAAGTTCTAGTTCTTCATCGAGCTCATCCTCTTCATCAAGTTCTAGTTCTTCATCAAGTTCATCTAAGACAACAACGACATCAAAACCTTCCGATCCGACAACAACAGAAAGCAATGATATTCCAAAAACTGGGAAGAAAAAAGTCCTTCCTCGTACGGGTGAAAAGATGACGCCTGTGATTATCCTGGTTGGTATCTTGGGTTGTGCGGTTGGCTATACTGTGTTACGCTCTAAGAAGCTAACCAAATAATATTCGTTATTAAAAGGCTGGAATTTTCCAGTCTTTTTTGTTAGTTAGATGAAAAGGGATTTGAACAAGTGTGGAGGTTGAAAAATTTATTTCCTCCAAAGCTACCCTTACGTCTAGAGGTGGATGTTTGAAAAATGCCCTTATTCATGGTAAAATAGGGCTAATGAATTTATTGTAATTGAGGTAAAAAACGTGGCTTTTGGAGACAACGGAAAACGCAAAAAAACTTTCTTTGAAAAATTGACTATGCTGGTCATTGTAATTATGTTGATTGTAACGGTTGGAGCAATCTTTGCTGCAGCTTTGGGTGCACTATCCTACTAAGGGACTACCAAGCAACACTTGGTTATAAAAGGAAAACGATAAACTATGAGTATGTTTTTAGATACAGCCAAGATTAAGGTCAAGGCTGGAAATGGCGGCGATGGCATGGTGGCCTTTCGCCGTGAAAAGTATGTTCCCAATGGCGGCCCTTGGGGTGGTGATGGTGGACGCGGAGGCAATGTCATCTTCGTTGTAGACGAAGGCTTGCGCACATTGATGGACTTCCGCTATAACCGGCATTTCAAAGCCCAAAATGGGGAAAAAGGAATGACCAAAGGGATGCACGGACGGGGAGCAGAAGATCTCTATGTGCGAGTGCCCCAAGGAACGACTGTCCGAGATGCTGAGACTGGTAAGGTCATTACCGACTTGGTTGAAAATGGGCAAGAGTACATTGTTGCCCATGGAGGACGTGGAGGGCGCGGGAATATCCGTTTTGCCACTCCTAAAAATCCAGCACCTGAGATTTCAGAAAATGGGGAACCGGGTCAGGAACGCGAACTCGAATTAGAACTCAAAGTCTTGGCAGACGTTGGTCTGGTTGGCTTCCCATCAGTAGGGAAATCAACTCTTCTTAGTGTCATTACTTCTGCCAAACCAAAAATTGGGGCCTATCATTTTACAACCATCGTTCCAAACTTGGGCATGGTTCGGACGCCGTCAGGTGAATCCTTTGCAGTAGCAGACCTTCCTGGATTGATTGAAGGGGCTAGCCAAGGGGTCGGACTGGGGACTCAGTTCCTTCGTCACATCGAGCGCACCCGTGTCATCTTGCATGTCATCGATATGTCAGCCAGTGAAGGACGTGATCCTTATGAAGATTATGTTCAAATCAATAAAGAGCTTGAAACCTATAATCTTCGCTTGATGGAACGTCCTCAGATTATCGTGGCGAATAAGATGGATATGCCAGAGAGCCAGGAAAATTTGAAAGAGTTCAAGAAAAAATTGGCCGCCAATTACGACGAGTTTGATGAATTACCACAGATCTTCCCAATCTCTAGTTTGGCGCATCAAGGTTTGGACAACTTGTTAGAAGCAACAGCAGACTTGTTAGACAAAACACCAGAATTCTTGCTCTATACGGAAGAAGATATGGCACAAGAAGAAGTCTACTATGGCTTTGATGAGGATCAACCAGCCTTCGAGATCAATCGCGATGATGATGCTTCTTGGATCTTGTCTGGTGATAAGCTAGAGAAGCTCTTCAATATGACCAATTTTGATCGCGACGAGTCTGTCATGAAATTTGCTCGTCAATTGCGTGGAATGGGTGTCGATGAAGCTCTCCGCGCGCGTGGAGCCAAAGACGGAGATATCGTACGAATCGGTAAATTTGAATTTGAATTTGTTGACTAGTTAGATGTAAAGAGGAGAAGAAGATGGGAGATAAACCTATATCCTTTCGTGATAAAGACGGAAATTTTGTCTCTGCTGCAGACGTTTGGAATGCAGAAAAATTGGAAGAACTCTTTAATAAGCTGAATCCCAATCGTAAGTTACGGTTAGAACGGGAAAAATTAGCAACATCCAGTGAAAATTAGGAATCAGGAGAAGAAAATGGCAAAAACAATTCACACAGACAAAGCACCAGCAGCAATTGGACCTTATGTTCAAGGAAAAATTGTGGGCAATCTCTTATTTGCAAGTGGGCAAGTTCCGCTTTCACCAGAAACAGGTGAAATTGTTGGAGAAACCATCCAAGAACAAACCCAACAAGTATTGAAGAATATTGCTGCTATCCTTGAGGAAGCTGGAACGGACTTTGATCACGTAGTTAAAACAACCTGTTTCTTAAGTGATATGAATGATTTTGTACCTTTTAACGAGGTCTACAAAACAGCATTTTCAAGTGAATTTCCAGCACGTTCTGCAGTAGAAGTGGCTCGCTTGCCACGCGACGTCAAAGTTGAAATTGAAGTCATTGCAGAAGTATAGTCTGAATAGAGGAATGCATTCGGGAAATAAGAATGCTGGAGTGAGAGCCATCGACTGACCAACTGGAAAGATGATGGTCTCCTCCTTTTTTGTAAGGAAAAGGTGATTAGGATGACAGATACAGAAAAAACAATTCAACTGGTCATTGTGACAGGAATGAGTGGTGCAGGAAAGACTGTAGCCATTCAATCCTTTGAAGATATGGGCTATTTCACCATCGACAATATGCCACCAGCTCTCTTGCCGAAATTTATTGAGCTGATTCAATTGTCGATGGACAACAATAAGTTGGCTCTCGTTGTGGATATGCGGAGCCGGTCTTTCTTCGCAGAAATTCGCTCCATTTTGGACGAATTAGAGAACCACGAAGGAATTGATTTTAAAATTCTCTTTTTGGATGCGACCGATAGTGAATTGGTTGCGCGCTATAAAGAGACTCGTCGGAGTCACCCACTCGCAGCTGATGGGCGTGTCTTGGATGGGATTACGTTGGAACGGGAACTTTTGGCTCCGCTAAAAAACATGAGCCAAAATGTCATTGATACGACGGAATTAACTCCGCGTAATCTTCGTAAAGTGATTGCTGAACAGTTCTCTAGACAAGATAGTCAGCCTGAGTTTCGGATTGAAGTCATGTCCTTTGGTTTTAAGTATGGTTTGCCTTTAGATGCGGACCTGGTCTTTGATGTTCGTTTCCTACCGAATCCTTATTACCAACCATCGCTACGGAATCAAACGGGGCTAGATGATGATGTCTATAACTATGTCATGGATCATAAAGAATCAGAGGAGTTTTATCGTCATCTTCACGAGTTGATTGCTCCCATCTTGCCAGCATACAAACGAGAAGGCAAATCCGTATTGACGATTGCAGTTGGTTGCACAGGTGGCCAACACCGTTCAGTAGCCTTTGCAGCACGTCTTGGACGGGATCTATCGAATGATTGGACAGTTAATATGAGTCATCGCGACAAAGACCGACGGAAAGAAACGGTGAATCGTTCATGAGAAAACCAAAAATGACCGTCATTGGAGGCGGTACAGGGATTTCCGTCATCTTGGATAGCCTTCGGAAAAAGGATGTTGAGATTACGGCTATTGTGACAGTGGCGGATGATGGGGGTAGTTCTGGGGAACTTCGAAAAAATATTCATCAATTGACCCCGCCAGGCGACTTGCGAAATGTGCTAGTAGCCATGTCTGACATGCCTCGCTTTTATGAAAAAGTCTTTCAATATCGTTTTGCGGAAGACGATGGGCCACTAGCTGGTCATCCTCTGGGGAATTTGATTATTGCTGGGATTTCTGAAATGCAGGGCTCGACCTATAATGCCATGCAATTGCTGACTAAATTTTTCCATACGACAGGAAAAATCTATCCTTCCAGCGATACACCATTGACCCTGCATGCCGTCTTTATGGATGGGTCAGAGGTCGCTGGTGAGAGTGAAATCGCCCATCATGAGGGCATGATTGATTATGTTTATGTCACCAATACCTATAATGATGAGACGCCGAAAGCGAGTCGAAAAGTAGTAGATGCGATTTTAGAAAGTGATATGGTTATTTTAGGACCGGGTTCTCTCTTTACATCAATCCTTCCTAACCTAGTGATTGAAGAAATTGGACAAGCCTTGCTTGAGACAAAAGCAGAGGTTGCTTATGTCTGCAACATCATGACCCAACGTGGGGAGACAGAACACTTCACTGACAGTGACCATGTATCCGTCCTTCATAAACACTTGAAGAAGCCTTTTATTGATACTGTTTTGGTCAATATTGAAAAAGTCCCTCAAGAATACATGAACACGAATCGCTTTGATGAATATCTGGTTCAAGTGGAACACGATTTTGCAGGTTTAAAAGCTCAGGTGCCCCGAGTTATTTCAAGCAATTTCCTTCGCTTGGAAAATGGCGGAGCCTTCCATGATGGGGAAGCTGTTGTGGATGAACTGATGCAAATTGTACAGGTGATTAAATGAGTTTTACCATTAAAGTAAAAGAAGAGCTCTTGACCCGTCACCGCTTTGAGAAAAGTGAGTTATCTGCTCTGATTAAGATGTCAGGTAGTTTGGGCTTGAGTATGGGGGGATTAAGTTTGTCTCTGACAACGGAGAATGCTAAGATTGCCCGCCATATCTATGAATTAATTGTAGAGTTTTATCAGGTCAAATCAGACATTCGTCACCACCAAAAAACCAATTTGAAAAAGAATCGCGTCTATACTGTTTCTATTGATGAAAAAGTCGAAGAGATTCTTGCAGACCTGCATTTGGCTGATTCTTTCTTTGGGATTGAGACTGGGATTGACCCGAGAATCTTAGAAGAAGATGAAGCAAGTCGGGCTTATCTGAGAGGAGCTTTCTTAGCAAGTGGGACCATCAAGGACCCGGAATCAGGACGCTATCAATTAGAAATTAGCTCTGTTTATTCTGACCATGCCCAAGACTTGGCCAACCTAATGCAACACTTCTTGTTAGATGCCAAGACCATCGAACGCAAAAAAGGAGTCGTTACCTATTTGCAGCGGGCGGAGGATATCATTGATTTCCTCATCTTGGTAGAAGCTAAGCAGGCCTTGGAAGAATTTGAGTCTGTCAAGGTCATGCGAGAGGCGCGCAATGATCTCAATCGAGCCAACAATGCTGAAATGGCTAATATCGCGCGTACGGTCACAGCTAGTATGAAGACGATTAATAATATCGTTAAAATAATGGATACCATTGGTCTAGGTGGTCTTCCAGTCGAGCTTCAGGAAGTTGCTTATGTTCGAATTCAGAATCCCGACTATTCCATCCAGCAAATTGCGGATGCCTTGAAAACGCCCTTAACTAAAAGTGGTGTCAATCATCGCTTGCGGAAAATCAATAAGATAGCAGAAGAACTAGATGAACTATAAAAAAATCCTTTGAATCATTTAATTCAAAGGTTTTTTCTTATAAGCTAGTCGAGTGGACTGGTTGAACTTTCTTGTCTGGATAAATGTAGTTTATCGCATTATTTACCGCAGTCGGAGCCTCGCCTAATCCGATCGCGATTAAGTCGATTTTCCCTTCGTAGAAGCAACAATCGCCACACGCGTAGATTCCTTCGCGACTGGTTTCTTGTTTGCGATTCACGAGGATTTTATGACGTTGGAGATCCAAGCCCCATTCTTTTAATTTGCCGACTGAGGATTTGAAGCCGTAGTTGACAAAGAGTTCATCGATAGGGACTAATTGGGTTTCATCTGATTTGACCTTGGTGATTTCTAGATGGCTGGCACGGCCGTTTTCTCCGATTAACCGGCTAGGAACATGAGGAGTTTGAATAGAGACAGAAGAAGCCTTTAATTCTTCAACGCTATGTTCGAGAGCGCGGAAATTATCACGACGATGGACCAGAGTTGTCGGTGCGATTTTCTCAAAGGCCAGGGCCCAATCGACAGCAGAATCTCCTCCGCCTAGAATAGCAACTTGTTTGCCGGCATATTGTTGGATATTTGAAACATGGTAGTGGACGTTCTCGAATTCCTCAGCCCCGTCCACTTCTAAAGGACGTGGTTTAAAGGCACCACCGCCCATCGCAATAATAACAGCACGACTGAAATGCTGGCCTTTATTGGTTTCAATCAGGAAGTGATCTCCGCTTTTATGAATGTCTAAAACAGTTTCATTCAAGCAAATGTCGGTCTCGAAAGTGTTTAATTGATCGATCAACCGTTGGGACAATTCTTCCCCTGTTAGGTTGGTAAAACCAGGGACATCCAAGATTCGCTTTTCAGGATAGAGAATAGCAGGTTGACCACCTAGTTGAGGAAGGGAATCAATCAATTTCACTTTTACTTGACGCATATGGCCATAGAAGGCAGCAAAGAGCCCGACAGGGCCTCCACCGATAATAGTAATGTCATAGATTTCAGACATGAGATCTCCTTTGTGATGTGTAACTAATCCTATTGTATCATAATTCGGAGTTAAATAGAAAGTGGAGGAGAGTACAAGTATTAAAAAGGATGAATCAAGGGATTGAGATATATTTTTTAAAAATAATGTTCGGTTTATTTACAAGTGTTCGATAATCTGATAGAATAAATTATTATTATTTTTATTTATAAGGAGATTATTCAAAAATGCAATTTGATTTTTGGGTTAAAGTTGCGACCGAATTTATTGCAACAGCGTTATTGATTATTTTAGGAAATGGTGCCGTTGCAAACGTTGAATTGATGGGTACCAAGGGGCATCAAAGTGGATGGCTCGTGATTGCGATTGGCTACGGAATAGGTGTTATGATGCCAGCCTTGATGTTTGGTAACGTTTCTGGTAACCATATCAACCCTGCCTTTACGATTGGTCTTGCAGTTAGCGGACTCTTCCCTTGGGAAAATGTTTTATACTACATCGTTGCTCAACTTCTTGGGGCGATGTTTGGGCAATTGGTTGTCGTTGCGACTCACCGTCCTTACTACCTTCAAACGGAGAATCCAAACAATATCTTGGGAACATTCTCAACGATTTCTAGCTTGGATAAAGGAACTCCTGAATCACGTAAGGCTGCAACCATCAATGGTTTCATCAACGAGTTTGCAGGATCATTCGTCCTTTTCTTTGGTGCACTTGCCTTGACAAAACACTTCTTCGGCGCTGAGGTTGCTGGTCTAGCTCAAAAAGCAGCAACTGAGCAGGGAGGGATTTTTGATGCTTCTTCAACAGCTGCAAAATTGGCTTTGTCACAAGCACATGCTCCTGGTCTAGGTGTTGCTCACTTGGCACTTGGATTCCTCGTTATGGCTTTGGTGACATCACTTGGTGGTCCTACAGGACCTGGTTTGAACCCTGCACGTGACCTTGGTCCACGTTTGGTTCACGCCTTCCTTCCAAAATCTGTCTTAGGTGAACACAAGGGAGATTCAAAATGGTGGTACGCTTGGGTACCAGTTGTAGCACCAATCTTGGCTGCAATCGTTGCCATTGCCCTCTTTAGCTTCCTTTATATGTAAGATCAGAACACTTTTCGTAGGCATTACGAAAAGTGTTTTTATCTTTTGTTGAGTAAACAGTTTATATAAAAAGGAGTTGGGATGAAAGAAAAGAATTTAATAGAAGCTAATAGAAGAGCTGATCATTTTAGTTTTCTGTATTATTTGCATGAAAAGAAAGTGTTTCATTCGGAGTCACTGGCTGCTCTTTGTCAGTATCTAGTAGGATTGGAATCAGTTAGTATCGAGCAATTAAGGGATTTGCGCTGGATAGAAACTCAAATTTTGCGTCATCTGGTCTATTATTTTGATGAGAATGATCTAAGTGAAATAAGCAATCTCCCAACGAATTATTGGGAGGAAGTAGAAGCATTCGAACAAGTAGTATCAAACCTTTATGATTCTTATGAATGAAAGGAATTCTGGAAAGAATGAATCCTTGAACAGTTCTGATAAACGTTTAGCTAGTGACAAGAGGTGAATTCCTTTAACTTTTTCTTGACAATCTGTAGAATTCCGTGTAGAATAGAATAGATCTTGAACTTGAAGGGAGTGAAAAACATGTCAAAAACAGTAGTACGTAAGAATGAATCTCTTGACGATGCTCTTCGTCGTTTCAAACGCGCGGTTACTAAAGCTGGTACTCTTCAAGAAACACGCAAACGTGAATTCTATGAAAAACCTTCTGTAAAACGTAAACGTAAATCAGAAGCAGCTCGTAAACGTAAAAAATTCTAATTGAATACAAGAACAGACTTCGGTCTGTTTTTTGTTTCTCTAGAAAAATTGAAGACAAAAAAGCCGACCTTCTAGCTAGAAGATCGGATCTTTTTATCTGATTATTTGTTTGCAAGCAAGTCGCGGATTTCAGCAAGCAACTCTTCTTGAGTAGGAGCAGCAGCTTCTTCTTCAGCAGCTTCTTCTTTTTTACCAAGGTTTTGAGCTTTCTTAGCAGCTTTCACTACGAAGAAAAGAACAGTACCGATAACAAGGAAGTTGATTACAGCGCTCAAGAAGCTACCGTATGCAACACCGTTCCATGTCAATTCAGCAATTTTTTCAACACCAGCAGCTTTCAAAGCTGGGTTCAAAATAAGTGGAGTGATGATGTCGTTTACAAATGAAGTAACGATAGCTCCAAATGCAGCCCCAATAATCACAGCAACAGCAAGGTCAACAACGTTCCCACGAAGGAGAAAAGCTTTCAATTCTTTTAACATATCCTAAATATGTCCTTTCATAATAATTTTTTTACAGACCATAGTATAACCAAAAAGTTTGTCGAATTCAATGATTATGCTCAAATTTTTTAAAAAAGTTGATTTAAGCAAACTGTTGATGCTAGAAAGTATGGAAAGATTTGGAAAAATAAGATGAAAATCAACCTGAATGATTTACAATTGACAAAAATTAGTTTAAAATAGTTAATGATATTCTATGGTAAAATGGAGGCACTGTTTATGGTTGACAAACAACTGATTTCAGAAATAAAAAACAGTGTGAATATTGTAGATGTAATCGGAGAAGTCGTTCAATTGACAAAGGCAGGACGAAACTATTTAGGTCTCTGCCCTTTTCATGGTGAAAAGACGCCTTCTTTTAATGTGGTCGAGGATAAACAATTCTATCATTGTTTTGGTTGTGGCAAATCAGGCGATGTTTTTAAATTTATCGAAGACTATCGAGGTGTCTCCTTCATGGAAGCTGTTCAAATTGTTGGAGATCAGGTGGGCATTCAGGTGCAAACTCTTGCTCCATCCCAGTCCAGGGCACAACAAGCAGATGGGAAACAACCCTTTTATGAGATTCATCAAGAGGCTGCCAAATTCTATCATGCCATCCTGATGACGACAAAGATGGGAGAAGATGCTCGGCAATACCTTTATGATCGAGGGCTTGATGATGAGGTGCTTCGGCATTTTCAAATAGGCCTAGCACCAGCAGAAGGGAATTATCTGTATCAGAGTGTTTCTGGAAAGTTTTCAGAAACTATTATGGCCGAGTCGGGTCTCTTTCATATTAGTGATATGGGAACTATGTATGATGCTTTTCAAGATCGCATTATGTTTCCCTTATCGGACGATACTGGCCGAGTCATTGCTTTTTCTGGTCGACTTTGGCGTGAACAAGCTGAAGGGACAAAGCCTCAGGGGAAATATAAGAATAGCCGTAGTACGCTCCTCTTTAACAAGAGTTATGAGTTGTACCATTTGGATAAGGCCAAGCAGGTTGCGAAGAAGAACCATGAACTTTACCTGATGGAAGGATTCATGGATGTCATCGCAGCCTACCGAGCTGGGATAGAGAATGCGGTTGCTTCCATGGGAACCGCTCTGACCCGTGAACATGTAGCCCATCTAAGCAAATTTACCAAAAAGGTTATCTTGGCCTATGATGGGGATAAGGCGGGAAGGCTGGCAACAGCTAAGGCTTTAGAGGTTTTAGATAAACAGGAGGTAGAGGTTGTCCAAATTCCTGATCAGATGGACCCTGATGAGTATCTCAAAAAGAATTCACCGCAAGCTTTAGCAGACCTATTGGAAAAAACGCGTCTTAGTCGCATAGAATTTCTCATGGATTATTGGAAGCCAGACAATATTGAAAATTTGCAGGCGCAAATTGAATTTGTTGAAAAAATGGCTCCTTTAATTGCTCAGACTCCATCTGTAACGGCACAAAATACCTACATTTATAAATTAGCCGATCTCTTGGTTGACTTTGATTATTTGCAGGTTGAACAAACGGTTAATGCTAGTCGTCTTCAGATGCGGAGTCAGCGTCAGGCTCAAGGGCCAATTCAGACACAGGCTCCAGTTGCTAGTCCAACTATTGTACAGAAGCAGCTGCCTCGCCTGGTTCGGGCTGAGAATCATCTTCTTCATCGGATGAATGCTTTTCCTTATGTTTTGAATGAATATCGTCTTCGGACAGATTTTTCATTTGATACCCCTGCCTTGCAAACCTTGTACCAACTTCTTTGCCAAAATGGAGAAGTGACCTCGCAGGATTTGTCAGAGCAGACAGAGGAAGTCCAACGGGCCTGGTATCTGATGCTAGAAGAAAATTTACCGGATGAAATAGCGGATAATGAGCTGGAAGAAGTGGAAGAAACGAGAAATCGTGAGCTTCTCCGTAAAGAAAGTCAACAAATAGGAAAAAAAGTCCGAGAAGCCTCTCACAGTGGAGATGCGGATCAGGCTTTATTGGAACTCGAGCGACTAATCGCTCAAAAAAGAAGAATGGAGTAGGAATGGCGAAAGAACAAAAAGATATCACAACTTTAGATGTCCAAATTGCAGAGTTTATTCGTAGTCATAAGAAAAGTGGTACTGCAACAGATGATGAAATCAATGATCAATTGGTCATTCCTTTTACCTTGGATGCCGATGGGATTGATGATTTGTTGCAAAGGATTCAAGATGCTGGAATTTCCATCACAGATAAGGAAGGAAATCCAAGCGCGCGTGTCTTGAACAACGAAGAGGAAGAACCAGAGTTGACGGATGAGGAATTGCTTGGAAGCAACTCTGCTAAAGTCAATGACCCAGTACGGATGTACTTGAAAGAAATTGGGGTCGTTCCTCTTTTGACCAATGAGGAAGAACAAGAATTGGCCATCTTGGTGGAACAAGGTGATTTGGAAGCCAAGCAACGTCTGGCAGAAGCCAACCTTCGTTTGGTTGTTTCTATTGCGAAGCGCTATGTTGGTCGTGGGATGCAATTCTTGGATTTGATCCAAGAAGGAAATATGGGCTTGATGAAGGCCGTTGATAAGTTTGACTATACCAAAGGGTTCAAGTTCTCTACTTATGCGACTTGGTGGATTCGTCAGGCTATCACGCGTGCCATTGCAGACCAAGCCCGTACCATTCGGATCCCTGTCCACATGGTGGAAACTATTAACAAGTTGGTTCGTGAGCAACGCAATCTCTTGCAAGAATTGGGACAAGATCCAACACCAGAACAAATCGCTGAACGCATGGATATGACGCCAGATAAGGTGCGTGAAATCTTGAAAATTGCCCAAGAGCCTGTTTCTTTGGAAACGCCAATCGGGGAAGAAGACGATAGCCATTTGGGAGATTTCATCGAAGACGAAGTGATTGAAAATCCAGTAGACTACACCACTCGTGTGGTTCTACGTGAACAATTGGATGAAGTCCTCGATACTCTGACAGATCGGGAAGAAAACGTGCTTCGTCTCCGCTTCGGTTTGGATGATGGAAAAATGCGGACCTTGGAAGATGTGGGGAAAGTCTTCAACGTGACCCGTGAACGGATCCGTCAGATCGAAGCCAAAGCCCTCCGCAAACTCCGCCACCCAAGCAGAAGCAAACCATTACGTGACTTTATAGAGGATTAAAAAGATCCTGCGGATCTTTTTAACCCGAGCCCAGAAATTCGAAAGCGAGGAATGTCCAGTGGACATTTTTAACGGTCGCCTAGAAATATAAAAGCGACCCAAGTCCGGGGGACCTTTTTAACCCGAGCTAAGAAATTAAATAGCGAGGCTGGTCCGGGGGACCTTTTTAACCCGAGCCAAGAAATTCAAAAGCGAGGAATGTCCAGTGGACATTTTTAACGGTTGCCTAGAAATGGAAAAGCAACCTAGGTTCGGGTGCCCTTTTCTAGCGCCCTTTGAATCTAGGGCTTGCTGTAAATAAAAATATTCTTCATGGGGATGAACCGTGTGAAGAAGGAGTAAAGAATGAGTTATACGACAGAAGAAATCGAACAAATTAAAAACCGTATTCTTGAAAATCTAGAGCAGGTCATCGATCCTGAATTAGGTATTGATATTGTCAACCTTGGTTTGGTCTACGAAATTCGGTTTGATGGTGAAACCGGTGAAACAGAAATCGATATGACCCTAACCACCATGGGTTGTCCATTAGCAGACTTGCTGACGGATCAGATTTATGATGCCTTAACGGGAATGGAAGAAGTGACCAAGGTCGATGTGAAATTGGTCTGGTATCCAGCTTGGACGGTTGAGAAGATGAGCCGCTATGCGCGGATTGCATTGGGAATTAAATAAAATTGTTTTAAAGGAGGGGCAGATGTTCCTCTTTTTTAGTGAAGATGGTTTGGATGTCAAATAGTACGAACATTCTACCTTCTTTTACGATTATATCTTGCAATCACTTCTTAGTAAGGTTATAATAGAATCATTATTAAATTAAGGAGAAGATTATGAATCAGTACCCTTTGGTCTACTTAGACCATGTTCAAAAAGTGTATGGTAAACATATTGCCTTAGGTGATGTGAGTGTCAATATTCAACCGGGTCGTATCATTGGTTTGTTAGGACCAAACGGAAGTGGGAAAACTACCATTATTAAATTAGTGAATGGGCTCTTGCAACCAACTTCTGGTAATGTCTACATCCATGGCCAAGTACCTTCTGCAAAAACCAAACAAGTCGTTTCTTATTTGCCAGATACAACGTATTTGGATGAGAATATGAAAATTTCAGAAACCCTTCGTTTCTTCCAAGACTTCTATAAGGATTTCAATGCTCAACGTGCTTATCAACTGTTGAATGATTTACACTTGCACCCAGAGCAAAAATTGAAACAACTCTCTAAAGGGAATAAGGAAAAAGTTCAATTAATTTTGGTCATGAGCCGTGAAGCGGATTTGTACATTCTTGATGAACCTATTGGTGGAGTGGATCCTGCTGCGCGTGATTACATTCTTAGAACCATCATTCAAAATCGTCGTCCAAACTCATCAGTATTGATTTCAACCCACTTGATTGCGGACGTTGAACAAGTCTTGGATGAAGCGCTCTTTATCAATCAAGGACGTATTCTGTTGCATGAAAACACAACTGTTCTTCGCAACCAATACGGTAAATCGATTGATGAGATCTTCCGTGAACAATTTAGAATGTATTAGGAGGTTCTTATGTTTGGGAAATTAATGAAATATGAATTAAAAGCAACCTATAAGTGGTATCTCATTATTTCGGGTGTGCTTGCTATTCTCTCCATTTTTGCTGGTTTATTAGCTTCTAGTGTTATAACTGGGGCAGCGACTTATACAGCAGATACAACTTATACAATTGTGGGAATTATTGTCCTGGTTATTTTTGCAGGTTACATTGGCTTGACCTTGACCAACTATATTATTATTATTCGTCGTTTTTATAACAATATTTTTGGTCGTGAAGGTTATTTGACCTGGACATTGCCAACTGGATCTCATACTGTTTTACTTGTAAAAGTAACATCTGCTTTGATCTGGAGTATTTTCTGTTTTATTAGCTTGATTCTTTCTTTGCTTATTTTCTTAGGAGTGATCGGTCTTGCTCAACAACAGAATATCTTTGATGTGCTTGGTCCAGTGTTCGAACATATTGGGTCATCTCTTATTTGGCAAAGCTTGCTATTTCAAGTGTTAGCGACTATTTCAGGTATTTTAATGCTCTACTGTGCCATCTCACTGGGTCAGCTCTTCATTAACAATCGTATCGTGATGGCCTTCGTCTTTGGATTTATCCTTTGGGTTGTACTCAGTATCATTGGAAGATTGTTCCCTTCTATATCTATTTCAGAACTTTCAAGAACTGCAACTATGTCTTCTGATACCCTTAGTGATATCTTGGTTGTTAACTTTATTCCAGCCTATATCTATGAGCTAGTAAAAATTGTAGCTATGTACTTTACCGTTCATTATGTAACAAAATTCAAATTGAACTTGCAATAAGAATGAAAGAGGAAGGAATTCCTCTTTTTCTTTTGCCATTTTACCCAAAAAATGATACACTGGAGTATATCATTTTGGGGTCGTTACGGATTCGACAGGCATTATGAGGCATATTTTGCAACTCGTGTGGCGACGTAAACGCTCAGTTAAATATAACTGCAAAAAATAACACTTCTTACGCTCTAGCTGCCTAAAAACCAGCAGGCGTGACCCGATTCGGATTGCTCGTGTCTGATGACAGGTCTTAATTATAGCGAGATACGATCAAACTTTGTCTAGCAGTTTGATAAGAGATTAATAGACTCGCAGTTCCTAGGCTTGAGTTATGTGTCGAGGAGCTGTTAAAGCAATACATAACCTATGGTTGTAGACAAATATGTTGGCAGATGTTTGGACGTGGGTTCGACTCCCACCGGCTCCATTTTTATATATGCAAACGACAAATCCTTGTCGTTTTTTATTTCTTTAAAATCTATCAAGCAATGATATCTTGTGAGCGATTCCTAAATTTTTTGTTGACAGGAGGAGCGCTTTTCCGTATAATGGATACTAGTTTGGAAGATTACTCAAGAGGCTTAAGAGGCCGTGTTGGAAACGCGGTAGGCGTGTAACAGCGTGCGTGGGTTCGAATCCCATGTCTTCCGTTAGAGAAAGGAAAGCAGATCAGTTGATCTGTTTTTTTTTGTTAGGCAGGATTGGCAATGGGTAAGAGTGTCTTCTTTGGCGGATTTCCTGTATAATAGAAGGAAAGAACGGACGAAAAGGAGTGCAAGGTGATTACACAACTGGACACAAAATCGGTTTATACCTTTATGGACAGTTTAGTCTCTATTCGAGACTATATTCAGCGTGCCAAAGAAATGGGTTACCAACAAATTGGTCTCATGGATATAGATAATTTATATGGGGCCTACGAGTTTTTAGAAGAGTGCCAAAAAGCTGGTATCGGTGCTGTCCTAGGTCTTGATTTGGAAGTCGTGTTACCAGCGGGTCCTTTGTCTATCCGTTTGGTTGCATTAGGTAGCGTAGGTTATAAACATTTAATCAAGATTTCCAGCATGAAAATGATGGGGACAACTGACTGGTCGGCGTTTCAACACTTGTTGGATGATCTAGCCATCATCGTTCCCTATTTTGAAGGGATTGAGTATTTAGACTTGGGCCAAGACTTTGCGATTGGTGTCTTTCCAGATACTCCAGCGAAACAGTTTTCTCGTCCTGTTTTCCCCCTCCATACAGTCCGCTATTTTTCTACGAGTGATTTGGAGAGTCTTCAGATGCTCCATGCCATTCGTAATAATTGCAGTCTGAAAGAAGTGGGAGCTATTGACACTTCTATGATGTTACTGCCACCAGAAGAGTTGGAGCGGGCCTTTGCTCATAATTATCCAGAGAGTATTTCTTATCTAGAGAAGACCCTTGCGACTGTTCATTATGAGATTGATACGCAATTGAAGCTTCCTCGCTTCAATCCAGAGAAACCTGCAGTCGAGGAATTGCGTGAGTTGGCTGAGGAGGGCTTGAGAAGCAAGGGGCTGGACCAGACGGTTTACCAAGAGCGTTTGCGTCATGAATTAGCTGTCATCCATCAGATGGGCTTTGATGACTACTTCTTGATTGTCTGGGATTTATTACGGTTTGGACGAAGCCAAGGTTACTATATGGGGATGGGCCGTGGCTCAGCAGTTGGTAGTCTAGTAGCCTACGCCTTAGATATCACAGGGATTGATCCGGTTAAGAACAATCTCCTCTTTGAGCGTTTCTTGAACTTAGAGCGCTATACCATGCCAGATATTGATATTGATATTCCGGATGTCTATCGTCCCAAATTTATCCAGTATGTTAAAAATCGCTACCGCAGTCCTCATGTGGCTCAAATTGTGACCTTCTCAACTTTTGGAGCCAAACAAGCTATTCGAGATGTTTTTAAGAGATTTGGAACCCCAGAGTATGAGTTAACCAACCTCACTAAGCGGATTGGATTACGGGATACCTTAGCTTCTGCTTATGAAAAGAATGTAGCTTTTCGCCAAGCCATCCAAAGTCGCCCAGAATACCGGAAGGGTTTTGAAATTGCGAAGAGGATTGAGGGGCAACCGCGTCAGACCTCGATTCATGCGGCAGGTGTCGTCATGAGTGGAGAAGACCTCACCAATCAAATCCCGATCAAGATGGGCGAGGAGATGAATCTGACCCAATATGATGCCCATGGTGTTGAGGCCAATGGTCTGCTCAAGATGGACTTCTTAGGACTCCGAAATTTGACCTTTGCTCAACGGATGCAGGAAGCAGTAAAGGAAAAATATCAAAAGGATATTAAGATTGAGGATATTCCTCTAGAAGATCCGGTAACGATTGCTTTGTTTGCTGCGGGAAATACCAAGGGAATCTTCCAGTTTGAGCAAGCAGGAGCTATCCGTTTATTAAGACGGGTTCAACCCAACTGTTTTGAGGAGATTGTTGCGACTACTTCCTTGAACCGGCCTGGGGCTAGTGACTATATTGATAATTTCGTCAAACGCAAGCATGGCAAAGAGAAGGTCGATATGATTGATCCTAGTTTGGAAGGCATTCTAGCACCAACATATGGCATCATGCTCTATCAGGAGCAAGTCATGCAGGTGGCCCAGACCTTTGCTGGCTTTAGTCTAGGAAAAGCCGATATCCTCAGACGGGCCATGGGGAAAAAGAACGTGGCAGAAATGCATCGAATGGAAGATGACTTTATCAAGGGGGCTGTCGCGCTTGGGCACAGTGCAGAAAAAGCCAAGCAAGTCTTTGCCATTATGGAAAAATTTGCTGGCTATGGCTTCAACCGTTCCCATGCCTATGCCTACTCAGCCTTGGCCTTCCAATTGGCTTACTTTAAAGTCCATTATCCAGATGTCTTTTTTGACATTATGCTCAACTACTCTAGTAGTGATTACTTGACTGATGCGCTCCAATTTGACTTCCAAGTAGCTCCTTTGACCATTAATACCATTCCTTATAAGGATAAGTTCCAAGATCAGAAGATTTATCTAGGAATGAAAAATATCAAAGGTCTCCCAAAAGATCTATCCTATTGGATTATTGACCAACGTCCCTTTGAGAGCATTGAAGATTTTATCTTGCGCTTGCCTAGCCAGTATCACAAACTTCCTCTCTTAACGCCACTGGTAGAATTGGGCTTGTTTGACTGCTTTGAAAAGAATCGCAGAAAAGTCCTTCAGAACCTTCCTAACCTATTTGTCTTTGCGGATGAACTGGGTAGCTTATTTGGCCAAGCTAATTATTCCTGGATGGATGCCGAGGATTATAGCAAGGCTGAGAAGTATGAAATGGAGCAGAGGGTCATTGGTGTCGGTCTTAGCCCACATCCTCTGGTGGAAATTGTAGCTGCAAGTAGCAAACCGACTCGACCAATCGCCTCTTTAAGCGAAGGAGAACAGGCTACTATCCTGGTCGAAGTCCAATCGATCCGGACCATCCGAACAAAAAATGGGGAAAATATGGCCTTTTTACAAGTTTCCGACCTCCAAAAGAAGATGGATGTCACCCTTTTCCCAGATACTTATCGCCAGTATAGTGTGAAAATAAAAGAGAAGGGCTATTACTATCTCAAAGGAAAAGTGCAATCTAGAGATGGTCGTCTTCAGATGGTTTTAATGGAAGCAGAAGAAGCCACCAATCAGCGTTTTTGGATTCAATTGTTTGATCACCAAGAGGACCGGGCAGTCTTAGATATTTTAAAAGCTTATCCAGGTCCTTATCCTGTCGTTATTCGCTATGAAGAGGAGAAAAAGACCATTCAATTAAAAGGAGTTTCCGTCCAGAAAAACGAGAAGTTAGAAAATGAGCTGTCAAGTATTGCTATGAAAACGATTTATCGATAAAATCTACGGAAAATAGGAGAAATTTGAGCCTCTTTGTGTTATAATCATTTAGAATGTAAAAGAAAAAAAGGAGCAAATATCGAAATGAAACGTATTGCTGTTTTAACCAGTGGAGGAGATGCCCCTGGAATGAATGCTGCTATCCGTGCAGTTGTTCGCCAAGCAATTTCTGAAGGAATGGAAGTATTTGGTATCTATAATGGATACGCTGGTATGGTTGCTGGTGATATCCATCAATTGGATGCTTCATCAGTTGGAGATATTATTTCTCGTGGTGGAACAATGCTTCATTCAGCTCGCTATCCTGAATTTGCTGAACGCGAAGGTCAATTAAAAGGAATCGAGCAGTTGAAAAAACATGGAATCGAAGGTGTTGTCGTTATCGGTGGTGATGGATCATACCACGGAGCGATGCGTTTGACTGAACATGGTTTCCCAGCTGTAGGACTTCCTGGAACAATTGATAATGATATCGTTGGTACAGATTTTACAATCGGGTTTGATACAGCAGTTACAACTGTTATGGACGCGATTGATAAGATCCGCGATACCTCATCTAGTCACCACCGTACTTTCGTTATCGAGGTAATGGGACGTCACGCAGGGGATATCGCCCTTTGGTCTGGTATTGCTTCTGGTGCGGATGAAATTATCATTCCAGAAGAAGGCTTCGCTATCGAAGATGTCGTTGAGAGTATCAAGAAGGGCTACGAAAAAGGTCGTACACACAACATCATCGTTCTTGCTGAAGGTGTGATGTCAGCTGCTGAATTTGGTAAAGCCTTGAAAGATGCTGGAGATACAAGTGATCTTCGTGTAACAGAACTTGGACATATCCAACGTGGTGGTTCACCAACTGCGCGTGACCGTGTTCTTGCTTCACGTTTGGGTGCACATGCTGTTAAGTTGCTGAAAGCTGGTATCGGTGGCGTAGCCGTTGGTATCCGCAATGAACAAATGGTGGAAAACCCAATTCTTGGTAGTGCAGAAGAAGGTGCCCTCTTTAGCTTAACTGAAGATGGTAAGATCAAAGTGAACAACCCTCACAAGGCTGACTTGAACCTTGCAGAGTTGAACCGTAGCTTATCTTCTATTTAATATTTATTTGTTAAAATTTGTCTAAAAAGACAGTGTATTTTAAAAGGAGTCATAGAAATCATGAACAAACGTGTAAAAATCGTTGCAACCTTAGGTCCTGCGGTAGAAATCCGTGGTGGTAAAAAATTTGGTGATGATGGATATTGGGGTGAAAAACTTGACGTTGAAGCTTCAGCACAAAACATTGCTAAATTGATCGAAGCTGGAGCAAACACTTTCCGTTTCAACTTCTCACACGGTGACCACCAAGAACAAGGTGATCGTATGGCAACAGTTAAACGTGCAGAAGAAATCGCTGGTAAAAAAGTTGGTTTCCTTCTTGATACAAAAGGTCCAGAAATCCGTACAGAGTTGTTCGAAGGCGATGCTAAAGAGTACTCTTATACAACTGGTGAAAAGATCCGTGTTGCGACTAAACAAGGAATCAAATCAACTCGTGAAGTGATTGCCTTGAACGTTGCTGGTGCACTTGACATCTACGATGACGTTGAAGTTGGTCGCCAAGTATTGATCGACGATGGTAAATTGGGTCTTCGTGTTGTAGAAAAAGACGATGCAAGTCGTGAATTCATCGTTGAAGTTGAAAACGACGGTGTGATCGCTAAACAAAAAGGTGTCAACATCCCTAACACAAAAATTCCTTTCCCAGCTCTTGCTGAACGTGATAACGCTGATATCCGCTTCGGTTTGGAACAAGGTATCAACTTCATCGCGATCTCATTCGTACGTACTGCAAAAGACGTGAACGAAGTTCGTGCCATCTGTGAAGAAACTGGTAACGGTCACGTTCAATTGTTTGCGAAAATCGAAAACCAACAAGGTATCGATAACTTGGATGAAATCATTGAAGCTGCTGATGGTATCATGATCGCTCGTGGTGATATGGGTATCGAAGTACCATTCGAAATGGTTCCAGTTTACCAAAAAATGATTATCACAAAAGTGAACGCTGCTGGTAAAGTTGTTATCACTGCAACAAACATGCTTGAAACAATGACTGAAAAACCACGTGCAACTCGTTCAGAAGTATCTGACGTCTTCAACGCAGTTATCGACGGAACTGACGCTACTATGCTTTCAGGTGAGTCTGCAAATGGTAAATACCCACTTGAGTCTGTAACAACAATGGCAACTATTGACAAGAACGCTCAAACTCTTCTTAACGAATACGGACGTTTGAACTCAGATTCATTCGAACGTAACTCTAAGACAGAAGTTATGGCTTCAGCTGTTAAAGATGCTACAAACTCAATGGACATCAAATTGATTGTAACATTGACTAAGACTGGTCACACAGCACGTTTGATTTCTAAATACCGTCCAGATGCTGACATCTTGGCCTTGACATTTGACGAATTGACAGAGCGTGGATTGATGTTGAACTGGGGTGTTATCCCAATGTTGACTGAAGCTCCATCATCAACTGACGATATGTTCGAAATCGCAGAACGTAAAGCAGTAGAAGCAGGTCTTGTACAATCTGGTGACGATATCGTTATCGTTGCAGGTGTACCACTTGGCGAAGCTGTTCGTACAAACACAATGCGTATCCGTACAGTCCGTTAATCTAATCAATGAACAAACCTTGTTTTCTAAGTTTAAAGCTTGGAGACAAGGTTTTTCTTTTTAGAGCAATTTTCTGACAATTTGGGAATGTGGGCCTTTTTTATTGTCTAATAAAATGGTATAATGAAATGAGCTGAAAGGGGGGATAGGAATGTCGAAAAGGGATTTGATTCGGAATATTATCATCATTGGAATATTGGGCTTGGTACTTATTACTTTGCGCCTATTTGTTTTTCAACCATTGTGGGTATCTGATCAAATGGCCAATGCCTCCGTTAAGAAAGATGATTTAGTATTAGCGACTAAAAAGGGGAAAATTGATCGAACGGACTTGGTCCTCTACCATGTAAAAGAGAAACAATATCTTGGACGTGTCATTGCGATAGAGAGCGATGAGGTCAGCTATGTGGATGATGTCTTTTATCTGAATGGTGTAGCTACAGCAGAGCCGTATTTGGACAAGATGAAGACCAAACATTTGGCTGCCCCAAGTGGCGATTATTTTACAAATGATTTTTTCTCTAGAGAACTCAAGGGAACCAAGGCTGGAAAAGTACCTAGTAATAGTTACTTAGTCCTAAATGATGATCGCAACAATACCAAAGACAGTCGTGAATTTGGTTATATTCAAGCAGATCAGATTGAGGGTGTTGTCGATTTCAGATTGTACCCTCTAAATAAATTTGGTTTTATTAAAGAAGAAGAATAGTCCATGAGGACTATTTTTTCTTACAAAAAAGCTACTGCAGAAAGGAATTGCAGTAGCTTTTTGTTCTAGTTTAGATTGAGGGAGAGGGATCTATTTTTCCTGTTTACTTGTAATTTGGTGAAAGACCTTTTGCCAGTGTTCGTGACGTCGCCAGAGACTGGTATGGATCTGGTTATGCAATTCATAGCGAATCAACTTAGTCTTTTGACTAATGGATTCGATTTCGAAATTCTTAAAGGGAATTTGATGCTCTTCCTGCAAACGAACCAGGTCCTCTTTGTGGCTTTCTTGGCCGAATTCATTAATGAGGGTGAAGTTGTCTGCTAGGAGGGTTGAATATTCCTGCTGAGCCTGTAGGCGTTCTTCGTAGGTCTTTAACTTGAGAAGGACATTGTCCAGGATCTCATCTTCTGGGATAGAACTTGGCTCCACATGCACATCGATGTCAAAGACACCAAATTGTTCTTTGAGAAGGCGCTCGACCTCTTCAGTAATGGCATGACTCTCATAAACAGAAAGGTCAGGATTCATTTCGATGACAACATCCAGGTAAATATTGCTTCCGTAGGTCCGTCCCCGTTGGGATTTGACCCGGCTGACCTTTGGCAATTCCAGAATAGCCGCCTTGTATTTATCCAGGAGACTTTCATCAAAACCATCAGAGAGACTGAAGGAGGATTCGATGAAAATATCGTAGGCGGTTTTTAGGATAAAGAAGGTGATGACAATGGCCACCAATTGGTCCATAATGGGGTAGTTGAGAGCGCTAGCCCCAATCGCAACAGAAGTTCCCAAGGAAGTGACTACGTCAGAGAGGTTATCTTTGGCAGCTGCCTTGAGGGCCTTGGATTGGGCTTTCTTGGCTAAAGTGCGGTTATGAAGATAGACCGCAAACATGACAAGGGCTGACCCAACTCCAACAATGGCTCCTAAAGGATCAATAACAGTTGTTTCCCTGCTGAGAATTTTTTGAACCGTATCTCGTAGGACATCGAAGCCCACATAAAACATGATGATGGACGTCACCAGGCTAGCTAGATCTTCGATCTTCCAATGACCGAACCGGTGGTCACGGTCAGCTGGCTGGCGGGCTAAGCGAATGCCAATGAGAAGGGCGACGTTGCTGATAATATCGGATAAGTTATTAAAACCATCAGCGACCAAACTGGAGGAGTGAAGCAGGTGGCCTGTTGCTAATTTAGCTGCGGAAAGAATCAGGTAGGCGACAATACTGATCAGGGCTCCACGTTCGGCTAGTTTTAAATTACTTTGTGATCGATTCACTTAGACCTCCTCCAGACTTCTGTAGATTTCCTCCTAAGCGACAAACTTGGATCGTTGTTGATGAGGAAATATTCGTTCTTCTTAAGGCTTTATTATAGCTTTTTTGAGTACAAAATTCAAATGATGCCAACTGTTTCCAAAAGGAGAAAGGGCGAAAATGTGGTATAATAGAACGATTGAATGAATGAGGAGTATGAGATGAATCCTTTATTGAATGGTATGAATGATCGCCAAGCAGAGGCGGTCCAAACGACAGAAGGTCCCCTCTTGATCATGGCGGGGGCTGGTTCTGGTAAGACACGTGTCTTGACCCACCGCATCGCTTACTTGATCGATGAAAAAATGGTCAATCCTTGGAATATTTTGGCCATTACCTTTACCAATAAAGCCGCTCGGGAAATGAAGGAGCGGGCTTATCAGTTGAATCCAGCTACCCAAGATTGCTTGATTGCCACCTTCCACTCTATGTGTGTGCGCATCCTCCGTCGTGATGCGGATCACATTGGCTACAACCGCAACTTCACCATTGTCGACCCGGGTGAGCAACGGACCTTGATGAAGCGGATTTTGAAGTCCTTGAACTTGGATCCTAAAAAATGGAATGAACGGACCATCTTGGGGACTATTTCCAATGCCAAAAATGACCTGATCGATGAAGTGGCCTACGTCGCCCAAGCGGGGGATATGTATACCCAGATCGTCGCCAAGTGTTATGAGGCTTACCAAAAGGAACTCCGTCAGTCAGAAGCAGTGGACTTTGATGATTTGATCATGCTGACACTGCGTCTTTTTGATCAGCATCCAGATGTGCTGACCTATTACCAGCAGAAGTTTCAATACATCCACGTAGACGAGTATCAAGATACAAACCATGCCCAATACCAATTGGTCAAACTCTTGGCTTCACGTTTTAAAAATATCTGTGTCGTTGGGGATGCGGACCAGTCTATTTATGGCTGGCGGGGAGCAGATATGCAGAATATCCTGGACTTTGAGAAGGATTATCCTGATGCCAAGGTCGTCCTCCTAGAAGAGAATTACCGCTCGACTAAGACGATCTTGCAAGCAGCCAATGATGTCATCAAAAACAATCGTAACCGTCGACCTAAAAATCTTTGGACTCAAAATGAAAACGGGGAAGAGATTGTCTATTACCGGGCTAATGACGAGCAGGATGAAGCAGTCTTTGTTGCTAAAACCATTGAAGAGCTCAGTCGCGAAGCTGGCTACAAGCACCGTGATTTTGCTGTTCTCTACCGAACCAATGCCCAGTCACGGACCATTGAAGAAGCGCTGCTCAAGTCCAACATTCCCTACACCATGGTGGGAGGCACCAAGTTCTACAGCCGGAAGGAAATTCGGGATGTCATTGCTTATCTGAACTTGATTGCCAACCTCAGTGACAATATCAGTTTTGAGCGCATTATCAATGAACCTAAGCGGGGAATCGGGCCAGGTACAGTGGATAAGATTCGCGACTTTGCCCAAATGCAAGAGTCCTCACTCCTGGATGCTTCAGCCAATATTATGCTCTCTGGCATCAAAGGAAAGGCAGCTCAATCCATCTGGGACTTTGCCAATCTCATTCTTGATTTGAGAGAAAGATTGGACCAGCTGACCATTACAGAGCTGGTCGAAGAAGTCCTTGACAAGACAGGTTATATGACGGCCCTAACCAATCAGGGAAATTTGGAAAGTCAGGCCCGCATCGAGAATATCCAAGAGTTCCTATCTGTTACCAAGAATTTTGATGAAAATGGAGAGACCGTCGAAGACGAATCAGGTGTGGAAACCTTGAGTCGTTTCTTGAACGATTTGGCTTTGATTGCCGATACAGATGATGGGGCCCAAGAAACTTCAGAAGTCACCTTGATGACCCTTCACGCGGCTAAGGGATTGGAGTTTCCAGTCGTCTTCTTGATTGGGATGGAAGAAAATGTCTTTCCTCTTAGTCGTGCGGCTGAGGATCCAGATGAGTTGGAAGAAGAGCGTCGCTTGGCTTATGTAGGGATCACGCGGGCAGAGAAGGTTCTCTTCTTGACCAATGCTAACTCACGTTTGCTCTTTGGACGGACCAGCTACAACCGCCCGACGCGTTTCATCAATGAAATTAGCTCGGATTTATTGACCTACCAAGGATTAGCCCGTCCAGTTAATACCAGCTTTAAGGCTTCTTATAGCAATGGAGGCGGAACGACCTTTGGAAAAGGAATGAGCCTGTCACAAGCCCTTCAAGAGCGCAAGAGACAAGCAGCCCCAAGTGCTCTCACGTCATCAAGCCTCCCCTTTGGCAATAGCAACCGTTCTAGCGCCAAAGAAAGCGTCGCATGGGCCATTGGCGACATTGCCATTCACAAGAAGTGGGGCGAAGGAACCGTGCTTGAAGTATCTGGTAGTGGTAGTACCCAAGAACTCAAGATCAACTTCCCAGAAGTGGGTCTCAAAAAACTCTTGGCCAGTGTCGCGCCGATTGAGAAGAAATAAACTAAAGCCAGTAAGCTAAGTCCACTGTTTCAGATTATAAATAAGCAACATCTTTTCAGAAATCTAAAGTTATTACTGAATGAGACTATTGAAAAAAATATTTTGGAACTAGTGCAAAATAGATTGAGACTTTTCGCCGTGAGGAAAGCATCAGAAACGCATTAGTTTCTGGTGCTCGGTAGATTTGAGACGAAAGGCTCAAATCTAAGGTATGGAATCCCAAAGGGAGTCGCTACCGTCCGTCCTCACCTAAGGAAAGTCTCTATAAAAGAATGAATATTTACTTAAAACCAGCAAGCTTCGTTTGTTGGTTTTGATTTTACTGGTGGCATGATATAATATACTAAGAATAGAGAAAGAGGCATACTATGAACGAAATCAAGTGTCCCAACTGTGGGGAAGTCTTTACAGTCAATGAAAGTCAATACAGCGAACTCTTGTCACAGGTACGGACAGCAGAGTTTGACAAGGAAATTCATGAGCGAATTCGGCAAGAGTTGGCTTTAGCAGAGCAAAAGGCCCTTAATGAGCAGCAAGAGAAGTTAGCAAAGAAGGATCAAGAAATTGCTCAGTTACAAAACCAGATTCAACAGTTTGATACCGAAAAAGAATTGGCCAAAAAAGAGGTGGAGCAAACGGCTAGCCAAAGCCTGCTAGAGAAAGAAAAAGAAGTGCAAGCACTGGAGAATCAGTTAGCCACTTTGCGCTTGGAGCATGAGAATCAACTGCAAAAAGCTCTTTCTAGTATAGAGAGTGAACGGAAAGAACTGCAGCATCAATTACTTCTTCAAGAGAAGGAAAACGAACTGAACTTAGCTTCAGTTGAACGAGAATATAAGACTGAGTTAAGATTGGCTAATGAGCAAGTTGAACTGTACAAGAATTTCAAGGCTCAACAATCGACCAAAGAAATCGGAGAAAGTTTAGAAAGATATGCGGAAAGTGAGTTCAACAAGGTACGTAGTTTTGCCTTTCCAAATGCTTACTTTGAAAAGGACAACAAGGTTTCTGAACGTGGCTCTAAAGGGGACTTTATCTTCCGTGATTTTGATGAAAATGGCCTAGAATTTATTTCCATCATGTTTGAGATGAAAAATGAAGCCGATGGCACAAAAAGTAAACATAAGAATGCCGATTTCTACAAGGAGTTGGATAAGGACAGACGAGAAAAAAACTGTGAGTATGCAGTTTTGGTAAGTATGCTTGAAGCTGATGACAACTCCTTTAATACAGGCATTGTCGATGTTAGCCATGTGTATGAAAAGATGTATGTCGTCCGTCCTCAGTTCTTTATCCAGATCATTGGGCTCTTGCGCAACGCTGCCCTTAATTCCCTAAAATACAAACAGGAGTTAGCTCTCATTCGTGAACAAAATATTGATATTACTCATTTTGAGGAAGATTTGGATGCATTTAAGGTGGCTTTCGCTAAGAACTATAATTTAGCTTCTGACCACTTTAGCAAAGCCATTGATCAAATCGATAATACAATTAATAGTATGGAAAAAGTAAGAGATTTATTGATGAAATCAAAAAAACAACTTCACTTTGCAAATAATAAGCTGGATGCTGTTTCCGTTAAAAAATTGACTCGGAAGAATCCAACCATGAAGGCCAAGTTTGATGCTCTGAAAGGAGAATAATCTTTGTATTCAGCTAAGAACGCTACCTTGTCCATGAATGGGAAAACCATGGACTATGTGACATTTGGTAAAGGTAAGCAACCATTAGTGATCATACCAGGCTTGGGGGATGGGCTTCAGACCGTTAAAGGAAAGGCCCAGCTCTTTTCCCTCTCTTATCGTCTACTTGCTAAGCGCTATAAAATCTATGTTTTTTCTCGAATCAATGAGCTGAGACGGGGCTATACGACGCGAGATATGGCAGCAGATGTAGCAGAAGCAATGGAGACACTAAACCTAGATACCGCCTATGTCATGGGGATTTCACAAGGTGGAATGATTGCCCAATGGTTGGTGGCGGATTTCCCTGAAAAGGTTCAAAAGCTCATCTTAGCCGTGACCACTGCAAAACCTAGTCAACTTGCTAGAGAACGAATTGAGCATTGGCAAAAACTTAGTCAATCTGGAAATTTTAAGCATCTCATGCTGGATATTGCAAAGCATTCCTACACGCAAAAGAGTTATCAAAAGTGGCGGTTGCTTTATAATATCATGGGTCGCTTGGGACGAATGAAGGATGAGAAACGAATTGCCATTCAGTCTCAGTCTTGCCTTACTCATGATAGCCTTGAGGTCTTAAAAGAAATTCAATGTCCGACCTTGGTTCTTGGTACTCTTGAAGATGATGTGATTGGTGTGGACGGATCTAAGGAACTGGCAAAAGCGATTTCGGATTGTCAGCTCCTTATTCTAAAGCATTCTGGGCATGCTCTGTATGAAGAAAATAAAGCATTTCAAGAGGCTGTCTGTGGATTCGTAAACTAAAAAAGCTGGAATATTTTCCAGCTTTTTATGTTAGTTAAATCGCAAAGAGATCGTTTAGGTTTTCTGCCATGGTTGGGTGGGTAAAGATTTGTTTTGCGATGTAAGTATAAGGGATCTTGTTGTCCATGGCCATGGTGATTAGGTTGATAAGTTCGCCTGCAGCTTCTCCAAAGAGCGTCACTCCAAGAATTTCTTTAGTTTCTGGGTTGACCACGGCTTTGAAAGCACCTCGAAGGTCTGCATTGACGTGTCCGCGTGGCATAGCAGCAACTGGCAATTCTTTAACAGCAACTGGAAGTCCTTTGTCACGTGCTTCTTGCTCGGTCAAGCCGACTTGGGCAAGTGGAGGAGCAATAAAGAGTGTTGTCGCATAATTTCTACGAGTTTCAAGATTGTAGCTACCATCGCCTGTAAGGTAGTTGAAGACAATGCGGAAGTCATCGAGTGACATGTAGGTGAATTGAGGGCCACCATTGACATCGCCAACTGCAAAGACGCCAGGAACGCTGGTTTCCAAATGGCTGTTGACTTGGATCGCTCCACGATCAGTGACTTGGATATCTGTGTTTTCAAGACCAAGTCCAGCTGTGTTTGGCTTACGACCTGTTGCGAAGAGAAGGATATCGAAATCGAAGTCTCCCTTATCTGTGACAACCGTTAAGCTATGGTCACCATCTTTGATTTCTTGGGTATGAACGCCTTGCAAGAATTGAATACCATCTTCTTCCAGGTAGCCTTTTGCAAGAGCTGCGATGCTTGGCTCGATCCGTGGCAAGAACGTGTCCGCAGCATCCAATACTGTTACTTGGCTACCCAAGGTATTGTAGAGATGAGCAAATTCCAATCCGATTGGTCCACCACCAAGGACACCGAGGCGTTTAGGTAGGTTTTCCAAACGTTGAATACCGGTTGAATCCACAGCAAATTTACTTTCAGCTAATCCTGGGATCGGAAGGATAGTTGGCACAGCACCAGTATTAATAATAATGGTTTCAGCTGTCAATTCTTCCTTTTCATCTCCAGCTTGAATTTCGATGACCTTGTTGGAAAGGAAACGAGCTGTCGCATCGATGATGTCTACACCTGTTCCAGCAATCGTTGCGTAGTTCTTGCCATTGAGACGAGTAGTGACCGCATTTTTTTCGCTCATAGCTTGTTCAAAATCCAAGCCTTTTTCTGCTGCGACGATTAAGGTCTTAGTTGGAATACAAGCGATATTGATACAAGTACCACCATACATAGACTTGCTCTTTTCAATCAGAGCGACTTTTTTTCCTTGGCTTGATAATTTCGCTGCGAGTGTTTTACCAGCTTTACCAAATCCAATAACAATAACATCATACATTAACATATGTTACACCTTCTTTCGCTTTCTATTGTATCAAACCCATTTTAAAAAGTCTGAAATCTGCTACGGGTTTTTTTGGAAGCTCATGGGAAGTGGGAAAGAGGGACAAGAAGTCTCGTTTCATGGTATAATAAAGGGTCGGTGACTAGGGTGGTCACACATGAGTTAGAAAGAGCAAATCAGATGGACGGAATTACCAATGTAAAAAAAGAAGCGGGAATGACTTCGCATGATGTGGTCTTTAAACTGCGAAAAATCCTAGGTACCAAGAAGATTGGCCATGGGGGAACGCTAGATCCTGATGTGGTGGGAGTGCTTCCGATTGCAGTTGTTCAAGGCGCCAGATGCGAAAGACGGTAAGGCAAAACTCGTTGCTCAAGCCCATGCCATAAAGGATATCGTGTTTAATCAAGAAGTGAACGACTACTTCGACACCACCGAACCTGAAAATAAGCTAGCTCGAATCATGTTCTCTTATTACGGAGCCCTTAATGCTCAGTTAAAAGGAGACGAAACTCGTGCCCGTAGTTTGTTTGAAAGCATAGCTCATGAAAATCCAGAACTCTTTTATGTTCAGGAAGCTCAGAGATGTTTAGAAGTTGAAAACTGATGTCAGAACGTACTACTTTACCGATTGGGAGTGTTGTTCGAGTGAGAGAAGGTGTGGAACCTGTCATGATTGTTAATCATTGTTCAGATACTAAAAAGCAGAGGCAAAAATGAAACTAGGACCATTTGGATTGAGCTTATCAATAGTGGGGTAAAACATGGAAATACAATTAAAATTACGTGGAAACTCAGAAGGATTTATCCTTGAGTCAAAATTACCTGATGATGAACATTGGACTGAAAGAATTGAAATCGTTCAAGAAGAGGAAGGTTATCGTCTATATGCAAAAGATGTAGAAATTCTTGTCTTGAAAGAATCAGAATATATTTCTAAAAAGAAAAGAATAGTCGCAAGAGGGTTAAATAAGGATTTGATATATTATGAAGAAAAAAGATTTGAACATTTATGGGAACAAGCATACTGGCATGGAGTTTTTCAATTCAATTTAAATAACTATGAAATGAGGTGTGTAGGTTCAGGTAGTAAAGGAGATATTTTACCTGTCACAAAAGCTGGCATTCCGATTGCCGTTTATGCTGCAAGTAATATTGCAATTGCTGGAAAGAGAAACTTTTCTCTCTATACTGAAAATATTGACGAAATTGACAGTTTACTGATGTTTTATATAGTTGATTATATTAGGGGATATGACTTTTTAGATATTGATTCTTTATCTGCAAGATATCGTTACTTTTATCAATTCAGTGATCGCTCAGCTCTAACGAAGGAACATTTAGATATGCTTCCAGAGGCTAGAAAACCTTCTAAATTAGAGGCGTTTATCATCTATTTTTTATCAGCTTTGCTTGTTGTGGTTATCAGTTTGGTATCATTACGCTCTTGGTTCTTATTTATAGTATTACTACTGATACATTCTATTTATAATATCATAAAGAATTGGAGAAATAGAGATGAATAGTAGGGTATTTACCTATAGATTTATTATTGATGCTACATTAAAAGAAATCTTAAAAAAGTGCCAATAGCTTGATCAAAGGCATGAGAGAATGGTTTAAATGATACTGGAACGAGTTAATATAACTTTATTGACCACAACTGAAGAGAGGAAAATAGAAAGCAAGACATGAACGGTATTATCAACTTAAAAAAAGAAGCAGGCATGACCTCGCATGATGCGGTTTTTAAGCTACGTAAGATTTTAGGAACTAAAAAAATCGGTCATGGTGGGACCTTGGATCCGGAGGTTGTGGGTGTTTTACCTATTGCTGTGGGAAAGGCGACTCGCATGGTAGAGTTCATGCAGGATGAGGGGAAGGTCTACGAGGGGGAAATCACTCTGGGATATTCAACAACGACCGAGGATGCTAGTGGGGAAGTCGTAGAGCGGACCCCAGTGGAAGCCCCTTTAGATGCAACAGAGGTGGACCGCATGATTGCCCAGATGGTGGGAGAAATGGAGCAGATACCGCCTATGTACTCAGCAGTCAAGGTCAACGGACGTAAGCTCTATGAATATGCGCGGGCAGGAGAAGTAGTGGAACGCCCTGTCCGACAGGTGACGATTTATGACTTTACGCGCATCGGTGAGATTAGCTACGAGGAAGGACTAGCCCGTTTTCGCTTCAGGGTCAAATGCAGCAAGGGGACCTATATCCGGACCTTGTCGGTGGAATTGGGTCAAAAGTTGGGTTATGCAGCCCATATGTCTCATCTGACCCGAACCAGTGCTGCCGGTTTGTCACTGGATGATGCCCTGACCTTAGAAGAAGTAGCTGAAAAAGTAGGGCAAGGAGATTTGAGCTTCCTTCATCCACTTGAGATTGGTACCGGGGATCTGGAAAAAGTAGAGCTGACAGTTGAAGAAGTTGGCGAAGTCCAAGTGGGACGCTTTATTCCAGTTGAGAGCGAAGCCAGAGAGTTAGCTGCGTTTTACCAAGGGAAATTGGTAGCCATTATGGAAAAAAGGGAAGAACTTTACAAACCTCGCAAGGTTTTTCTGACAGAAAGTGTGTTACAATAAATTTATGAACATTTGTTATGTAACTAGTGAAAAAGAAATAAAAGCTCAAGCAGATACTGTTCTTGTCTTGGGCTATTTTGACGGTCTCCATCGAGGACATCAGGAGCTCTTTCGGACAGCTCGTACCATTGCTGATGATCAAGGACTTCGAGTAGCTGTTTTGACCTTTCCAGAATCTCCAAAGCTGGCTTTTGCCCGTTACCAACCAGAACTACTCCTCCACCTCCAAAACCCAGAGGAGCGCTTTAAACGAATGGAAGAACTGGGAGTCGATGATCTATATCTTATCGATTTTACCAGTGATTTTGCGGCTCATACGGCCCAAGAATTCGTTGCGGCCTACCTAACTGCACTTCGGGCGCGTGTCTTAGTGGCAGGCTTTGATTATAGCTTTGGTAGCGACAGGAAAGTTGCTAGTGATCTAGAAACCTATTTTAAGGGTCAAGTCATCGTCGTTCCACCTGTCCTAGACCAGGGAGAAAAAATCAGCTCGACCCGTATTCGGCAGGCGATTGCATCCGGCCAGGTTAAAGAAGCAGCTGATCTTTTAGGCTATCCCTTATCCAGTCGTGGCATTGTAGTCCATGGGGATGCACGGGGTCGCACCATTGGTTTTCCAACAGCCAATCTGGCGCCTATCGATCGCACCCATCTCCCTCAAGATGGTGTTTATGTCGTCGAAGTAGAAGTGCTAGGAAAACGTCACCGGGGGATGGCCTCTGTAGGGAAAAACTCGACCTTTGATGGGACGGAACTTCGCTTTGAAGCCAATATCTTTGATTTTTCAAAAGATATTTATGGACATACGATTCGGATTTTTTGGTTAGACAAGATTCGAGAAATGGTCAAATTTGACAGTGTAGAAGCCCTCGTCGAGCAACTGCATCAGGACGAGATCCTGGCTCGTCAATGGACCAGATAATTTTTGTTAGAAATTCTCCCTTAAGGGGAGAATTTTCTTTGTCTAAATTAAAAAATCACTATGCAAGCGCGGAATAATTTTGTATAATAGAGTCAGCTAAGTGTGTCCAAAAAAAGAAGAGAAGAACATGATTACATTATTTTTGTCTCCGAGTTGTACATCTTGCCGGAAGGCCCGGGCTTGGTTAGAAAAACATGAGGTTCCTTTTAAGGAACACAATATTATGACGAGTCCTTTAACAACTGAGGAGTTGCGTAATATTTTAGCTCTAACTGAGAACGGTACAGACGATATTATTTCAACTCGTTCTAAAATTTTTCAGAAGCTAAATGTTGATGTAGAGGATTTATCGATTTCTGCTTTGATCAAGTTGATTGAGGAAAATCCTAGTCTTTTGCGTCGCCCAATTATTCTAGATAAGAAACGGATGCAAATTGGTTTTAATGAGGATGAAATCCGTGCATTTCTCCCTCGAGGATATCGTAAGGAAGAGTTAAGATCTGCTACATTAAGAGCGGAGATCCATTAATATGAATAAGAATTATAGTTACCCACTCGATTTATCGTGGAGCACTGAAGAGCTTGCTTCGGTGCTTTCTTTTTTTAATCAGGTTGAACAAGCCTACGAACAAAAGGCAGATGCCCGCATCTACCTAGAAGCCTATAAGGCCTTTAAGAAAGTTGTCCCAAGTATTGGCGAAGAAAAGCGTCTGGGCAAAGAATTTGAAGAGGTCAGCGGCTACTCACTTTATCGTGCAACCAAAGTTGCGAAAGAAAAAGGGGAAGGATGGTTTTCGATTGATCAATAAATTAGAATTTGCTAAGACCATTGTCAAAGAAGCAGGAAGCTATCTTAGAGAACACCTGCATGACCAGCTAGCAATCACAGTCAAAACAAATCCGACGGATTTGGTGACTCAAATGGACCAAGAAGTGCAAGCAACCCTGGTTGGCAAGATTTTAGAAGCCTATCCAGAAGACCACATTTTTGCCGAAGAGGATGACCTTCGTGCACCTATTTGTTCCGGTAAGGTCTGGGTGATTGATCCCATTGATGGGACCAATAATTTTGTGACCCAAAAAGAAGACTTTGCTGTTATGGTTGCTTATTTTGAAGAAGGGATTGGCCAGTTTGGCTTGATTTATGATGTCATGCGGGATCATCTCTTTTTTGGTGGAAAGGATTTTGGAGTCTTTTGTAATGAGCAAGAACTGCAACCCTTTCAAAATCGTCCCCTTAGTGATTTATTAGTGGCTTCCAATGTTGGTATGCTCAAGTCCAACGCTTGGGGCATGGCGGATCTGGGGGCAGAATGCTTAGGAATTCGGGTTTATGGGAGTGCTGGTATCAGCTTTACCAAGATTTTATCCGGTGGTATTTTAGGCTACTTCAGCTATATCTGGCCATGGGACTATGCAGCAGCAGCCATCATGGGCGAGTGCCTAGGTTACTCTGTTTTGACTCTAGAAGGAAAAGAACCCAACTATGAGACCTTGGAGCCCATCATGATGGTGCCAACTTGTAAATTAGATGAGATTCAACCTTTTTTGACGAAAGGAACACACGCATGACCTTTCCTCAAGGATTTAAAGAAAAATATGATCAACTACTTGGAGAGGAGGCTGAGGCCTTCTTTCAAACCTTTGACGAGCCGGCCGTATCTGCCTATCGGACTAATCCATTAAAGGCGGAGCAAATCAGTGGAGATGACCCTATTCCAGGCATGCCTTGGAGTTACTATGGCAAGGTGTCGGGTAAATCGATTGCCCATGTCACTGGACTGGTCTATTCGCAAGAACCGGCTGCCCAAATGGTAGCCCAAGTAGCCCATCCAAAACCAGGTATGAAGGTCTTGGATCTTGCGGCAGCACCGGGTGGCAAGACAACCCACTTGCTCTCTTATTTAGACAATCAAGGACTCCTTGTTTCCAATGAAATCCACAAGGGGCGCTCCAAGATTCTGGTCGAGAATGTCGAACGCTTTGGAGCCCGTAATGTCGTGGTGACCAATGAATCAGCCAATCGCTTGGCTAAGGTTTTCCCAGCCTATTTTGATTTGATTGTTTTGGACGCACCATGCTCTGGTGAAGGAATGTTTCGAAAGCAGCCAGATGCTATGGACTATTGGCATCCTGATTATCCAGCCCAATGTGCTGGTCTCCAGAGAGAAATCTTAACAGATGCCCTCAAGATGCTTGCACCAGGGGGGCAGCTGGTTTATTCGACTTGTACCTGGGCACCAGAAGAAAACGAAGAAATTGTCTCTTGGCTCTTAGACGAATATGAGCTGGAATTGCTACCGATTGAAAAAATCAATGGCATGGTAGAAGGGATCGGCCATCCTGAAACAGCTCGGATGTACCCTCATCGTTTCAAAGGGGAAGGGCAATTTGTTGCTAAATTCCATTATCAGGGAGAGCCTGAAGTCAAGAAGATCAAGGAAGGCCGTTCCAATCTAACGGCTGAGCAGAAAAAGTTGTGGCAAGCTTTTGCCAAGGACTGCTTGGCCATGGACTTGGAGGGCCTCTACCAATGTTTTGGAGATCAGCTTTATCTATTGCCGGTTGGACTTCCTGATTTGAAAAAGGTCAAGATTGCTCGCAATGGCTTGCACCTTGGAACCTTCAAGAAAAATCGCTTTGAACCTAGCTTTGCCTTAGGCCTAGCTCTGAAGCCAGAGCAAGTGAAGAAAGCGGTCAGCTTATCAGATCAAGACTTCATCAAGTACGTAGCTGGGGAGACCATTCAACTGGAGCGGGACTATACCAATGGATGGTATCAAGTCTTAGCTGGAGGCAATGGTTTAGGCTTTGCTAAAGTAACGGGCCGTACCTTGAAAAATTTCTTTCCAAAAGGCCTGAGATTTAGATAAATTATTAGGAAATGCGGTCTTTCTATGTTATAGTGGAAATAGAGTGATTCTTGCTAGAATACTAGAAGATGACCAAGTGTTTAGAGATAAAATTTAAACGATATTTGATTATGATTCAAGGAGACTTACATTGAATAAATGCAAAAAGCTAGTCCTTGGGCTAGTAACAGTAGCACTTGCAGCTTCTCTATCTGCCTGTGCATCTTGGATTGACCGTGGAGAAGCGATTACAGCTGTTGGATCGACAGCTCTACAACCCTTGGTTGAAGGGGTAGTAGATCGTTATATTGAAGAGCATCCCGGTAAGATTGTCAATGTCCAAGGGGGTGGATCTGGTACAGGTCTGTCTCAGGTCCAATCAGGAGCTGTCGACATTGGAAATAGTGACCTCTTTGCAGAGGAAAAAGATGGCATCGATGCTTCTAGCTTGGTAGACCATCAAGTGGCAGTAGCGGGAACAGCTATCATTGCCAATAAGAATATTTCTGTAGACGATTTGACAACCGAACAATTGCGTAAGATTTTTACTGGTGAATATACCAACTGGAAGCAATTGGGTGGTGAGGATCTGGAAATTACCATTGTGAACCGGGCTGTAGGATCTGGTAGCCGTGCTGTGTTTGATGATATCATCATGAATGGGAAAGACCCAAAACAGGCTCAGGAACAAGATTCCAATGGAATGGTGAAAAACATTGTTTCCCAGACTCCAGGTGCCATTTCTTATTTGGCCTTTACCTACGTGGATGATAGTGTTAAAACCATGAAGTTAAATGGCTATGAACCAACTAAGGAAAACGTGGTGAACAATAACTGGCCAATCTGGTCTTACGAACATATGTATACCAAGGGGGAGCCAAGTAAATTGGCTAAGAAATTCTTGGATTACATGATGACTGATGAGGTCCAGCAGGAAATCGTTGGTAAGATGGGTTATATCCCAATCAATGATATGAAAGTCAGCCGTGATCTTGACGGTAACATTACGAAGAAATAAGAAGAATTAGGTAAAACATGAACGAAGTAGCAAAAAAAATGCTCGCAAAGTCCAATAATTCTCGGTTGGAAAAATTTGGTAAAACCATTACTTTCTGCTGTATGAGTTTGATTGTCTTTGTCGTAGCTTTGATTTTGATTTTTGTAGCCCAAAAGGGATTATCGACCTTCTTTGTCAACAAGGTCAATGTCTTTAGTTTCCTTTTCGGATCCACATGGAATCCATCAGGAAAAGAATTTGGGGCTTTGCCAATGATCTTGGGTTCCTTCATTGTAACCCTTTTGTCAGCCTTGGTGGCGACACCTTTTGCCATTGGTGCGGCAGTCTTTATGACAGAAGTTTCTCCTAAGGGAGCTCGCCTCTTACAACCAGCCATCGAATTGTTGGTAGGGATTCCTTCTGTTGTATACGGATTTATTGGTTTGCAAGTGGTGGTTCCATTTGTTCGTTCCATCTTTGGTGGGACAGGATTTGGGATCTTGTCAGGGGTCTTTGTCCTCTTTGTCATGATTCTTCCAACTGTGACCTTTATGACAACAGACAGCTTACGGGCAGTGCCTCGTCACTATCGGGAAGCGAGTATGGCTATGGGAGCGACTCGTTGGCAAACGATTTGGCATGTCACCTTAAAGGCGGCACGCTCAGGTATTTTTACAGCAGTTGTCTTTGGAATGGCCCGTGCCTTCGGTGAAGCCTTGGCTATTCAGATGGTGGTCGGAAACTCAGCGGTTGTTCCAAATTCTTTAACAACCCCAGCTTCCACCTTGACCTCTATCTTGACCATGGGTATCGGAAATACGGTTATGGGAACAGTTAACAACAACGTTCTCTGGTCACTTGCCTTGGTGCTCTTGCTGATGAGTTTGGCATTCAACAGCGTTATCAAATTGATCACGAAAGAAAGAGGTAAGAAGAACTATGCACGCTAAAAAAATAGATAAGATAGCGACAGGGGTTCTCTATGCAATTGCTGGAATTATTGTCACTATTCTTGCTTCTTTGATTCTCTATATCCTGGTTAGAGGGTTGCCGCATGTGTCTTGGACCTTCTTGACTAGTAAATCCTCTTCTTACCAAGCAGGGGGAGGAATTGGGATTCAGCTCTATAATTCCTTCTTCCTCTTAGTCATTACCTTGATTATTTCCTTCCCACTTTCATTAGGGGCAGGGATCTACTTGTCAGAGTATGCCAAGAAGGGCCCATTGACCAATTTGGTTCGGACCTGTATTGAGATCTTGTCTTCTCTCCCATCGGTCGTAGTTGGTCTCTTTGGTTACTTGGTCTTTGTAGTGCAGTTCCAATATGGCTTCTCGATTATTTCTGGGGCCTTGGCCTTGACGGTCTTTAACCTGCCTCAGATGACACGAAACATTGAAGATAGTTTGCAAAATGTCCACCATACACAAAGGGAAGCCGGCCTTGCGCTTGGAATTTCTCGTTGGGAAACCGTGATTCACGTGGTGGTACCTGAAGCCTTGCCAAGTATTATTACGGGTGTCGTACTAGCTTCTGGGCGGATCTTTGGGGAAGCAGCGGCCTTGATTTATACTGCTGGTCAGTCTGCCCCAGCCTTGGATTGGAGCAACTGGAACCTCTTTAGTGTCACCAGTCCGATCTCTATTTTCCGTCAAGCAGAAACCCTAGCGGTCCACATTTGGAAGGTCAATAGTGAAGGAACCATTCCAGATGCGATTGAAGTATCCGCTGGATCGGCTGCAGTCTTGTTGATCTTCATTTTGATTTTTAACTTTGGAGCGCGTAAGCTCGGTACTTACCTCCATAAGAAATTAACCTCAGCATAAAAGGAGAAGAAATGTCAAAGTACAATTGGGATGAGAAACATATCATTACTTTTCCTGAAGAAAAAGTGGTCCTTTCGACCAAAGACTTGCATGTCTACTATGGTTCAAATGAATCCATCAAAGGCGTGGATATGCAATTTGAGAAGAATAAAATTACAGCTTTGATCGGTCCTTCTGGATCTGGGAAATCTACCTATCTTAGAAGTTTGAACCGGATGAACGATACCATTGATATTGCGCGTGTGACTGGGGAGATCTGGTACGAAGGGATTGACGTTAACCGTCCAGATATCAATGTCTATGAAATGAGAAAGCATATCGGAATGGTCTTCCAACGACCAAATCCCTTTGCCAAGTCTATCTACCGCAATATCACCTTCCCCCACGAGCGGGCAGGTGTCAAAGACAAGAAGGTCTTGGACGAAATCGTCGAAAAATCTTTGAAGCAAGCAGCCCTCTGGGATCAGGTCAAGGATGACTTGCACAAGTCTGCTTTGACGCTTTCAGGTGGTCAACAGCAACGCCTTTGTATTGCCCGGGCTATCTCCGTTAAACCAGAGATTTTGCTCATGGATGAGCCAGCTTCAGCCTTGGATCCTATCGCGACTGCTCAGTTGGAAGAAACCATGCTAGAGTTGAAGAAGGACTATACTATTATCATCGTGACCCACAGCATGCAACAGGCAGCTCGTGCTAGCGATTATACAGGATTCTTCTATCTAGGTGATTTGATCGAGTATGATAAAACAGCCAACATTTTCCAAAATGCAAAACTGCAATCAACCAACGATTATGTATCTGGTCACTTTGGATAGGATTTGGCAACATTGAAATAACATAAGGATGAAAACATGACAGAACCAATTTTGCAAGTCAAGGACTTGTCGGTTTATTACAATAAGAAAAAGGCACTGAATAGTGTGTCACTGGATTTCACCCCTAAAGAAATCACGGCTTTAATCGGCCCGTCTGGATCTGGGAAGTCTACCCTGCTCAAAGCCATCAACCGGATGGGAGATTTGAACCATGAGGTGACAACAACAGGAACAGTCATTTACAATGGTCACAATATCTATAGTCCTCGGACGGATACAGTAGAACTTCGTAAGGAAATCGGGATGGTCTTCCAACAGCCCAACCCCTTCCCTATGTCTATCTATGACAATGTCACATACGGACTCATGATCAATGGGGTCAAGGACAAGCAAGTCTTGGATGAAGCAGTCGAAACCTCTTTGAAAAATGCTTCTATTTGGGATGAGGTCAAGGATCGTCTCCATGATTCAGCGATTGGTCTTTCAGGGGGACAGCAACAACGGGTTTGTGTGGCGCGTGTATTGGCAACCAGTCCTAAGATTATCCTCTTGGATGAGCCAACATCAGCTTTGGATCCGATTTCTGCTGGAAAGATTGAAGAAACGCTTTATGGATTGAAGGATCGTTATACCATGCTCTTGGTGACGCGCTCTATGCAACAAGCTAGTCGGATCTCGGATAGGACGGCCTTTTTCTTGGATGGGGACCTCATCGAGTATGATGACACCTCAAAAATCTTCTTGAACCCTGCTCGTAAGGAAACAGAAGATTATGTATCAGGGAAGTTTGGATAAGAAAGGGAAAGTAAATGTTACGTGTACAATTTGAAGAAGATTTAGAAAAGCTTCATAACCAGTTTTATGCCATGGGAAATGAAGTCTTGACCCAGATCAACCGCACGGTTCGAGCTTTTGTCACTCATGATCGTGATCTGGCACGTCAGGTGATTGAAGATGATGCGGAGATTAATGAGTATGAAGTGAAGTTGGAGCGCAAATCCTTTGAGATGATTGCCCTTCAACAACCGGTTTCTCAGGATCTTCGGATGGTGATGACTGTCTTAAAAGCTGTATCTGACGTGGAGCGTATGGGAGACCATGCGGTATCTATCGCCCGTGCAACCATCCGTATGAAGGGAGAACTTCGTAGTAAGGTTGTAGAAGAAGAAATCAGCAAAATGGGTCGAGAAGTCAAAGACTTTGTTGAAGCAACCTTGGAGCTCTACTTAAAAGGGGATGTTGAAACGGCCTATGAAGTAGCAACTCGCGATGAAAAAATTAATGAGTACTATGATCGTATTCAAGAGTTAGCAACGGAAGAAATCAAGCATAATCCTGACTTGATCATTACTGGACGTGATTACTTCCAAGTCATCAACTACTTGGAGCGTATTGGTGATTACGCTAAAAATATCTGTGAGTGGGTTGTCTACTTCGAAACTGGAAAAATTGTGGAATTATAAGAAAAGTAAGTCTGAGGTCATGATCTCAGACTTTTGTCTTTTTGTAGGTCTGGTTTTGCCCCCTCTTACCTTACAGTTAGTAGGATTTATGTTAGAATAGAAGATGAGAAAAAATGAAGAAGGAGTTACTCATGCAAGCAGTTGCACATTTTATTGATACATTTGTACCTGAGCACTACGATCTATTCTTAGATTTGAACCGCTCTAGTAAAACTTTCTCAGGGAAAGTGATCATTAGCGGAGAAGCAAAAGAGACTCGCATCTCTCTTCACCAAAAGGATTTGATCATCGAAACTGTACAAGTAGACGGGCAGGACTGTGCCTTTACAGTCAATGATGAGGAAGAGGCTGTCTTTATCGAAGTTCCTGCTACTGGAAAAGTAAACCTTACCCTCACTTATGCAGGTAAGATTACAGACAATATGACAGGAATTTATCCTTCTTACTACACAGTAGATGGTGTAAAGAAGGAAGTAATCTCTACTCAGTTTGAGAGCCACTTTGCACGTGAAGCCTTCCCAAGTGTGGATGAGCCAGAAGCCAAAGCGACCTTTGATTTGGCTGTGAAATTTGACCAAGAAGAGGGAGAAATCGTTCTTTCTAACATGCCTGAAATCGATGTGGAAAACCGTAAAGAAACAGGGATTTGGAAGTTTGATACGACTCCACGTATGTCTTCTTATCTCTTGGCCTTTGCGGCTGGAGACCTTCAAGGAGTGACAGCTAAGACCAAGAATGGAACCCTAGTCGGTGTCTACTCTACCAAAGCTCACCCATTAGAAAACTTGGACTTCTCATTGGATATTGCCGTACGTGCTATTGAATTTTATGAAGACTACTATGGCGTGAAGTATCCAATCCCTCAATCTCTTCATATCGCCCTTCCAGACTTTTCTTCAGGTGCGATGGAAAACTGGGGCTTGGTAACCTACCGTGAAGTCTACCTTCTTGTTGATGAGAATTCGACTGCCCAAAGCCGTCAAACAGTAGCTTTAGTGGTGGCTCACGAGTTGGCTCACCAATGGTTCGGAAACCTCGTGACCATGAAATGGTGGGATGACCTCTGGTTGAATGAAAGCTTCGCCAATATGATGGAATATGTCAGCTTGGATGCCATCGAACCAAGCTGGAATATCTTTGAAGACTTCCAAACAACTGGTGTGCCTGCTGCCTTGAAACGCGATGCTACAGATGGTGTTCAATCGGTCCATGTGGAAGTCAAACACCCAGACGAGATCAACACCCTCTTTGACCCAGCCATCGTTTACGCTAAGGGGAGCCGTCTCATGCACATGCTTCGCCGTTGGTTAGGCGATGATGCCTTCCGTAAAGGGTTGAAGATTTACTTTGAAAAACACCAATACGGAAATACCATCGGTCGTGACCTTTGGGATGCTCTTGGGCAAGCTTCAGGTCGTGATGTCGCAGCCTTTATGGATTCTTGGTTGGAGCAACCAGGATACCCTGTTGTCTCAGCTGTTGTAGAGAACGATACCTTGATCATCCGTCAAGAGCAGTTCTTCATCGGAGAAAGAGAAGAAAAAGGCCGTAAGTGGGTTGTTCCATTGAATAGCAACTGGACAGGTATTCCAGATACCTTGGAAACTGAAGTCTTAGAAATTCCAAACTACAGTGCCTTGAAAGCAGCTAACAGCGGAGCTCTTCGCTTCAATACAGAAAATACAGCTCACTATATCAGTGACTACCGTGGGGAATTGTTAGAAGACATCCTTGCTGACCTTGCTAACTTAGATAGCACTTCGAAACTACAAGTGGTTCAAGAACGCCGTCTCTTAGCAGAAAGTGGTCAAATATCTTATGCAAGCCTCTTGCCAGTGATTGAACATTTGACAGAAGAAAGTTCCTACTTGGTTGTTTCAGCTGTTTCGAGTGTCTTAGCTGGAATCAGTCTCTTTGTGGATGAAGGAACTGAAACAGAAGTGGCCTTCCATGAGTTGTTGAAACGCTTGAACCGTTACAATTTTGAACGCTTGGGACTGGAAGCTAAGCCTGGTGAATCAGAAGAAGACGAAAAAGTTCGTCAGCTAATGATTGCTAATATGATCAAGGCCAATGATGAAGCTGCAAAAGCACAAGCGAGCGCTATCTTCGAAGCGCACGCAGCTGATCTAGAAAAACTTGCAGCTGCCATTCGCTTGCAAATCTTGGTCAACCAAATCAAACACCAGGAAACCAAGGAACTTAGCCAACAATACCTGGATACCTATGTGAAGACAGTTGATGGAAACTTTAAACGCCAGTTGGCGGCTGCACTTTCTTATACCAAGGATAAGGAAACTTTGGAAGCTCTATTGAAAGAGTGGAAGAACAAGGATGTGGTGAAACCTCAGGACTTGGCTATGAGCTGGTACTTCAATTTCTTGCACCATGACTTTACCCAAGGTAGAACCTGGACTTGGGCGCGTGAAAACTGGGATTGGATCAAGAAAGCACTTGGTGGTGATATGAGCTTTGATAAGTTTGTCATCTACCCAGCTAACTGTTTCAAGACCCGTGAACGCTTGAATGAATACAAGGCCTTCTTTGAGCCTCAATTGGATGATATGGCGATCAGCCGTAATATCAAGATGGGAATCAAAGAAATCGCGGCTCGTATTGATCTCATCGAGCGGGAGAAAGCAGCTGTTGAAGCAGCCCTTCTAGCAACGAAATAAAGAAAAAAGCTCCTAGAGAGGAACCTGCAGGTTTGTAGGCCTCTCTAAGAGTTTTTATTTTGCTTTTTTGAAATATGGGAGATGTTTGAGATTGCGATAGAGAATAACTGCGAAAACCGTTGTCAAAGTCATCTTAATCAAATCTGGTAATACAAAAGGTAGGACGACCAGTTTTACGGTGAGATCCAAACTCTGGTGGGTAATGAGCATAAAACCTAAGGCCCCCCCAATAAAGAGAACGACTTCCCCTAAGGCGTTAGCAAGGAAGATGCGAATGGGTTGTCCCTTTTGGCCAGCGAAGATAGAAGTCACCAAAGCTCGAAGAGGGAAGAAGAAAAGGAATCCAGCAGTGGGACCGTAGAAGGCGCTGATGCCTCCGTGACCACCTGAAAAGACGGGAAGGCCAATAGCACCTAAGAGAAGGTAAATGAGAACAGAAAGAGTGGCTTCTGTAGGGCGATAGATGCTAGCAATCAAGCCGATTGCTAAAGTTTGAAGCGTGATTGGAATGGGGCCAAGGGGGATTTGAAATGGAGATAAGACAGCAATCAGTGCTGCTCCAAGGGCAATTAATGTCATTGATTCTATTTTTTTCAAAACAGTAAACCTCGCTTTATTTTTATGGTAACTATTCTACAAAAAAGAAGGCAAGCCTGTCAAGTCCTCTATTCAGCTGTGACAATTGTCTCCATCCTCATTTTAGGAAAATTTAAGAAAAAATTTAGTCACGATTAAGGAAGAATCGGTAAACTATCTCTATCTAAACAAAGGCCTTGTTTAAATAAATAATTTAAGGAATGGAAAGAATGCAAGCTTCGAATGAACAAAAGCAAGAAAGAACTGAAAAAATGATTGTCGTTAAGAAAAGTCCTAAGTGGTGGGCAACTGCTGCAGCAACAGGAGGACTCATCGTTGGGATGACTGGTGGATTTGGCTTGGGAATGTTGGCGACAGCCAATACAACTTCCCAACGCCAACAAGCAGCGGTAGCTACACAAAATAGTAACCAGCCTGCCCAAAATTCTCAAGGACAAAATGGCCAGGGGAATCATCAAGAACAAAATGGACCTTCTAACTCACAAGGTTTTGATGGACAAAATGGCGGACCAGGACAAGGACAAATGAATGGCCAACCACCACAAGGAGAGGGACCACAAGGTGGTCAAGGACAAGATGGCTTTGGTGGTGGACCAGGCGGTATGCCCCCGCAAGATGGCCAAAACGGTGGACCAGGACAAGGGAATAGGAATGGCCAACCACGACAAGATGGTGGGCCTCAAGGTCAACAAGACAAGCAACAAAATGGTAAACCGAGTAAAAAGTCCTCTAAGAAGTCCAATTCAAAAAAATCGTCTAGTAATACAAACAATTCATCAAAGGATGAGACAGGGACAGTAGGCTAAGAAAAAAGTTGAAATCGCTATCTGAATGCTACTGAATAAGGCCTTGTCATGTTATAATAGAGTAGAAAATACTCATCATCCTTGTGTGGAAGAATGAGAAGGAGAAGTACACATGATTAAGATTCTATTAGTCGAAGACGACCTCGGTTTGTCTAATTCAGTATTTGATTTTTTAGATGACTTTGCAGATGTCATGCAGGTCTTTGATGGAGACGAAGGCCTTTATGAGGCTGAAAGTGGCATCTATGACCTCATTTTGCTAGATCTCATGCTTCCTGAAAAAGATGGTTTCCAAGTTTTGAAAGAATTGAGAGATAAGGGTGTCTCCACTCCAGTATTGATTATGACAGCCAAAGAGAGCTTGGACGATAAGGGCCATGGGTTCGAGTTGGGGGCAGATGACTACCTGACCAAACCATTCTACCTAGAAGAACTCAAGATGCGGATCCAAGCATTGCTGAAGCGCTCTGGTAAGGTCAATGAAAATACCCTTTCTTATGGGAATGTAACCGTTAATCTTTCGACAAATTCTACGCTTGTTGAAGGGAAAGAAGTGGAGCTATTAGGGAAAGAATTTGATCTTTTGGTCTATTTCCTTCAAAATCAAAATGTTATCCTGCCCAAGACACAAATCTTTGATCGACTTTGGGGATTTGATAGCGATACGACTATCTCGGTTGTCGAAGTTTATGTTTCTAAGATTCGTAAGAAGTTAAAAGGAACAGAATTTGCAAAAAATCTCCAAACATTGCGTAGCGTGGGGTACATTCTGAAAGATGCTCAATAAAATAAAAAAAACTGTTAATGCGGATGACTTTTCTTATTTCATCCGCTATTTCGGACTCTTTACCTTAATTTTCTCAACCATGACCTTGATTATTATTCAAGTGATGCGGTCAAGTCTGTATACAACGGTTGATGAAAATTTAAAGATGCTGAGTAAAGATCGTTATTCTATTATTAGCTTGGCCAATCGTACCGGAAATGGGATGGGAAGAGACGAACCAGATGATGACCGACCAGAAGATGATGAACTTGGTCCCGAGAATGGCCCTAGACCATCGGTCACTTCTAATAGTACAGCCATCCTCTTGAATGATAATTTTGAAAATGTGACGACGGATAATGGTTTCCTGGATCTAAAAACAGTGACCTTTAGTCGCAGCTATTTAAACAAGATCAAGCAGATTCAAATTACCAATCATTATAAGCAGAAGGAAAGTTACCGGGCTTATTTGGTGGATATTGACCCTGATGATTATATCGATGGGGTGAAATATGCCGTGATCATGACCAATATTAGCCAGTTGGAGCAGACCAGTGAAAAACACGAGAGCCAAATCGCTTTGGTCATGATTTGCTTCTGGGGCATTTCCCTCTTTGCAAGTATCTTCCTGGCTAAAATGAGTGTGAAACCTCTCTTAGAGAGTATGAATCGGCAGAAGGCATTTGTCGAAAATGCTTCTCATGAATTGCGGACACCTTTAGCAGTTTTGCAAAATCGTTTGGAAACCCTGTTTCGAAAACCAGAGGCAACGATCATGGAATCCAGTGAGAACATCGCCTCCTCTTTGGATGAGGTTCGCAATATGCGCTTACTGACGACCAATCTCTTAAACTTAGCCCGTCGAGATGATGGGATTAAACCTGAGTTTTGTGAAATTCCTCCCTCTTTTTTCGACCAAACTTTTGCCAATTATGAAATCATTGCCGAGGAAAATGATAAAATCTTCGAGTATGAGAATCAGGTCGAAAGGAGTCTGGTGTCTGACAAGGTCCTACTGAAACAGCTGATGACCATTTTGTATGACAATGCCCTCAAATACACAGAGGAAGAAGGAAAGATACGGTTTGTCGCCCAATTCAAGGATCGCTATCTCTATCTTCGGGTAGAGGATAATGGACCAGGGATTTCAGACGAAGATAAAAAGCGGATATTTGATCGATTCTACCGAGTGGATAAGGCGCGGACCCGTCAAAAGGGTGGTTTTGGTTTAGGCCTATCCTTAGCCAAGCAAATCGTAGAAGCCTTTAATGGTACCATTACCGTTCGAGATAACAAGCCAAAAGGTGCTATTTTCGAGGTCAAACTAGCAACCAAGTCAGATAGTAAAAAGAAATCAAGTTCTAAATCAACGAAAAACAAGTAAGAGAGTGGGACAGAAATCGGTAATTCGTTAGAATTCGATTTCGTCGTCTCACCTCCGCACAGTTGAATAGGGCTGTAAAAGCTGATAAAATCAGCGTAGTAGAGCCCACTCAGCCACTGCGTCTTGCTCAATAATCCAAAGACAATTGAGAGGCTAGGACTTTTGTCCCAGCCTCTTTTTTATCTATTTCAAATAATCGCTATTTTCGTCTGACTAGTGTATAATAGTAAAAAAAGAAAGAGGTGTCGTATGGCTTCAAAAATGTTACACACTTGTTTGCGAGTGGAGAATTTAGAAGAATCAATTGCCTTTTATGCAGATGCATTTGGCTTTAAGGAATTGCGTCGCAAAGATTTTCCTGAATACAAATTTACGATTGTTTATCTTGGTTTAGAAGGGGATGATTATGAGTTGGAATTAACTTACAACTATGATCATGGTCCTTACATCATTGGAGATGGCTTTGCCCATGTTGCCTTGAGTACGCCAGACCTTGAAGCCCTTCATGCTGAGCATAAGGAAAAAGGTTACCAAGTGACAGATCCTAAAGGCTTGCCAGGAACTCTTCCAAACTATTACTTTATTGTGGACCCAGATGGCTACAAAGTCGAAGTGATTCGTGAAAAGTCCTTATAATCAGCACCATATAACTTGTAATAAAGAGCAGATGTGACTACATCTGTTCTTTTTTTCTGCTTGAAAGTTGCCGGTTCAAAGTGACAGGAGATAGGACTGAGCTACTTTAATTTTCCTTCCATATTTTAGTTTTTATTTTCTAGATTCTAGAGTTTTCTACTGTTTTTTGGTGATAAAATTGCTATAATAAGAGTATGAAGAAATCCTACTTGAAAATACTTATTCTCATCCTCCTCAACCTCCTTTTCATCGGGGGAATTTATCTTGCTTATCAGAAGATTGAGGAAGCACGCGCTATCAAAAATTATAATCAACAGTTTTCCAAAGCAATCCAGGAAGAAGAAGCAGTTGAAAAAGACAAAGATACCATTCTTCAAAAAGGAATGGTCGGTCAATCTTATGTTGCTGCCTACTACCCGAAAAATAACGAAGAACCTATCGCAGTGGTCAAAGAGAGAATTTTGGCTGACGTTGGCTCTCTTCCCCAAGAAGAAAAGAAGAACCAGCAAGCAAAAGAACTATTGTTCTATCATACCGAACGTTCAGAAGACCCATTTGTCGGGGTTCATCCTTATCAGGTGAAGAAGACCCAGTACAAGTGGAAAAACGGTAAGTTCATCAAAGATGGGATCGACAAACTTCCCCTCCTTTATCTAACGGATGAGGGGACGGTCTTCCAATTCTCCCAATTGTTTACGGATGCTGATCTAGCCAAAGAAACCCTCTTAACAGAGTTGCGCTCTCAGCTGGTCTTCCTACAGTTAGGGGAAGATCGAATTGAAGAGCTGATGCAAGCTGTCTCAGCAAGTGATATAGCAAGCTGGCAGTTCACCTACAATCAAGGTGTTCTTTCTATCACACTTCCAGTTACTATTGAGGGCATGGAAACCTTCGATATGCCCCTTTCGAAGCTCTATGATGTGATTGATTCTGCTCGCCTGAATCCTGGAGATCGGGAAGCTTATGAGGCCTACCAAACCCAACGTCACGCTAAGATGGTTGCCTTGACTTTTGATGATGGTCCAGATCCATCGACGACTCCTCAAGCCCTGGATATCCTCAACAAGTACCATGTTAAAGCGACTTTCTTTATGCTTGGGAAGAATGTCTCTGCCTATCCAGAAGTGGCTAAACGGGTCCGTCAGGAAGGACATGAAATCGGGATCCATACTTGGAACCACCCTGTCTTAACTAAGTTGCCTTTGGAGTCAGCTCAAAAAGAAATCATGGATACCAAAGAAGTGATTCAAAAGGTGACTGGAGTGCAAACGAAGATTACTCGTCCTCCTTATGGTTCGATTAATAGTGCCATTCAATATGCAGTGGATCAAGCCTTTATCATGTGGGATGTGGACACCTTGGATTGGAAGAGTCATAACACCGAAGCGATCTTAGCAGAGGTGAAAAAACAAGTCAAACCAGGATCAATTATCCTGATGCATGATATTCACCAAACTTCGATTAATGCTCTCCCAGCTGTGATTCAATACCTTCAATCGCAAGGCTACACCATTGTGACGGTTGATGAACTCTTAAACCACCAAGTGGAAAGTCATCGCCTCTATTACAATCGTAATTAAAAAAATCGTTCGTAAAAATACGAACGATTCAGATTGAAGATAAAGTAATTTTAAAAACTTTCCTTAGGTGAGTACGGACGTCAGCGAACTTCGTAGAAGTTCCATGACTAATTATTGAGCTTAAGGTCTCAATAATTCCGAGTGCCTGAAACGATTGTGTTTCAGGCACTTTTCTCACGGCGGAAAGTTTTTTTCACATTCTTAAATGACTAAAAATATAAGTTGTTTTTTGAAAATCATCCAGCTGTTTTATGTAAAACAATAGTTTGTCTACATTAAAAATCGTTCGTAATACTACGAACGATTTTCTTATTCTTCCCCTATATAGAGTTGAGCTCCCTTAAGGATCAAAGGACGAACAGGGGTTAATTTTTTCAAGCTTTTTAATTCTTCTGGATGGCTAACCAAGGTGATGACATAGCCTTCTTTGCCCATGCGTCCGGTACGCCCAGATCGGTGGATGTAGGTTTCGGCATCTCTTGGAACTTCATAGTTGACGACACATTCTAGTGAGTCGATATCGATTCCCCGCGCTACCAAATCTGTTGCCAGAAGGAGTGTCAGCTGATGATCCTTAAAGCGTTCCAGAATGACTTTCCGGAATTTGACGTTGACGTCACTAGCAAGTGAGACAGCGCTAACTTCTCGGTACTGGAGTTTTTCTTCAGCGCTCCCTAGATCGGACAAGCTATTGAAGAAAACGAGGCCACGAAAGTCTTCGACATTGGATAGTTTTCTGAGGAGTTCGACCTTTTCTCGCTTGTCCACTTCCATATAGAAGTGCTGGATATTGTCCAAGCTTTGCCCTTCTACCTGAATGGTCAGGGTATTGGGCTCGATTTGCTCTGGATCAAACTTGGTCGTTGCACTCATATAGATAAATTGATGATCTCGTGGCGCGTAGTGGCAAATCTTGTCGACAAAGTGATACTGAGAGTCGCTGAAAAGTTGGTCAAATTCGTCCAGGATGATGGTATCGACATTCATCATCTTGATTTTCTTGAGCTTGATCAACTCAAAAATACGGCCTGGAGTTCCGATGAGAATTTCGGGTCCTTTTTTGAGACGTTCGATTTGCCGTTTTTGACTAGAGCCAGAAAGGAAAAGTTGAGCACTTAGTCCAAGAGGCTCTGCCCATTGTTTAGTGACATCAAAGATTTGTCCGGCCAACTCTGTATTGGGGGAGAGGATCAGCAATTGTTGTGCTTTTTTAGGCTTTAGCTTGAGAAGACTAGGGAAGAGATAGGCCAGAGTCTTCCCAGTTCCTGTCGGGCTGACTCCAAGTACGTTCTCCCCTTGGGTGATCGGCTCAAAGAGGCGTTCTTGGATTTCAGTGAGTTGCTCAAAGCCGAGGGTTTTGAGTTGCTCTTGCCAGAGCGGTGGGAATGCTAGTGTCATATTAGTTTTCGTCCTTAAAGTGTATTCCAGCATCTTGGCGCATAGCATAGAGGGCTTGATGGACCATCTGTCCAGTTTGGAGCCAAGTCTGGTAAAGTATCTGGTCGCCTTCTGTCATCATACTAGCAAAGGCCTGGGCTTCTTCTAGCATGTTATGAGGGGCAGGAGTGATTAGAAGCTGGTAGCTGTTTCCAGAATGGTCTTGAAAAACAGCCTCGTTAACGGCTTCAATGCCACTCAGAAAGAGGGTGCCATCTGTTGTGTAGATTTCAGCAGGAAGATTGCTGGTCACATCTTTGCCGGCTTGAATGCCGATGACAAAGTCAGAATAAACCAAGTTACCATGTCCGTTCAAATCGATTGAATTAGGCAATTGCCGCGCCTGATAGGTTACTGATTCAGGTTGACCGAAGAGGCCGATTGCAAAGTAGAGGGGATAGACACCCAGATCCATAAGGGCTCCGCCTGCAAACTGGTCAGAGAAAATATTGGGAGTAGACCCTTTTAAGAACTCAGGCATCTTAGAAGAGTATTTGGCATAGGTCATGTGGCCACCCAAGATGGTCTTGTCTTTGAGAAAGTCTTGGATGGTCGCAAAGGCTTTTTCATGATAGTTGCGAGCTGCTTCAAAGAGATAGACCTGGTGCTCCTTGGCCAATTTGACCAACTCTTCCCATTCCTTGGGAGTAGTGACGGCTGGTTTTTCAAGGATGACATGTTTCTTAGCTAGAAGGGCTAACTTTGCCTGAGGATAGTGGAGTGAATTGGGACTAGCAATGTAGATGACATCCAGGTCACTATCTAAAAAGGCAATCAGATCATCATAGAGGGCCACTTGTCCATAAGGTTGGGTGAAACTACGAGCTTTCTCCAAGGTCCGTGAATAGACCGCTCTTAACTCATACTGGTCTGTTTCTTTAGCTGCAGCCAGGAAGGAATGGGAGATGGCACTGGTGCCGATGATACCGAGTTTTAGCATGGCAGCTCCTTTCAATCAGGTATTTACTGGTTTCATTATATCATGTTTCACCCTAAAAAGATGGAATGGGCCTTTCGAACTGGGACGGAAGGGGAAAGGAGATCCTTCTTTGATTTTGGATGAAAGCCATAGAAAAATGGTTCAAGTCGTGGTCAAGTGACCGCTTTTGTGATAGAATAAATAGGATTATAGAAAATGGAGAAGAAGATGCGAAACAGACCAATTATTATCGGTGTAACAGGCGGTTCTGGTGGGGGAAAAACTAGTGTTTCTCGGGCAATTTTGTCCCACTTCCCGGATGAGAAGATTGCCATGATTGAGCACGATTCTTATTACAAGGATCAAAGCCATTTAACCTTTGAAGAGCGGATTCAGACCAACTATGACCATCCTTTTGCCTTTGATACAGACCTCATGATCGAGCAAATCAATGAGTTGTTGGCTGGACGTCCGGTTGATATTCCAACATATGACTATGCAGCGCATACGCGTAGTGCTAAGACTTATCGCCAGGAGCCTCAGGATGTCTTTATCGTTGAGGGGATTTTGGTCTTGGAGGACAAGCGTCTTCGTGACTTGATGGATATCAAGATTTTCGTTGATACCGATGATGATGTGCGGATCATTCGCCGGATCAAGCGAGATATGGAAGAGCGTGGTCGGAGTTTGGACAGCGTCATCGAGCAGTACTTGGGAGTGGTGAAGCCGATGTACCATCAGTTTATCGAGCCAACCAAGCGCTATGCGGATGTCATCATTCCAGAAGGTGTGACCAATACTGTAGCCATCGATTTGATTACGACTAAGATTGAGAAGATTTTGAGCGAATCACGTGAAGGATAAGATAACAAGTGAGAGAGGTTAGGAAGTAGTGTCCCAGCCTCTTTTCCATGACAAATAGGGAGAAATATGAAAAAGTTAAGAAGGGAGTTTCACTCCAGAAGTAAGGCCTTTGCCTGCCTGCTGACTATGTGTGCGGGTTTTTCAGATGCCTACACCTTTATCGAAAGAGGAGGGACCTTGGCGGCTGGCCAAACGGGAAACGTGGTCTTTCTATCCGTTGGGTTAATCGGCCATGAAATATCTGATGTGGAGGTCAAACTAGCCACCATGTTAGCCTTTATGATCGGGATTTTTTTGATGACCGTCTTTCAGCGCTTCTTTAGTCATTCGGTTTGGCGGCTTAGTACCTTAGTTCCTTTGGTCCTGACGACCTTGGTGGCTGGCTTTCTGCCAAAAGAAGTGCCCAATGTTCTGATCGTGCCTTTCTTTGGACTGAGCTTGGGGATTGTAGCTATTTCCTTTGGAGAAGTCGATGGCTATGCTTACAACCATTCCTTTATGACAGGGAATCTCAAGAAGACCATGGTCGCTTACGGGAATTTTGTGCGGGATCGCAAGATGGAGTTTTTCTGGGAATCCCTCTTTATGACCTCCTTGATTGGGAGTTTTGTCGGAGGGGCTATTCTTTCGACCTTCCTCATCCAATATTATGGCCTTCGGACCATTTGGTTTGTTTCCCTTGTTCTGACCATCTTTCTGACATATCGGGCGATTCAATATGTTCGGAGAGACGCTTAAATGAATTTTTACAAAGTCAGGGACCTTGCTCCCTGGCTTTTTTATTGAGAACATTTGCTTGGTACTTCTGATGTCTAGTCGGGTTTTTATCAAGGCTTGCTCCGTGGTAAATACTTAATTTTCTAGCCAAAGTTTGGTATAATAAAGGGTATGAATACGCAAGAAAAAGAATCACATTACAAACTCTTACTAGCCCAGTTAGAAGCTCTTTTGGAAGGAGAGAGCAATGCCTTGGCCAATTTAGCCAATGCCAGTGCTCTGCTCAATCAAGCTCTACCTCATTCCGTCTTTGCAGGTTTTTACCTCTATGATCAAAAAGAGTTGATTTTAGGCCCCTTTCAAGGACAGGTATCTTGTGTCCATATCGCTCTAGGAAAAGGTGTCTGTGGAGAAGCAGCAGAGAAAAGAGAGACGCTGGTCATCGAGGATGTGACCCAGCATGCCAATTATATCTCTTGTGACAGTCGGGCCATGAGTGAGATTGTGGTCCCCATGGTCTTGAATGACCAGTTGCTTGGAGTGTTGGATCTAGATTCGGATCGGGTGGGAGATTATGACGACCTGGATCGTCTTTATTTGGAACGTTTTGTAGCCATCTTGCTCGAAAAAACAAATTGGAATTTTAGGATGTTTGGAGTAGTAGACTAATGTATCAAGCCCTCTATCGTAAATACCGAAGCCAGACCTTTGGCCAGCTTGTAGGGCAGGAGGTTATTGCGACGACCCTACGACAAGCTGTCGAACAGGGAAAAATTAGCCATGCCTATCTCTTTTCTGGCCCTCGTGGGACGGGGAAGACCAGTGTGGCGAAAATCTTTGCCAAGGCCATGAACTGCCCCAATCAAAAAGGGGGAGAGCCTTGTAACGAATGCTATATCTGTGAAGCCATTACCAATGGCAGTTTAGAGGATGTCATCGAGATTGACGCTGCTTCTAATAATGGGGTGGATGAGATCCGCGATATCCGCGACAAATCGACCTATGCGCCTAGCCTGGCCCCTCACAAGGTCTATATTATCGACGAGGTCCACATGCTCTCGACGGGAGCCTTTAATGCCCTTCTCAAGACCTTGGAAGAACCGACAGAAAATGTGGTCTTTATTTTAGCAACAACGGAATTGCATAAGATTCCAGCAACCATCCTTTCGCGGGTTCAACGCTTTGAGTTCAAATCAATCAAGACGCCAGCCATTCAAAACCACCTAAAAGCTGTTTTGGATAAAGAAGGCATTGATTACGAAGAAGAAGCTGTAGCCATTATTGCCCGTCGGGCAGAAGGTGGGATGCGGGATGCCTTGTCCATTTTGGACCAGGCCCTCAGCCTGACAGCTGGTGCCCAATTGACCACTGCGACGGCAGAAGAAATCACAGGCTCCATCAGTCAAGAAGCTTTGGATCTCTATGTGGCAGCCTTGGCAGCACAAGATGCAACAGCTGCCTTGGACCAGTTAAACTTCATCTTTGATAATGGGAAAAACATGGCCCGCTTTGTGACAGATCTCCTGCAGTATTTGCGGGATCTCCTGATTGTTCAGACAGGTGGGGAAAATCTCCATGTAAGTGAACGATTTAACCAGAATCTAGCCATTCCGCAAGCTACCCTCTTTGCTTGGATTGATCTTGCGACAAGGAGCTTAGCAGATATCAAAAACAGCCTGCAGCCCAAGATCTATACAGAGATGATGACCATTCGCTTGGCAGAATACAAAGGTGGGGGCTCTTCAGCTAGTCAAACGGCTTTTCCAGAAGATTTCTTGGCACAAATGGACCAACTCAAAAGAGAAGTGGAGTTACTGAAAAGTCAATTAGCTCAAGTAGGGAGCGGGGCTCCTGTAGCCAAGTCGGCTCCAGCCCGTCCTCAGAAGTCCAGCAAGGGATATCGAGTGGATCGCAATAAGGTTCAAGCCATCTTACAAGAAGCGGTTGAAAATCCAGATTTGGCCCGTAACAATCTCATCCGCCTGCAAAATGCTTGGGGGGAAATTATTGAAAGCTTAGCAGGGGCAGATAAGGCCTTGCTGGTTGGTTCGCAACCGGTTGCGGCAAATGAACGCCATGCGATTCTTGCTTTTGAGTCTGCCTTTAATGCCGAACAGACCATGAAGCGAGATAACCTCAATACCATGTTTGGCAATATTTTAAGCAATGCAGCCGGATTCTCACCTGAAATTTTGGCCATTTCCATGGAGGAGTGGACCCAGGTCCGGGCGGAATTCTCGAAGAAAGCGCGTGGTCACAAGGAAGAAGTCGAGGTAGCAGAAGAGTCTGTCATTCCGGAAGGTTTCGATTTCCTCTCTGACAAAATTACTGTTCAGGAAGACTAGGATGTGCTTTTTCCAGAAAATCGTGGTAGAATATCAATATGAATAAACGTCAATTTTGGACTATGGCTATCTTTACAGCCTTTGAAACCTATTTTTTCAATGATGCAGTGATGAGAGAAAGCTACCTTGCAGCTATCTTCTGGGCTCTCTTGATACTGAGAAATTTGCAAGTCAGCTATATCTTAGGGAAATTGGTCGAAAGTATCGATCAACAGCTCAATCAGAAAAAACGAGATAAGTATAAAAAATAAGCACCGACTGGTGCTTATTTTAGATTGAATATAAAGTCTACTTAAAAACTTTCCTTAGGTGAGTACGGACGTCAGCGAACTTCGAAGAAGTTCCATGACTAATTAAGATACAAAGGGCGTCTGCGGATAAAGTCAAAATAGGAAGTTTGACGCAGAATCTTTCGATTCTAGGATAACTTATCTTTTTGACACAATCCGCAGCCCGTGTTCAATTAGTTTTGAACCCTTCGCTCTTTAATTTCTGTGCTCAGGCTAAAACAGTTTCCCAAACTGTTTTACTCCCAAAACTCCCGAGTGCCTGAAACAATTGTGTTTCAGGCACTTTTCTCACAGCGGAAAGTTTTATATTTCCTTTCCTGACTCAAAAAATAGCTGTCATTTTTTTGAAGAGTAAACTGACTACTTTATGTAATTAGGAGTTTGTCTGCTTTCTAAAATAAGTATCAAGAGGCACTTTTTTTAGAGTCTCTATAATTTCTGTAGTGGGTAAACCAACGTCGGAATTATAGAGCCTATTTTGTTGTAGAAAAGGACTTAGTCCTGTGCAATACAGAACGAAATCCTTTGTGTCAATTCATTGTCTAACTTTTTGGGGTCAGTATACACGATGGGTGTTTTTTTATGTATACAATGCTTGAATTTTTAAGAACCTTAAGTTTATCATGCTGTTATCTAAAAAGTTAATTTTATAGAGTTTACTAAGATAGTTGCTGAGTTTTTTTGTTTATCATTCAAAGTTTATTATACCATAAATATTATTAGAAAAACAGACTTGAATTAATTTGAAATTGGTGTATGATGAAGATGTAAAAACGATAAAAATAGCCTGTTAGAAAGAGGAGGAAAAGAATGAATCAGGCTATATAAAATTGGTGATTGGTATTTAATGTTGTAAAACAAGAAAGGGTAAGGTAAAAAATGCAATTACATAAAAAAATTTTTATAGTGGCCTTGGTTTTATCCATTTGTATCTCACTATATTTTCTTATCAATCCGTCTAATATCTTCACCTTTCCGATCCGTGTGCATGAATTTGATGACACATTTAAATATTACATGTTTGTGAAGATTGGAATTGTATTATTATTTATCAAATTCTTACTGGATATATGCTTAGAGTATATCAAGAATTATTTTAAAAAGCTTTGATCTGTCTTCACACAAAAGAGTCTGAGAAATGTTTTGTCTCAGACTCTTTTTTGAGCTGTTGGTCTGCTTTACAGGTCCCACTGTTTGAGGGAAATTTCGCCACTGTTGAGCCAGCGTTCTTGGCCGTCCTCCAGTTGGACTAGTAGTTGTCCACTGTCTGAGATATCTCTGGCCAGACCTTGGTAGCTGGTCTGATTTTGTTCGAAACGGACTTCCTTACCTAGGACCAGTGAACGTTGTTTGTAGAGGTAGATCAACTCCTCTTCTGGAGTGGTGAAAAATTCCTTCCAAATCTCAGCAATCAGTTCATTGCGGGAAATGGGAGGCTGGGCACCAAAGAGGGACCCTGCCTTGTCTTTCAGTTCCTTTGGAAAATCAGTGATGGCAAAATTGAGGCCCACACCAATAATGACATCTGTGATAAGGCCTGTTTCGATGGAACTGATGGCTTCAGTCAGAATGCCTCCGACTTTTTTCCCCTTGTAGTAGATGTCATTAACCCACTTGATATCAATATCCAATAAGGCCAGATTTTTCAGGGCCTTGTAGATAGCAGCTGCGACCATGAGGGTATAGGCGGGAGCTTGATCAAAGGGGAGGTTGGGCTTGAGATGGAGAGACATGTAGATTCCCCCTTGAGAAGGACAGTAGTAGTCGCGCCCAAAACGTCCCTTACCAGCTGTCTGGAAAGGAGCCAGATAAAGAGTAGAAGATTGTCCACCAGCTTCCATGGCATTCTTGGCATCTAGCTGGGTGGATTGGCACTGGGTATTATAGGAGACTGTTAGAGGACAATGCTCCTCGATAACTTGGGGTATTAGGAGGTCTCCAGAAAGTATCTTGTAGCCTCGATTTTTGACGGACTCAATCTCGATGCCTTCTTTTTCTAGACGTTGAATAGCCTTCCAGATAGACGTGCGAGACAGCCCCATTTCTTGGGCTAGTTGCTCGCCGTTGACATAGTCTTTCGCTTGGGCTAAAGTCTGGTATAAAATTTCGTGTGTTTTCATAAATTCTTATTTTCTGAAAGGATAGAGGATCATCTATTCTTTGTACTTTCTCTAATAGTTAGCTTGGTTCCTAGCATAGTGAGGGTGGGTATTTCTCTCGGAGATAGGACTTGTTTATTTAGGACATCCATAGCGGTTCGTCCCATTTCTTCTGTAAAAACAGTGATGGTCGAGAGGGGAGGAAAGACTTGCTTGGCTAAACTGGTATCATTAAAGGAAATGAGTTGGATATCATCAGGGACCTTAATACCGGCCTCTTGAAAAGCCCGGAGAGCCCCGATGGCCAAACTATCACTCGCAGCAAAATAGGCATCTGGTAAAGGTGAGCCAGACTGAAGCTTAGAGGAAATGAGATCGTAGCCTGATTGAGCTGTAAAACTTCCTGTGAGGATGAGTTCAGGGTGATAAATACTTCTTTCAATACAATAGTTTCGATAGGCTCGTCGCCGAGGATCGGGAATACTTTCCAATAGGTCAGTTGTTTTTTCCTCACCGGTTAGGAGCCCAATTGTTTGACAGCCATGTTTTCGTAAATAGGAAAGGGCAGTCTGTACAGCATTTTCAAATTCAGTCGTGACACAAGGGTGTCCTTGGTTAAGCGTGTTACTATCGACAAAAACTAGAGGCTTGTCTAGCCTTTCTAGCTCGAGAATCTGAACCCTACTAAATTTTCCGATACAAAGGACCCCAATAACTTCCTCACCTAATCGAAAAGGAATATCATTGAAATAGCGGAGAATCTCATAGTCGAGATCCTGTGCTCTTTTTTCAATCCCCAAGCGAATGTTGTAGTAGTAGAGGTCGTCCAGCTCTCCCTCTTCACTTTTCCATTGGATGATGACAATTTGTTGTTTTTCTTTCTTAAAGTTCCCACTTTTCTGATGTCTGGTGTAGCCTAGTTCGTCAGCAACGGTCAAAATTCTGTGGCGGGTTTCCTCCGTTACAGAAAGACTAGTATCTTGATTCAGCACACGTGAAACAGTGGCGATGGATACGTTAGCGAGACTGGCAATATCCTTTAATGTAGCCATAAGTTTTCTCCTTCTGTCTTCTAGTATATCATAGCTTTGGCCTGGTTAGTGTATTTTACTAAAATTTTAGTAAATTAATTGATTTGCTTGATGAAAAGGGTTACACTAAAGATAAATAACTATATAAGTGAGGTAATCTCAATGAATACTCTAGAACTTCGGAACGCTTTTCAAACAGTCTTTGGAGCAGAAGCGGATCATACTTTTTTCTCACCAGGACGGATTAATCTGATCGGTGAACACACTGACTATAATGGTGGTCATGTCTTCCCAGCAGCCATCACACTTGGTACCTACGGAGCAGCAAGAAAGCGTGAGGATAAGGTCTTGCGTTTCTTCTCAGGAAACTTTGAAGACAAGGGGATCATTGAAGTTCCACTTGAAAATCTCCACTTTGAAAAAGAGCACAACTGGACCAACTATCCAAAAGGTGTGCTACACTTCTTGCAAGAAGCAGGTCACGTCATTGATAGCGGAATGGACGTCTATGTCTACGGCAATATTCCAAATGGATCTGGTCTTTCTTCTTCAGCTTCCCTTGAGCTCTTGATTGGCGTCATTGCTGAGAAACTATATGATCTTCAGTTAGACCGTCTAGATTTGGTCAAGATCGGGAAACAAACCGAAAATCACTTCATCGGAGTTAACTCTGGGATCATGGACCAATTTGCCATCGGTATGGGGGCTGATCAACGGGCTATCTATCTTGATACCAATACACTAGAATATGATCTGGTACCGCTAGACCTCAAAGACAATGTTGTGGTAATCATGAATACCAACAAACGCCGGGAATTAGCGGATTCAAAATACAATGAACGCCGTGCGGAATGTGAAACTGCCGTCTCTGAACTCCAAGAAAAACTAGACATCCAGACCTTAGGGGAATTGGACCTCTGGACTTTTGATGCCTACAGCTACTTGATCAAGGATGAAAATCGCATCAAACGGGCTCGTCATGCTGTACTTGAAAACCAACGAACCCTCCAAGCACGAAAGGCACTTGAAGCAGGTGACTTGGAAGGCTTTGGCCGTCTCATGAATGCTTCCCACGTATCCTTGGAGCATGACTACGAAGTGACAGGTCTAGAATTGGATACCTTGGTGCATACAGCCTGGGAACAAGAAGGTGTCTTGGGAGCTCGTATGACAGGAGCAGGCTTTGGTGGTTGCGCCATCGCCCTTGTAAACAAAGATAAAGTTGAAGCATTTGAAGAAGCTGTCGGCAAACGCTATGAAGAAGTTGTTGGCTATGCGCCTAGCTTTTATATTGCAGAAGTTGCGGCAGGGACACGGGTTTTAGACTAGGTGATAATAATAGAAGCTGTAATATTTGATTTAGATGGCTTATTAGCTGATACGGAAATCATTTCTCTAAAAGTTTATCAAGAATTGCTTAGAGATTTTGGAATTCCTTTCACAGAAGAAACTTATTCTAGAGACTACAGTGGACATAGGGAAGAGGAAAATGTTCAACGATTTTTGGATACCTATGATTTACCTTGGAATTTCGAACAAACCTTGGCTAAAGTCTATGAACTGGAAGCTAAAATCTTAGCCCAAGGTGTTCATTTAAAAAAAGGTGCTAAAAATTTGCTTTCTTTTTTGAAAAGAGAGGGCATTCCAATCGCCCTAGCAACTTCAAGTGTTGAATCTCGGGCTAGAATGATCTTGGATAGCAATGGGATACTGTCCCTATTTGACCATTTAGTTTTTTCAAAAGATGTCAAACGAAGTAAACCTTACCCAGATATATTTTTAAAGGCTTGTAGTGATTTGAATGCTTTTCCAGAGAATTGCTTAGTGCTAGAGGATAGTGAAGCAGGGATTGAAGCAGCCTATCAGGCTGGAATCCCAGTCATATGTGTTCCAGATTTAAAAGTACCAGCACAGTCTTTCTTAACTAAAGCAGAACAAGTTTTCCAGGATTTGGATGCTGTCAGAGACTATTTAAAACGTAAGAAGGAGAATCAATGAATCAGGGAATTTTGGATGCATTTGTCACAGCCGTCATTGCGACGAGTGACTACGAAGAGATGGATCGGATTTATCTAAAAAATCGCATCATGAGTCGCGTTGGAGAAGAAGGGCTAGACGCCCCAGCTCAAAAAGAAGACTTGATTGCGCTCAAAGATCAGCTGGTAGAGATCGCTGTTGCAAATAGCAAGATCCAAGACAGCATGGCCACCAAGGACAGCTTGGGTGCAGAGTTGATGGATTGGATCACACCTAGCCCTAGTCAGGTCAACCATCGTTTCTGGGAGACCTACCGTCAGTCTAAAGAAGACGCTATTGCGGATTTCTATGCCCTCTCTAAGCGCAATGATTACATCAAGGTAGAGGCCATTGCGCAAAATATTGCCTTTGAGGCAGAAACTCCCTACGGTTCTCTTGAAATCACCATTAATCTGTCAAAACCTGAAAAAGATCCTAAAGACATTGCAGCGGCCAAGCTTGCCAAAGCCAGTCATTATCCAGCCTGCCAATTGTGTTTTGAAAATGAAGGCTATCAAGGTCGCCTAGACCATCCAGCTCGCGCCAATCACCGGATCATTCGCTTTGATATGGACGATCATGACTGGGGTTTCCAGTATTCCCCTTATGCCTACTTCAATGAACACTGCATTTTCCTCGATAGCCAGCATGTTCCCATGGCCATTAGCCGCAAGACCTTTGAGCGACTATTGACCATTGTCGAGACTTTTCCAGGCTATTTTGCGGGCTCCAATGCAGATCTGCCCATTGTAGGGGGATCCATCCTGACTCATGACCATTACCAAGGCGGACGCCACACCTTCCCTATGGAGCTAGCTCCTGTGGAGGAAAGCTTTAGCGTTGAGGGCTTTGAGGCTGTATCGGTAGGAATTGTCAACTGGCCCATGTCGGTTCTCCGCTTGCAATCGGACGACAAGGCGCAATTGATTGCCCTGGCAGACCATATCCTAACAGCCTGGCGAGGCTACTCGGATCCAGCCGTTCAAGTCTTAGCGGCATCCGACGGTCAGCCCCACCATACCATTACCCCCATTGCACGGATTCGTGATGGGCATTATGAACTGGACTTGGTGCTCCGTGACAACCAAACCTCACCAGAGCATCCAGATGGTATCTATCACCCGCATGCAGATGTGCAACACATCAAAAAAGAAAATATCGGCCTGATCGAAGTCATGGGGCTAGCGATTTTGCCACCTCGTCTTAAGGAAGAACTCAAGCAGGTCCAAGACTATCTACTTGGACGTGAGAGCACGGTAGCGACCTACCACCAGCCTTGGGCAGATGATTTGAAAGCCACTCACCCATCCCTCACAGATGAAGCAGAGGCAGAAGCCCTTGTCCGTAAATCAGTCGGTCAAATCTTTGCGCGGGTGCTGGAAGATGCTGGTGTCTACAAGCGAACAGCAGAAGGCCAGACAGCCTTTAGACGCTTTGTTGCGACACTTTAAGTGTGGAGAAGAGGCAGAAATTTGGTACAATAAGAGAGAAAACAAAGAAGCGAAAGGAAAATAAATGGCAATACTCGTACTCGGAGGAGCTGGCTATATCGGTTCCCACATGGTGGACCGCTTGGTTAATGAAGGACAGGAAAAAGTCGTCGTGGTCGATAGCCTGGTCACAGGCCACCGTGCAGCGGTGCATCCAGATGCCGTCTTTTACCAAGGAGACCTAGCAGATCAAGACTTTATGCGCACTGTTTTTAAGGAACATGCAGATATTGACGCCGTCATCCACTTTGCGGCCTACTCACTGGTCGCTGAATCCATGGCAGATCCATTGAAATATTTTGACAATAATACAACAGGCATGGTTAAACTCTTGGAAGTCATGCATGAATGTGGGGTGCACTACATCGTCTTTTCTTCAACTGCTGCCACCTACGGCATTCCAGAAGAAATTCCGATTCTTGAAACCACTCCACAAAATCCGATCAACCCTTATGGTGAAAGCAAGCTCATGATGGAAACCATCATGCGTTGGGCTGATCAAGCCTACGGCATCAAGTATGTGCCCCTTCGTTACTTTAATGTAGCAGGTGCTAAGCCTGACGGATCCATCGGAGAAGACCATGGACCAGAGACCCATCTCTTGCCGATCGTCTTACAAGTGGCCCAAGGCAAACGCGAAAAGATCTCTATTTTTGGAGATGACTACCAGACACCAGATGGCACCAATGTTCGGGACTATGTCCATCCATTTGACTTGGCGGATGCCCATCTTTTAGCAGTGGAGTATCTGCGTAATGGCAACCCATCTACTGCCTTTAACCTGGGCTCGTCGACTGGATTCTCCAATCTTCAAATCGTAGAAGCAGCCCGAAAGGTGACGGGACATCCAATCCCTCTGGAGATTGCAGATCGTAGACCAGGAGATCCAGATACCCTGATTGCATCCTCTGAGAAGGCGCGTGCCATCCTCGGCTGGCAACCAAAATTTGACAATATCGAAACCATTATCCAAACAGCCTGGGCATGGCATTCCAGCCATCCAGATGGCTACAATGATCGATAAGTAGGGGACTGCGAACATCATTTTTGATGCTTTTCTAATAACATCTAAAACGACAGTTGATCCTGCAAAATGACTCGTTTCAGACATCCGTCATTTCCCTAACCATCATAAAAAAGTGAGGTATTCAAAATGAATAAAACCACAAAAATGTTAGCCGTCTTCTTGACAGCGGGTCTTCTTTTAGCTGGTTGCGCACAAAAAGAAAGTACAAAATCTACTAGTCCATCGTCCACTAAGGCGACTAGTAAAGCAACAAGCAAATCATCCGCTAAAGAGAAGACAAAAGAGTCATCAACGGATGAAAGCCAAAAAGAGGATGCACTAGCAGGTGCTCAAAAAACGGTTCTTGAATCGAGTGATGAAGCAGGTAAGTCCACTGTAACCTTGTATTACAAGGGAGATACCTTGTTAGTACAAGAAAAAGTTGATGATTACGACGTCTCAAAAGTTCCTGGTGAAAACCCTCTTGAATCCATGAAAGAAGCCGTTGCTAAGAGCCAAGAAATGTTCAAAGATTTGATGGGACAAGGATTTGAACTGACATCAGAATACAAAGATGGAATCTTTTATATCCGCAATACCATTGATTACACAAAAATAGATTTGAAAAAATTAAAAGAAATCGTACCAGGCTTTAATCCCCTAGATGACAAAACAGTTAGTTATTCAGTAACGAAAGACAGTCTTATCAAGGGCGGTATGGTAGAAAAATAAACTAAATGGAGAGCAGCTCAGTTTGCTGCTCTTTTTTAGTTTGGCATGAATTCATGGACATATTTTGGTAGAATAGAATTTAAGGAAAATAGTGAAATGGATAAACAGTAGTATGAAAGAAACTTTTTTAGAAGCGATCGATCATTTGTTGTCTATCATTGACAAATATAATATTAAAAATATTGGTCCACAAGTGGATGAGCTACATATTTTGAAAGAATATGTAAATACTAATAAAGAAATGAGTTTAAGAGATAAATTGACAATTTATCAAGCCCTTTTTCCACCACATGGGGGACTTTCTGATATTTATTATTGGGATAATGACTTTGAAAAAAGAAACCAGATTAACAATATCCTATCCTGTTCTAACAAGATAATTTCTGAGTATTTATTGAATCGATAAAGAGAGGTTTAAAATACCTCTCTTTTACTTTAACTACTCGATATAAGAAGTCTAGGTAAACCTGAGAAGGGTAAGGATATGCTATAATGAAGAAAACAGTAGGGTGTGCACGAGTAATGTCACCTAACGGGTCAATAAGGATAGTAGGAGCAAGAATGATAAAATATTGGTGCAAAAATTTCTCAGGTTTCGAGAGCGTGGATTTGTACAAATCACCCAGAAGACCTTGCTATCTCTCTTTCCATTTTTACTTTTCTCAGCAATTGTTCGCGTGATTTCCCAGTCCTTCTTTTCAGATAGAGGCTATATAAATATGCTCTTTTCTGTTTCGGACTGGTTCCCAAGGTTTCAGCTCACGGGTCAAGTCTTGTCCAATCTTTCTAATTTTACAAGTGGTTTGGCTGGACCTTTAGCAACCTATTTTGCAGGGAAATATACTGCTGGACATTATGGGAGAAGTACAGGGACGGCTGGTGTGACAGCTCTTATGGTCAGTTTTCTTGTTAGCTCACAGGGATTATTGATGAGTCCTCTTCGGGAAGGGCAACTATCTCACATCAATCTACCTGCGACAACCAATATTTTCTTAGCGATTTTTTTAGGTTACCTAATTGGCCAGATTTTTCGTCTTTCCAAAGCCAGTGACGACCAAATCGTCAATAAAGACTTTATTTATCAACCCAAGACTGTACGCCCGATTTTCTTGTCTCTGCTCTTAGGTGTCAGTCTAAATGGTCTCTTAGTCCTGGGCAATCAGTACCGTGTCTTTCAGACCATCGGTCAGTTTTTTAGTTCACTGACCGTGACCAGTCATCACCTCCTATCCACCTTTGTCATGGGACTCTTGAATAGCTTATCGGCTTGGGTAGGAAACAGTCAGGTTTTTTCCTTGAACTCGATTGCGGATGATAGTTTTGCCTTGGAAAATCTGACTTATGCCGTCACCAATCATACGACGACTGGCATTCCTCATCTCTACACCTTGACCAATTTGTACCGCAGTTATGGCATGGTGGCAGGAGTTGGTGCAGTCCTGGCACTTTTAGTTGCGATCTTACTGGTTTCACGAAGTCAAAAGGACAAGAAAGTTAGTTTCCTTAGTATCTTTCCAAGCCTCTTTAACAATGGCGCTCCTTTTATGGTAGGAATCCCAGTCCTCCTCAACCTGCTATATGTGATTCCCTTCTTATTGATCCCCTTGGTCAATATGGGAATGGCAGCTCTGGCTTTGTGCTTCAAACTGATGCCAGCAGCTGTCTATCCAGTGCCAGATGGGACACCAAGCATCCTTTATGCTTTTATTGGGACGGGAGGAAGCCTAAGAGCTTTAGCTGTGAGTCTCCTCTGCTTTGCCCTTGACGTGGCCCTTTATATTCCCTTTGTCCGTGTGGGCAACCAAGTTCGGAAAGATTTGCTAGAAGAAGGAGGAAGCCATGAAAATCTCTAAAAAAACAGCGCTGGTCTTCACCTTGGTCTGCCTTTTCTTGATTGGCTTGGCCGTGCCTTCTTATAGCTGGACTCGAACCAATGTTTCAAAAATCGAGAAATTTTATAATTCAAAATTGTCTCCCATCATCATGATCCCGGGAAGTTCCGCGACGGAAAATCGCTTTGATGGCTTGGTGACTAAGCTCAATCAAGACCGACAAGGAACCAAACACAGCCTGCTCAAGGTCAAGGTCTGGAATGATGGTACCATTACTTATAGTGGGAGTATCGATGCCAAGGACAATGAACCGATTATCGTCATTGGTTTTGAAAACAACAAGGATGGCTACAGCAATATTAAAAAGCAAGCTAAGATGGTCAACCAAGCCTTTGAAGCCTTGCAAGAAAAATACAACTTCAATAACTTTAAGGGACTGGCCCACTCCAATGGAGGCTTGATTTATACTGCCTTTATTGAAAATTATCTAGGGGAATATGATGTGGATCTCAAGACCCTCATGACCATTGGGACTCCTTATAATTTTACCGAGACCAACATCAAAAACAAATCAGAGATGTTGGCAGATTTTATCAAGAACAGAGAAGCTATCCCGACAACTCTCCATATGTATTCAGTAGCAGGGACCATTACCTATGACTCAGATGAGTTGGTTCCGGATGCTAGTGTATCGGCTGGTAAGTATATCTATCAAAATCAAGCAGCTAGTTATACAGAGATTACGGTGACAGGAGAGGATGCGCAACACTCAGACCTTCCGACCAATGATGAAGTGGTCGCCTTGATCAAGCAACACATTGAAAGTCAGGATCATCAAAATCGGTGGGAGCAGAAGAATCCGAATTAAATCGACTCCAGTCTATGGAAGTAGGATCATCAATCATCATCGAGAGTTTGGTCTTGGCCAAACTTTTTTTTAAAAAAAATAATATTTCGATATCGAAATAGTTGACAGATGTAATTTAGAGTGTTACAATTTATCAAAAAGTTCGATATAGAAGAATAAGGAGACGAAATGAATAAGGTGTTAGGGGGCTATCAAGCTCTACAGATTCGATTGTTAAATGGGCGTATCTTTCAAAAACTCTTGAGCAAGGAACCAGATGCTCAATACCGAAGTGAACAGGGGAAAATTTTAACGATTTTGTGGAAGCAAGAGTTGGGGTGCGCTACTGCGACCGATATCGCTCTTGCAACGGGTCTAGCAAATAATACATTGACCAGTATGGTTAAGAAATTGGAAGAACAAGGCTTGGTCACGATTCAACCTTGTACGCAGGATAAAAGGAAAAAATATATCTCTTTGACAGACCTCGGTTGGGCGCAAAAAGAAATTGGAGACCGCGTTAGTAAAGAGTTGGGTGAAATTTTCTACCAAGGTTTTTCAGATCAAGAAATCCGAGAATTTGAAGCCTATCAAGAGCGTATAATCTCAAATCTAAAAGCTAAAGAGAATGACATCTAGGGAAAGGAAGTAACAGTTATGATTGGAATAACAGGTGTAACAGGAAAATTAGGTTCTTATGTGGCTAATCTTGTCGATAAGAAAGGAATGGTTTCCGTACACTTAGCACGAAGTCCAGAGCGTGCAAAAGTCTACGCGTCTGCAGAAATCCGTAGAATGTCGTATACAAATACTCCAAAAGTGGTTGAGGCCTTAAAGGGGATCGATACCTTGTTGATGGTATCTGCTCGGGAAAATCCAGAGCGTGTCAAGGAGCACAAGGAGTTTTTAGATGCTGCAAAACTAGCAGGGGTGCAGCATATTGTTTATACCTCTTTTTATGGGGCAGATGAGAGGGCAACGTTCACTTTGTCTCGAGATCATGCCCAGACGGAAGCCTATATCAAGGAGTTAGGGTTCACCTATACTTTTTTGAGAGATAATTTTTACTTGGACTTCTTGATTGATATTGCACTTGAAAATGGAGAAATTCGTGGTCCGGCTGGCAGTGGCCTGGTATCAGCTGTTGCCCGTAAGGACACATCTAGGGTTGCAGCAGAGATTCTTTTAAATCCTAAGGAGTGGGAAAATCAAACCTTGAATCTGACAGGGCCAGAGGATCTTTCCATGGAAGAAATCGTAGCGCTTCTCTCAAAGGAGACTGGTAAGGACATCACGTATATAGATGAATCGGTAGAAGAAGCTTATGAGTCACGAAAAAAGTGGCCAGCACAAACTTGGGAGTACGATGCTTGGGTCAGTACTTATACAGCGATTAAAGTTGGCGAACAGGCTGGAGTTTCAACAGATATCGAAAAAGTCCTAGGGCATCCAGCAAGTAGCCTATTGGATATTCTTAGAGATAGAAAACTTATTGAGGAAGAACATGATTGAATACAAACATGTAGCCTTGCGCTACACGGATAAAAACATTTTAAAAGATGTCAATCTCCGCATTGAAAATGGAGAATTTATGGTGCTAGTGGGTCCTTCAGGATCTGGAAAGACTACCATGCTCAAGATGGTCAATCGTCTCTTGGAGCCAACTGATGGTAATATCTATATGGATGGGAAGCGCATCAAGGACTATGCTGAACGGGAGCTACGTCTCAGTACAGGCTATGTCCTTCAAGCCATTGCCCTATTTCCTAACTTGACAGTTGCTGAAAATATTGCTCTCATTCCTGAGATGAAGGGCTGGACTAAAGAACAAATCGCCTCTAAAACAGAAGAACTCTTGGCCAAGGTGGGGCTCCCTGCTTCAGAGTATGCAAATCGCATGGCTAGTGAATTATCGGGTGGGGAGCAACAGCGGATTGGCATTGTGCGGGCCATCATTGGGGAACCAAAAATTTTATTGATGGATGAGCCTTTCTCTGCTCTCGATGCCATTTCCCGCAAGCAGCTACAAGCTCTGACCAAAAAATTGCACAAAGAGTTTGGTATGACCACCATCTTCGTGACGCATGACACAGACGAGGCTTTGAAATTAGGCGACCGAATTGCAGTGTTGCAAGAAGGAGAGATTGTGCAGGTGGCGGATTCTAAAGCCATCCTAGCCCAGCCAGCCAACGACTTTGTCGCAGATTTATTTGGAGGTGCTCACCATGTCTAAACTACTTGCAACCTTTCAAGAACGCTTTGGGGACTGGCTCACTGCACTGGGTCAACATTTGCAACTGTCATTACTAACCTTGCTCCTTGCGATTTTTCTAGCTGTTCCATTAGCTATTTATTTAAGTACACGCAAGAGAGCCAGCAACTGGGTCTTACAGGTAGCTGGGATCTTCCAGACCATTCCTTCCATGGCTCTTCTCGGCCTCTTCATTCCCATTATGGGCATTGGGACGCTTCCGGCCTTGACAGCTCTCGTCATCTATGCCATTTTCCCCATCCTTCAAAATACCATCACTGGTTTACAAGGGATTGATCCAAGCCTTGAAGAAGCAGGGGTTGCCTTTGGGATGACCAAGTGGGAGCGCTTGAAGAAGTTCGAGATTCCCTTGGCTATGCCTGTTATCATGTCTGGAATTCGGACAGCAGCTGTGATGATTATCGGGACGGCTACTCTAGCTGCCTTGATTGGAGCTGGGGGTCTCGGTTCCTTTATCCTTCTAGGGATTGACCGCAATAATGCCAGTCTGATTTTGATCGGTGCCCTGTCTTCTGCCTTCTTAGCCATCGCTTTTAACCTTCTTCTCAAATGGATGGAAAAGGCTAAATTGCGGACCATCTTTGCGGCCTTTGCTGTCATGGTCCTTGGATTAGGAGCTTCTTATACGCCAAGTCTTCTTCCAAAACCGAAGAAAGAAAACCTGGTCATTGCTGGGAAGTTAGGACCAGAACCCGAAATTCTAGCTAATATGTATAAGATCTTGATCGAGGAAAATACGGATATGACAGTGACCGTCAAGCCGAATTTTGGTAAGACCACCTTCCTCTACGAAGCTCTGAAAAAAGGAGATATCGCAATTTATCCAGAGTTTACAGGGACCGTGACCGAAAGTCTCCTCAAGCCGGCGCCACAAGTCGGTCATGATCCAGGAGCAGTCTATCAAGCAGCACGAGATGGGATCAAACGACAAGACGACCTGGCCTTGCTCAAACCCATGGCTTATCAGAATACCTATGCTGTCGCAGTGCCTAGGAAGATTGCCCAGGAGTATGGACTTAAGACCATTTCAGATTTGAAAAAGGTGGAAGGGCAACTCAAGGCAGGCTTTACCTTGGAGTTTAACGACCGAGAAGATGGAAACAAGGGCCTGCAGAAGGTCTATGGTCTTAATCTACAAGTCTCCACCATGGAACCAGCCCTTCGCTACCAAGCTATCCAGTCTGGCGATATCCAGATAACAGATGCCTACTCAACAGATGCCGAGCTGGCTCGCTATGACCTGGTGGTCCTTGAAGATGACAAGCAACTCTTCCCACCTTATCAAGGGGCGCCCCTCATGAAAGAAGCCCTTCTTAAGAAACACCCTGAATTAGAAGGCATTCTGAATAAGTTGGCTGGTAAAATCACAGAGAAACAGATGAGCCAGATGAATTACCAAGTCGGAGTAGAAGGCAAGTCAGCTAATCAAGTAGCGCGTGACTTTTTGGTGAAAGAAGGGGTTATCAAAAAATAATGCGATTTTTAAATAGAAAAAAGTCACTTTATTTAAGTTACTTATTAAGGATTTCCCAATGAGTCGGAATTATTTAGTTGTTAAAGGTTAGTAAGAAGAAGTAGAACGGATGATCAACAGACTACTAGAGGTGGGCATTTTGCCCCACCTCTTTTTGTGATATACTAGAATAGTTTTTGAGACTTGTAGAAAAACTGTCATTTCAAAAAAGTAAGAGGAGAGAACATGGACATCTTTTTGAGGAGCATATCAGGGCTCCTCGTTATCCTGGGCATGATTTTAGTGGGCTTTGTCATAGGTGAAAAAGGCTGGTTTGATGACAAGTCACGTGGCTTGATCGCAAAATTAGTTACTCAAATCGCTCTGCCCTGCTATATGCTTTATACCATTACACAGCGTTTTACAGCGGCTGACCTCCTAAAAATGTTGCCAGCATTGCGGTTTCCTGCCCTGTCTATGGTCGTTTTGCTTGGAATAGCGACAGCAGTAGCCAGGATCTTTGCAGTGAGACAGGACCGCCGTGGCCTCTTTATTTCCATGTTCTTTAACTCCAATACGATTTTTGTGGGGCTCCCCATTAACCAAGCCCTTTTCGGGGATGCCAGTATTCCCTACGTTCTGATCTATTACATGTGTAATACGACCTTTTTCTGGACTTTGGGGACCTACTTGATCCAGCGAGATGGTGAGGGAGAAGCTCAGTTTGATCTCAAAACGAGTGTAAAAAAAGTCTTTTCACCTCCTCTGATGGGCTTCATCTTAGGACTAGTCATGGTGATGCTGCAGATAAAGCTCCCTGCATTTCTAGCCAGTGATTTGCAGTATCTGGGCAATTTAACAACCCCCTTATCCATGATTTTCATCGGTTTGTCGGTATCTCATGTAGGCGTGAAGCAGTTGGTGCTTGGAAAAGATCAGCTATTAATTTTATTAGGGCGCTTCCTGGTTGCTCCACTCCTAATGGCGACCATTGTTTACTGGGCACCTCTTCCAAGCTTGATGAAGCAAGTCTTTATCATCCAGTCCGCTATGCCAGTGATGACCAATGCCCCGGTCGTTGCTAGGCTCTACGGAGCTGATAGTGATTACGCAGCGGTCATGGTGACAGAGACGACCCTTGCAACCATGGTGGTGATCCCTATTCTCATGCTGTTGATGGCTTAACAAATAGCAAATACAAAAGCTCAAGTTTTTTAAAAACTTGAGCTTTTCTTATAACAAGGCTAACAAGATGGTAAGGACCAGAGCGATACCTACTCGAATAACATGATGAACTGGTTTGAAGTTTTCTTTGTGCTTGCCATTCCAATAGGCCCCGTAGCAAATCAAACCACAGCCAATCATCCAAAGGAATAAAGCAACAATCGGCAAAAAGAAGTAGAGGATAAGAGAAAAGGTCGCAAGGCAACTTCCAATGAACAGAAGCTGATTTCCTAGAGTATTCTTGCCCTTTCTTAATTCTGAAAGGCTAGCCAATAAATGAAGGAGGGGAAAGGCAAGGGCTAAGAAGGCTGTAAAAATACCAAGAAGAATAAGGAGGTTCATAAGATTTCCTTTCTAGCTAGAAAAATAATGTTTATCTTGTTTAGCTGTCATTTCCATGACATCTAAATAAAAGCTGACAACTTCTTTCTCGTTATAAGCTTTCCCTTTTCTCAACCACCAGGTCAAGGTTTCGATGAAGTTAGTAACAACAAAGTGCTTGAGGTAAGAAGTTGGAATCCTAGGATGAGCTGTTTTTAAATCATCTGCCACCATAGGATAGACATGGGCTTCTAATTCCTTATGAAGTTGACGGAGAAAATAATCATTTTTGGAGAGAAGGAGGCTGGTCACGTGGTCTTGATTTTCTCGGAAATGGAGAAAGATGTGAGCCAGGTAGTCTTCTGCAGCTAGGTGTGCCTCTCTCTCAAACAAGTGATGGAAGAGGTAGTGGCAGAGTTCGTCAAGTAAGAGTTCCTTGCTTTCATAATGACTGTAAAAGGTAGACCGCCCAACATCTGCCCGATCAATAATATCTTGAACAGTCGTCGCTTGGTAACCTTTACTATTTAACAGTTCTAAGAAGGCTGAATAGATCGCTTTTTTTGTTTTAGCAATCCGCCGGTCAGTTTGACTCATATAGACAATTCGAACAAACTATTCAATAACGTACACAAAGAACGGTTTGCTTCTATCCTTTCTAAGTAGAGTAGGAGATAATACTAGTGAGAGAATCATCTATTCCCATTATATCATATATTAAAGGAGGTCAAAAATGAGTTCAAAATTTGCTGTTTGGCTGGCTTTTGTCTTAAATTTTAGCTTTGCCATCATCGAATTTATCTTTGGCGGTCTCTTTGGCTCCAGTGCAATCTTAGCGGATGCTGTCCATGACTTGGGAGATGCCTTGGCTATTGGTATCTCAGCTTTTCTCGAAAGTATTTCAAATCGGGAGGAGGACATCCATTATACCCTAGGCTACAAGCGCTTTAGCCTCTTGGGGGCCATCCTGACAGCAGTCATCCTCATAACAGGCTCTAGTTTAGTTATTCTAGAGAATATCAGCAAACTTATCGAGCCTCAGCCGGTGGATCATGAGGGGATGCTTTGGTTGGGAGTCATTGCGATTGCCATAAATCTAACAGCCAGTCTCATCGTCCGTAAGGGGCAGACTAAGAATGAATCCATCCTGAGTCTCCATTTCCTTGAGGATACACTAGGTTGGTTGGCAGTGATTGTCGTCGCCATCATCTTGCGCTACACTGATTGGTACTTCCTTGATCCCCTCTTATCTCTTTTGATTTCCGCTTTCATCTTGTCAAAAGCCATTCCACGTTTTTGGAGCACGCTCAAGATTTTCCTTGATGCTGTGCCAGAAGGAGTGGATATACAGAAGATCAAGAGTGATTTGGAGCAGTTGGACCATGTGACTAGTATCAATCAGCTCAATCTCTGGACCATGGATGGCCTGGAAAAAAACGCCATTGTCCATGTTTGTCTAGAGCATGTCAACCACATGGAGGTTTGTAAAGAAGCGATTCGTACCTTGCTCAAAGATTGTGGCTTTCAAAACGTCACCATTGAGGTCGATGAAGACCTAGCAACCCACCGAGCCCATAAACGCAAGATCGAAGAGCTGGAAGCTGATCAAGGTCATGGGCATGATCATCATCATTAAGAATCGTTATGTAAACTCTTAGAGCTCAGAGCTAAGAGTTTTTTTGATACCAAGTCCCCTAAAGTAAGCCTTTTCATGGTAAAATAGAACAAACATGGAACAAGGAGTAGTTATGAGTAGAAGAGCTGTGTTGATGATGACTTTTGGGTCACCAGAAGAGATTACCTATGAAGGAGTAGCGGAATTTTTCACAAATATACGCCGTGGGGTTCGTCCTGAACCACATGAAATTCAGACTTTATATGACAATTACGTCCGAATCGGTGGAACCCCACTCCAAAGGATAACTAGAGAAGAAGTGGACATGGTTGCTACTGCTCTTGGAAATCAAGCGTCGGTTTACTTTGCCAACAAATTTTCCCGCCCTTTCATCACAGATGTGATCAAAGAAATGGAGTTAGATGGAATTAAAGAATGTTTGTGCTTGATTTTAGAGCCTCATTATTCCTACTATTCTGTCATGGGATATGAGAAATTTTTAGAAAGTGAGCAGATTAGGTTCCAAATTATCAAGGACTGGTACCGCGAACCTGACCTACTCCACTATTGGGCCGATGAGATTCGAAATATTTTAGATCAAATTAGAGATGATAGCTTTAAGGTGATTTTTTCAGCCCACAGTGTTCCAGTTTTGGCAATAGATTTCGGTGACCCCTATATCGACCAGATTTATGACAATAGTCGCATGATTGCAGAGATTTTAGGGCTTGAAGAGGATCAGTACACCAATACTTGGCAGAGTGAGAGTGATATAGGTATTCCTTGGATTAAACCAGATGTCTTAGAATATCTGCGAGATGAGAGTGAACATCCGAACCACTATATTTTTGTTCCGATTGCCTTTATTAGTGAGCATATTGAAGTTCTTTTTGATAATGATGTGGAGTGTAAGGAGCTATGTCAGGAGCTCGGAGTGGTTTATCACCGACCTCCTATGCCAAATAGCGATTCACGACTGATTAAAGCCCTTCTGTCAACTATTCAGTCTCATATAGATGGTGACTATAGTGACTATCAACCTCAGCTAGAGACTTTTGATGAGTTGGAAGCTCCTTCAAGTATAGGTCAGATTTTGGAAGCAGAAAAAGATATTCAGATGCCTGATTTCGTCAAAAAATTGATTGCTAAAAAAGGTCGAGAGAATGTCAAGATGCCCTATCTGATTAAGAAAATGCTTGAAAAGAAGTATGGAAAAAAATATGATTAAATGATGGAGTTTGAAAGCAGGAAGTGGGTTAGAGCTCGATAAAAAGTGTATACTATAGGTAAGTAAGCAATAGAAAGTAGGTCGTCCCTATGAAGAAAACAGTCTATACAAAAGCTGGGCAAGTGGGCCTTGTAGAAGTGGAGCGTCCACACATCGAAGTACCAGATGATGTCATTCTCCGCATCGTTCGCACCTGTGTCTGTGGATCTGATCTCTGGAGTTACCGCAATCCAGATATTGAAGCGGGTCATCAAAATAGTGGCCACGAAGCTATTGGGATCGTTGAAGAAATCGGAGAAGCTATTACAACGGTGAAACCGGGAGACTTTGTCATCGCCCCTTTCACTCATGGTTGTGGGGAGTGTGATGCTTGTAGTGCTGGCTATGACGGGACCTGTGACCGCCATATCGGCACCAACTGGTCTGATGGGGTTCAAGCAGAGTACATGCGCTTTGAATACGCCAACTGGGCCCTTGTCAAAATCCCTGGGCAACCATCTGATTATACAGAAGCCATGCTCAAATCCTTCTTGACGCTAGCAGATGTCATGCCGACGGGCTACCATGCAGCGCGTGTGGCTGATGTGAAACGGGGCGACAAAGTGGTTGTCATCGGGGACGGAGCCGTGGGGCAATGCGCTGTGATTGCTGCCAAGATGAGGGGAGCATCGCAAATTGTCCTCATGAGTCGGCATGAGGACCGTCAACAAATGGCTATAGAATTTGGTGCAACAGCGGTCGTAGCGGAGCGTGGGGAAGAAGGGATTGCCAAGGTTCGTGAAATCCTTGGTGGAGGAGCAGATGCCGCTCTTGAATGTGTCGGTACCGCGGCAGCTGTCGACCAAGCCCTTGGGGTTCTTCACAATGGAGGGCGCTTAGGTTTTGTCGGTGTGCCTCACTACAAGAACCGTGCTCTTGGTTCTACCTTTGCGCAAAATATTTCCGTGGCAGGAGGAGCAGCCTCTGTCACCACCTATGACAAACAGTTCTTGCTCAAGGCTGTTCTTGATGGCGACATCAATCCAGGACGCGTCTTTACCCATAGCTATAGCTTGGACGAGATTAATCAAGCTTACAAAGACATGGATGAACGCAAGACCATTAAGGCTATGATTGTGATTGACTAACGAAAAAATTCTAGTAGAAATTCTACTAGATTTTTTTGTAGTGAAATCAATTCTTATTTCAAATTCGACATCACTTGTTTCTTGGTGAAGGTGCGCTCTTGTTTGTTGGATAGTGCCTTGAAGTGAATATCACCTTTTTCATTTTGAACTGACTCATAAGCGAAATCGCCATTCTTGCAATCTCTTCTTGACACCGGCTAGATGGACTTATATAATGTTACAAACAAAGTTTGGAGGTAGCTGATGATCCATAAACATGAAATTCCTATTTTAGAGTTTGATGACAACCCACAGGCAGTTATTATGCCGACTCATGAAGGGTTAGACCTGCATTTGCCTGAAAAATGCGTTTATGCTTTCTTAGGGGATGAGATTGACCGCTTTGCCAAAGTTGGTGGAGCCAAACAAGTAGCTAGCTTTGTCTCAGCTACCAAGACCTATCCGGTTTATGTCATGGAGCACCAAGGAGAGGAAATCTGCTTGGTGCAAGCGCCAGTTGGATCTGCAGCTGCTGCCCAATTCATGGATTGGTTGATTGGCTATGGGGTGAGGAAAATCATTTCTTCAGGAAGCTGTGGCGTCTTGGTGGACATGGAAGAAAATGCCTTTTTAATCCCAACAAAAGCCTTGCGAGATGAGGGAGCTAGTTACCATTATGTGGCGCCATCTCGTTATATAGAAGTGGATCGTCGCGCACTGACTGCCATTGAAAGGGTCCTAAAACAAGAGTCCATTCCCTATCAAGAAGTGATGACCTGGTCGACGGACGGCTTTTATAGAGAAACGCCTGACAAGGTGGCTTATCGCATTGAAGAAGGGTGTAGTGTTGTGGAGATGGAGTGCGCCTCATTGGCAGCAGTAGCCCAGCTTCGTGATGCGGTTTGGGGCTTGCTCCTATTTACCGCAGATTCCCTTGCAGACCTGGAAAATTATGACCAGCGTGACTGGGGATCTGAAGCATTCGATAAAGCCTTAGAATTGTGCCTAGAAATGGTTCTTCACTTGTAAGTCTATTCTCTTTTTATGGTACAATGAAGCTATGTTAGTCAAATTATTATTTAAACAATGGCAGTCCAAGATGAAAAGTCTGTCTCCAGCAAGGAGGATCTTTTTCAGCTTTTTCTTGGTTATCTTAATTGGCTCCCTCTTATTGAGTCTGCCTTTTGTCCAGCAAGCAAGCTCAAAAGCAGGCTATGTCGACCACCTTTTTACAGCGGTCTCCATGGTCTGTGTGACAGGGCTCTTTACCCAGTCAGTAGCCTCGACCTACAATGCTTGGGGGCAGTTGATCTGTATGCTCTTGATTCAGATCGGTGGCCTGGGGATCTTGACCTTTATCGGTCTCTTCTTTATGGAAAGTCGTCAAAAGCTCAGCTACAAGGACCGACAGACCATTCGGGACAGCTTTAGCTTTAGCAATAACCAGAGCTTGGCCCGTTTTGTCCGTTCTATTTTCATTACCACCTTTACCATCGAAGGACTGGGGGCCTTGCTCCTCATGATTCGCTTCATTCCTCGCTTTGGTTGGGGCCATGGAATCTTTAACTCTATCTTTGTCGCGGTTTCCGCTTTCTGTAATGCGGGCTTTGATAATTTTGGAGGCGATAGTATGATGAGCTTCCAGACCGATTGGTTGGTCAATCTGACCTTGTCTGCCCTTATTATTACTGGGGGCTTGGGCTTCATGGTCTGGTTTGACCTAGCCACCAAGGCCCGCAATCAATCAGGACGGCGAACTCTTCGCTTCCATACCAAGGTGGTTCTCTGGTTAACAGCTGCGATCCTTCTCTTTGGGACCGTAACCAGTCTCTTGACTGAGTTTGATAATCCGGCGACCATTGGGTCCCTCCCCTTAGGAGAGAAAATTTTAGTCAGCTTTTTCCAAACCGTCAGCATGCGGACAGCTGGTTTTGCATCCTTAGATTATACAGCAGTCCGGCCAGTGACGCTCTTCGTCTATCTCTTGCAGATGTTTTTAGGTGGAGCACCAGGCGGGACAGCAGGGGGGATGAAGATCACCACCTTCCTAGTCCTCTTGCTCCTGGCTCGGAAGGAACTATTGGGGCTACCACATACCAATTTAGGAAAACGTACGATTTCACCAGACATTGTTCAACGTTCCTTTGGGACGGCGGTGATTTTCCAGTTGACCTTCTTAGTGGGACTATTAGGAATCTGTTTGGTGACGCCGGATGGCCAACGCTTTATTTATTTGGTCTTTGAGGTGGTATCCGCTCTAGCGACAGTTGGAGTGACCGCCAATGTAACCTCAACCTTAAATGGAGCGGGACTAGCCATTATCATGGTCCTCATGTTTATCGGACGGATTGGTCCCTTAACCCTCATGGTTAGCTTGAACAATTACCAAGCCGAGAAAGCAGATACCTTGCAGTATGCCAAGGCAGACATCATTATCGGATAGGAGAAACTTATGGCAAATCGAACCATTGGAATTCTGGGACTAGGAATTTTTGGACAGAGTGTCCTGAAAACTCTGCAGGACCAGGATGTGGATATTATTGCAATTGATGATCACGAAGATGTGATTAATCAGTATGAATCCATGATTACAACTGGAATTGTTGGAGATATTACGGAGTTGGACCTCTTGGATGCAGCAGATATTGGGAACTGTGATACGGTCGTTATCGCGACGGGAGAAAACCTGGAGTCCAGTGTACTGGCTGTCATGCACTGTAAGGCACTTGGCGTCGAAAACGTCATTGCCAAGGTCAAAAATGAAGTGACCAAGGAAGTCCTTGAGAAGATTGGGGCTGATTTGGTCATCCTACCAGAGGTAGAAGCGGGGATGTCCCTAGCTAAGATGATCCTTTTCCAACACGGGATTGAAGTCTTCCAGTTGGATGAAGCAGTGCTGGTGGTCGAGTTTACAGTTCCAGCTAGCTGGGTAGGAAAAAGCATCCGAGACTTGGAAATCAGAGACCAATATCAACTCAATATTATTGGCTATCGAGATGCGGAAGACCAGCCTTTGCGAAGTCAGATCAGTCCCGACTTTATCTGGCCAGAAGGCGTGCGCGTGATGGCAGTGACCGATAATCAGTATCTGGATAGAATCCAGGCCCTCTTAGAGGAATCGAACTAAGAGAGAGTGGGACAGAAATCGGTAACTCGTTAGAATTCGATTTCGTCGTCTCACCTCCGCACAGCTTCAACAGTCTGGGAGACTGTTGAAGGTTGCAGATAAAGGAAACTTTGTTTCCCTCATTAGGTCATATTTGGAGCTTAAAAAGCGAACAAAGATACCAAGCAACCACTGCGTCTTGCTCGACAATCCAAAGACAATTGAGAGGCTGGGACAAAAGTCCTAGCCTCTTTACTAATAGCATTTTATTACTAACTAAGAATTAAAGTTTCTTTAAGCATATTCTACTATAGTAGAACTATCAAAAACACTTCCATCATGGGAATAGAAGGATGAATGATGAACATTCTTAAATTTATACGACCTGAAAAGCCATTAAAAGAGCTCAAATGGTATGATATCGCTATTGTGACTGCGATCATGTTTGGGCAGTTTATTGTCTGGTCTACAGAACTCTTCCTTGCCAGTCTTCAACCAGTTGCGCAAACCGTTAGCACAGCCACGGAGACAGCTACCAATACAGCAACGGATGGGGCAGCCTACTCCAGTAACTTTACTTTACAGATTATCTTATTAGCTCTTGCCTTGGCTTACTTGCTGCTCAGGAATTTCGATTTTAAACAGCTTCCAATTCGATTTAAATGGTCCGTCCTCTTTTGGGTACCTTTGATCTTTGCCATTGTTGGTCTGTTTGGGGATATCGTGACAACGGTGAGTGGAGAGTACGATTACTTCAATATCAATCTCCTCCCTTATATCGATCCCATGCAGATTATTCACAAGTTCTTAGCGCTTAGTCCCATGGAGATTGCTTATGCCTTGCTGAATGGTTTCTACGAAGAGTTCTTCTTCTTGGGAGTCATGACATCTGTTAATGACAAGTACAAGTGGTGGGCACTGGCTTATTCGATCTTAATTCGGATTTCCTTCCATACCTACCAAGGTTTGCTTTGGGCAGTGGTCATTGGAGTTATCTATGGACTCTTCTACTATGTTCTCTACAAGAAGGTGATCAAAAACCTTTTGCCATTCTTCCTCATGCATGCTTTGGCCGATATGTTTGGCTCTAGCATACTCTATCTTTTAATCAATTGGGGAAGTTAAAAAAATAGTTGAAAAACTGGACGTTTTGTCCGGTTTTTTTATCTGCTTTGAATCTCTTGAATGATGGGAAAATCCCTGTAGAAAAGGCGCAAAGATGGTATAATAGAACTATCATTTTACAGGAATCAAAACATTATGAAATTAGTCTATACAGATATTCGAACCCCTTTAACCCAGGTCTTGGTGGATGAGGCCAATCGCTTGGTTGAAGAAGGGAAGCGGGTCTTTTATATCGCGCCCAACTCTCTATCTTTTGAGAAGGAGCGCAAAGTCTTGCAACTCATAGACGAGGAGGCTTCTTTTGCCATCACCATTACGCGCTTTGCTCAGATGGCACGCTATTTTACACTTAATGAAAACCACCAGCAACAAGCGCTAGATGATATCGGTCTTGGCATGCTCTTTTTTAAGGTGCTTTCTCAGATGCCGGATGAAGAGCTCAAGGTTTATGCACGTCTTAAGAAGGATCCCCAGTTTATCCAACAATTGATCCAGCTCTTTCATGAGTTGCAGACAGCCCAGATGACAGCATCCGACTTGGATGCCTTGCCAGATCAGGAAAAGAGAGAAGACTTGGTCCATATCTTGAAGGCTGTCCAAGACCAGTTAGTTTCAGGCGCCTTTGAGTCTGAGTCTAAGCTGGCTAGTTTTGCCTCTCACCTTATCAAGGGAGATTTGGATGAGGAGTTAAAGGATTTGGCCTTGGTGATTGATGGCTTTACCCGTTTCTCAGCTGAGGAGGACTACCTAGTTCATTTGCTGCATGACAAGGGCGTCGAGATCATTATCGGGGCTTATGCCAGTGAGAAAGCCTATCGCTCGAGCTTTCGTGAGGGGAATCTCTACCAGGCCAGTGTCGATTTCTTGCTAGACTTGGCTAGGACCTACCAGGTCACACCAAGCTACGTCGGTCAAGGAAAAGAGGATGCCTTTAGCCGTATGACGCGGATCTTGGAAGCTCGCTATGACTTTACAGAGGTCGATGTAGAGCTGTCTGATCAAGATCGAGAAGCCGTAGAGATTTGGACTTGTAATCATCAAAAGGAAGAGCTAGAAGCCGTTGCCCGCTCCATTCGCCAGCGCCTCTATGAGGGCGCACGGTACAAAGACATTCGGGTCCTCTTGGGAGATGTGGATGCTTATCAGCTCCAGCTCAAGACCATCTTTGACCAGTACCAGATTCCTTTCTATCTCGGAAAGAGCGAATCTATGGCCCAGCATCCCCTGGTCCAATGGGTGGAATCCTTGGACCGTCTTCGTCGCTATCGGTTTTTGACCGAGGATGTGGTCAATCTCTTGAAGACGGGGCTCTATGGGACGCTGACACGAGAGGATATCGACCATTTCGAACAATATGTTCGCTTTGCAGAGATTAAGGGTCTGGCTGCCTTTTCTCGTGACTTTACAGCCAACCACCAGGACAAATTTGACCTAGAGCGTCTCAATCAGATTCGCCAGCAAGTGATCAGTCCTCTGCAGGAATTTTATAAGACTAAGAGTCAGACCAGCCAGGGACTGCTGAAGAAGTTTGCCCAGTTTTTCCAGGAGGGTCAGTTGGCTCAAAATATGCAACAGTTGGCCGGTCGTGGTTCAGAGCAGGAGATGGAACGCTATGATCAAGTCTGGAAGTCCTTTAGCCATGTACTAGAGCAATTTGCCCAAGTTTTTGAACAGATGAAGGTGACTTTGGATGATTTCCTAAGCATCCTCTTATCAGGGATGTTGTTGGCAAGTTATCGGACGGTTCCAGCGACTGTCGATGTGGTGACAGTTCAGTCTTATGATTTGATCGAACCTCTATCAGCTCCTTATGTCTATGCCATTGGTTTGACCCAGGAGCGCTTCCCTAAGATTGCCAAGGACCAATCCTTGCTGACGGATGAGGAGCGCCAGGTCTTGAACCAAGCTTCAGACGAACAGGCCAATCTCCAAATTGCCAGTCAGGACAACTTACGGAAGAATCGCTTCGTCGCCCTGTCCCTCTTCAATGCAGCCACCAAACAGTTGGTCTTGTCCAGTCCTATTTTAGTCAACGAGGTGGATGACAAGATGTCCCCTTACTTGCTCGAGCTGACCAAGGCCCCCCTCAATTTATCTGTCATTTCGAAGAAGGCAACAGCCTCTAGTCAAGACATGGGTTCTTACCAGGCTCTCTTAGCTCGATTGATTGAATTGCACCAGGGAGAAATTGACCAGGAGTTGAGCAAGGAAGAAGCGACCTTCTGGGCGGTTGCTATTCGTGTCCTTCGGAAGAAATTAGCGTCAGAAGACTTGCACATCCCACAAATTAGCCAAAACTTGACGACCAAGGTCCTAGAAGATGAGACCCTTGAAGCCCTTTATCCTAAAGGTCAGGCTCTGTCTTTATCTGCTTCAGCTCTCAACACTTACTACCAAAACCAATATAGCTATTATCTCCACTATGTCTTGGGCTTGCAAGAGGAGTGGCACTTGCGACCAGATGCGAGAAGCCATGGGAATTTCTTGCACCGAATTTTTGAACGGGTGCTAAAAGATCCTTCAGAAGGAGATTTTGATGAGCGCTTGAACAAGGCCATTCGCGAAACCAGCCAGGAGACAGAGTTTGCCCTCCTTTATCAGGAGAATGCCATGGCTGCTTTTTCAAAAGAATTGCTTCTGGATACCGCTCGGGCAACGGGACGTGTCCTCGCTCACAATGATCGCATTGAAACCATTGGAGAAGAAGCTCTCTTCGGCCAGGCAGATCGTCCCTTCTTAACCCTAGAAGATGGTCGTCCGCTCTTGGTCAAGGGCAAGGTCGATCGGATTGACCGGCTGTCTGATACAGGAGCTTTGGGAGTGGTGGACTACAAGTCCAGTGAGACCAAGTTTAATTTTGAGAAGTTCTTTAACGGTCTCAACTCCCAATTGCCAACCTATCTGTCCGCTATCAAAGACTTTCAGGACTTTGATCCTGACAAGGGGATTTTTGGAGCCATGTACTTGCAGATGACGGATCCTTTGGTGCTTCTCAAGGATACCAAGGCGGTCGATGATGCTGTCCAAGCCGTTCTAAAAACCCAGCAATACAAGGGTCTATTCTTGGCAGATCAGGCTAGCCAACTTGACGAGAACTATGAGAAAAACAAGGCCATGCTCCTGAGTCAAGAGGAGCTAGACCTGCTCTTGCTCTACAATGCCCATCTCTATCAAGAAGCAGCAGAGGGCATCTTGTCGGGTAACTTTGCGATTAACCCTTATACTGAAAATGGACGAAGCATTGCTCCCTATGTAGAACAGTACAAATCGATTACTGGATTTGAAGCCAATCTTCATCTAGGACAAGCCCGCTTCTTGGAAAAATTGGATCCAAGTCAGTACGAGAAACGCCCGGTCGGTGACAAGCTCCGCCAGGCCTGGATAGAAAAAATGAGGGAGGAATTGAATCAATGAAACCAATTGAATTTTTAAGTCCTAAGCAGATTCAAGACCTCCAAGTCCAGGAGGCCCAGTCTGACAAGGAACAAAAACGGACCCCTGAGCAGATAGAAGCCATCTATTCATCAGGGACAAATATTCTAGTCTCAGCTTCGGCTGGATCTGGAAAGACCTTCGTCATGGTTCAACGGATCCTGGATCAATTGCATCGGGGGATTTCCATCCAGCAATTGTTCATCTCAACCTTTACTGTCAAAGCAGCAACCGAGCTTAAGGAACGGTTAGAAAAAGAGTTGGAGAAAAGTCTCAAGGCTAGCCAGGATGAGGAGCTCAAGCACCACTTGGCCCAACAAATTGCAGAATTACCAACTAGTGATATCGGAACCATGGATGCCTTCACGCAGCGCCTGGTTTCCAAATATGGCTATTTATTAGGCCTCTCGCCGACCTTCCGCATCCTCCAAAGCGCGAGCGAGCAGTACTTGCTCAAGAATGACTGTTTTGAACAAGCCTTTGAGCGCTTTTATGAGGAGCAAGGGACCGACCGCCTCTTTAGTTGCTTGGTCAAGAACTTTACAGGAAAGGGCAAGTCGCTAGCTGGTTTTAAGGACCAGGTTTATGCCTTGGTAGACTTCCTCCAATCCACTGCGGATCCCCAAGCCTGGCTAGAGGGGTCTTTCCTCAAAGGCTATCAAGATCTGGACTATGATGAAGCCTTGGACCAGTTGGCCCAAGAGGTAAAAGAGCAGCTCTTTGAACTGGAATCTTTCTTTACCTTCCACCTGGCTAATGAAGGCCAAGCCTTTTCAGGGGCCAAGTACCAAGAAAATGTCACCGCTATTCAAGACTTAATCGCTAGTCTCAATGAGAAATCGAGCCAGGAAGCCATCTTTGAGGTCTTGGAGCGGGTGGTCTTGATCTCCCGTGCCAGCGGAGGACGAAGCCTGACCATCACGACACGAAAAGAAGACCTGAAAGAGCTAGCTACGGCCTTCAATGACGAACGCAAAGAACGCATCGAAGCCTTGCGGGCAGCAGCTTCCCAGCACTACCAGCTAACCTATCAGATTCGCTTCAAGGATGAACCCTTACCTTTGCTGGTCTTGCTCAGGGACTTTGTCCAAGCTTTCTCCACCGCTTATTTGGAGCGCAAGAAGCAGGAAAATGCCTTTGAGTTTGGCGACATCAGCCATTTTGCTATCCAGATCCTTGAAGAATTCCCTCATATCCGCAGTCTCTATCAGGAGCGCTACCACGAGGTCATGGTCGATGAGTACCAGGATACCAACCACACCCAAGAGCGGATGTTGGAGCTCTTGTCTAATGGCCACAACCGCTTCATGGTGGGAGATATCAAACAGTCTATCTACCGTTTCCGTCAGGCGGATCCTCAGATTTTTAATGATAAGTTTAAGGCCTACCAAGAAGAAGGGGCTGATGGTAAGTTGATCCTGCTCAAGGAGAATTTCCGAAGCCACGTAGAGGTCTTAGAAGCGACCAATCATGTCTTTGAACGCCTCATGGATGAGGAAGTTGGGGAGATTCTCTATGACCAGAGCCACCGCTTGATTGCGGGCAATCCGGATAAGAAAGAGCCGACACCCGCCTATGAAACTGAGTTCCTGCTTTACGATGGCAGTCAGGATGTGGCTGAAGCAGCTGAAGACGAGGAGCAAGAAGGGGATAGCCTATCCTCAGGTGAAGTCCTTTTGGTCATCAAGGAGATCATCCGCCTCCACAACGAAGAAGGGGTTTCCTTTAAGGATATCACACTCTTGACGGCGTCTCGGACTCGCAACGACAAGGTGCTTTCAGCCTTTGAAGCCTATCAGATTCCTATCGTTGCAGATGGAGGAGAGGAAAACTACCTCCAGTCCGTTGAAGTCATGGTCCTTTTGGACACCCTCCGGACCATTAACAATCCCTTGCAGGACTATCCCTTGGTGGCCCTCATGAAATCAGCCATGTTTGAGTTTGATGAGGACCAGTTGGCTCGCTTAGCCTTACAGGGAGTTGAAGGAAAGAAGGCAGAGAATCTCTATGAGAAACTGCAACACGCCTTAGACCAGACAGGGAGTGCTCCTCATTTGATCAATTCCAGCTTGAGAGAGAAGCTCACCCGCTTTATGGAGACACTGGATGCCTGGCGTGACTATGCGCAGACGCATTCCCTTTACGATCTGCTTTGGAGGATTTACCAGGATCGCCACTATTATGATTATGTAGGTGCCTTACCAAACGGAGCTCAACGGCAGGCCAATCTCTATGCCTTGACCCTTCGGGCAAATGACTTTGAAAGCTCTAGTTTCAAAGGTTTGCCACGCTTTATCTCCATGATTGATAAGATTTTGGAAAACCAACACGACTTGGCCAATGTCGCCCAAGCAGTTCCTAAGGATGCTGTCCAACTCATGACCATCCATAAGAGCAAGGGACTTGAGTTTCCTTATGTCTTTATCCTCAATACTGACAAAAAGTTTGTCGGCAAGGAACTATCTACCAATGCTGTCATTAGTCGGAAAAATGGGGTCGGGATCAAGTATGTTGCGAATCTCCCCATCGAGTCTGATCAAGAGGGACTTCCCGAGTCGGTACGCTTGGTCATTGAGACCCTGCCTTACCAGCGGAATGTCGAGGAAATTCGTTTAGCAGCCTTGTCGGAGCAGATGCGCCTCCTCTATGTCGCTATGACCCGGGCAGAGCGCAAGCTCTATCTGGTAGGCAAGGGCCGGCAGGATAAGTTAGAAGAGAAAAAATGGGGAGCCAGTGTCAATGGACGCTTGAGTCCAGCCCTTCGTAAGGAGATCAATTGTTTCCAAGACTGGCTCTATGCCATCCAGGCAGTCTTTGCCCAGCAACACTTGTCCTATCAGACCCGCTTTGTGACCGACCAAGACTTGACGCCGGAGCAAATCGGTCACTTGGAGTTGAAGTCTTCTCTCCCAGTTGATGACCTCAAGGACAACCGCCAATCAGATGAGATCCGCCGAGCCTTAGATGTCTTAGAATCAGTGGACCGGCTCAACACCCAGTACCAAGCAGCCATCCAACTTCCGAGTGTGCGGACTCCGAGCCAAATTAAGAAATTCTATGAACCTATCCAAGATACCGAAGGAGTGGACTTCATGGAAAAAGCGGATCTTGCCTTACCAAGCTTTGACTTTCCAACCTTTGGCAAGGAAGAAGCTGTGACAGGAGCAGCAGTCGGTAGTGCCCTGCACGAATTGATGCAACGGATCCCATTGACGACGGTTCCAACCATGGAGAGCCTAGCAATGGTCCTCCAAGAAGTCAATGCCAGTCCGGCTGTCAAGAAGCGGATCGACCTCAAGAAGGTTTTGGCCTTCTTCCAGACCGACTTGGGCCAACTCTTGCTAAAAGAGTCCGACAAGGTCCATCGTGAAGCGCCCTTTGCCATGCTCAAGACAGATCCAGCTAGTGGCCAGGACTTTGTGGTCCGGGGGATCTTAGACGGCTACCTACTGTTGGAAGATCGGATTCTTCTCTTTGACTACAAGACAGACCGTTACCGGAACCCTCAAGAATTGCTGGATCGCTACCAAGCCCAACTGGAACTCTACGCAGAAGCCCTCCGCCGCTCATATGCTGTGGACCAGGTTGAATCCTATTTGATTTTACTGGGTGGCGAGCAGTTGCAAGTCGTTTCTCTAGCAGATAGAAAGGACAACTCATGACTCCAATTGAACGAATCCAAGAGATGGAAGGCCATCTCAACACCTACCAAGGTTTAATCGAAGAGCTCGAAGCATGTTTGAAACGGGTAGAAGCTGGCCAGTCTAGCTATATCGCCCTTCGTGATTACTACACTAGCCAGGTCTACATGGACGATGTCGAATTGTCCAACCAGCCAGACTTCCCTGAAGAGGTCTACTGTGGAGTCTTATCGGAAGATGCCGTCTACGATTTGTTGGACGAGCACTACCAAAAGGCGGTAGAGATGCTAGACCTTGCCACCAAGATGTTGAAAGAACGATAAGAACACAAAAAAACTCCGGTTTTCCGGAGTTTTTAGATTAAAGATAAATTCTTCTGAAAAACTTTCCTTAGGTGAGTACGGACGTCAGCGAACTTCTACGAAGTTCCATGACTTAGTTTTGGACCTAAGGTTCCAAACCTCCCGTGTGCTAGAAACAATCGTGTTTCTAGCACTTTTCTCACAGCGGAAAGTTTTTGACTTGCTTAAAATCTTAAATAATAAATAACTTTTTTGAAAAAATTATCTAGCTAGTAATGTAAAAATAGTTTGTCTACATTCACAAAAAAAACTCCGGTTTCCCGGAGTTTTTTCTTTTGATTAGTGTGATACACGACGACGTGCTGCTTTTTTGCGGTTTTCTTCGATGAAAGCTGCTTTTTGTTCTTCAGGCTCGATTACTTTTTTCTTGAATGTGTAAACTGCACCTGCTACAGCAGCAACTGTACCAGCAACACCAGTAACAAAACCTTTACCAAATCCTTTAGCCATGAGAATTTCTCCTTTTTAGAACTTTAAATTTTTATGTTATAATATATGGTAACGAAAAAATGCGATTTTTGCAAGGAAAAACGATGAAAAACAAGATAATTGTGATAGTGGGACCGACCGCTGTTGGGAAAACAGCCCTCGCTATCGAGGTGGCCCAGCGCTTTCAGGGGGAGGTCATCAGCGGAGATAGCCAGCAGGTCTACCGCACCCTAGATATTGGAACGGCCAAGGCTAGTCCAGAAGAGCAGGCAGCAGCTCCCCATCATCTGATCGATGTCCGCGAGGTGACAGATACTTACTCAGCCTACGATTTTGTGACAGAAGCCAGCCAAGCCATCGAGGAGATTCAAGAACGAGGCCACCTTCCTATTATTGCTGGAGGGACAGGCCTCTATGTCCAGAGTCTCTTAGAAGGCTATCACCTAGGAGGGGATGTTGCCCACGAGGACATTCTAGCCTATCGGGAGTCCTTGTCCCCTCTCACTGATGAAGAACTGTTTGATCGAGTAGCAAAAGAGGGAATTGAAATTCCGCAGATCAATCGTAGACGAGCAATGCGGGCCTTGGAAATCTCCCATTTCGGTCAGGACTTGGAAAATCAAGCTCCAGCCTATGAACCCTATATCATTTGTCTAGACGATGATCGCCAAGCCTTGTATGACCGCATCAATCGACGGGTGGATCTCATGGTTGAGCAGGGCTTGTTAGAAGAAGCCCAGTGGCTCTATGACAACCATCCTGAGGTTCAGGCTGCGAAAGGGATTGGCTACAAGGAGCTCTTTCCTTATTTCAAGGGGGGGCAAAGTTTAGAAGAGGCTCTTGAACAGCTCAAGCAAAATACGCGCCGTTTTGCCAAGCGCCAGTTGACTTGGTTTCGCAATCGGATGACAGTTCATTTTTACCAGATTGGAGAAGAAGGCTTCAAGGAGCGGGTTCTTCAAAATATAGAAAGATTTTTAGATGATAGAAACTGAGAAAAAACAGGAGCGGGTCCTCATTGTTGGTGTCGAGCTCCAAGGTATGGAGAACTTTGACATGTCCATGGAGGAGTTGGCCAGTCTAGCCAAGACAGCCGGAGCAGAAGTCGTAGGGATCTACACCCAAAAGAGAGAAAAGTACGATAGCAAGACTTTTGTCGGCTCTGGAAAGCTAGAAGAGATTGCCCAAATGGTCGATGCAGATGAGGTTTCGACAGTTGTCGTTAACAACCGTTTGACCCCTCGCCAGAATGTGAATTTAGAAGAAATCTTAGGTGTAAAGGTCATCGACCGGATGCAGTTGATTTTGGATATCTTTGCCATGCGGGCACGAAGCCACGAAGGTAAGCTCCAGGTTCATCTGGCCCAGCTCAAGTACCTCTTGCCCCGTCTCGTGGGTCAAGGGATCATGCTCAGCCGTCAGGCCGGGGGGATTGGTTCCCGTGGACCGGGAGAAAGTCAGCTGGAGTTGAACCGCCGGAGTGTCCGCAATCAAATCACCGATATCGAGCGTCAACTCAAGGTGGTCGAGAAGAACCGTGAAGTGGTACGGGAAAAACGCCTAGAATCCCCCATCTTTAAGATTGGCTTGATTGGCTATACCAATGCCGGCAAATCAACCATTATGAATGCCTTGACCAGTAAGACCCAATACGAGGCAGATGAACTCTTTGCGACCTTGGATGCGACCACCAAGAGTATTCATCTAACAGGCAATCTACAAGTAACTCTGACAGATACAGTCGGCTTTATTCAGGACTTACCGACAGAGTTGGTGACCAGTTTTAAGTCGACCCTGGAAGAAAGCAAGAATGTGGATCTCTTGGTCCATGTCATCGATGCCTCTGATCCCAACCATGAAGAGCATGAAAAGACAGTTCTTCAGATTATGAAGGATTTGGAGATGCTGGAGATTCCACGCTTAACTCTCTACAATAAAGCTGATAAAGTCGCGGACTTTACTCCGACTCAGACACCTTATCGCCTGGTTTCGGCCAAGGATCCCGATAGTCGGACTAAACTGCATGACATTCTACTTGAAAAGATGCAGGAGCTCTTCCATCCCTTTACGATTCAGGTTCCTTTTGATCAAGCCTACCGCATCCATGAATTGGAGACCATTGCCATATTGGCTGAGCGTTCCTATGAGGAAACTGGTGAGGTCATAACAGGCTACATCGCCCCTAAAAATGCATGGAGACTAGAGGAGTTTTATCATCATGGATTATCTTAATATCGCCCTCAGCTATGGAGGCTATACCAGTCTCGACAAGGTCTATTTGGAGCGGATCTTAGAGGGATTGACAGAAGAGCAAAAGCTCCAGTTTATCACGCCACCGCCCAGTGTGATCAATGCCTACTTCGCTGAGCTTTACCAAAAGAAGAGCCCCGAAGCAGCAACTGACTACTTTGAACAAGTCACTGAAGCCTTTGACCTCTATCAGACCAGTCCCAGCTTCGAGGAGGACAAACCCTTTGTCCGTCTCAATCTGTCTGGCAAGGCCTATGGCTTTTGCTATAGAGAAAAGGGATTGGCTCAAGTCTTTGCCCAGCAAGCAAAAGCCATCAGTATGGACCTCTTGTTTGAGATTGCGCAAATCTTCCCTCACTATCTGGTCTATGAAGAGGAAGGCTTAATCTTGATGCGTCCGGTGAACGATCAAGAGGTGGTGGAGACCAAGGAATTATCAGCTTTGTCTCAATTTGAAGAGTTAGCAGATGGCAGCATCCGCCTGACTGGCTACAACCAGGACGAATTGGCTCAATTAGCTAGGGCCTACCCAGGAAAAATCGCCGTTCGATCAAAAAATCGGACTGCTATGATCTATATTAGTTAGAAAGAATACAATGGAAATTCAATTTTTAGGAACGGGTGCGGGCCAGCCGTCCAAATCTCGTAATGTCTCAAGTCTAGCGCTCAAAATTTTGGATGAAATCAATGAAGTTTGGCTCTTTGACTGTGGAGAAGGGACACAAAACCAAATCTTAGAAACCAGCATCCGTCCTCGAAAAGTCAGCAAGATTTTTATTACCCACTTACACGGGGACCATATCTTTGGTTTGCCAGGCTTCCTCTCTAGTCGCGCCTTTCAAGCCAATGAAGAGCAGACCGATCTAGAGATTTATGGACCGGTTGGGATCAAAACCTTTGTCTTGACCAGTCTTCGGGTTTCTGGTTCCCGCCTGCCTTACAAGATCCATTTTCATGAGTTCGATGAAGGTTCACTTGGGAAAATCATGGAGACCGATAAGTTCACGGTCTATGCCGAGGCCTTGGACCACACCATTTTCTGTGTCGGCTACCGGGTCATGCAGAAGGATTTGGAAGGGACCCTCGACGCAGACAAGCTCAAGGCAGCAGGGGTTCCATTTGGACCACTCTTTGGCCAGGTCAAAAATGGCCAAGATGTTACCCTGGAAGATGGCACCAAGATCATTGCGGCGGATTATATCTCAGCCCCTCGACCTGGTAAGATCATCACCATCCTGGGCGATACCCGCAAGACCAATGCCAGCGTCAGACTTGCCGTCAATGCAGATGTTCTCGTGCATGAGTCTACCTATGGCAAGGGCGATGAGAAGATTGCTCGTAAGCACGGCCACTCGACCAATATGCAGGCAGCAGAAGTGGCGCGTGAAGCAGGGGCTAAACGCCTTCTACTCAACCATATCAGTGCCCGCTTCCTTTCCAAGGATGTCAGCCAATTGCGCAAGGATGCTGCGACTGTGTTTGAGAAGGTCCATGTGGTCAAGGACTTGGAAGAAGTGGAGATCTAAGATGCGAACTATCATCATCACAGGAGCGAGTGGAGGCTTAGCCCAGGAAATGGTCAAGCTCCTTCCTGAGGACCGGCTTATTCTCTTAGGCAGAAATCAAGAAAAACTAGAACAAGTCTATGCTGACCATCCTCAAGCCGAATGCATCGGGATCGATATCACAGATTCCTCAGCTGTCCAAGACTTGGTAGAAGACCTCTATCAGCGCTATGGGCAGATTGATGTCTTGGTCAACAATGCAGGCTATGGGATCTTTGAAGAGTTTGACCAGATTACCAATGAGCAGATCCATGCCATGTTTGAAGTCAATACCTTTGCCCTGATGAATCTCTCACGCTTAATTGGTGCCCGCATGAAGGAAGCAGGTAAGGGTCACATCGTCAACATCGTCAGCATGGCGGGTCTCGTCGCAACTGCCAAATCCAGCCTTTATTCGGCGACCAAATTTGCGGCCATTGGTTTTTCTAACGCCTTGCGGTTGGAACTCATGCCCTTTGGTGTCCATGTGACGACGGTCAATCCAGGCCCTATTCGGACCGCTTTCTTTGACCAGGCAGACCCCGATGGAAGCTATGTCAAGGCTGTGGATCGCTATATTTTGGAACCAGACTTTGTGGCCAAGAAGATCGTGAAAAATTTTGGAAAACCAAAGCGCGAGCTCAATTTGCCTTGGCTCTTGAACCTGACCCACAAGCTCTATACTCTTTTCCCCCGCATCTCAGACAAGCTAGCCAGCAAGATGTTTAATTTCAAATAGGAGGAACCGGATGGCAGCCAATATTCAAGCTTATTTAGAGAACCTCCGCCAACCCTGGGGACAAATCTATTATGATATCCTTTTTAAACAATTAAAAGACATCAAAGGTAAGCGAGTGCTTGATTTCGGCAGTGGCTTCGGCCTGGTGGCTAACCACTTGGCGCAAGACAATGACGTCCTTGCTGTGGAGCCCAATGAGGAAATGGTGGCCTTGCGGGTCCAAGACCATCCCTACCAGCAACTGGTCGGAAGTCTGGATCAGTTGGCAAGTCTTGGAGATGCCAGCTTTGATGTCATCCTTTGCCACAATGTCTTGGAGTATGTAGGGAATCGCAAGGTGACTCTCAAAGAATTCACCCGGCTCTTGAAACCAGGTGGCCTCCTCTCCATTGTCAAGCACAATGAAGTTGGGCGCGTCCTACAGACTGTCGTCTTTGAAAATGATCCTCAGAAGGCGCTTGATCTCTTAGCCGGCCAAGATTTGGAAACCCACTCCATGGGCTTGGCCCAGGCCTATGATTTAGATAGAGCAGTAGAAGACCTATTCCTCGAAATCCAGGACTACCAAGGAATTCGTGTCTTTTATGCCTTGCAGGACAATCGCTTCAAGGACCAAGAAGGATGGCGAGAGTCCATGCTTCAGATAGAACTGGCCGTTTGCCAGGAGTCCCCTTATCGGGATATGGCCTTTTTCCAGCACTATAGGTTAAAAAGGAGTTAAGATGTTAGAGTACAAACAAGAGATTCCAGTGATGACAGACCTAGTCGCGCTCTACAGCTCGGTTGGCTGGACCAATTATATCAACAATCCAACTATGATAGAAGAAGCTGTCAAAGCCAGTCTCTGGCAGTTGGCCGTCTATGATGAGAAAGAGCTCGTTGCCTACATTCGCTTGGTAGGAGATGGCCACTCGGTCCTTTTGGTGCAGGATCTCTTGGTGCGACCAGATCACCAGCGCCAAGGCATCGGAAGGAAACTTTTAAAAGAGGCTTTAGCGACCTTTCCAAATGTCTACCAACGACTCCTCGCCACGGAACGGAGCGAGAAGAATCTTGCCTTTTACCAATCCCTGGGCTTTGTTGAACTTTCAGAGCAAGCCTGTACAGGGATGATTTATAATAATTGACGGAGAGAGAGTGGGACAGAAATCGATAATTCGTTAGAATTCGATTTCGTCGTCCCACCTCCTCACAGTTGAGTAGGGCTGTAAAAGCTGATGAAATCAGCGTAGTAGAGCCCGCTCAACCACTGCGTCATGCTCGACAATCCAAAAACAATTAAGAGGCTAGGACTTTTGTCCCAGCCTCTTTTCTTGTTTTTCCTGACATTCCTTGTAAATAATGGTAGAATAGAGCTAGATAAATGAATACGTTGATGAGCATTTCAACTTGTGAGAATCTTTCATCCTATATAGTCCTCTATCTAACTTTTGGAAGTTTTCTATTTTTGGAGGTAGACCTATGAAAAACAAAGGTTATTCCCTTTTACTCCTAGTTCCCATTTTATTCTTAACGATGGTTCTAAGCAGTTGTAAGATCATGACATCGAGTGATTACAAAAAGGCTAAAGAAGTTGTTAGCAGTGAGCTTGCTCAAGCTGGTCTTCATGGAAAAGTAACCATCACCAAGTTATCTTGGACTGCCCTAGAATTCCCAACTTATCATGTAAGCTACACCTACTCTGAGAAAACCTACGATGATCAAACGGTACGATTGGAAAATGAAACAACTTTTCATGATGACTGGTCAAGTTCATCTATTATTTTTCTTCCAGACTATAAGAAAGTGTTTTTAGAGCAGAAATCCATAAAAAATATCGAGGAAAAACTAGAGAAGGAAATAAAGAAGCAATCTCTCGGCCTTCCAATTGAATTCTCTATCTTTTTAAGTAACTTTTATCAGGAAGAAAAAGAGGAAATCCTGGATAGCATTGCAAGTCAAAATCTCAAAGAAGGGAAAAAAGACTTTGCCGGCTACTATCAAATTCCTTTTCAAACCTTGATCGATCAAGAGTTAATCCGTATGACCATTTATGTAGATGATGACGTGTCCGTTAAGGAGCAAGACCTAGAAAAGGCAGCTAAAAAGCTAGATGCGAGCAAACTACCGAATGGTTCCTATAGTTTCTACTATTCCAATCATAAAGATGATTCGGAAGACACGCTCAGTTACTCCTTCAAAGTGAAAGATGGGAAAGTTGTTTTTTATGAAGATCAACAGGACGGAATGGAAGATCAAAACTAAAAAGAGACTTCTTGGGTATCCTAATAAGATTTAATAAATCTATTTTTATAATGCTACTTAAATGGAGGCTGGGACAAAAGTCCTAGCCTCTCAATTGTCTTTGGATTATCGAGCAAGACGCAGTGGTTGAGTGGGCTCTACTACGCTGATTTCATCAGCTTTTACAGCCCTACTCAACTGTGCGGAGGTGGGACGACGAAATCGAATTCTAACGAATTACCGATTTCTGTCCCACTCTCTATTATATATTTGACTGACAAAAGAGGGTATTGATGGTAAAATGAGGGTGAGATTAGGAGGCCATGGAATGAAGAAGATTTTGAAATCATTTAAGTTTTATCTATTGTTGGTTTTTCTCCTACTAATAGGGGGATTGCAGATACAGCATGAACTTCATAAACGGGAACTGACACAATTTATCAGTTGGAAACCTCGTCCTAAACTGGTTGAATCTCAATTTATAGGAGATGGAAAAGCAGTTGCAATCCAATGGGAAACTCAAAAAGAATTAGCTGAGGCTCTAGAGGCACAAGATTACGATAGGGAAATTAGTGTAGAGAGACCTATAGAGGGAAGTCATCGTGGAAATTATATTGCACAAGTAAGCTACAAGTTAAAAACAGATGCTTGGACTCCTGGGCGTAATAGAAAGTATCAAACTCTCGGTGGTTCTGGTATCGATAGTATCAATAATAGGAGTAAGCAACCGGAAAAAGGAGAATACTGGCTTATTGATATTTACGACACTTCAGATAATAGAATAAAAAAGAAAACATTTGATATGTTCAAAATTGTAAGAGATCTCAATAAAGATTATCTTCCATTGGCTACAAATACTGGCTCTTTATATTATGATAAGGATGATCAAGAAACCTATCTTTCTATCGGTATTTTAGTAGGATCGAAAGTTAAATATGTGTTTGATCCAGGCGATATTCATGTGGAGACGGAATACAATACCCAAGTCGGCTTAATGAATGTTAAAACAGGAAAGATTTCACTTACAACATCATCAGGAAAAGAGTATGATCAACTTCGAGATGATGATGAAAAAAACTATAAAGTAACTCATCCCTTTGAATCTAATCCGAATTATAATTTTGATTCGAAAATCTCTTTTTCTGATTCACGTTTAAGATATAAAATAAAAGATTATGAAAACGAGACGATTCCATTAAAGTCTACTTACCCGAAAGTCTATTCTATTTTAAGTAAGGGGCATAATGAGAGAACAGATGGAGACTATGAAAAGGGTGAGGAAGCCTACCTATACTTTCTTGGACCAGAAGATCTCAACTTTGATATATCTATCCTAGAGCTGTTCTATCCAAGGGCAGGTTCGGACACCTTCAAATTATTTTATAATTACAGGATTCCAGCAGAATATTCAAAAGATGGTCAGGAGCATGTTGTAAAGAATAAAGAAGAGTTTTTCAAATATTTCAAAGAGAGTTCCGATCAGAACTAAAATGAGAACACGCATTTTGTAAATTTCATAAGGAAGTTAGGATATGAAATGCAACTATTCCAAACTATTGGCGGGGCTTCTACTTTTTCTTTCTTGCCTTTGTAGTCACTAGCTGTAAGTGCATGACACCTAGTGACTACAAAAAGCCAAAGAGGTTGTCACAGAAGTGTGTAACAAAAATGATCTTCATGGAAAAGTAACCATATCAAATCCAACTCATCTAACCGTTTCAAATACCTCGAATTGTTCCAATGTCGAACTCTATGATGCCCAAGGAAAATCTGCTTATATGCTGAATAATACTTTAAATGACTACCAGCTAACAGTCCTTGAGGCGGAGGAGTCAGCTAAACTATTTAACAGATGGGGATGGAGCATCTAGAGCCGTTAATGATGACGCGAAATGGGTTATTCAAAAATAAGGAATACTTCTAGCAAGGAATTGATGGACTAGAAGAGTCGGTCCAGTCTCATGTTGGTTTACTTTGAGTTTTTCTATCAGACAGTATTCACTTAATGCAAGGATTTCCAAGAGTGGAAATCCTTTTTTTCAACCACTGACACTTTATAAGAATCATGGTAAAATAGTTGGTAGGAGCTAGTGAATAGGAGGAGTTGTTTATGCCCAAGTTATTTAAGTCAAAGTTGTTTTTATTTACTTTATTCGTCGTGGTGGTTGCCTCTGTGTACTCTATCAAAGAACAACTTCGTGAAAGAGAATTGCGTCAGTATGTTCAATGGAAACCGAGGCCAGTCATTAAGGACTATGAATTTATTCATAATGGGGAAGCACTAGTTATCGAGTGGGACGATGGTGATGAGAGAGAATTAATTGAAGAAGTTAATAAAGGTAAACCACAATTTGCGTACCAACTTAATACACATGATGGTGCAAGTGGTGAGCGCTATATCATGCAAGAAAGCTATAAGTTAAAAGCGAGTAGTGATAAGTTTTCACGCTATCGTACTGCACCAGATTCGGCGCCTTATCTAAGCTACAATGAGCCCAAAGAAGGGGAGTATTGGTTGATTGATGTATACGACACGAAGGATCGAAAACTAAAACCTAAAACCTATGATGTCTTTAAAATGGTGCGTGACTATAATAAGAAATATATCCCACTCGATATTTCAGGAGAAATATATGAAACAGAGGATAATGAAGCCTACTTTATTATTACTATGTTAGCACCCAAGGAATCAAAAGCAGTGATTGAAAATGGAACTATGAAAGTTGTTACGGAGGGGTTTAACGAGACTTCACAGTATCCGGTTGAGCTGGGGCTGATTGATGCAAAAACAGGAAAAATATCTAAAAAGAGTTCCTCTGGTAAAAGTGTTGAAGAAGTTAAAACGGAGTCAAAACAGAGACTTGAGAATAGACATCCATTCGCTCTTATGCCAAAAACGAGATTATCTGGTTTCGGAGGAAATGACTATATTTCTAGAGGATTACAACTTAGGTTTAATGAAAGTTTTAGGGAGACTGAAAGATACAAAATATCTCTAGCAGCAGCCTATCCAAAGGCCTATCAGATGTTGAAAAATCACTATCGCTCCGTTTTGTATTTCTTAGGCGAGGAAGATGTAGAGTTTCGTCTCTCCTTTTTAGAATTACTAACAAGTCCCTATAATTCATTTGTTGAAGATTTCACGCTTCCTGCTGATTATTCAATAGATGGGCAAGAGCACCTTGTTCAGAATAAAGAAGAATTTCTTCAATACTTCAAATCTCAGCCTCAAAAAAACAGTACTAATTTTGAGTTGGCTCTTATGAATATATTTTACGAAGAAACACCAGAAGGATACATAAGGAGAGATCTTTTTAAAAATTTAACCATTCCCGCCGAGTTTTCAAAAGATGGGCAAGAACATGTGATTCAAGATGTGCTCCAATTTCAAAAGGTCCTCAATATTGAAAAGATAGAAAATGAAAAATTAAGGAAGAAAATAATAGAAACATTCCCATATATGAAATAGACTGGAATATAAGTGAAGATACAAAAGAGCCTAGTGAAGTTTTCACAGGCTCTTTTATATAACCTCTAGGACAGAAAAATGAGAATGAGGTAGGACTTGGTTTTCTAGTTTATTCTATCGTCATAGGTCCATAAAAAAGAGAGAGAATGTGATTCTCTCTCGTGCTATTAGTGACTAGGAGGTGGAGCTAGTGCAAGCTAATAGTGGTTATCTGAACTGAATTAGTTATCAGTCATTTTACGTTTCAATACAACGGCACCGGCCAAGACCAATACTCCTGTAAGAACAAGACCTGTTGCGACAACTTCACCTGTACTTGGAAGAAGTTTCTTACGTCCGCCACCATTGCCTCCAGCGTTCGGTCCAGTTGGATTTTCAGGTGTAGTGGTAGTAGAACCATTCTTTTTAGGTCCTTTAGGTGTTGTACTAGGTGTTGTAGTAGGTCCTTCAGGTGTTGTAGTAGGTCCTTCAGGTGTTGTAGTAGGTCCTTCAGGTGTTGTAGTAGGTCCTTCAGGTGTTGTAGTAGGTCCTTCAGGTGTTGTAGTAGGTCCTTCAGGTGTTGTAGTAGGTCCTTCAGGTGTTGTAGTAGGTCCTTCAGGTGTTGTAGATGGTGTAGGTGGTGTTCCAGGTGTAGTAGTTACCGTAGTCTTAGGCTCACCAGGCGTAGTAGTTACTGTAGTCTTAGGCTCATCAGGCGTAGTAGTTACTGTAGTCTTAGGCTCATCAGGCGTAGTAGTTACTGTAGTCTTAGGCTCATCAGGCGTAGTAGTTACTGTAGTCTTAGGCTCACCAGGCGTAGTAGTTGTTGTAGTAGTGGTTGTAGTAGTAGTGGTTGTTGTAGTCGTTGTAGTCGTTGTAGTTGGTTTGTTTGATGTGTTGACGACCTTAATCACGTTTGCATCATCAATTTTTTCAACTTTAGAAGTGTAACCTTCAGGTGTATTTGTTTCCACTACTGAGTACTCAATCTTCTTACCGTCTTTGATACCTGGCAATTTCGTAAATGCTGCTTGCCAACCAGAAGCTTTTGTAAGAGTTTGTGTCATTCCTTCTAAAGCTTTGCCGTCAGCATACAATTGAACAGTGATATCTTTACGGTCAGCTTCTTCGTCACCAACCCACTCTTTCTGAACTGTCACAGTTGTATCACCAGATACCCAGAATTTCAACTCTGTATTGTTCCAGAATGCTGGGTCTGTTTGAGGTGTTGTGATTTCGTCAGCTTTCAAGGTAGCGTTGTTATCAACACGGATAGTTGTTTTAGGAATGATTGTTTGGTATTCAACAATGATTTCTTCATCTGAAGCTGTTTTAAAGACATCACTGACATCTGATAAGTTCACAGTAAATCCATTACCGTCTGGATCAAATGTCACATGTTGCCAGAAGTCCCATCCGGAAGCAACCACTTGTCCACCTTTTCTTAATGTGAAGGATGGTTTCAAGTAAGTTCCAACGAAGAATTCACTTGCAGCGTGATTAGCAGGTGTTTTAAAAGTGATTTTTGAGTAATCTACAGCTGAAGCTTGGATTTTATCTGATACAACAGGATTTGTGATGGCTTGTTTTTTACCATCGCCATTGATACGGATGAACCATTTTGTAAGGTAGTAGTCATCGCCAACGTTCATCCATGCATAGTTTTCTGATGCATCGAGTTTGAATTCTTTAGATACATAGTCACCAGTAAGGTTGTACTTGTTCAAAACAGATTCAAATACGCCAGGTCCATCAGGACGAGTGATGACAACGGATTCTGAACCAACTTTAGAAGTTGCGGTTTTGTTTCCAGGATTTCCTGGAGTACTATCCCACACTGCTTGGTATGAGAAACCACCCTTAACGTTTTGGTTCATGGATTCGATTGCTTTTTTAAAGGTAAAAGTAATCTTTTTGTCTGTCATCGACAAGGTAGCTACTTCAGCACCGTTTGCTTGAAGTGACTCCGTTGCAAGTTTGGTGATATTGACACCTTCTGGAGCGTCGATAGTAAACGTATCACCTTCCTTAACAGAAATACCTGTTAAGTCCCAGTCAAAAGAAAAATTGACCTTTTGACCAGATGTATCTGCTTTAAGGTTTGTAATGGTTGGTGTAACAGTTGCTGCAGAAACTGGCTTAATGATTGACAAGCCAAGAGCAACTACACTAATCATTGCTACAAACGCGAATAATTTTTTATAGAAAGTTTTCACTTGTTCCTCCATTCCTTTTTCCTGGTTTGGAAGTATATCACTTTTTTTCCACACATTTTAAGCGTGTCCAGTTCTATACCGACAAAAAGTCGGCTAGATGTTTATGACGGTTTTTCTGCTAGGACTGAATGGTAGAGACCATCGTTGTAGCCAGAGAAAAGCGAAAGTCGACTGTGACATCTTAAAATAAAAAACTGATTGTCCTTTCCACACACAGAATTAATAACTCCAATGGCCATAAAGTCAAGGATTCCAAACCAAGACGGCTGAAAAACCGAACGATCTTTTTCCCTATAATTTTAGGCCTCTTATATTATATTACAATCCTTTGCAGTGTCAAGTAATTTGTATCTAAATAATAAAAAATAGTAGGATTTTTTTATTGGGAGGTTTTTCGTAGGTTAAAAAGATTGAAAAGATTGGAAGAAGACTTGTAACAGACGCAGTTTGGGAGCTGGGCTAAGCTTGATTTTTAAGACCTGGGATAGAAGATTTTACCCCTACTGATTCAAAGCTAGCTTTCATTTTCCGGATTCCCGGCTTTCATGTTATAATATGCTGATAAGAAAAACAGGAGACAAGGACCGAGATGATCACGTCAAAATATGAATGGCAGTTTGCTGCGCCCTTTTCAGATGATACTTTTTTGGCGCAAGCAAAGAAGAGAGGATTAGAAGCATCTGCAGCCAAGTTACTGGGAGAACGAGGGATCCAGACGGAAGAGGCGCTGGATCGTTTTCTTGAACCTCGGCTAGAAGATCTGCATGATCCCTACCTGCTTCACGATATGGACAAGGCAGTGGATCGCATTCGCCAAGCCATTGAAGATTATGAACAAATCCTAGTTTATGGGGACTATGATGCGGACGGGATGACGGCCGCTTCTATTATGAAGGAAACCCTGGAGCAGATGGGGGCGGAAGTAACCGTCTATCTACCTAACCGCTTTACGGAAGGCTACGGTCCCAATGCCAGTGTCTACAAGTATTTTATTGAACAGCAGGGAATATCCCTCATTATTACAGTGGATAACGGGGTAGCTGGTCATGAAGCCATTGAATTGGCCCAAAGCATGGGAGTAGATGTTATCGTGACCGACCACCATGCCATGCCAGAAGTCTTGCCCGATGCCTATGCCATCATTCACCCCGAGCATCCAAATGCCGATTATCCTTTTAAGCACCTAGCAGGCTGTGGGGTTGCCTTTAAGTTGGCTTGTGCCCTCCTAGAAGAGGTGCCCCTAGATTTCCTTGATTTGGTGGCCATTGGGACCATTGCGGATATGGTCAGTCTGACAGATGAAAACCGCATTCTAGTCAAGTATGGCCTAGGTGTCCTTCGTCAAACCCAACGGATTGGCCTCCAGGAAATGCTCAAGCTGGCCTCCATCGCCCCTCAAGATGTAAATGAAGAAACAGTTGGTTTTCAGATTGCCCCTCGTCTCAATGCGCTGGGCCGCTTGGATGACCCAAATCCAGCGGTCGAACTCTTGACTGGTTTTGATGACGAAGAAGCGCTGGAAATTGCGCTGATGATTCAAGCCAAGAATGAAGAGCGCAAGGAGATCGTCCAAGCCATCTACGATGAGGCCAAAGCCATGGTGGATCCAAGCCTTCCTGTCCAAATCTTGGCAAAAGAAGGCTGGAATCCTGGTGTCCTAGGGATTGTGGCCGGTCGACTACTTGAAGAGCTCCATCAGCCTATCATCGTCCTCACCATAGACCAAGGCAAGGCCAAGGGAAGTGCACGAAGTCCCGAAAGTGTCCATATTTTTGAAGCCCTAGATCCGCATCGTGATCTCTTTATCGCCTTTGGAGGCCATGCGGGTGCAGCTGGTATGACTTTGGAAGTGGACAAGATCCCTCGTCTGACCGAGATTTTTTCTGACTATATTGTAGAAAAAGGGATTGACCTGACGGCCAAATCCACACTCTTTGTGGATGAGGAGTTGGACCTAGAAGAGCTGACTTTGGATACCTTGAAGAGTTTTGACCGTCTCGCTCCTTTTGGGATGGACCATAAGAAGCCAGTCTTTTACATTCGTGATTTTCAAGTGGAGTCTAGCCGGACTATGGGGGCCGGCAATAGCCATCTGAAGTTGAAGATTCAAAAAGGGGATGCCCGCTTTGATGTGGTGGCTTTTGGCCAGGGCCATTTGGAATTGGAGTACTCCCAAGCGAAAAACTTGGAGTTGGTGGTATCCTTGTCCGTCAATCAGTGGAATGGACAGACTACCCTGCAACTGATGGTGGTGGATGCCCGTGTAGAAGGAGTACAGCTCTATAATATCCGAGGGAAAAATGCTCCTCTCCCACAAGCTATTCCCCTCTTTAGTCAATTGGAAGAAGGGGAAGATTCCCCTGCCATTGTCATCGATCGCATACCCGATGACCTGGCTGACTTGAAAGCCCTCTTCCAAGAACAGAACTTCCAAGCGGTTTATTTTAAAAATCACCTAGACAAGGCCTATTACCTGACAGGCTACGGGAGTCGCGATCAGTATGCCAAACTCTACAAAACGCTGTATCAGTTCCCTGAGTTTGATATTCGCCATAAGCTCAGCCAACTATCTGACTACCTCAAGATTCCACAAGTTTTGTTGATTAAGATGATCCAAATCTTCCAAGAGTTAGGCTTTGTCCAGATTGAAAATGGCATCATGACGGTCAACAAGGACGCGGAGAAGAAGGAGATTGCCTCTAGTTCCATTTATCAGGATTTGGTGCAGACGGTCAAAGACCAGGAACTCATGGCTTTAGGATCTGTGCAAGAAATTTATGACTATTTAACGGAATCGATTTAATGAACAAAAAGAAAATATTTCTCTGGCTCAGCCCTTTCCTCCTTTTTGCCCTCTATTGGCTGGGGATCTACTGGAGTTTGAGAAATCCCATGGAAGAAATCAACTACGCTGAAAATGGCAGCTGGATGCGCTATGTGATGTTTAGGCCCTTTACAGAAACGATCGGGAGTGATCGCATCTGGAAGGAGGATGAAGGATTTCAAATGTACCCCTATTCAGATGACATCGTTGGTGGTCAGGAAGACCTATCTGTCATGATGTTTCGAGACAGTTCTGAATGGGTTTACTGGCATGAATACCATCTAAACGAAAATGCATCCATTCGGATGTCCTTCAAATACAATTCTAAAAAAAGAGCATTGATTCAAGAAAAAGTGTATCTTTACGAGGATAATCAAACAGTTGAAGGAAGTGATTTTTTACAGAAACTTGCTACCTACGGCAAAGACCTTACTTGGCTTCGAAACCAAAGCAAGAAGGTCGCCGAACAATACATCCTTGGTACCTGGTTCAAGAATGGAAGCTCGCGCTATTCTTTGAAAAATCTGGGCGATATGTCAATCCAGTACAATGAATTGGTAGAAGAGAAGTAAGAGATTTTTTCGAATCCAATCCCACATCTTTTTCGGATGTGGGATTTTGCTTTCTTTGCAGGAGGGTGGGAAAATGATTTAGTAAAAAATGATGCACGTTAGTAGAATTAATGGTATAATGGAATATAAAAATTTTTTTATGAAAGAAAGTTAACCATGAATTTAAAAGATTACATTGCAAGCATTGAGAACTATCCACAAGAAGGAATTACCTTCCGTGATATCAGCCCTTTGATGGCAGATGGCAATGCTTATAGTTATGCGATTCGTGAAATCGTTCAATACGCGACGGATAAGAAGATCGATATGATCGTCGGCCCTGAAGCGCGTGGATTCATCGTTGGATGTCCGGTCGCTTTCGAGCTAGGTATTGGTTTTGCGCCTGTTCGTAAACCTGGTAAATTGCCACGTGAAGTCATCTCAGCTGACTACGAAAAAGAATACGGTGTGGATACCTTGACCATGCATGCTGATGCTATCAAACCAGGTCAACGCGTTCTCATCGTCGATGACCTCTTGGCAACAGGTGGTACCGTTAAAGCAACCATCGAAATGATCGAAAAACTCGGTGGAGTGGTTGCAGGTTGTGCCTTCTTGATCGAGCTCGATGATCTCAAAGGCCGCGAAGCTATCGGAGACTACGATTACAAGGTCTTGATGCATTACTAATATAGTTTAGAGCTATATCTAGATAGAGAAAAACCATAATTGAAAACTATATGCTCCTGTCTTATAATAAGAGGTAACAACTTGTAAGATGGGAGCTTTTTATGCCAATTACCTTAGATAAGAAATTACCAGCAGTTGATATTCTTCGCTCAGAAAATATTTTTGTCATGGATGATATTCGGGCAACTCACCAAGATATTCGTCCGATGAATGTTCTGATTTTGAATCTCATGCCGACTAAGGTAGCCACTGAGACTCAACTGTTACGCCTCTTGGCCAATACTCCCTTGCAGATCAATGTGGATTTCCTCTATATGACCAGCCATGAGTCTAAGACGACAGCGGCAGAACATATGGAAGTCTTCTACAAATCCTTTGAGGATATTAAAGAGAACTATTATGACGGCTTGATTATTACGGGAGCTCCAGTAGAGAAATTAGCCTTTGAGGAAGTGGATTACTGGGAGGAGCTAACAAAGGTCTTTGCTTGGTCGAAACGCCATGTTTTTTCAACCCTGCATCTTTGTTGGGGTGCGCAAGCTGGTCTCTATTACCGCTATGGGATTGAAAAAGTAGCTCTCTGCGACAAGCTATCTGGGATCTATGAGCAAACAGTCATGAATCCTCAGAATCGCTTAATGCGTGGCTTTGACGATGCTTTTTTGGCCCCTCACTCACGTTATACAGATGTCCCCCTCAAGGAAGTGCTAGAGAAGAGTAACTTGCAAGTCCTGGCTCAGGGGGGTGAAGTAGGACTATCCATCCTGGCCAGTCCAGACCTTCGGGAGGTCTATAGTTTTGGCCATTTGGAGTATGACCGTGATACCTTGGCCAAGGAATACCAGCGGGATGTCAAAGCAGGCTTGAATCCAGATCTTCCGAAGAATTATTACGATCAGGATGATAGTAGTCGGGAACCTCGGATGCGGTGGAACTTAGCGGCAGCCAACTTCTTTAGTAATTGGATCAATTATGCAGTTTACCAAGAAACTCCTTATCGTTTGGAGGAGTTAGAAAAAGATATTTCATTTTATGGTTACCTATAAAGGGGTAGTATGACATATTCACAAGCATTTAAGTCGGGCAATTTGGTTTTACCAAGTGCCTTACTTTTCCATTATCACCATTTATTTAAAGACGCAGAGGATTTTCTGGTTTGGCAGTTCTTTTACTTGCAAAACACGACCAACCAATCCAGCCTCACACCTAATCAAATTGCAGATGCGATTGGCAAGTCGGTCACAGAAGTTAACCAGTCCATGTCTCGCCTGACCAACCAAGGTTTGCTCCAATATCGAACCATTGAGCTAGATGGGGAGATTGAAGTTCTTTTTGATGCGACCATTGCCCTCGAGCGCTTGGATGATTTACTTCAAAGTAAGACAGATACCGCACAGCGTGGGCAAGGCAAGCAAGCAGAAAATGAACTAGCTGATTTAGTCAAAACCTTTGAGCAGGAGTTGGGACGTTTATTGACGCCATTTGAAATCGAAGATTTGACGCAGACAGTCAAGCAGGATCAAACAGACCCTGATATTGTAAAGGCTGCCTTGAGAGAAGCTGTCTTTAATGGCAAGCCACACTGGAAATACATCCAGGCCATCCTGCGCAATTGGCGACGGGAGGGCATTACCAGTTTGACACAATTAAAAATCAAACAACAAGAACGGGAAGCCCTTCAGCCTGAAAATGTCACAGTTTCAGATGATTTCTTACAGGCGATGGATTTGTGGAAAGATTAAAAAAACTAGCTCTTATTTGAGTGCTAGTTTTTTTCGTTTATAAATAGTCCGCGTAAGCTTTTTCAAGTTTGGTAAGGAGTGATTGCTTTTCTTCGTCACTAGCAAAGGAAGCTTGGATGGCATCGACATTGTGCTGGTAAAAGTCAGCTGGCGTCGTATGGAAGTGGCGATGGTAGAGGGCATATTCTTTGGTCAGGTCGGTATTAGAGACGGTGCGGTTATCGGTATTGATACTGATATGGGCTTGTGCTTCCTTCATCTTGAGGTAAGGGAAGTCCGCCACAGTGGCAGCTGCCTTGGTTTGAAGGTTACTGGTCAAGCAGAGCTCACCGGTGACCCCATTTTTCACAAACTCTTTTAGAAGTTCTGGTTCATCCGCTAGCAAGGTCACATGACCATTTCGTTTGATGCCATAGGCCATGGATTGAACGACGTTGGCTGGGCAGTGGCATTCGCCAGCATGCAGGGTCATGGGACGGTTGTAACTTTTGACCTGTTGGATGAGGGCATCAATGGCTTGTGGGGGATAGTTGTGCTCATCCCCAGCGAAGTCAAAGCCAACAAAATCCTGATCCCTAACCTGGTTAGCTTCAGCAAGGATGCGAGAAGTGAGTTCTTGATCCGACTGGCGCATACCACAAACCAGGGCTTTCGCGACAATGCCAAATTCATCCTGGGCTTGGCGCAGTCCTTCACAGACAGCATCGATAGTTTCTGGGACAGTGAGCCCTTGGTCCATGGACAATTCTGGGGCAAAACGAACCTCAATGTAGACGACATTTTCGAGAGCAGCTTGCTTGGCCACATCGTAAGCAGCAAGGGTCAAGGCTTCCTTGGTTTGAAGGAGAGGGCGAATGTAGTCAAAGGCCTCCAAATAGTCCAAAAGATTCTCACAGTGGGCAGGTGCAGTGACATGGTGCTTGAGCTCTTCATCACTAGCAGGGAGGTCAATATTGGCCATGGCTGCCAATTGGCGAATGGTCGGAAGAGACAAGGAACCGTCTAAGTGGCAGTGTAGTTCTGTCTTTGCCAAACTATGAAAGTCGATCGTGGACATGTTTTTTCTCCTTCAAAATGTATTTTTTCTATACTATCATTTTGCCAAGAAATGTCAAGTAAAGCCAGCGTAGCAGATTTTTGAAAGTAGCGACTGGATTTGATATGCTAGTAGTAACATAGACAAAGGAGAAAAGAGATGTCAGATTATCAATTACCAGAAGTATGGGAAGCACCAAACCAAATGGGAGGAGCCTGGGGTGGCTTGAACCAACCAACAGCAGGTGCCCGCTTTGAACAAACTCTTCCAAAAGGGGATCATCCTTTCCAACTCTATACCCTTCCAACTCCAAATGGGATTAAGGTGACCATTATGCTGGAAGAATTAAAAGAGTTGGGAGTGGATGCAGGCTACGACGCTTATCGCATCAAGATTGGTGAGGGAGATCAGTTTGGTAGTGACTTTGTAGCCATCAATCCCAACTCAAAAATTCCAGCCATGTTGGATCAATCAGGCGACCGAGACATTCGGGTCTTTGAATCAGCCAATATTCTCTTGTATCTAGCGGAGAAATTTGGCCATTTAATCCCGACAGATCCTGCTAAGCGGACAGAAGTGCTCAACTGGCTCTTCTGGCAGACGGGTGCGGCACCATTCTTAGGTGGAGGCTTTGGTCATTTCTTCCACTATGCTCCTGAAAAAATTGAGTATGCCATCAACCGTTTTGCCATGGAAGCCAAACGCCAATTGGACCTGCTGGACAAGGAATTGGCGACCAAACCTTATATCGCAGGGGATGACTATACCATTGCAGATATTGCCATCTGGTCTTGGTATGGCCGTCTAGCCCAAGACAAGGTCTGGGATCGTGCCGGAATTTTCCTAGATGTGAAGGAATACAAGCATTTGCAAGCCTGGACAGAGAAAATCGCCAATCGCCCAGCTGTGAAACGTGGCTTGGAAGTGGACTATAAGGAAATTAATGCATAAGAAAAGGGCGCCGTCGCGCCTTTTTTTAATGGTGCAAACATGGTATACTAAGGGATGGAATAAAAGTTTAGAAAGTAGCACATGGAATTTACAAAATTATCAAATCGCTTGGACTTAGTGGCTAGCTTCGTCCCAGCTGGAGCGCGTCTGTTGGACGTGGGGAGTGACCATGCTTATCTACCAATCGCCCTCTTACAAGAAGGTAAGATTGAGGCTGCTATTGCTGGTGAAGTGGTAGAGGGACCCTATCAGTCTGCCCTGCAAAATGTCGCCGATAATGGCTTAGAGGACAAGATTGAAGTCCGCCTGGCCAATGGTTTGGCTGCCTTTGAACCAGCAGACGGCATTTCTTGTATCACTATTGCAGGTATGGGAGGACGCTTGATTGCGGATATCCTAGCGGCAGGCCTTGAAAAATTAGCCAATGTCTCCCGCTTGGTCCTCCAGCCCAATAATCGAGAGGATGAATTGCGGGCTTGGTTAGTAGACCATGATTTCCGCATTGTTGATGAAGCGATCTTGGAAGAAAATGAGAAGTTCTATGAGATCCTTGTAGTGGAACAGGGTTCTCAAGAGTTGACAGCTATGGAACTGCGCTTTGGTCCCTATTTGATGCGGGAACAAACTCCAGCCTTTGTCCAAAAGTGGTCCAAGGAAGTGGAAAAATTGGCCTTTGCCTTGGAGCAAGTCCCAGTTGAGAATCAATCTGCCAGAGCATCGTTAGAAGAGCGCATCGCACAAATCAAGGAGGTCCTAAATGCTAGCAAGTGAAGTCATCAAACGCTATGAAGCCTACTGTCCTCAGGAACTATCCATGGAGGGAGATGTCCGTGGTCTACAAGTCGGCACGCTGCATAAAGACATCCATAAGGTCATGGTAGCCTTAGATATTCGGGAGCAGACGGTGGCAGAAGCTATCGCCCATGGGGTAGACTTGATCATCGTCAAGCACGCACCGATTTTCCGTCCCATCAAAGATCTGGTAGCAGATCGGGCTCAAAATCAGATCTATATTGACCTGATCAAGCATGATATCGCAGTCTATGTCAGCCATACCAATATTGACATTGTCCCAGATGGTCTCAACGATTGGTTCTGCCAACTCTTGGACATTGAAGATACAGAGCCCCTCAGCATGACAGGGGAAGGACTCGGAATCGGCCGGATTGGTCAGGTGTCCGCCCAAACCTTTGGTCAGTTGGCTGAAAAGGTCAAAGAAACTTTTGGACTAGATGCTTTGCGCTTGGTCAGTTATGACCAGACTGATTTGGATCGGGTTGTTACGCGTGTCGCCATCTGTGGAGGAAGTGGCCAGTCCTTTTATAAGGATGCTCTCGCTAAAGGGGCTGAGGTCTATATCACAGGAGATATCTACTACCACACGGCTCAAGACATGCTGAGCGATGGGCTCTTGGCCTTGGATCCAGGGCACCATATCGAAGTTCTCTTTGTCTCGAAACTAGTAGAAAAGCTCAATCAGTGGAAGGCTGAGGAAGCGTGGGAGATTGAAGTGATTGGCAGTCAAGCTAGCACCAATCCTTTTTACCATATCTAAGGGGTCATGATGAAAGTAGCCATTATCGGTGCAGGGATCGTAGGATCCACTGCAGCCTATTATTTATCCAAAGAAGCACAAGTGGATGTGACTGTCTATGACCATGGAGTCGGCCAAGCAACTAAGGCAGCGGCAGGCATTATTAGCCCTTGGTTTTCCAAACGGCGGAACAAGGCCTGGTATCGCCTCGCTCGTCTGGGAGCTGATTTTTACCAAGAATTGGTAGAGGACCTAGCCAAGGACGGAATCGAAACAGACTTTTACCAGCAGACAGGGGTCTATCTCCTTAAGAAGAAGGAAGAGAAATTAGATGAACTCTATCAGTTGGCGCTGAGTCGACGGGAAGAATCTCCCTTAATCGGAGACTTATCGATTTTGACCACAGAAGAAGTGGCCCAACAATTCCCAGGTCTGCAAGGGTTTGAGAATCTCCTTTATGCATCAGGTGGGGCCCATGTAGAGGGAGCCCTTCTAACGGAAACCCTTCTAAAGGCAAGTGGGGCAAGAGTCATCAAGGAAGAGGTTGATCTCTCCGCCTCGGATCATGGCTATCAGATAGCAGGAGAAAGCTATGACCAAGTTATCCTAGCGACAGGAGCCTGGCTGAGTCAGGTGCTCGAGCCACTTGGCTACCAAGTAGATGTCCGTCCCCAAAAAGGACAGTTGCGGGATTATCAGCTAGACCTAGATACTGATGACTATCCTGTGGTCATGCCGGAAGGAGAGCTGGATATCATTCCCTTCCAAAAGGGCAAGATCAGTATGGGAGCCACTCATGAGAATGAGATGGGCTTTGACCTGACGGTGGATCAAGCTCTGCTCAATCAGATGGAAACAGAAGCCTTGGCCTACTATCCAGAACTAGCTCAAGCGACAGTTGTCGGCGAGCGCGTGGGAACACGGGCCTACACCAGTGACTTTTCACCATTTTGGGGAGCGGTTCCTAATCAAGCAGGCCTCTATGTCGCTAGTGGACTAGGTTCGTCCGGCCTCACAACAGGTCCCCTCATTGGGTGGCATCTAGCCCAACTAGTGGCAGGAGGAACGGTGCGCTTAGATCCAGCAGATTATCCAGTTGAACAATATGTGAAGAAGAGAGTGGGACAAAAGTCCTAGCCTCTCAATTGTCTTTGGATTGTCGAGCAAGACGCAGTGGTTGAGTGGGCTCTACTACAAGGTAAGGTTTTCAGACGGCTCAGTCAAGGAGCAGTAATCTATTTGAATTATGAGTAAGACCAATGCTAACAATTCTACAACTCTCATCTCCGGTCATCACCTTGCAACACAAATGCAAGGTGACTTTTTTATATAAACATGATAAAATAGGGGTAATGAATACGTAGAAAGGCCTAACATTATGAAAGGTATTATTTTAGCCGGTGGTTCGGGTACTCGTTTGTATCCTTTGACTCGTGCCGCTTCCAAACAGTTGATGCCCATTTACGACAAGCCAATGATTTACTACCCATTGTCAACTCTTATGTTAGCAGGGATCAAAGAAATCTTGATCATCTCAACTCCGCAAGATCTTCCTCGTTTTGAAGAGCTTCTTGGAGATGGTTCTGAACTTGGGATTTCCCTCTCTTATGCAGAGCAACCAAGCCCAGACGGCTTAGCACAAGCCTTTATCATTGGTGAAGAGTTCATTGGTGACGATCATGTTGCCCTCGTTCTTGGAGATAATATCTTCCATGGAAATGGCCTAACCAAGATGTTGCAACGGGCTGAAGCAAAAGAAAAAGGGGCGACTGTCTTTGGTTACCAAGTTAAAGATCCAGAACGTTTTGGTGTGGTAGAGTTTGATGCAGATATGAATGCTATCTCTATCGAAGAAAAACCAGAGCATCCAAAATCCAACTTTGCGGTGACAGGACTTTACTTCTATGACAATGATGTAGTAGAGATTGCTAAAAACATCAAACCAAGTCCTCGTGGAGAGCTTGAAATCACCGATGTCAACAAGGCTTATTTGGAGCGTGGAGATCTCTCTGTTGAGCTCATGGGTCGTGGTTTTGCTTGGTTGGATACAGGAACTCACGAAAGTCTCTTGCAGGCTTCTCAATATATCGAAACTGTTCAACGCTTGCAAAACGTCCAAGTTGCCAACCTTGAAGAAATCGCCTATCGCATGGGTTATATCACCAAAGAACAAGTCCATGAATTGGCGCAACCTCTTAAGAAAAATGAATACGGACAATACTTGCTCCGTTTGATTGGAGAAGCTTAATGACAGAACAATTTTTCGGAAAAGAATTAGCAGCCCGCAAGATTGAAGCGATTCCAGGTTTGATGGAGTTTGATATTCCAGTTCATGGGGACAACCGTGGTTGGTTCAAGGAGAACTTCCAAAAGGAAAAAATGCTTCCTCTTGGATTTCCTGAAAGCTTCTTTGCCGAAGGCAAGTTGCAAAATAACGTTTCTTTCTCGCGCAAGCATGTCTTACGTGGTCTGCATGCAGAACCTTGGGACAAGTACATCTCTGTGGCAGATGAAGGAAAGGTTCTTGGAACTTGGGTAGACCTTCGTGAAGGTGAGACCTTCGGGAATACCTACCAAACTGTGATCGATGCCTCTAAAGGGATTTTTGTTCCTCGTGGCGTAGCCAATGGTTTCCAAGTCTTGTCTGATAAAGTAGCCTACAGCTATTTGGTCAATGACTACTGGGCATTGGAGCTCAAGCCAAAATATGCTTTTGTCAACTATGCAGACCCAAGCCTAGACATCCAATGGGAAAACTTGGAAGCAGCAGAAGTCTCAGAAGCAGATAAGAACCACCCATTGCTCAAAGACGTCAAACCCCTAAAAGCAGAAGATTTGTAAAAATGAAGCTCTTAAAACAATCAAGACAATTATTATATAGTTTTTAGGTTTGCTATAAACGAGCGAAGCGAGCTATATGCTTAGCTTTCCGCCGTGAAAAAAGCACCTGAACCATTGTGTTTCAGGTGCTCGGAAGTTTTGAGACACTAGGCTCAAAACTTAGTCATGGAACTTCTTCGAAGTTCGCTGACGTCCGTACTCACCTAAGGAAAGCTAAAAAAAGATTGATTTAAGGAACGATAAAGAAAAAACAATTTTTTGGAGAAAAAATGACTGAATACAAAAATATCATCGTAACCGGTGGCGCTGGTTTCATCGGTTCAAACTTCGTACACTATGTCTACAACAACCATCCAGACGTGCATGTGACTGTCCTTGACAAACTCACTTACGCAGGTAACCGTGCCAACATCGAAGAAATCCTTGGGGACCGTGTTGAATTGGTTGTGGGTGACATTGCTGACGCAGCATTGGTTGACCAACTGGCTGCTAAGGCTGATGCGATCGTTCACTATGCGGCTGAAAGCCACAATGACAATTCATTGAATGACCCATCACCATTTATCCACACAAACTTCATTGGTACCTACACACTCTTGGAAGCTGCTCGTAAATACGATATTCGTTTCCACCACGTGTCAACAGACGAAGTGTATGGAGACCTTCCATTGCGAGAAGATCTTCCTGGACATGGGGAAGGTCCTGGTGAAAAATTCACTGCAGAAACCAAATACAACCCATCATCCCCTTATTCATCAACCAAGGCTGCTTCAGACTTGATCGTGAAGGCTTGGGTTCGTTCCTTCGGTGTTAAGGCAACCATTTCAAACTGTTCAAACAACTATGGACCATACCAACACATCGAAAAGTTCATCCCACGTCAAATTACCAATATCTTGTCTGGTATCAAACCAAAACTTTATGGTGAAGGCAAGAACGTCCGTGACTGGATCCACACCAACGACCACTCAACTGGTGTTTGGGCGATTCTTACTAAAGGCCGTATCGGTGAAACTTACTTGATCGGTGCCGATGGTGAAAAGAACAACAAAGAAGTGCTTGAGTTGATCCTTGAAAAAATGGGACAACCAAAAGATGCCTACGACCGTGTAACAGACCGTGCGGGTCACGATTTGCGTTACGCCATCGATTCAACAAAATTGCGTGAAGAATTAGGTTGGGAACCACAATTCACAAACTTCGAAGCAGGTTTGGAAGAAACTATTAAGTGGTATACAGATAACCAAGACTGGTGGAAAGCTGAAAAAGAAGCTGTCGAAGCCAACTATGCGAAAACACAAGAAGTGATCAAATAAAAACAAGCCTCTGTTGATCAGGATTTCTGACCGACAGAGGTTTTTCTATTTTAGAAACAAAAAAAGACCAAATGGTCTTTTTTTACTGGTTAGCAGATGATTCGGTATCAGTAGCAGATGGTGTTGTGTCTGCAGGTGCTTCACTGGCACTGGTTTCTGCCTGTGATGAATCAGTTTGTTCAGAGCTTGCTTCCGATGCTTGGCTGCTGCTAGCACTGGTATCTGTTCCTGTGGCACTTGAATCAGTAGCAGATCCATCCTTTTCATGGACAACCACAACGCTAGTGGAGCCATCTTTTTTCTCCTCTGTTTTAGCTGTTGGTTTCATGATACTGTAAATAGTAAAGGAAGTAACGATAATACCGAGAAGACTAGCAATCGTTGCGACAATCATCTGGAATAAAGAAAGGCTCTGTTTCACTTTTTCGCTTCTTGATGGTCTGTTGCTGTCTTGGTGTTTTTCTTTTCGTGAGTATTGTGACATAATCTGTTTCCTCTTCATTTCATATTTGGTTCTTTTATGTGAACACTTTAGTCATTATACGTTATTTTTATGAAAATGTCTAAGAAGAAATGGAAGAGGTTTTTAAAATTTCAAATTGCTTTCAAACTGGACGTTTTGAGTCTCGCTTGCTTCAGAGGACGTTGCAAAGTTTGCCTGTCCTTTTTCAGAGACGGAAATTGGTTGGTTTGTTTGACTAGGCTGGCTGATGATTTCATGGTTACTAAAACTAGAGGAGTCATTAGGAGAGATAAACTGGCCATTCGCCTGAATCTCTATCTTGTTTGGATCCGGGATAGAGTAGTCAATCTTACCCTTGAATTCCTTGGTTTTTGAAATCACTTTTACATCTTTGACACGGATGATACGACGGAACCAGCCATTATATTCGACCAAGCATTTGAATTCGATGTGGCTATCGGATTCACCAGGGATTGGTTGGATAAGGCTCATTTCGCGGAGGCTGCCTTCATCTTCCCTAAAGTATGGTGGCTTCTCCAAGGGCTGTTGTAGGTCACACTGTCCTTTACCGTGACAGGCTAGTCGGGCAGAAGGGAGGGCAAATGGAAGTGGTGGTAGGACAGTGAGTAGTCCTCCAAGAGCAAGACTTCCAGCTAGTGCAATGGAAAAATAGATCGGTCGTTTCATGCTTGTCTCCTTGTAACTTCAATCAGTTCCAGTTCTGGACTTGAGTAGGTCATAAAAAACAACAGGGGTTCTTGTAAGCGTTTTACAAAACTCTCCATCTTCATCATAAGCTATTTTGAGAAATTTACAAGTTTTCTGTCTGAAACTAGGAACAAAATGAAGCCTGCCAAATCCTTGTCCCTCCAACCTATAAATGTTACAATAAGATGATTGAAAATTGATTAGGAGAGAGTGGAAGATGATTTACTTTGATAATTCAGCAACAACCAAACCTTATCCCGAGGCCTTGGCTACCTACACGGAAGTCGCAAGCAAAATTTGGGGCAATCCCTCCAGCTTGCACAACCTGGGAAGTCAAGCGACTCGGATCTTGGAGGCATCTCGTAAGCAGATTGCTTCCCTCCTAGGCAAGAAAGCAGAAGAAATCTATTTCACCTCAGGTGGGACTGAAGGAGACAACTGGGCGATCAAGGGAGTTGCTTTTGAAAAAGCTCCTTATGGAAAGCATATCATTGTCTCAGCTATTGAGCATCCAGCTGTGAAGGAATCGGCCCTTTGGCTACAAGGTCAAGGATTTGAAGTGGATATTGCTCCAGTCGATGCGCATGGCTTTGTCCAAGTAGAAGAGCTGGAAAAACTCTTGCGTCCGGATACAACCCTCGTTTCGATCATGGCTGTCAATAATGAAGTGGGTTCTATCCAGCCGATTCAAGCTATTGCAGACCTATTGGCGGATCGTCCGACCATCACTTTCCATGTCGATGGGGTTCAGGCGCTGGCTAAGGTTTCAACCGCTCTCTATTTGCCAGAACGGGTGGATCTAGCGACCTTCTCCGGTCACAAGTTCCATGGACTTCGTGGGGTTGGTTTCCTCTATCTCAAAGAAGGCAAAAAGATTAGTCCCCTCTTAACAGGTGGCGGACAAGAAAAGGACCTTCGTTCGACGACTGAGAACTTAGCTGGAATTGCAGCGACTGCCAAGGCCTTGCGCTTGGCGATGGAGCGTCAAGAGGATTTTGAGCGTAAATGCCATCAGTTGAAGGAAGTCATTCGTGAGGAATTAACTCATTACCCAGATGTGACTGTCTTCTCAGGAGATGAGGGCTTTGCACCCCATATCTTAACTTTTGGTATTAAGGGAGTGCGAGGAGAAGTCATCGTCCACGCTTTCGAAGAGTATGAGATTTATATCTCGACAACCTCTGCCTGTTCTTCCAAGGCTGGCAAACCAGCTGGAACCCTGATCGCTATGGGAGTCGATAAGGCTCTGGCGCAAACAGCTGTCCGTCTTAGCCTCGATCTCGAAAATGACATGAGTCAGGTCGAGCAATTTTTGACCAAGTTCAAACTGATCTATGAAAAGACGCGAAAGGTGCGTTAAGGAAAAGAAAAGGAAGTTACTATGCCATTAACTTATTCAGAAATTATGATCCGCTATGGGGAGCTTTCTACTAAAGGAAAGAACCGGATGCGCTTTATTAATAAATTGCGTAATAATATCTCAGATGTCTTGTCCATTTACCCAGCTGTCAAAGTGACAGCCGATCGGGACCGGGCCCATGCCTATCTAAATGGAACGGATTATGAACAGGTAGCTGAATCCCTCAAACAGGTCTTCGGGATTCAAAATTTTTCACCCGTCTACAAGATTGAAAAATCTGTCCCAGCCTTGATTTCAGCCGTTCAAGAAATCATGCAGGAAATCTACCAGGAAGGGATGACCTTCAAGATTTCTAGCAGACGAAGTGACCATACCTTTGAGCTCGATAGTCGCGAACTCAATCAAACCTTGGGTGGCGCTGTCTTTGAAGTTCTTCCAAGTATCCAAGCCCAAATGAAAAAACCGGATATCAACCTCCAAGTAGAGATCCGGGAAGAAGCAGCTTATATCTCTTATGAAACCATTAAGGGAGCAGGTGGTCTGCCGGTTGGAACTTCTGGAAAAGGCATGCTCATGCTATCTGGTGGGATTGATTCTCCAGTAGCGGGTTACCTAGCCTTGAAGCGTGGTGTGGACATAGAGGCGGTCCACTTTGCTAGCCCTCCTTATACCAGTCCTGGTGCGCTGAAAAAAGCCCACGATTTAACTCGTAAATTGACCAAGTTTGGGGGCAATATCCAGTTTATCGAGGTACCTTTTACTGAGATTCAAGAAGAGATTAAAGCCAAGGCGCCGGAAGCTTATCTCATGACTCTGACCCGTCGCTTTATGATGCGCATTACAGACCGTATCCGTCAAATTCGTGGTGGCCTAGTCATCATCAATGGGGAAAGTCTTGGTCAGGTTGCCAGCCAAACACTGGAGAGCATGCAGGCCATCAATGCCGTGACCAATACGCCCGTCATCCGTCCAGTGGTGACCATGGACAAGTTGGAGATTATTGACATCGCCCAGGCCATCGATACCTTTGAAATCTCTATCCAGCCTTTCGAAGATTGCTGTACCATCTTTGCACCGGATCGTCCAAAGACTAATCCGAAACTCAAAAATGCGGAGCAGTATGAGCAACGTATGGATGTGGAAGCTTTAGTTGAGCGTGCGGTAGCAGGCATCATGATTACTGAGATCAGACCACAAGCAGAGACTGATGAAGTTGACGAGCTGATTGAAGGGCTGTTGTAGGAGTTTAGAAGTAGCTTTTTACTGAAAGAATCTGGAATTGTATCCATTAATGCTGAAGATAAGAGGGGGTATTTATGAACGAATGGGATTCCTTTTTGAGTGGGCTCATGGGAGCATTGTCTTGGAAAGATGGACAAGATAATGCTTTGCTGTTTGGAATGCCCAGTTGGACTTATTTACTTGGTCTCTTAGTTCATTTTCAGATTTTCCTGAGCTTGTATGCTCTCTTATTTTGGGGATTTCATTTAAGTATTAAGGAAGCTGGCTCTGTCAAGAGGGCCATGAGAAATAAATGGGAAATCATACGTCAAAGCCATAAAAGTAAGGGCAGAGCTATTTTTGTTACAATAATTGGCTCTCTTCCTATATTTATTATCTTTCCTGCTTATGAAGGATATCGTGTGACCAATGGTGTTTGGCGCTACAATTATTTTACTAATCAGACAACCGAGCTAAAAACGGCTTTAGTTACTGGTGTTGATACGGAGACAGGAGGAAGCAAGTCTACCTATTCTCGAATTACCTTCACTATTACGGTTGATGGGAAAGAGCGAAAGGTCAATGTTTCAGATAGTAATAAAAGTCTTGCCAGATCAGCTAAAAAACATTTGAAGCCTCCGATAGCTATTGAGGTTCATGTCAATCAAGAAGGGCAGATTGTATATTTGAAATAAATGGAAGTAAAGAATGAGGCTATTTACTTGAAAATCCGTTTTCATTAAATGAAATCACTTGCCAAAGGTTAGTAGAAGTGATATACTTAGAGAGTTGACTATGCACATGCCTGTGCAACCGCTCGATCATCGTTGCTCATCCTTTGAGCTTAAGTGGTTCGTCCCACGATGCTAGGCGAGTCTTCACAAAATACGGGGAAACCCAAAAATACATAGGAGGTGCATAATGAGCACATACGCAATCATTAAAACTGGCGGAAAACAAGTTAAAGTTGAAGTTGGTCAAGCAGTCTACGTTGAAAAATTGAACGTTGAAGCTGGTCAAGAAGTTACATTTAACGAAGTTGTTCTTGTTGGTGGTGAAAACACTGTTGTCGGAACTCCACTTGTTTCAGGAGCTACTGTTGTTGGAACTGTTGAAAAACAAGGAAAACAAAAGAAAGTTGTTACTTACAAGTACAAACCTAAAAAAGGTAGCCACCGTAAACAAGGTCACCGTCAACCTTACACTAAAGTTGTCATCAACGCAATCAACGCTTAATTTTTAGGAGAACACATGATACAAGCAGTCTTTGAACGAGCCGAAGATGGCGAGCTGAGGAGTGCAGAAATTACTGGTCACGCCGAAAGTGGCGAATACGGCTTAGATGTCGTGTGTGCATCGGTTTCTACGCTTGCCATTAACTTTGTCAACTCAGTTGAGAAATTTGCAGGCTATGAACCGGAACTAGAATTAAACGAAGAAGAGGGTGGCTTCATGCGGGTCACAATCCCGACAGACATTCCACCTCATCAAAGAGAAATGACCCAACTATTCTTTGAATCATTTTTCTTAGGGATGGCAAACTTATCGGAGAACTCATCAGAGTTCGTCCAAACAAGAGTTATCACAGAAAACTAACTGGAGGAAAACAATTATGTTGAAATTGAATCTTGCTAACTTGCAACTTTTCGCCCACAAAAAAGGTGGAGGTTCTACATCAAACGGACGTGATTCACAAGCTAAACGTCTTGGAGCTAAAGCAGCTGATGGACAAACTGTAACAGGTGGATCTATCCTTTACCGTCAACGCGGTACTCACATCTACCCAGGTGTGAACGTTGGACGTGGTGGAGACGATACTTTGTTCGCTAAAGTTGAAGGCGTAGTACGCTTCGAACGCAAAGGTCGCGATAAGAAACAAGTTTCTGTTTACCCAATCGCAAAATAATCGCTCTAAGCAGCATTAAATAAGGCTTTCCGAGTTTTCGGAGAGCCTCTTTTTTTGTTTTGATACCCACGCTGATACCCATATTTTAAAAACCAATGTAAGAAGCGAACTTGTCAGCTACTTCATCTTTTGCTTTTTGGGTGACGTGAGCATAGATGTCCATAGTGGTTTGAATATTCTTATGACCGAGTCTTTCCTGGACTTCCTTGATAGTAGCACCAGCTTCGAAGAGTAGTGAGAAGTGTGTATGCCTAAATCCATGAGGTGTGATTCGTTTGAAATCAGGGTACTTCCTCCAAACTAGATTCAGCAAGTTATTGACATGCACAATACTTTTAGGGCTGCCTGATTCATTTTTAAATAGTAAGCCTTTTGTACTGTATTTGTGCCAATCTTTCAAATTTTCAATAGTTTTTGGATCCAGCGATATTGTTCGCTGGCCTTTTTAGTTTTTGGAGTTTGGGAAATGATCTTATTATTTTTTCACTATGACTGTAAAAATCATTCTGAGATGAGGCTATCGTAGATCGCGTAATAAAGCCATGGTCGATTGTCTGATAGCTGTTGCAGGAGAGTCGCTATTATTGCTCTCGTTTACTGTGTAGAGCATTGCAGATGCCACGGTAGCATCAAGTACAAACTTATCTGTATATTTGTTTTTCCTTCTATCAGAGTAGGTAATTGTCAGTGTGATTCGACCTTTATAACCTTCTTGTATTGATGATGTAAATTTTTGTCCTGGAGCAATCATATTTCCGATGAGTGAGTCGAAGCGGTGAATAGAATTCAACGAATCCAATTCTCCATCTATCTGAATATTATCGATATATGCTGGAGTTTGGCCAAAGTTTTTAAAAACATAGGTACGTTGTTGATTTTTAACTGCATATGCATCTACATAAACATTAATATAAGGCTTTGCCATATCCTCTGTTGCTTTCTTTGTTTGCCAGAGTGAAATGGTATTTAAAATAAAACCGATTACAGCAATAATCACAGTTACATATAGTGTCCAAATTTGGACATTTTCATTAGTAATTGGCGACATAAAATTCACCTTCCTTTCTGCTTTTATTATAGCAAAAAGGAGAGAGAAATAGAGAGGAGAGAATATGAGCCAACAACATCAAAAATAGATTCAATTGGTCAAAGAGAAATTGAGTTCAGAAGGAATGACACAAACGCACCTCGCTCGTGCTTGCTGAGTGAAGAAGCCAACCATTTCAGAATTGCTGAAATATTGGAAGGGCAGTGACAGATTGAAGAACCGAGTGTGTGATGTCCTGGGCCTTGACGAAAGCGGGCTTGATTTAGGAGAATAGGAAGGGAATATGAAAAAAATGCCCTCAATGATATTTTGAGGACAATTATACTTTTAAACAGCAAAATTGAAGAAAATACTAAAAATCAACAATGGCAAAAACTAGTTATTTCTTATCTTCTTGGAATAATCGCGGAATCTGAATCTGAGAAATTCTAGAATTATCGTTTAAAGTCAGACCATTTTTAATTAACGAATTAGTTATACTATCTGAAAATGAATTGATACGAGGAGAATAATCACTTTTTTCCAAATAATTGATTATCTTATCTAATTTCTTGTTCATGTTTGAGTTGACAGTTTCTAAAGTCAGTAGTTCACGGGAATCTTTCTCAGGCATTTTGAAGTTTTCAAAACTTTTTATCTTAGCTTTAAGATTACTCTTTGATTCTTCTATTTTTGAGACATCTGTATCGTAAAAAACAGTACGAGTTGTGATTACATCGAAAGGTATCTTTCCTCCGCTCTCTATAATTGGAACAAGAGGAAGCTCAAGCGCTTGTCTAAAGCCTAGTTCATAAAAAGCATTTGGATTGTGGTCTGTCATATCTGCTATGACCATAGGAGCTGTCTTTAAATGATTGATAATAGTTTCATTGATATTATCTACTGCATTAACGTGATCAACGCGAATAGGTTTATAACCCAACTCCTCACAAACAGGAGCAATTAAATACTTATATACCTTATCAGAACGTTCTCTAGTTGGTGTACCAGATTCTCCGATAGCAGTCACAATAAAACAAATTTTTTCTGTCATAATTATACCCCGCAAACTTTATTATCTTTATTATATCAAATTTAGAAAGGAATACTATTAACGAACTTATCAATGAAACTTAGAATGATAGTCAGGAAACATCGGTGTGGGGTAGACAACTGACAAGGAGCTAGAAGTCAAAACCCAATATGCCGATTGGTTCGATCAAATGATTTACTATGGTTTTACAGAAATTTAAAATTTTATGATTCTAAAAAAATGAGTAGCAAAAGGGTCGAAGGCTAATAATATAGTCCAGAACTATCCACATCTAATTGATTTGAAAGTTGCTTGAAGTTTTGCACTTGCTTTCTGAGTTCAAAAATTTTAAGCTTATCATTGTATGATAATTTAACAATAAAAACACCCCAAAAAGTTAGATTTTCAGTCTAACTTTTTGGGTGCAGTGCCATCAGAGAGTTTTTTTGCTCTCTCTCGATTGATGTCCCCATCTTTTTTCATCTTCTAGATTATGGTATAATGGAGTGATATTGTTAGAAGGAAGAAGTCATGAATATTCAACAATTACGCTATGTTGTCGCGATTGCCAATAGTGGTACTTTTCGTGAAGCAGCCGAAAAAATGTACGTCAGTCAGCCGAGTCTGTCCATCTCTGTGAGAGATTTGGAGAAGGAACTGGGTTTTAAAATTTTCCGTCGGACTAGTTCAGGGACTTTCTTGACCCGCCGCGGGATGGAATTTTATGAAAAGGCCCAAGAATTGGTCAAGGGCTTTGATGTTTTTCAAAACCAGTATGCCAATCCTGAGGAAGAAAAGAAGGAATTCTCGATCTCGAGTCAGCACTATGATTTCCTTCCCCCTTTGATTACCCAATTCTCAGTCCTTTATCCGGAGAACAAAGACTTCCGAATCTTTGAGTCGACAACGGTTCAAATCCTGGATGAAGTGGCTCAGGGTCATAGTGAATTGGGGATTATCTACCTCAATAAGCAAAATACAAAAGGGATCATGCAACGGGTGGATAAACTGGGCTTGGAAGTCGTTGACCTGATTCCTTTCCAGACCCATATCTATTTGCGCAAGGGCCATCCATTAGCTAAGAAAGAATCCCTAGTGATGGAGGACTTGGCACACCTACCGACTGTTCGCTTTACCCAGGAAAAGGATGAATATCTCTACTATTCGGAGAACTTTGTCGATACGAGTAGCAGTTCCCAGCTCTTCAATGTGACGGACCGCGCAACCCTGAATGGGATCTTAGAGCGGACCGATGCCTATGCGACCGGTTCTGGCTTCTTGGATAGCCAGTCGGTGAATGGCATTACCGTTATCCCCTTGATCGATGATCTGAATAATAAAATGGTCTATGTCAAGCGGGAAGAGGTAGATCTCTCACCGGTAGCCGAGAAGTTTGTCCAAGTCATGGAAGCCTACTTTGATGAGAAGAGGTAGGTAATGAAGAGAAAAGTAAGTATTTTTATTAGTATCCTCATCTTGATTCTCCTAGATCAAGCGGTGAAAGGATATGTGGTCAAGGAGATCCCGCTAGGGGGGATGCGTCGCTTCATTCCCAAAGTGGTCAGTCTGACCTACCTCAAGAACTCTGGAGCGGCTTTCTCCATGTTAGAAAACCAACAGTGGTTCTTTACCATCATTACCCTGATTGCGATGGGGGCAGCCTTTGTCTATCTCTATCGTCATATCAAAGGTTCCATTTGGCTTTTGTTGGGGTTGACCTTGATTATTTCTGGTGGTATTGGCAACTTTATTGACCGGCTCCGTCAGGGCTTTGTCGTCGATATGTTCCACTTGGATTTTATGAATTTTGCCATCTTCAATGTAGCAGATATCTATTTAACCATCGGTGTGGGACTGCTACTGATTTATCTATTGAGAGAGGAGAGCCATGGAAGTTAGAGTAGAAGTCGCTGGAGCGCGACTGGATAAGGCCGTCTCAGAGTTGACTGAACTCTCACGTGGCTTGGCCAATGAGCAGATCAAAGAAGGAAAAATCCTCGTCAATGGTCAAGTCAAAAAGGCCAAATATACCGTAAAAGAAGGGGATGTTATCAGCTATGAAGTCCCTCAAGTGGAAGAAGTGACCTACGAGGCAGAAGATATCCCCTTAGAGATTGTCTATCAGGATGCGGATGTCGCAGTGGTCAATAAACCCCAGGGCATGGTGGTCCATCCTAGTGCCGGGCATACTAGTGGGACCCTGGTCAATGCCCTCATGTATCACATCAAGGACTTGTCAGGGATCAATGGGGAGCTTCGTCCGGGGATCGTCCATCGGATTGACAAGGACACCTCTGGCCTTCTCATGGTGGCTAAGAATGATGCAGCTCATGTAGCCTTGGCAGATGAGCTCAAGGCTAAGAAGTCCCTGCGCAAGTATTGGGCTATTGTCCACGGCAATCTTCCCAACGATCGGGGTGTCATTGAGGCGCCGATTGGACGGAGTGACAAGGACCGCAAGAAGCAGGCTGTGACAGCCAAAGGAAAACCAGCTCTGACCCGTTTCCATGTTTTGGAGCGTTTCGGGGATTATAGCTTGGTCGAGTTGCAATTGGAGACAGGACGGACCCACCAGATTCGGGTTCACATGGCCTACATTGGCCATCCGGTCGCTGGTGATGAAGTCTATGGTCCTCGCAAGACTTTGAAAGGCCATGGCCAATTCCTTCATGCTAAGACACTGGGCTTTACCCATCCACGGACGGGAGAAGTCATGGAGTTTTCAGTGGAGGTACCGGAGATTTTCCAAGAAACCTTGGAGCAGCTCCGTCAAGGATAAGCATTCAATCATCAAAACGAGTTTACCTCTTGTGGTTCAAACTCGTTTTTTTGTGGGGAAACGGCGCTCCTGGTCTGCTCTTAGTAATTTTTAAGGCTTTCATGGTATAATGTTACAATCGAATACTCTGGAGAATGAATGGATGAAGAATAAGCGAATTGTGTTTAAGGTAGGGACCTCTTCCCTGACCAATCAAGATGGGAGCTTGTCTCGGAGCAAGGTCAAGGCCATCACCCAGCAACTGGCTCTCTTGCATGAGCAAGGGCATGAATTGATTTTGGTCTCTTCGGGTGCGATCGCAGCTGGATTTGGTGCACTGGGCTTTAAAAAACGCCCAACCAAGATTGCGGATAAGCAGGCTTCTGCAGCAGTTGGCCAAGGTCTTCTGTTAGAAGAATATACCTCTAATCTACTGGTACGCGACATCGTATCTGCCCAGGTCCTCTTGACCCAGGATGACTTTGTCGACCAACGCCGCTATAAAAATGCCCACCAGGCTCTCTCTGTCCTCTTGCAAAGAGGGGCCATTCCGATTATCAATGAGAACGATACAGTTTCGATTGAAGAACTCAAGGTTGGAGACAACGATACCCTGAGTGCCCAAGTGGCGGCCATGGTTCAGGCAGATCTCTTGGTCTTGCTGACGGATGTGGATGGACTCTATACAGGGCATCCCCAAAAGGATCCGACTGCCAAGCGTTTGGAACGGATTGACTCAATCAGCAAGGACATTATCGAGATGGCCGGTGGAGCAGGCTCAAGCAATGGGACAGGAGGCATGCTGACAAAAATTAAAGCAGCCACCATTGCCACAGAGTCAGGAGTTCCTGTTTACATCTGTTCATCCTTGAAAGAAGATGCTCTTCTAGAAGCGGCAGAGAAAACTCAGGATGGCAGCTATTTTACAGCTCAGGATAAGTTTTTGCGCAATCAGAAACAATGGCTGGCCTTCTATGCGCCTAGTCAAGGGTCTGTATGGCTGGATCAAGGAGCGGTTAAGGCTGTTAAAGAAGAGGGCAAGAGTATCCTTGTGTCTGGTGTGGTAAAGGTTGAGGGAGCCTTCTCTTTCTCCGATATTATCACGGTTCATGATGCAGAGACTGGACAGGTCATTGGGAAAGGGCGTACCCGCTTAGGGGCTGCTGCCATTAAAGATTTGCTCCATGGTCAAAAGCCAAAGGGCATCGTCATTCACCGGGATGATTGGATTACCATCACACCTGAGGTAGAACTCTTATTTACAGAATTTTAAAGGAGGGATTAGATGGAGACGATCGATCAGATTCGCCTGGCTAAACAGGCCAAAAAAAGTATTAATACTGCAACGAGTGATGAGAAAAATAAAGCCTTAAGAGCGATGGCCAACTCCTTGGTTGATGCCACAGCTGACATTTTGGCTGCTAATCAATTGGATATGGAAGCAGCTCGGGGCCGGATTTCGGAGGTAATGCTGGATCGCCTACTTTTGACAGAAGAGCGGATTCAAGCCATGGCCGATGGAATTCTCCAAGTGGCAGCCCTACCTGATCCAGTGGGAGAACTCTTGGAGGAGCGGACCCTGGAGAACGGTTTGGTCATTCAGAAGAAACGAGTGGCCATGGGGGTCATTGGGATTATCTATGAAAGTCGTCCCAACGTGACCTCTGATGCAGCAGCCTTGGCCCTGAAAAGTGGGAGTGCTGTTGTCTTGCGCAGTGGTAAGGATGCCTATCAGACAGCCCATGCCATCGTTAACGCCTTAAAAACAGGCTTGCAAGCAACCACCATTGATCCGGCTGTCATACAGTTGGTCGAAGATACCAGTCGGGAGAGCAGTCTGGTTATGATGAAGGCCAAGGGGGATCTAGACCTTCTCATCCCACGTGGGGGTGCTGGCTTGATCCAGGCAGTTGTAGAGCAAGCAATTGTCCCTGTGATTGAGACAGGGACTGGGATTGTCCACGTCTATGTCGATCAGGTGGCAGATTTAGACAAGGCTCTCAATATCATCCAGAATGCCAAGACCAGCCGACCATCCGTCTGCAATGCAATGGAAGTTCTCTTGGTGCACGAAGCTATTGCTGGTGACTTTATGCCACTAGTGAAGAAAGTCTTGGTAGAAGAGGCTCCGGTACCAGTGGAGATGCGCTTGGATGCTAAAGCCCAGCAAATCATTAACGGTTCACCAGCTTCTGAGACTGACTTTGATACGGAATTCTTGGATTATGTCATGGCTGTCAAGGTCGTTCCTTCTGTAGAAGAAGCCATTGCTCATATCGAAGCCCACAGTACCCATCATTCAGATGCCATTGTCTCTGAAGATGCGACAGCCATTGAACTCTTTAGCAACCAGGTAGACTCGGCGGCTGTTTATGTCAATGCTTCGACCCGCTTCACAGATGGTGGAGAGTTTGGCCTAGGCTGTGAGATGGGCATCTCGACCCAGAAGTTGCATGCACGTGGTCCCATGGGCTTGCGTGAGCTGACCAGTTATAAGTATCTGGTCACTGGAAATGGTCAAGTGAGGTAAGTCATGAAAGTAGCATTTATCGGTCTTGGGAATATGGGAGCTAGTCTGGCCAAAGCGGTCGCAAAAGAAGTGGCCACCACAGACCTTCTCTTGGTCAACCGCTCCTCTCAAAAGGGGGAAGAATTCATCAGCCAGTATGGGGGAACAGCGTCTGATCTTGAAGAGGCTTTTAATGAAGCGGAGGTCATCTTCCTAGGAGTCAAACCCTACCAGATCTGTCCTCTCCTAGAAGAGTATCAAGGAATCTTGGCTCAACGCTCCAATCTCTTGCTGGTGTCCATGGCTGCAGGCCTGGAGCTAGAAAAAATGGCTGATGTGATCCAGAATGACCAGGTGGGTCTCATCCGCATCATGCCCAATACGCCCGTAGCCATTGGTCAAGGGGTTATCAGTCTGGCTCGCTCTCAAGCAGTGACAGATCAGCAAGTAGCCCAAGTCAACCAGCTCTTAGCAGGAGCAGGGGCTCTCTACGAAATCGAGGAAACATTAATGGATCCTGCAACTGCTGTTGCAGGCTGTGGTCCAGCCTTTGTCTATCAGATGATTGAAGCCATGGCAGATGCAGGAGTAAGCTTAGGGCTTACTCGACAGCAAGCCTTGCAAATGGCGGCCCAGACCTTCCAAGGAGCTAGTCAAATGGTCCTAGAGACAGGCGAGCACCCAGCCCGCTTGCGAGATGCAGTTTGTAGCCCAGGTGGCTCTACCATCGCAGGAGTCAATCGCCTGGAACAAGTCGGCTTACGGGGCGACATTATTGCAGGAGTGGAAGCAGCCTACAAACGTACCCAGGAAATGGGACAAGAGGTAGCGAAGAAATAGAAAAAAAGATTGGTTTTGGCCAATCTTTTTTACGTTAGAGAGCCTCCATCTCTACCAAACCATTTTCCGTCAGACGATAGATTTTTTGGCAGACTTCTTTGAGGAAGGTCCGGTCGTGAGAGACCGTGACTAGTCCGCCTGGGTAGTCTGCGAATAGGCGTCGAATTTCTGGTTGGGAAGTGGGGGAAAAATTGCGGGTAGGCTCGTCCAAGAGCAGAAATTGGGGACTTGTGAGCACTAGTTGTTGGAGAAAGAGTTTTCCTTGCTGGCCACCAGAAAGTTCAGAGATCGGATGGTGCATTTCAGAATAGGTAAAGTTGAGGGAGGCTAAATGCAATTGAATGGTGTTGATTTCTTCCCGGTCGCCTGAATGCTGTAGAAATTGAACGGGTGTTTGAGCTAAAGGGAGGCGCTCAGTGTAATCTTGAGGCATATAGGCAGTGCGGATACTTTCATTCTTCTGTAGACTTTTCCATATCATTTTTAGGAAAGTGGATTTCCCTACACCGTTGGAACCGATAATCCCTATCTTGTCCTGCCCTTGAAGAGTAAGGGAGAGGTTCTTGACCAGGACCCGATCACCAATTGCGAGCTCTTCCTGATCTAAGAGAAGGACTCGTTTTTGAGGAGACAAGGGAGTGAGGGGAGGGAAATGCAGATGGATGATTTCCTCATCATAGGGTTGGGAAGTCATGGATTGGAATTCTCTCTCGTAGCGCTTTTCTTGTGAGAGGAGGGACTTCATTTTCTTTGCCAGGAGACGTCCAGCGGTGCTATCCTTAGTGTTTCGTAAGGAGGTTTCAACTTGCTGACGGACGCGGCGATGCTTCTCCATTGTTTTCTTGTAGGTTCGTTGATCGTTGGCAGCTTGCTGAGTCTGTTGCTTGAATTGTTGCTCCCTCTGGCTACTGTAGTCTTGATAGCCTAGGTGCTCTACAATGGTTTCAGCCTCCTTGCGGTGTTTGATCTGTCTTAGATGGATGATCGTATCCGCAGTCTGCGTCAAAAAATCCTCATGATGGGAAATAAATAGAATGGTTTGGGGGCTCGTTTGGATCATCTGCTGGAGCCAGTCTAGGGTTTCCAAATCCAAATCGTTTGAAGGTTCATCTAAAAATAGTATTTCATGAGGACGACAAAGTTCGTGAAGAAGTTGGACTTTGAGGGCTTCTCCTCCAGATAGACTTCCAATAGCTTGGTCGCTTGCAAAGCGGTCGCTATCAAATTGCAATTGATCAGCCAGTCTGTAGAGGGTGGCATAATCTATCTCGTCTTCTCCAAAAAAATATTCTTCCAAGCTTTTTCCCTTCAAGGCTTCCGGCAAAGTCTGGGGAATATAGGCATAGGAGTGAAATGAAGTGGTGATTTCGCCCTCTATGGTCAGATAATCTGGTAGAGATTTTGGGGACATAAGGACGTGAAGCAAGGAAGATTTTCCATTTCCTTCTTCGCCAATAATAGCAACTTTTTCTCCTTCATGAATGGTTAGGGACAGATCGCGAACCAAATCGCGTAAATCTTTTGTATGGCGGATAGTGAGGTGGCATAGTTTTAGCATAAGATTCCTTTCTACTGGGACAAAAAAACAGCTCTACTTATTTAGTAGAGCTGTATTCAAGTGGAACCCAAGCAGAAAAAGACCTAATATAGCCAACAAGAAGTTGGACAATAGGCAAGAGGGTACACAAAAAGAGATAGAACAAGCAGTCCACTAAATAAAGTATCTTTTTTAACGAAACTTAGTTGTTCATATCTCCTTACCTCCGAATGTGATTAGCTTTATTCTATTCCTTTCATTCCTTCTTGTCAAGGAAATCCTTGCTTTACCCTCTCTTTTCTACTCGGGCTTTGGTGCGAAATGTGGTATAATAAAGGTTATGCAAGCTAAACCGTCCTCTGCCTATGTGCATATTCCATTTTGTACCCAGATTTGTTATTATTGTGACTTTTCGAAGGTTTTTATCAAGAATCAACCGGTCGATGCCTATTTGGAACACCTGATCCAGGAGACTCGGTCATATGAGATTGGCAAACTCCGGACCCTCTACATCGGTGGAGGGACGCCGACAGCTCTATCTGCCCAGCAACTGGCCTATCTCTTGACAGAATTGCCCAAGGTCATGGACCTATCGGAGGTAGAGGAGTTTACTATCGAGGCCAATCCTGGAGATTTGGATCCGGATAAGATCGCAGTCCTCAAGGACTCTCAGGTCAATCGGGTCTCTCTGGGGGTTCAAACCTTTGATAATAAGATGTTGAAGAAGATTGGGCGGAGCCACCAGGAGCAGGATATCTATGACAATATCCGCCACCTCAAGCAGGCTGGCTTTGACAATATTTCCGTTGACTTAATCTATGCTCTGCCGGGTCAGACCATGGACCAGGTCAAGGAAAATGTCGCCAAGGCGATCAATCTGGACATTCCCCACATGAGTCTCTATAGCTTGATTTTAGAGAATCACACGGTCTTTATGAATCGGATGAGACGGGGCAAGCTTCCTCTACCGAAAGAGGAGCTGGAAGCAGAGATGTTCGAGTACATCATTGAGGAATTGGAAAAAGCAGGCTTTGAGCATTATGAGATTTCCAATTTCTCCAAGCCAGGCTTTGAAAGTCGCCACAATCTGGTCTACTGGGATAATGCAGAATACTATGGTCTAGGAGCAGGAGCTTCTGGTTATGTGGATGGGATTCGCTACAAGAATCACGGGCCTATCCGGCATTATCTAGAGGCCGTTGAGGCAGGTAAGGCTCGAATAACAGAGGAACACCTGACACTAGAAGAGAAGATGGAAGAGGAGTTGTTCCTCGGTCTACGGAAAAAAAACGGTGTGTCCAAGGCACGTTTTGAAGAAAAATTCGGTGTCTCCTTTGACCAACGCTATGGACAAGTGGTGGCCAATTTGACGGAGCAGGGACTTTTGGTTCCAGATGACAAGCAAGTTCGGATGACCAAGAGAGGTTTGTTCCTTGGTGATACCGTAGCAGAGAAATTTATATTGGAGTAAACGATGGCTAAAATTTATCAGTATGACATGAAAGTTCCTTTTGATATGAGCGATGTGAATGGCTTTATCAAGATGCCACAGCTCATCCTCCTGTCCTTGCAGGTCTCAGGTATGCAGTCCATGGAGCTGGGTGTCAGTGACAGGGACCTGCTCGAACAGCGCAATCTAGTCTGGATCATCACTGACTATGACATCACGGTTCATCGCCTACCGGTCTTTGATGAACTGATTACCATTGAGACTCAAGCACTCGCCCACAATCGTCTCTTTTGCTATCGTTCCTTTGTCGTTAGAGACCAGAAGGGGGAAGCCATCGTCGAGATGGTGGCGACCTTCGTCTTGATGGACCGGGACAGCCGCAAGGTCCAATCCGTGCCGGAAGAGATCACAGAGCCATATGAGTCACCATTTGAGAAGAAGATCCGCCGTGGTCCACGCTATCCAGAACTCAATGGAGCCATGGAGCAGGACTACCATGTGCGTTTCTATGATCTAGATATGAACGGCCATGTCAACAACAGCAAGTATTTGGACTGGGTCTTTGAAGTCATGGGAGCGGAATTCCTAACCCAGCATATCCCTAAAAGGGTCCATCTTAAGTATGTCAAAGAAGTATTACCTGGAGGGATGATCACCTCTAGCGTCGAGCGGGAAGGGATGATCAGCAATCATGTCATCTCATCAGAAGGCCAAATCCACGCCCAAGCCCTGATCACTTGGGAAGAAATAGATAAGGAAACATTATGGAAAAACGAAGATTAAAACAGAAAAAAGAAGACTTGATGGAGGTTCAACGGCGGGTTGTTGCTTATGCTCGTCGTAAGAAAAACCCCCTCTATGTATTAGGAGATGGTTTCTTAACCTTAGTCGCAGCCTTTTATATCTTTATTGAAGAAGCGGTTCGTTTTGTCCGCTATCGGTTGAGTTTTGAAGCCTTTATGCGTTTTCTCAAGGAAGATGTTCGCTGGTATCGTGTCTGGATTCATTTGATTTTGGCCTTTATCCTGCCAGTCGTTGTCTTTTCCTTGAGTATTACCAGCCAATCGGGTAGTTTCTGGAGTAACTTCTTTGATAAGCTCTCCCAAGGTGTCCTCTTCAGTACGACTGTCAGCCTCGCAGCGACCTTAATGACAGATTTTATCGAGACCATGAAGCCTATCCAGGCAGGGAAAGAAAGCAATGAGGAAAAAGAGAGCGGCGTCTATACCATTACCATTGATCAAGCTAAGATCGGTGGCTTGATGGTGACTATCGTCATCTTGATGATTTCATCCTTCCTCTTTACTCAGGCTGGAAAAGCAAGTATCAATTTCTTCGGTTTGGTCCTTCAATTTGCCTTATATGGGGCTTGTTTGCTTCTGTATGGAGCAGGAGGCCAGTTTCAGGATCAGGACAAAGTAGCAGAGGAAGCAAGTGAAAAAGGAGACCAAGAATCCCATGACTTATAAGGGTTATTTAATTGACTTAGATGGAACCATCTACAAGGGGAAAGAACGGATCCCTGCTGGGGAAGCCTTTGTTCACGAATTGCAAGAGCGTCAGATCCCCTATCTCTTTGTGACCAACAATACTACTCGGACACCGGAAATGGTTCAAGAGATGCTGGCAGGCCAGTTCAATATCGAAACGCCACTGGATACCATCTATACAGCGACACTAGCAACCATTGATTATATGGTGGACATGAATCTTGGGAAAACTGCCTATGTCATTGGAGATGTGGGCTTGAAACAGGCCATTGCTGAAGCAGGCTTCGTCGAAGATACGGTAAATCCAGCCTATGTCGTGGTGGGTCTCGATTGGGAAGTGGACTATGAGAAATTCTCCATTGCGACCTTGGCTATTCAAAAGGGAGCCCATTTCATCGGGACAAATCCAGACCTTAATATTCCGACAGAGCGGGGGATGATGCCAGGGGCTGGTGCTCTAAATGCCCTGATTGAAGCGGCAACGCGCGTGAAGCCAACCTTTATCGGAAAGCCCAATGCCATCATCATGGATAAGGCCATCGCTCACTTGGGACTAGAACGCGAAGAAGTGGTCATGGTAGGTGACAATTACCTGACTGACATTCGAGCAGGGATTGACAATGGCATCCCTACTTTGCTGGTGACCACTGGCTTTACCAAGCCAGAAGAAGTACCAGACCTGCCCTTGCCACCAACGCACGCCCTATCGAGCTTAGCGGAGTGGGATTTCGATGCGTGATCGGTTGAAAGTAACGGGCTTTGTCCTCTGGCTCTTAGCAACGGTGATTTTGGGAACCATTCTACTAGCCTGGTTGATCTATCCCATGGAGATTAGCTGGTTACGAATTCAGAATCGGACCGGTTTGGCTCCAACAGTCATTCAGAAGAATTTTCAGATCCTCATGCGGTATTTGACCAGTCCCTTTACCTGGAAGCTGGAGATGCCGGACTTTCCATCTTCTCCCGATGGGCTCCATCATTTCCAAGCAGTCAAATACCTCTTTCACCTGACCCAGGTCTTATTCCTGATCTTGTTGCCAGTAGCTGTACGATTTATTCGAACAGTGATGCGTAAGGGCTACGCAGGCCTCTATCGCCCTTTATTTGGTGGGATGGTTCTCTTGCCGATTATCATAGGAGGAGTGACCCTCTTTATTGGCTTTGATAAATTCTTTACCCTCTTTCACCAAGTCCTCTTTGTCGGAGATGCTACCTGGCTCTTTGATCCTTATCGGGATCCGATTATTTTAGCGCTTCCGGAGGACTATTTCCTACATGCCTTTCTGATTTTCTTTGTATTGTATGAAGGGGCTTTTGGATGGTGCTACGGGTGGAGTCGAAAAGAAAAACAGTAGATTAGTGGAGTGAATGGATGAAACAGTTCAATCGATTTATAGACCCTAAAAAGGATTTGGGCAGCTTTTCAGGGATGGTTTGCCTCTATCTCTTGGTCATGGTCTTTGTCAGCATCATTTCGACCTTTACCATTACCCTCTTTATGTTTGGACGGTATGGATTGGAGATGGCAGAGAAGCAGGAGTATGTAGAAAAAATCATCAATGGAAATGGGATTAGCTACTTGATATCTGTCAGTATAGGTGTCCTCCTATTTGCCCTTTATCGGCAAGGATCACTCTTTAAAGGAGATGTGAGACAAAAGGGACGTAAGATGACCTGGCAGACTTTCTTAGTGTTCATTGCCTTCTTGGGGTTTGCCCAATTGGCTTCTAGTGCCTTATCGCAGCTCTTAGACCACATGATGGAAACCTTAGGCTTTTTCAAGCCTCGAGAGGACATGTCTGAGCAACTCAGCCAATCTTGGAGTCTCTTGCTCTATGCGACCCTGATCGGTCCCATCACGGAGGAATTGGTATTCCGGGCCGCTGGACTGAGAGCCTTAGAAAAGTATGGAAAAGTCTTTGCAATCGTCATGACAGCCTTGGCTTTTGGAATGTTCCATGCCAATTTTGATCAGTTGTTCTTTGCGACGATTATCGGCTTTGGCTTTGGCTACTTGACCTTCGAGTATTCGATCTGGTGGGCCATTTTCTACCATATCTTTAACAACCTGGTCCTCTCTCAAGGGCTTCATTACCTTGGTACGCATGTCAATATGAATGTAGCCGAGTGGGTTCAAATTCTAGTCTTTTTAGGTGGAACCATCGCCTTTACCATCGTCTTGATTTTAAAGAGAAAAGCTATTTTTCACTACATACAAGAAAACCGACCAGCACCAGGTGTCTTCCAAAGAAGCATGTATTCCTTCTGGTTCTGGGTCTTGGTCCTTGGGACAACCCTTATGTCCTTACTTCCTTACCTAAGAGGCTATTAATATCAAAGAGGAATCGTTTTAGATCTCTCTCAAATTGAAGATAAAATCTTCTGAAAAACTTTCCTTAGGTGAGTACGGACGTCAGCGAACTTCGAAGAAGTTCCATGACTAATTATTGAGCCTAAGGTCTCAATAATTCCGATGCCTGAAACAATTACGTTTCAGGCATTTTTCTCACAGCGGAAAGTTTTTGATCCTCTTAAACGAATAAAAGATTCAATTTTTTTATAAACATCTAACTGTCTTATATAAAATAATAGTTTGTTTCCATTCATGAAGGGATTATTTTGTATCCCTCTTTTTGCTATAATAGAGGTAGTAGAAGTGATGGTAAGCGATCAGGTTGATTGGGAATTGCTTGCTGCATCACCGCTTGGTCTAGATCTACTAAGAAGGATTCGAAAGAAATTGTCAATGAAATAGGAGTTTTATGGTTAAAGATTATAGAGAACTTAGAAAGCGTTACAATATTCCAGTGATCGTCCTACTGGTCATTCTAGCCCTACCATTTTTGTATATCGTACACGTGACCCAAAGTAAAAATATTGCAACCATTTGTTTTTTGATATACTTACTGATGGAGCTGGTTCTAGCTATCATTAAAGATACGCTTTTAATCAAAAAGTTGAATAGTCTCATCTATGAGGATATCAATCTTGACCTGATGGCAAGCTATATTCTGACTCAAAAAAGAAAGAGTATCAAAACGATTAAGCTGAGAGTACAGATTGCCACATTTTTCTATTATTATCGGATTGGTGACTTTGGATCTATTGAAGCAGTTGTAAAGGAACTCAAGGAGAATCAGAAGTTTACAGATGCTGAACAAGTTAAATTAAACGAAATTCTCTTGAATGCGAACCTATTTTCTATACCGGATTTGAAGGAGGGTGAGTTTGAGGAGTTACTCTCTAACTATTTAGCAGATGATGAACCACTCAAGATGGCTTACAGAGCCCGCTACGATATTCTGGTCAAAAAAGAAGCTAATGATGCCGTTCTAAAGGAAGTGACAAACAACAAGTTCTCACAATTGGAATCTATGTATCTGAAGGCAGTTAATGTATACCTTAAAGGGAATAGAAATGAGGCAATGGAGTTCTTTCGTACCATTGTGAAAGAAGATGAGAGACTTTATCTGGTCAGAATGGCTCAGGCCTATCTAGCTAGTTCAAGTTCAGAGGAGAAAAGTGTTTCGCTTGATGCAGGGCAAGAAGAAGTCACTGTGAAACTATTGCGAATGAAGCTAATAGAAGTGAAAACAGTCGAACGAGATACAGCAGCTAAATCTAATAAAGGGCTTGCTTTTTTCAGAGGCTGGAAAATCGCCCTTCTTTTAATTCCGCCATTTTTATTGTATGCGATGGTTTTAGTCGTAGTAGAAGTCGTCACAAGACTGGTTAAGTTCGTCCTATCGAAATTTGAAAAATAGATAATTGGACTGAGTGAGATATTGAAATTAACTTTTATAAAAGACTTTTTTGAAAGGAAGATATGCTAAATCAACTAATAAAGAAACCTATTTTAAGTTGTTCAATTATATTTGTTATCTGCTCAGTAGCAAGGCTAATTGAATACTTCTATATTAGGACGGATGAAACCTTCTTATCTGAGAATTTTCTACATAAGCTTTTTGGAATTCTTCTACTGTGGGGAATCCTTTCAATTTGTAAATTAAGATGGAAAGATATTGGTTTCAGTTCTGACGGAACCGTGAGTGGTATAGGGAAGGGCCTGCTCTTTGGTTTAGTTTGTTCCGTCTTTGCATATACAGTTGAGTGCATTGTTCTCTTGTTTCTTCATGGTAATGTTCACTTATCGTTTTACGCCAGTGGTTTTTCCTTAACAAACGAAAAAGTATCTCAAGCAGGAATCTTACTTATTCTCTCAAGTGTGTTGTTTAACCTGATAAATGTCTGGATGGAAGAAGGAATATTTCGTGGCCTTTTCACAAAAATTCTTGAAGGGCTTTCTTACCGCAAGAGTCTATTCTTTATAGCCTTCCTATTTGGAATATGGCACTTGGTAATGCCCTTAAGAGATTATCTTCAAGGAGAGTCGTCACTCGTAAATCTCATCGTCATGGGCATTGGCTATGTTATCTTAGCGGGAATGATGAGTATCAAATGGTCCTTACTCTACAAAATGACAGGTTCCTTATGGTTTGGGTTAGGAGATCATTTTTTCAACAATCTTGCTTCAAATCTAGTTCATGTGGTTTCAAATTCTGAAGCAGATAGTTTGCAGATAGTAAGAATCCTTCTGTGGCAGTTGTTGTCATTTGTAATTGTTTTGAGCATTTATACAAGCAAGTCAAAGACTTTAGATAACGAATTATAAATCTCCATTAGAAATTTCGAAACCCTTTAACAGTTTATGAAACGACGATTTAAAACGAATGATATGATATAACATTATAAGAGGAGCATAGCCTCCCTTTTTTGCTATAATAGAGAGTATGAATAACTTGATTAAATCCAAGCTCGAGCTTCTGCCGACTAGTCCGGGCTGTTACATTCACAAAGACAAGAACGGTACCATCATCTATGTGGGGAAGGCCAAGAATCTTCGCAATCGGGTGCGGTCCTATTTTAGAGGGAGCCACGATACCAAGACGGAAGCGCTGGTATCTGAGATTGTGGATTTTGAGTTTATCGTCACTGAGTCCAATATTGAGGCCTTGCTTCTAGAGATCAACCTCATCAAGGAGAACAAGCCCAAGTACAATATCATGCTAAAGGACGACAAGTCCTATCCCTTCATCAAGATTACCAATGAGCGCTATCCGCGCCTCATCATCACGCGCCAGGTCAAAAAGGACGGTGGTCTCTATTTTGGTCCCTATCCAGATGTGGGGGCTGCTAATGAGATCAAGCGGCTCTTGGATCGGATTTTTCCTTTCCGCAAGTGTACCAATCCTCCTTCCAAGGTCTGCTTTTACTACCATTTAGGGCAGTGTATGGCCCACACGGTCTGCCACAAGGACGAGGCCTATTTCAAGGGCATGGCCCAGGAGGTTTCTGATTTCCTAAAAGGACAGGATGACAAGATCATCGATGAGCTCAAGGTCAAGATGACTACCGCTGCGCAAAACATGGAATTTGAGCGGGCGGCCGAGTATCGGGATCTGATCCAGGCTATCGGGACCCTGCGGACCAAACAGCGGGTCATGGCCAAGGATTTGCAGAACCGGGATGTCTTTGGCTACTACGTGGACAAGGGCTGGATGTGTGTGCAGGTCTTCTTTGTCCGTCAGGGTAAGCTAATCGAGCGGGATGTCAATCTCTTCCCTTACTACAATGATCCGGACGAGGATTTCTTGACCTATGTGGGGCAATTTTACCAGGAGAAATCTCATCTGATCCCCAATGAAATATTGATTCCTCAAGATATCGATGAGGAAGCGGTCAAAGCCCTTGTGGATACTAAGGTACTCAAGCCCCAGCGTGGGGAGAAGAAGCAGTTGGTCAATCTGGCCATCAAGAATGCGCGGGTCAGTCTGGAGCAGAAGTTCAATCTCCTTGAAAAATCGATGGAAAAGACCCAAGGTGCCATTGAAAACCTTGGAAAACTCCTGCAAATTCCAACCCCTGTGCGGATCGAGTCTTTTGATAACTCCAACATCATGGGGACCAGTCCGGTCTCAGCCATGGTGGTCTTTGTCAATGGGAAGCCAAGCAAAAAGGATTACCGAAAGTACAAGATAAAGACTGTCGTCGGGCCAGATGACTATGCCAGCATGCAGGAAGTCATTCGCAGACGTTACAGTCGTGTCATGCGGGATGGCCTGACACCACCAGATCTGATCGTCATTGATGGGGGTCAGGGCCAGGTCAATATCGCTAAGCAAGTCATCCAAGAAGAGTTAGGACTGGATATTCCCATTGCAGGCCTGCAAAAGAATGACAAGCACCAGACTCACGAATTGCTCTTCGGCGATCCTCTTCAAGTTATCGAACTCTCTCGGACCTCGCAGGAATTTTTCCTCCTCCAGCGGATCCAGGATGAAGTTCACCGTTTCGCCATCACCTTCCACCGCCAGCTACGGTCTAAGAATTCCTTCTCCTCTCAGCTGGATGACATCGAAGGTTTGGGACCAAAACGCAAGCAGTTACTGATGAAGCACTTCAAGTCACTGACCAAGATCAAAGAAGCTACTGTGGATGAGATCGTCACAGTCGGCATCCCACGAGCAGTCGCGGAGGCAGTGCAAGTCAAGCTCCATCAAGGAAATCAAGCAGAAGCAAGTCCCTTGATGGAAGTGGCGGAGCCCTCCCAAGGATTTGAGTAATTGCACCATCCATTTTCATGGATGGTTTTTACGTTTTACTCCTAATTTTGTTATACTAGATTCAAATCTAATTAGATTTCAAATGAGGTGTAATAATGAACCATAGAATCGCTATTTTATCTGATATCCACGGAGATACGACAGCCCTGGAGGCAGTGATTGCGGATGCGCGTGCTCTAGGCGCGACGGAATACTGGCTTTTAGGGGACATTTTGCTTCCGGGGCCTGGAAGAGAGGACCTTTTTGACTTGCTGGATGCGATTCCGATTACAGCAGCTGTTCGTGGAAATTGGGACGATTGTCTATTAGAGTCCTTGGATGGCGAGTACGGGCTTGAGGATCCGCAGGAGGTTCAGCTGCTTCGTCTCACTCAGTATGTTATGGAAGGAATTGATCCTAAACGGATCGATTGGCTTCGCTCGCTTCCTCTAATGGAGAAGAAGGAGGTCAACGGCATTCGCTTTTCACTGACCCATAACTTGCCAGAAAAGAATTATGGTGGAGACTTGCGTCCAGCTAATGCGACGGAGAACTTTGACCAATTGCTCGATGACCAGACCGATGTGGCCATCTACGGGCATGTCCACAAGCAGTTGCTTCGCTATGGTAGTCAGGGTCAGCAAATCATCAATCCCGGCACCATTGGTATGCCTTATTTTGACTGGGAGCAGCTCCAAAATCACAGAGCCCAGTATGCGTTGATCGATGTTGAAGAAGATGGGGTGACCAACCTGCAATTTCGCAAGGTAGCCTACGACTATGAAGCAGAGCTCCAAGATGCTAAAGATAAGGGGCTTCCATTTATTGAGATGTATGAAGAATTGAGACGAGAGGATAATTATCGGGGCCACAACAATGAACTCCTCGCAAGGCTGAATAAGCAGTATGGCTATGACCAAGACGTCAAGAACTTCTATGATTTTCTTTCCTAAATGATCAATGAAAAAACTCTGCAAGCTCTTTCATTTTGTGTTAAAATAGAGGTAATAGAATTAGAAAAGGAAGTTGACTATGAAATTCCTAGAACTCAACAAAAAACGTCATGCGATCAAGCATTTCACAGACCAACCGGTCGATCCAAAGGATGTGCGGACAGCTATTGAAATTGCGACCTTGGCACCAAGTGCGCACAATAGCCAACCATGGAAATTCGTGGTCGTTCGTCAGAAAAATGCGGAATTGGCTAAACTAGCCTATGGTGGGAACTATGACCAAGTCATGGAAGCACCTGTGACCATCGCTCTCTTTACGGATACCGATTTGCAACGTCGGGCTCGGAAGATTGCACGTGTCGGTGGGGTCCAGAACTTCACAGAGGAGCAGTTGCAATACTTCATGCAAAACCTACCTGCAGAATATGCTCGCTACAATGAACAACAGATTAGCGATTACTTGGCATTGAATGCTGGATTGGTTGCAATGAACCTGGTATTGGCCTTGACGGACCAAGGGATCGGCTCAAACATCATCCTTGGCTTTGACAAATCAAAAGTCAACGAAGTCTTGGAAATCGAAGAGCGTTTCCGTCCAGAACTCTTGATCACGGTTGGTTACGCAGCAGAGAAGGTAGAACCTAGCTACCGCTTGCCAGTAGACGAAATCATCGAAAAACGCTAATAACAACAGAAAGAACCGGATGGTCCTCGTCTCGTACGATACAAGTCCGGTTTTCTAGAATCCTTTGGCAGGCTGATAGACAGTCGCTGAAGGGATTCTAGAGGATTCAATTTAAATCGAAATAACGGAGGAATGCATGACAACAATTGACTTTAAAGCAGAAGTAGAAAAACGTCGCGAAGAAATGATGGCTGATCTTTTCAGCCTCTTGGAAATCAACTCAGAACGGGATGACAGCCAGGCGGATGCGACTCACCCTTATGGACCTGGACCCGTCAAGGCTCTTGAGAAATTCTTGGAAATTGCTGAGCGTGATGGCTACGAAACAACCAATGTGGACAACTATGCTGGACACTTCACCTTTGGACAAGGGGAAGAAGAGCTCGGAATCTTTGCCCACATGGACGTGGTACCTGCAGGTAGTGGCTGGGATACAGACCCTTATAAACCTGAGATTATCGATGGCAAGCTCTATGCGCGTGGTTCATCAGATGACAAGGGGCCTACAGTAGCTTGTTACTACGGCTTGAAGATTATCAAGGATCTGGGATTACCTGTATCTAAGCGAGTGCGCTTCGTGGTCGGTACAGATGAAGAATCTGGCTGGGGCGATATGGATTACTATTTCAAACACGTCGGTCTTCCTGATCCAGACTTTGGTTTCTCACCAGATGCCGAGTTCCCAATCATCAACGGGGAAAAAGGAAATATTACCGAGTACCTTCACTTCGGTGGTCAAAATACAGGTCAAGCGCATCTTCATAGCTTCACAGGTGGCCTTCGTGAAAACATGGTACCAGAGTCAGCGACAGCAGTCGTTTCTGGGCAATTACCAGATTTAGCTGGTCTTTTGGAGGCCTTTGCTAATGAACACCAACTTCGTTATGAAGTGGCAACAGAGGATGATGGTAAATTTAAAGTCACCATTATCGGAAAATCTGCCCACGGTTCTACTCCAGAAGCTGGGATCAATGGAGCAACCTACTTGGCTCTCTTCTTGAACCAGTTTGACTTCGGTGGAGATGCCAAAGCATACTTGCAAGTGTCAGCATCTCTTCTTCATGAAGACTTTGCTGGTGAGAAGCTTGGCATTGCCCATGTGGATGAAAAGATGGGAGCTCTCAGCATGAATGCGGGTGTCTTCAACTTCGACGAAAACAGCTCAGATAACACCATCGCCTTGAACATTCGTTACCCTAAAGGAACAGATCCAGAAACCATCAAAGCTGGACTTGAAAAAGTAGAAGGAGTGGCATCCGTCAGCTTGTCTGCTCACGGCCACACCCCTCACTATGTTCCAATGGAAGATGAATTGGTCTCAACGCTTTTGCGTGTCTATGAAAAACAAACCGGACTGAAAGGTCATGAGCAAGTAATCGGTGGCGGAACCTTTGGTCGTCTATTGAAACGTGGGGTTGCCTTCGGTGCCATGTTCCCAGACTATGTGAACACTATGCACCAAGCCAATGAATTTGCGGATGTAGAAGATCTCTATCGAGCAGCTGCAATCTACGCAGAAGCCATCTACGAACTCATCAAATAAGACGCTACTCAGTCGGCACATGCTGGCTGAGTTTTTGCTTAGAGGAGGAGAAATGGAACAACTAGAGCGGATCAAAGAGGCCATCATGGCCGATCCACAAAACAAAGACTATACGGATAAAGGAATCGAACCCTTATTTGCGGCACCAAAGACTGCTCGGATCAATATTATTGGCCAAGCGCCTGGTCTCAAGACCCAAGAAGCAGGCCTTTATTGGAAGGACAAGAGTGGAGACCGTCTAAGGGAGTGGTTGGGAGTCGATGAGGAGACCTTCTACCATTCGGGACTATTTGCGGTCATTCCCATGGACTTTTATTTCCCAGGGCATGGCAGGTCAGGGGACCTGCCACCTCGCAAAGGCTTTGCGGAAAAGTGGCATCCTCAACTCCTCAAGGAGTGTCCGGATATTGAGCTCACCCTCTTGATCGGCCAGTACGCCCAAGCCTACTATCTCCATGAGAAGGTTAGTGGTAAGGTGACAGAGCGGGTGCGTCGGTACAAGGACTATCTGCCAGATTATTTCCCTCTGGTCCACCCTTCTCCCCGCAATCAGATCTGGATGGCCAAGAATCCATGGTTTGAGGCAGAAGTAGTGCCGGCCCTCCAGGCTCGGGTCCATCAGATTATAGCAGAGTTTAACAAATAATAATTAGTGATATTTACAGGAGGAGGTATTGCCATGGATGCATATCAAAAAGTCAAAGACAAATTGGACGAACTCGGGATTGAATTTGATGTGGTGGAGCATCCACCTGCCTTCACGACTGAGCAGGCCGATTCCTATATTGAAGGTTTAGAAGGTGTCCGGACAAAGACCATGTTTTTGACCAACAAAAAGAAAACCCAGTACTATCTGCTCATCATGGATGATCAGAAACCCTTGGACATGGATAACTTCAAAGAGCAAGTAGGAGCCAATCGGATCCGCATGGCTTCAGCTGAATCGCTAGCAGAAAAAATGCAATTACCAGCAGGGACGGTATCTCCATTTGGCTTGTTAAACAATGAAGAAAAAGATATTCTCGTCTATTTCGATCAGGACATTGTGTCAGAGGAGATCATGACCTTCCATCCGAACACCAATGAAAAGACCATCTTTGTCAAAACTCAAGACCTATTCCGCTTTTTAGAGTCCATTGACTTTAACTATGAAATACTAACACTTCCATAATAGAACCTATAGGAGAAATCATGAAAGAAATTCCATTTAATGACTTTGTAGCAAAGTACCAAGCAGGAGAAATTAACGTCGTCGATGTCCGTGAGCAGGAGGAATATGATGCTCTTCATCTGGACGGAGTGACCTTACTTCCCTTATCAGTGTTGGCAGAACGCTATTCAGAGCTGAACAAAGACCAAGCCTATTATGTCATCTGCAAGTCTGGTCGGCGCTCAGCCCGTGCCTGTCAATTTTTGGAAGAAGCGGGCTATGATGTAACCAACGTCCAAGGTGGCATGGATGCATTTGACTAGTTGCGAGATCGCAGCTTGTGAATTCCGGTAGAATATTGAATTCTAGTGGAAATTTTTATATAATATATCTGTACTTTGTTTTATAAGGAGATTATTTTATGATCAAACAGGATTGGCTTGATTACTTTGAAGCTGTGAACGGTCGTTCAGCAACTGAAGCAGAGATCGCTCAAGCGTTGGCTGCAGGTGAGTTCCAAGAAGAACAGGTAGCCCAAGAAGTTTCACAATTTGTAGGTGCTCCAGTAGCTCCAGACCAAGTAAACGCTGGCTTTGTTGCTGCTCCAGCTGCACCAGAAGAAGTGACTTCACAGTACGTTGCAGCACCAGAAGCACCAGTTCAAGAGGCACCACAATACACTACTGCACCAGAAGCGCCAGCTCAAGAAGCACCACAATACACTGCTGCCCCAGAAGCACCAGTGCAAGAGGTACCACAATACACTGCTGCTCCAGAAGCACCAGTTCAAGAAGCGCCACAATATACTGCTGCTCCAGAAGCACCAGTTCAAGAAGCGCCACAATATACTGCTGCTCCAGAAGCACCAGTTCAAGAAGTGCCACAATACACTGCTGCGCCAGAAGGACCAGCATTTGGTGCACAACCAAATAGCTTCCAACAAGCACCTCAACAACAGCCACAACCAGAATTTGGTCAACCATCTCCAGGTCAAGCTCCAGGTCAAGGCTTCCAGCAAGCACCTTATCCAGGACAACCTCAACCAGGTCAAGCCTATTATGCACAACCTGCTCAACCAAATGCCTTTGGTCAAGCAATGAAAGGATTCTGGTCATGGTTCGTTTCTGCTTTGGTTCGTCCAACAGTAGAAAATCAACCAAGAGTATTGAATGGTATCCTTCATTATGTCTTAACTGCATTTATCCTTAGCCTCTCACTTTTCTTCGTGGCGAGTGCCTTCCCTTACGCTGAAGTAGGATTTACGGCTTACCTATTGATTGTCATTGTAACTTTCTTTACAATTTATGCTACTCAATTAACTGGTTTCTTGGTTCGTAACCTTGTCTTGCAAGATAAAGAATACACCTATAAACGCTCATTCGATGAGTTTGCTCGCTTGTCTATCTACGCCTTGCCAGCATCCCTCATTGTCTTGGTTTTTTCTCTAGTCAAGTACTTTGAAGGATTTATCTTCCTTCGATCGTTAATCTTCGTTCTCTATTTCTTAGGCTTGCTCTATACTGTTTACCAAGGTTTGAACAGAACAAAATTCAAGGCTGACAAATTCTTGTTGCTCCTTGCTTCTTCAGCAGTCATTCTAGTCATCTTCACAATTGTTGGCATTATTGACAGACGTATTTTAGAACAAGTATCCGTCTATATCGCTTCCTTCTTCTAATTAGATAGGAACCTTGTCATAAAAATCTTGTTCATATACATATCGGATAAAAATATTTTAGGTTTTAGGAGAACATACCGATGAACAAAAAATGGGTAGAATTATTTGAAAAAGTGATCGGTCGCAAACCTACTCCTGAAGAATACATTGCCGGAAGAGATTCCGGCTTTGATTTTAAGGCAATCAAATCGATTGCTGGAGTAGCGATCGACCAACAAGTGGCTTCAGAAGGGCCTGCTTTAGGAGAGCAGGGGCCAGTAGAAGCGGTTGGAAATCCTCTTCAACTTGCTTGGGAAGAGCGCTTCGTCGCTCTCTATGGACGTGCACCACTTCCAGAAGAGATTGAATCTGCTCGAAGCCAGAATTTTGAAATCGTAGAAGCACCTGCTCCGACGATTGACTTGGAAGAGACCAATCAAACAACACAGGTCTTCGCACCAGTGGAGAGTCCATCAGAGGCCCCAGAAAGCCTGTCCCAGCCAGCTGAAGCCCTAGTGCCAGTAGAAGCGTCAGAGCAAGAAGAAGCTGGCAAGAAAGGCAAGAAAAAGAAAGAGAAGAAAGTCAAAAAAGAGAAAAAGGGCAAGAAAAAGAAAGTTTTCTTCTTTAGTATTTTGGCTTTGTTGGTCTTGGCCTTGTCTGGACTAGGCTATTACTTCTCGACAACTACGGGCCCACAGGTGACAGTAGACAAATTGGTCACAGCCATTGAACAAAAGGATTACCGGGAAGTGGCTAGCATCCTTTCTAGTGACAAGGACAAGTGGACCAAGGAAGAAGCTCAAGGCTTGCTTGACTACATGACTGCTCAGAAGATCGATGTCATTTACGAATTAGATCATATCGCCCAGTCTTCAAAAATAGGTATTGTCAAAGACAAAAAACAGAATCTGCTAATCGGGATTGAGAAGGCGGATAAGAAATTCGGTATCTTCCAAGAATACCGCATCGCGACCTATCCACTTGAAGTCACAGCAACTACGAATCTGGATGATGCCAAGCTTAAGACCAGCGAAAAAGACACGACTGTGCTCAAGAAAAACCAAACAACCAAACTTGGAAAGGTTCACTTTGCACCTCGAGACATGCAACTAGACGGTAAGACCGAAGTTGGAAAGATCTCTAGTGAGGTCAAGCTAGATCCAGCTCAAGCTTCGAAGAATAAGCTGGACTTGACCTTCAATTCTGAGAAACGACTTCTGGAGATTGAATTCCCAGATGAAGTCAGCAATCCAACGGATATCAAGGTAGCCGTGAATGGCAAGGAAGTCGGCACAAGTACCTTATTTGAAGTCGATGTCGTAGCCCATCAAGAAATCGAGGTCCATGCAGTCTTTAGTCTCAACAATGAGAGCTATACAACTGAAAAGGCCAAGGTTACGATTGGTGAAACTCCGGATGATGATGAAGTCATCACTTTGAAGCTTTCTAAGGATGTAGCCAAACGATTAAAAGATGCAGAAACAGCTCGTAAAGCCAAGGAAGAAGAAGCCAAGAAGGCAGAAGAGAAGAAAACTTCTATCACCTCCTTCCTCCAAGACTACCGGACAGAAATCTTCTCATCTGTTTCAAGTAGATCCAACACCTACTCCAAGTACTATGACACTTCAAGTGATGCCTACAAGGAAATGGTGGAGTGGACGACAGGTGGAGGCGTCAAGAAGGCTGAAATCGACTACTATACACCAGGTGTTTTCAACGTTCTCAGCGTTACCGAAGAGAACGGAATGATTATCGTGAAAACCCATGAAGAATATACTGTACACTATGTGACCAGCCGAAAAGATAGCCAGAGTAGCAAGGACAAGACCTATACTCTAAAACCAGTAGGGGATACCTACGTGATTACGGCTATCGCGGTCACGGCTGGTAATTAGGAGGTTTATGATGAAATTAAGCATGACAAAATGGACGCTTGCTGGCCTGGTTCTGTTGAGCCTAGGTGCTTGTGGCCAACAAAAGGAATCAAAGAGCTCGACGCCAAAAGAGCCTGCTTCCACTAAGCAAGTCGCTCAGTCGTCAGCCAGCAAAGAAACCAGTGCTTCTGAAGCTGATGATAGCAAAAAGTCAACGAAGAAGGCTGGCGAAGTCACAGTAGACCAAGGCGTTTCTTTCAATGGTTCTTATTACAGTGTTCAAGGGAAGTCTGGAGATATCGTCATCGCCAACAAGCACTATCCCTTAGCTGCAGACTACAATCCAGGTGAGGATCCAACAGCTGTTGCGGCCTTGCACGAGTTGATCGCAGCTATGCAGGCAGAAGGCTATGCTATCAGCGATCAGTACAGTGGTTTCCGCAGTTATGAGACCCAGGTTGATCTCTACCAAAGCTATGTCAATCAAGACGGAGTAGCTGCAGCAGATCGCTACTCAGCTCGTCCTGGCTATAGTGAGCACCAGACAGGTCTAGCATTTGACCTCATCGATACTAGTGGCAATCTGGTCCAAGAAGCAGGTGCAAGCAAATGGTTGCTCAAGAATGCTGCCAAGTATGGCTTTATCGTCCGCTATCAAGAAGGAAAAGAAGCGAGCACAGGCTATATGCCGGAAAGCTGGCACCTTCGCTATATCGGAGAAGATGCAAAAGATGTCGCAGCATCAGGAAAAAGCTTAGAAGAATACTTCAACTTTACTGGTGGCGACTACGAATAACAAGAAAACCGCTCTTTCAGGAACCTGAAGGAGCGGTGTTTTTGTGCTGGTCAGGACAAGAAAAAACCACTGCCAAGTGGAAGTGGTTTTGATGGGTTTCTTATTTGAGACCGTATTTTACAAGGAGTTAATATTATATGCTCAAATACCTTTTATATAGAGTATTTCACGAGGAAGTTTTATCATAAATGTTATTTGTATTATGTTACATATAAGTAATTAGGTACCAAAAAGGTACTAAATTTGAGGTTTCGGAGTTTATAAAATAAAGAAATTATAATGCTATTTGGATCCTTTAAAAGAATAAATTTTTATCACAAAATCTTTCAATGTCATTTTTATTAAACATAGATGTTTCGTATTCTTGATCTTCTAAATTTGCCATTTCTCTCTTCTTATAGATTTTTTATTATCAGTTTGATATAATTATATTGGTATTAAACGAAAGCCTCAGAGCGCTTTGTAGAGCTTTCTGAGGCCTTTTTCATATTCATAAGTCTACAAGTACTGACTATTATTCTATAATTTGTTTTTATATAATCATTTAGGTTTTAAGTCAATAAATAAGATAAGAATTGTTAGATGAAATAGTAGAATAACTGGCTTAAACCTTTGATTTGTCTTTTGAAATTATCAAAGGATGATGAACTAGAAGAAATTGTTAGTCTATTGTAAGAAAATGAATTAACAGTAAAAGAGAATAGTTCCTTACAAAAGGAGAAAGAAAATGACAAAAAGTAAATTAATTAGAGATATTGCTGAAGAATGTATTAGTTTAGAAAGCGCACTATTAAGATTAAGAGTAATTACATATTCATTAAAAAATTCTGAACTGCAAAAATGGATTGAAAATGAGTTGAGAGGATATAAGATAGATGATGAAATTCCTCAGTATAGGAAAGACATTTCATATAGTATAAGATATTCAGGGATAAATAGAAATTTTACAGTTAAGTCAGCACCACTGTCAGAATCATTTTTTACAGATGAAATAAAAAATTTTTTAAGAGCTCGACAAATTACTAATGGTATAGGTACGATTGAACGTAATTTATCAATCGAAATGAGCTATGACCTAATTGAATTTGCCCCAATGGTCTATAGTGCAAGTAAATGTGGTATTCAGTGTTATACATTAGAACAAGTCGTAAATAAAGCTAGTTTAGAGAATATCTTAAATAATGTGAAAATAATGTTGATTGATATATTGCTAGATTTAGAATCAAAGTTTGGTGAACTAGACCAGTTAGATATTGATGTGAAACATATTAGTAGTGAGGAACTACAAACAGTAAATGAAACATTGTTAGATAAAATTTATTATGATGGGAAAAGAGAAAACTATGAGTGAGTTCTTAAGTTACTTTTTGAATAATTCGACGTTATTAGGTGCGTTTATTTCAATAATATCTTCATCGATTACTCTGCTAATACAAGCATATATTAAGAAGTATTTGATGGAACAAGGGAAAACCAATATTTACTATAAAACAGTTTACAATAAGATTACATCAAATCCTTGGGGGTTTTATGAAGAAAATAATGAAATATATTTTGACCTACCATTATGGATTGAAATTCATAATACAAAAGGAACTAGACAGATTGTGAGAAATCTAAATTTATCTTTATATTCAGCTGGAAAATTTGTTTCTAAAACAAAACAGTCAACGCATTCTGGGGAAACTGTATTGGCAGATAACGGTTCATATTCATTCTTAGTTGATGCGGGCGAAATAAAAAGATATGACTTAGAATTCATTATAAAAGGGAAAGATATAGGCTTTCAAGATTTTGATGAAGTTAGATTATCTTATTTTGATACAAATGATAAGTATATAGAATATAAAATATTTGACATTGAAGATTCATGGAAACAGTCTAATTATAAAATAAGTGAGGACTGGAAAAAATTAAATTAGAGGTGGAAAAGATGAATTTTAAAATGTTTGAAGAAAAAAATTGGTTTCAACTAATCAGGAATAGAGTCCTCAGACTAAGTGATGGTAGTATTATAAAACAAGATTTATTGTCGACCTTGCTACTAATAAATGTTTTTGCTTATATCATTGGAACAATGAAATTAATTTGGAATAGCGGATTTGATAAATTTTTTCGATTTACGATCTCCTATATACTTTCGTTAATGTTCACTATTAATTCATTTTTGGATTTTATTCTTGGTAAAGTTGATAAACTTATTTGTTGGAAACCGACTGATGTTCCTCAATTTAGTTTTTTAAATATATTAAGTGATGCTGGTTTTGTATTAAGAGCTATCCCTTGCATGATTTTACTGTATTTCATAAATTTTGTGTTATTTTACCGAGAACGATTTATTAATGAAGTTATTAAACTGATTTTATCAATTCTCATACCAATTATGATATTTGGAGAGTATCAGTTTACTCTGATAGTTATATTGATGCTTGTACTAGTTTCATCGATACAATTTGGAAAGGGTAATTTGTTTAGAGACTATTTAGTATTTGTCTTCTATTTTTAACACCAACCTTAAATCTCGAGAAAATTGAAAAATCAGAGCAAAGTATTAGTGAGATTAAAATTTTCCTTTGGATCTTTTCTTGGCTTATGATTTCTAAAATTATTTCTATATGGTTTGAAATTCCTTTGGAAGTTGCTGTCCTGTTAGTGATAGTTTTAATGGTAAGGTTTAGTTTACAATTGCAAACTAAGAATCCACGTTTAGAAATTTTGATAAAAGGAGCTATTTACTTTTTAGTTTTTTTATCCGTATTAATCTCTAATAATACAACTGATGAGATGATAAGTTTTGCTACTGTATCGATTGCGATATATTTTGCGGTAGATAGATTCTTTAGTTTATTTAAGGATATTGAGACACTTGTTCAAAACGATGAAATTAATTATTATCTTTACTTTGATAATTCAATAGATGTTTTAAAACAGAAATTTTTACCAGATGAGTTTTTATCTTCTGTGATAAAAGATATGGATGACCAAGAATTATATGGACAGCTGATAATAAGAGCTGAACTTGGAATGAAAGATAGTTTTGAAAAAATATTATCATTAGTTAAAACACAAAGAGAATATAAAAGTTACGAAATGTTATTATTATCACTTGAATATAAATTACAGAAAAAAGATAATAAAGAACTTAGTATAGTTAATTTTATTGAAGATAATGTGCATAATGAGATCTTATATGATTAACAAATGATTCTTCCAATTGAATTTTAGTTTTATATGGTGAAGAGTTAAAAGAAAATAACTACTATGAACAAGCTCGTTATTATTTAAGTTTCTCAGAATATTATGATTCTTATAAATATATAAATAGTTATTTTGACTGCATAAGAATAATTAAAGATGAAAAAGAATTAAACCGTCTTCAAAAAAAATATGTATTACATTGAGTTAAATTGTCGGTATATTTTATTTTTGCCAAACAGACGACTTTTATTGTTTTTTAAAAAATACGGGTCTTCGGAATATATAGTGGAATTACTTTCTTAATAGTTTAAAAACAACTGGTGTTTAAATCGGATTTTCTGGTGGGATGTTAGGATAATCAATAGTATTATATAAAAGTATCAATCACATACGAGTGATACTTTGGGAAAAAAATAAAATAGTCCAATTTACTTGACCGTGTACTATGGTACATGGTTTATAATATTCAGGGGGTGAAATAAGATGATTTATCGCATTAGTGAGTTTGCAGATAAATGTGGAGTTAATAAAGAAACGATCAGATATTACGAGCGAAAAAATTTATTACAAGAACCTCACCGAACGGAAGCTGGTTATCGGATATATTCATATGATGACGTTAAGCGTGTTGGGTTTATTAAACGAATACAGGAACTTGGTTTCTCTTTAAGCGAGATTTATAAATTAGTTGGTGTTGTAGATAAAGATGAAGTTCGTTGTCAAGATATGTTCGAATTTGTTTCTAAAAAACAAAAGGAAGTGCAAAAACAAATAGAGGATTTAAAACGAATTGAAACTATGTTAGACGACTTAAAACAACGATGTCCAGATGAAAAGCAATTACATTCGTGTCCAATAATAGAGACATTAACATGAGAGATTAATTAACGAAAGGAGCTTTTTTATGAATAAATTTAAGGTAAACATTTCAGGAATGACTTGTACGGGTTGTGAAAAACACGTAGAATCAGCACTTGAAAAGATAGGTGCTAAAAATATTGAGTCTAGTTATCGTCGTGGTGAAGCAGTATTTGAACTGCCCGATGATATTGAGGTTGAAAGTGCAATAAAGGCGATTGATGAAGCAAATTACCAAGCCGGAGAAATTGAAGAAGTATCATCACTAGAAAACGTGGCGTTAATTAATGAAGACAATTATGACCTTCTTATTATTGGTTCTGGTGCTGCTGCCTTTTCTTCGGCAATTAAAGCTATAGAATACGGTGCAAAAGTTGGAATGATTGAGCGTGGAACGGTTGGGGGAACCTGTGTGAATATTGGCTGTGTTCCGTCAAAAACTCTTCTTAGGGCAGGGGAAATCAATCATTTATCAAAAGACAATCCGTTTATAGGTTTACAAACATCCGCTGGAGAAGTGGATTTAGCTAGTTTAATCACGCAAAAGGATAAATTGGTGAGCGAACTTCGGAATCAAAAATATATGGATTTAATTGATGAATATAATTTTGATTTAATTAAAGGTGAAGCAAAATTCGTTGATGCTAGTACGGTTGAGGTCAATGGGGCAAAGTTATCTGCAAAACGCTTTTTAATTGCAACAGGTGCATCGCCTTCGTTGCCCCAAATTTCAGGACTTGAAAAAATGGACTATTTAACTAGTACAACACTTCTTGAGTTAAAGAAAATACCAAAACGATTAACTGTAATTGGTTCAGGATACATTGGAATGGAGCTTGGACAACTATTTCATCATTTAGGTTCAGAAATAACGCTTATGCAAAGAAGTGAGCGACTTTTAAAGGAGTATGATCCTGAGATTTCAGAGTCAGTTGAAAAAGCGTTAATTGAACAGGGTATAAACCTTGTCAAAGGGGCAACTTTTGAGCGTGTTGAACAAAGTGGAGAGATAAAAAGGGTTTACGTAACAGTAAATGGCAGTAGAGAAGTCATTGAATCAGATCAGTTACTTGTTGCCACTGGAAGAAAACCAAATACGGATTCTTTAAATTTAAGTGCAGCAGGTGTTGAAACTGGAAAAAATAATGAAATCCTGATCAATGATTTTGGTCAAACAAGTAATGAAAAGATTTATGCAGCAGGAGATGTGACTTTAGGACCACAATTTGTATATGTAGCAGCCTATGAAGGTGGAATTATTACTGATAATGCTATTGGTGGATTAAACAAAAAAATAGATTTATCGGTAGTTCCTGCTGTTACGTTTACGAATCCGACGGTTGCAACGGTTGGTTTAACAGAAGAACAAGCAAAAGAGAAAGGGTATGATGTGAAGACATCTGTATTACCTTTAGATGCTGTTCCAAGAGCAATTGTAAACCGTGAAACAACCGGTGTATTTAAACTAGTAGCAGATGCAGAAACACTAAAAGTATTAGGGGTTCATATTGTATCTGAAAATGCAGGAGATGTCATCTATGCAGCATCATTAGCTGTTAAATTTGGCTTAACGATAGAAGATTTAACAGAAACCCTAGCACCATATTTAACAATGGCTGAAGGGCTAAAATTAGTTGCACTTACGTTCGATAAAGATATTTCGAAATTATCTTGTTGTGCAGGCTAAGGGAACTTTTTTACAACTCCCTATTCAAGTGAACCAGCTAATGCTTTAAGGGATTTTCTAAGTGAATTTGTGGTCACAAAAATAATTTAACACTGATGATTTCGACATTACAGACAACTTAGGTGTCGATTTTTCCACACTTATTAAGAATTTGGAGAAGGGTGATTTATAAGCCCTTTTCCACCATAAAATCCGAATACCCAAAAATACTAAAGAATATTGATTAATCAGTATTCTTTTTTATTTCAATCAGTTTCTTGAAAATAGAAAAAGGATGCTATTTGCATCCTTTAATTAAAATATTGAAATTACTGGCCCAAACAAGAATTAACCTTAATTACAGTATAACCGTAATCGTTTTCTAGGATTAACTTAGCTTGTTCCCTGGTAACTCTTCCTGGAAGTGAAATTTTACCTTTTTTGGCGATTTTACTATCTTGAAGATATTTAAAAAATACAATAGTTTCTTTTACTGTACTCATTTCTCGACTCCTCCTTTCTTTTTTTATCTTTATAATTTTATTATGCCACAAAAACGATGAAAAACTGAAATATTCCAACAAAAAAGCTTCAAAATAATAAAATTATTTTCTAAGTATTTCGATTTCTGCCCTCATAGCCATTTTGTGTTTTTCTATTCTTTCTTTAAGGCTTAATCTTTTTTCAGTTAATTCTAAATGATCAACTAGTTCTTTTGTAGTAAATGTCTCAAGAAGATAGAATGAGATATTTTCACGAAATCTAGTAATATCAGTTACAATTAAGTATAGATCCTTAGTGTTATTATCAATACTTTTGATTGCAATTTTTACCCCTAATTGATTGAAAAGGTGATCTTTTAGGTTTGTTATATAGATTTTTTTTATTAGGAACTGTCTATAAATTGAATTATTTAATAAAATTTGTGGAAGTTCGTTAGCATACTCAACTCTTAGTTGTTTTGCAATTGAGATTAGTAGTGAGGAAATGTATTTACCAGTGAGTTCTCCAGAGTAAGTTAGTTTAAAACCTTTATTTTCTGTCATTTTTTTCTCCTTACATATTTTTATCCATAACCTTATTTATTTGTTGAACAACTGAAACTATTAATTTAATTGGATTTAGTGAATTAACTATGAGTAACTGGCTTTTGAAAAGAGGAGTAGAAGTATGTTTTTTTGCGAATTCCCGCCACCGTTTTGATTTGACACACATTATTCTGAATCTTTCCAGAAGCTTTTTATACTTATTCTGTAAAGCTTGTTGCTTTTTAGTAAGTTCAGAAATGTGCCGATCCTTTGAGATTACTATATTTCTATATTTTTCTCCCTTTGATTTCTCTATTATCATCTCATTTCTTAATTTAAATATATCTTGTTCAAGTTTAGCTACTTTCATTTCCTTGTCCAAATAACTTGATTTAATCTTATTATAGGATTCAGGATCTATTACAATCTGCTCTTTACCAAAGGGGATTTTTTTCTTTTTTATAGCTAATTCATTATCCCAATTTTGCTGAATCTTATCATTTGATTCTAGTACTTTGCTAAGTTCCCCAAGCTCTCTTTTATTTTTTACGAGTTCGTTTTGTATGTTTGCTAATTCATGTTTAGCATCATTTACTTTTTCTGTTTTTTCTTCTAACTGACTTTGTAAATCTTTATATTCTTTTACTGTAAGGTGTTTAGCAGTGCTACCTTCTTTCCCCCTATGAATATCATATCCATTTTCATTTAAATATTTTGGTAAATCATTTTGAATTTTAAGAAGTTCTTCTCTGTTAAACATCTGTTTAGAAGATAATTTCCCCTCTACCATTGGAACTATACCTAAGTGCATATGAGGAGTACTTTCATCCATATGAACACTAGCAAATGCAATATTTTCCTTGCCATATTTCTTTTCAAAAAAATCTTTAGAGGTTTCAAAAAAGCATTTAATTTCTTCATTATCTAATTTTTTGAAAAAAGAACTGTCAGATGTTATGATCCATTCATTGCACATTACCGCATCCTTTCGAATAGATCGACTGCTTACTTTATTTTCATCAATGAAATCAGTGATTTGCTTTTTATATGTTAGTTCTTTGTTACGATCAGTTAGTTCATAATTTAGATGAGTTTTTGAAGGATCAATCTTTTTATTGCTATGATTTTTAAATATACGTTCATTATGATAGTAGATTCCACCTAAATTAGAACTTTTTAGCTTTTGCATTCGTGCTACAATTTGGCTCATTTTTTGCTCCTTTTAAATATCTTATAAGTATTTAAATAGATTATATAAATTAAAATAAACAGCTATTTAAGATCAGAAATCTATTTAAGATCCAGCATACTTTCAAGTGAAGTATAACGCACTATACTTTACCAAATGGTAAAAGTGCGTTACACATGCAAGCATGTCGAGAATCACATAGATTCTATTAAACTATCCAGGAAAGAAGAGGCAGATTTATAATTGTTTTCTTTTACCAATTTTTCCAATTTATCTCTATTTGATGGTTTTATAATAAACTGGTATTGTTTTTTCTTTTCCGTTTTATGATAATTGTTTTCATTAACTGAATGTGTAATGGACTGTTCGATCATATTTGTACCTCCGTTAATAAGTGATTCAAAATCGATAGATAATCTATAACTTAAATAATCATTATCATAGATATCTACATAATCAAAAATATTTCGTTCCGAGATAACTAATTTGTTTCCAAAATAAACTGGGTAATAAAATTTCTTTCGTTTCATTTGGAATACCAAATCATAAATAGATTCATTTGAGAAAAATAATATTTCTTTAATTTCTTGCAATTCAATACAAATTGAATTGTTATTGGAAAACTGTAGTGACTTATTAACTAAGAATTCGATTAATTCATTGCATTTTATATTCATGATGTTATGATCCTTCTTTGTAATGATCAGAAGCAATCTTATGTGCTCTTATTTTTTCTTCTTGTCTTCTCTCTTGAATGAGATTTTCTATCATCTTAAACAAATAAGCTAATGGACTTTCTGTGGTTGAAGGAATCCTGTCAATTAAATCCATGATCTCATTACTTTGTATATAATTTGATTCAAGGTATTTTCCAATCTTCATTTTTTGAGAGTGTTTTAAAACAAAACCTTGGGGATACATAAAACGATCGTTATATTTATCAGCAATGACCTGAACTAAGTTATAGAAATTTTCACCTATAAAATTTTTCTTTTTTGAAGAATTATTTTTAGGCTCTTCTAGAACTAAATATCTATTCTCTAATCTCTTATCTCTAATCTCTAGACTCTGGTGGAGATTTGTCGGACTTTTGTCGGACATTTGTCCAGATAATAAAATATTTTGTTTTTCGTTAGCAATTCGATTTCTATATTCTCTTTTGCGATCGGCTTCTGTTGTTGTTTTCCCGATAAAGTTTTGAATATCCATCATATAGATTGCACCATTGTCCAACACCTCGATTAACTCAAGCTCCTGGAATAAATGTAATGCTTTTTCGACAACAGCAACGGGTTGCCTTGTCATAGTAGCTATTAACCATGGATTGTAGGGAATCCTATCTCTATACATTAATTTACCCTCATTCTTTAAACTTTTTAAATATAACTTCAAAAGGATATTTGAGTACTTTTCGCCATCAGGTTGATTTTCCAAGAGAAGTAGTTCTTCAGTATCAAAAAAATCTTCTTTCAACCTCATGTAATAATATTTTTTCGAATCAGACATACAGAACCCTCATCTTTCATATTTTTTTAACCATTCAGTCACTTTATGTTTATCATATAAAGTAACTCCATCAATAACAATATGAGGCATCCCTTCACGTTGCCATTTGTTAATAGTAGTAGTAGTAGAAACGTCTAACCATCTACATAAACCGGCCATTCGAACCATTGGTTTATATAGTTCCTTATCTTCAAATGCTTTTTCTACGGCTTTTTGAAGCATATTATCATATCTGGCAATTAACATTTTTTCAGTTGCTTTTGGTAAACTGATAGTGAATTGATCTGACATATAGTACCTCTTTCTTTATTTTATAAGCTCCTCTGTTACAAGAAACTTGTAACTTGTAAATATTATATTACAAAATAATTGTAAAAGCAAGAGATATTACAATTTTTTTGTACATTTTATTTTTTTATGGTAAAATAATAATTAAATGAAGGAGGAAGTATTTTGGATAACAAGGTAAAAGAGTTACGAAAGCAAGTTAATAAAACAATGAAAGAATTGTCTTCCGAAACTGGTATAGGCTTATCAACGATTTCTAATTATGAAAACGGATATTCAAATCCTAAAAAAGATAATGCTAAAATATTAGCAGATTACTTTGGTGTTTCAGTACCTTATTTATTGGGACTTGATGAAAACCCAAATCTAAGAAATCCTAAAAATGAATCAATTTTAAAGCATCTTCATACTAAAATCAAAAAAGGCACCTTAATAAGTAATAAAATTGATGAATGGACACCTTACAAAGATGATTTAGCTTTCATGCTTGCAGATTTAATTAATTCTGGAGTATTGGAGAATTATATCGATTTTATCTCAAAAGATAAGAATTACAATCCTGTTTTACTTAAAGCTTTTAAACAGTTTATATCTGATGAAGAAGGTAATTTTTTGTATTTGATTAATAGTTCTGGTAAAGAAGATTCCTCTTATCATTATGTATGGGAAGATTGGGTCAATTCTGACGAATACAAGCAATCAATTAAGAAAAAATAATTGACTTATATTTCTTTATTTTATAAGCTCCGAAACCATATAAAATAAAGGAGAAATTTAGATGTCAATTATTAAATATAAGGCTAAAAAATCAAAGACAGGCTACCTTTATAAAGTTAGAATTTATAGAGTGATAGACGGGAAGCGTCATGACTATTTTAAAAGCGGTTTTAAGACACTTAGGGAAGCGAAGCAGTACGAAACATTGATGATGCAAAAGAAATACTCAGGGGAGCTCACAGAGCTCCTGAGTGCTTCAAATAAGTCCTTTATAGATGTTTTTGAAGAATGGTTTAAAACATATCAAGATACTGTTGAGTTGACTACAAGTGTGCGTACGGATGATTTATTTAGGCTTCACATTCTTCCGAGTTTAGGTGAATTTAAAATTTCCAAAATTACACCATGGCAATGCCAAGAGCTAATTACCGAAAAAGGTAAGACTTTTAGGAATATTAAGCAGATTAAATCATACATTAGTCAAATTTTTGAATTTGCTATTAAAATGAAATTGATTAGTGATAATCCAGTAAAAGGAGTGATTCTTCCAAAAAGGGAGAAGATTGAATCACAGAATTATTTTACAGTTCAAGAGCTACATCAATTTTTAAAAATTGTAAAAGAAGAAGAGCCTTACAAAAATTATGCTTTATTCAGATTATTAGCTTATAGTGGGTTACGAAAAGGAGAATTGTATTCATTGAGGTGGTCTGATTTAGATTTTGATAATCAGATACTATCAGTGAGTAAGAACCTAGGTAGAATTAATGGAAAAGCACTAGAAAAAAGCACCAAGAACAAATTCTCGGTGCGTCAGATAAGGTTAGATCAAGATACAGTAGATATACTTTCTGAATGGAAACGACAATCATTAAGAGAAAAAGGGAAATTAACTGTCACTCCTTTAAATCTTGGTGAATCATATATGTTTACTTTTATTAATCGAAACGGTGAGGAAGAACCGCTTTATCAGGATTATATTAATAGTATTTTAAAAAGAATTATTGATAAACATGGTTTAAAGAAAATCACACCTCATGGTTTTAGGCATACTCATGCTACACTAATGATTGAAATCGGTATTGATCCAGTTAATACAGCGAAAAGATTAGGTCATGCAAGTAGCCAAATGACTTTAGATACATATAGTCATACAACAGCAGTTGGTGAAGTAAAAGCTATTAATAAGTTTGCAAATTATATGAACGGGTGGAAAGACTAATTTACCAAGACGGTACCAAAGACGGTACTAAAAAGAAAAAAGCCAATTCCAATTTCTTGGAAAAGGCTTTATTTTCAACGTTTTTAAATTCGTTATGCGGTTTCTTATTTGAGACCGTATTTTTTGTTGAAACGATCCACACGTCCATCTGCTTGAGTGAACTTTTGACGTCCAGTGTAGAATGGGTGTGAGTCTGATGAAATTTCAACACGGATCAATGGGTAAGTTTCACCTTCGAATTCAACAGTCTCATTAGAGTACTTAGTTGAACCACTAAGGAACTTATAACCAGTAGTAGTGTCCATGAAGACAACAGGGCGATATTCTGGATGGATATCTTTTTTCATTTTGCAATAATTCCTTTCTGCCATGGTCTCTTTCCGAGCCATAGATTGTTACTAAGTTAGTTTATCAAAAACAAAAGAGTTTGGCAAGGATTTTTACCAAATTTTTCGCATTTTATAAAGAAAAAAGTGGGAGAAGCTCATCCTGTTAGGTAAGCTTTTCCCACTCTGTCTATCAGTCCTAGAAAGGAAATGTTAGACATGCAAGATCAATAGAAATCATTTTATTCTTGACCAGGTTCAGTAGTTGGCTGTTCTGGTTGTTGAGGTTGCTGTTGCTCTTGTGGTTGCCAAGCTTGTTGAGGCGCTTGTTGGAAGCCTTGTTGAGGCTGTTGAGGCGCTTGTTGGAAACCTTGTTGAGGTGCTTGTTGGAACCCTTGCTGAGGCTGTTGAGGCGCTTGTTGGAACCCTTGTCCTGGAGCAGGTTGACCAAAGCCTTGTTGCGGTTGTTGCCATTGTTGTTGATTAGGTTGACCAAACCCTTGTTGAGGAGCTTGTTGGAATCCTTGTCCTGGAGCAGGTTGACCAAAGCCTTGTTGAGGCGCTTGTTGGAATCCTTGTCCTGGGGCAGGCTGACCAAACCCTTGTTGCGGTTGTTGCCATTGTTGTTGTCCAGGTTGACCCGGTTGTTGTGGTGATTGGACAGATGATGCAACAGACTGTGCGAATCCTCTACTTGTTGATGCAAGTTCTTGGAATGTCCCTTTAGTGATTTTACCACCAGACATAGCAAGGAGTCCTGTGACCACAATAGCAATACTTGCAATTACAGCAATAATCAAACCAAAACCAATAGAAAAGCCATCACCGAATTGAGATGAAGCACCAAAGACTCTAAACATAGTGATGATCGTAATTAAGCTTTCAAGAATACCGATAGCAATGACACCAATGGAAAAATTCTTGTTCATTGGTGGAGCAATGTTTGGAAGACAAGCTAGAACGATAGCACCAATAGCTAGGACAACGATGACCCATCCAAATTCACCTTGAATTCCACTGAAAGAATAACTTCCGAAGGATCCACCATTTAATGTACTCCATGGCAAAAAGGTAGAAATGGCAGTAAGAGCTGCTGCGACGATGATAAAAATACGATGTTTATGCATAAAACGTCTCCTTTTTTTGTGATTATTATAGCATAAATAAGCTCAAACTGGAATGGAAATGTAAGAAATCGTTCACATTTTTCTAAATGTTATTAAAATTCATTCGTTTTTGTGAAAATGAAAAAAGGTCCATCGTCTCCACTAGAAACGACTGACCTGATTGCTTGATTTTCACTATCTATTTGGCCTTGGCAACTTCCTGTAGTTCTCGATAGATTTGCTCGTTTTCTTCTAAAGAATAAGAATTGGCTCCACTAGCGAGGGGGTGGCCTCCACCATCGTGGCGTTTTGCAATCTCATTGATCACCAGAGCCTTACTTCTCATACGGACGCGGTAGTGGCCATCAGCTTGCTCGACAAAGATAGCCCAGACGCTGACGTCTTCGATCCGACCAGGTGCTGAGACGATTGCAGCGGTCTCGGCATCAGTAATCTGGTAGTGTTTGAGAAGTTCTTGGGTCAGGGTTACGCGACTAGCTCCATTTTCATCGATTTCGAGATGATCATAGACATAGCCTTGAAGCTTGGCAATCTTAGAGCTCATGCTGTCCATCTGACGAGAAAGACCAGCAAAGTCAAAGTCAAAACTACGAAGGTGGGCAACCATCTCGAAAGTCCGGCTAGTCGTCGAAGGGTAGAGGAAGCGTCCAGTGTCTCCGACAATACCAGCATAGAGGAGACGGGCTGCTTCTGGACTGATCTCAAGCTGTTGTTCAAGAGCGAAGAGGGTGATGAGCTCACTCGTAGAGCTTGAATCTGTGTCTACCCAGAGGAGATCTCCGTAGGCATCATCATTTGGATGGTGGTCGATTTTGATCAGATAATCGCCACTCGTGTATCGTTTATCATCGATGCGAGGGGTGTTAGCAGTATCGCAGACAATGACCAGGGCACCTGCATAGTCTTCATCTGTGACAGTATTCATGCTAGCCATCCAAGCAAGAGTGGGCTCGTTAAAGCCGGTAGCTAGGACTCTTTTGTCTGGGAAGTTGCTCTGGATGATCTCTTTCAGACCGACCTGGCTTCCAATCGCGTCTGGATCCGGATTCATATGGCGGTGAAGGATAATGGTATCGTAGTGGTTGATTTTCTCTAAAATGTCCTGTGTGATCTGCATATAGTACCTCATTTATTCTCTTTCAATTTTAGCATAAGGAGGGCATTTGGAAAAGAAAAAGGTTGTCTAGCCTCAGGTGGACAATTTCCGAACAATGCCAGGCTCCCAGTACTTCCCTATGCAAAATGCGCGCGAAAGTGGTATAATGTCATAAGATTATTATTTGGAGGGAATTATGACATTAGCAAAGATTGTTTTTGCAAGTATGACAGGAAATACAGAAGAGATTGCTGATATCGTAGCAGATAAGTTTCGTGATCTTGGTGTCGAAGTAGAAGTCGACGAATGTACAACAGTAGACGCAGAGGACTTTCTTGAAGCTGATATTGCAGTCGTAGCGACCTATACCTACGGTGATGGTGAGCTTCCTGATGAAATCGTAGACTTTTATGAAGACTTAGCTGGTCTTGACTTGAATGGTAAGATCTACGGTGTTGTTGGATCTGGTGATACCTTCTACGACGAGTTCTGTAAGGCAGTCGATGACTTTGATCGTGTCTTTGCAGCGACTGGTGCGGTTAAAGGTTCTGAGTGCGTCAAGGTAGACTTGTCAGCTGAAGATGAAGATATTGAAAAATTAGAAGCTTTTGCAGAAGAAGTCGTAGCAAAAGTGGGCTAATCCCTAGCTAAGAAAGGTGTTTGCATGTGGCAGGCACTTTTTTTATGACTGAAAACCTTCAATAGCTAGATAGGGCTAGTAAGATTGCCCGATTTTTGATAAAATGGGTAGCAAAAAGTGAGGAGGCCAGTGTATGGAACTAGAGAAGATTCGCCAAGAGATTGACAGTATTGATAAAGAATTGGTCCGTCTGTTAGAACGCCGGATGCACTGTGTGGAAGATGTCATTCGCTACAAAGAAACCCATCAAAACCCTGTCTTGGACCGGGCCAGAGAGGAAGAAGTCTTAGCCAATGTAGCCGGCTTGGTCCAGGAAAAACGCTATGAGGAAACCATCCTTGCCACTTATCGGGATTTGATGAAGCGCTCCAGAGGCTACCAGGCCGATCAGTTAGATGCGGACTAGGGTGCTGAGATGACGATATTTAAAAGAACCTTAGTGTATACCCTAGATGCCCTCATAATCGGGGCAATCGTTGGAGTGATTGATACCCTCTTTGGCCGTGTCTTGATCGGGATTGGAGAAGTTCGTACAGACTATCTCCTCTATCTCTTGCCCTTTCTGGCTCTAGCAGGTATCTTGATCACCTATCTCAATCGCACCTATGGGGGCAAGAGTCAAAAAGGGATGGAGCTCCTCTTTGAAGTGGGTGAGGAAAAGGAGAAAGACATTCCCAAGCGCTTGATCCCCTTGACCATCCTCTCCACTTGGATGACGCATCTCTTTGGTGGATCCGCTGGTCGCGAAGGAGTGGCGGTCCAGCTCGGTGGGACAGTCGCCCATGCTCTACGAAGAGAGGGACTTGGCCCAGATGCTTCACGGATCTATTTGGTCACTGGGATGGCAGCTGGCTTCGGTGGCCTCTTTCAGACGCCTCTAGCCGCAATCTTCTTTGCTATGGAGGTCCTAGTGGTTGGGAGACTGGAGTGGCGGGCTCTCTATCCTGCGACCATTGCAGCCTTTGTCGCTAGTTGGACCTCTCACACCTTGGGGCTAGAGAAGTTCACCCAGGTCATCTCAGATAAGCTCTCCCTATCGCCTCTAGTAATCTTGCAGTTGCTGGTCTTAGGAGTCATCTTTGGTCTGACAGGTAAGCTCTTTGCCTATCTTTTGGGGCAGTTAAAAACTAGCTTTGCCAAGGCCTTTGTCAATCCTTATGTGCGGATCGGAGTGGTCGGTCTCGGACTGAGTATTCTCTTGTATCTGATTGGGACAGGTCGCTATACAGGACTGGGGACCAATTTGATCTCCCAAAGTTTTGCGGGAGCTGAAGGCAAGAGCTTGATCACTGGAGCAGACTGGTTCCTCAAGCTCCTCTTTACGGTATCAACCATTGCTGCAGGCTATAAGGGAGGAGAAGTGACCCCGCTCTTTTCTATCGGGGCAAGTCTAGGTGTCTGGCTAGCTCCTTTCTTTGGACTGCCGGTTTATCTTGTAGCAGCCTTGGGCTATGCTGCAGTCTTCGCCGGAGCAACCTCAACGACCATTGGTCCCATCTTGATTGGGTGTGAGGTCTTTGGTTTTCAGCATTGGCCAGCCTTTCTCTTGGTCTGTCTGGTCGCTACGCGTCTCTTTCCAGCCCTGTCTATCTATAGTGGACAAAAAGTTGCGAAAAAGTTGCAATAATCCTTTACAAACGGACATTCTTTTGGTATTATAAACTTTGTGCGTAATGGAAGCACAAAAATACAGTTTATCCGCTGGGGGAGTAGCCCTCAAGATTGACGAAGATAGGAGAATAAAATGAATCCATTAATCCAAAGCTTGACTGAAGGTCAACTTCGTACTGATATCCCTGCATTCCGTCCTGGTGACACTGTTCGTGTACACGCGAAAGTTGTCGAAGGATCTCGTGAACGTATCCAGATCTTTGAAGGCGTTGTTATCGCTCGTAAAGGTCAAGGACACACTGAAATGTACACTGTTCGTAAAATCTCTAACGGTGTCGGTGTTGAACGTACATTCCCAGTACACACTCCACGTGTAGAAAAGATTGAAGTTGTACGTTACGGTAAAGTACGTCGTGCGAAATTGTACTACCTTCGTGCATTGCAAGGTAAAGCAGCTCGTATTAAAGAAATCCGTCGTTAAGACGAATAAGGAGGCGGGAGTGATCTCGCTTCTTTTTTTATAGGTCCCCTTAGTTCAATGGATATAACAACTCCCTCCTAAGGAGTAGTTGCTGGTTCGATTCCGGCAGGGGACAGAAGTAGAAAGAAAACACTGGATAACCAGTGTTTTTTCTTTGACCAAATTTTAAACATTTAATATGATATCCATGGTGTGGTATAATGTATGTAGAATGTTTAGGAGAAAGAGTTGAAAAAAGCCTTATTTTGGGTTGTTAGTGTTATGATAATACTTTCTATACTTTTGCGCTGAATAGGTGTAGTTTAGGTGGTAAATATGGAATTAAAATTTAAATATTCGAATATAGCAGTTTTTAGAATCGTTGAGTTTAAAAATAAAAAATATATCTTAGATTCTACTAGTATAAAAGGGAAATCCTATTTTTTTGGTTTGCTTCCTAAAGAGGTTTCTGCTGAAATGGTTGACCTATCTCCATCAAACGATAGTTTTGAAATAAAACCTAAGACACCCTTGAACGCATCTACTGCTTTAGTCATCATGGTTCAACCACTTGTGGTTTTTTCTCATAGATTGATGAAAGATGCATTTATTTGTTGGGGAATTAGTGAGCAATTTTTACTGAAATTAGTGTTGTTTGCTTTCTCTGTATTTTTGTCTTATCTCATGGCTGTCTGGTATGAAAAAGCTGCAGTACGAAAGTTCGAATCAAGAATCCAGCCAAATAGTAAACGTTGTCGACTTGTTTTTGAGCCAAAAGGGAAAAGAATGTTTGATTGGTGGTACATTATGCTTGGTATTAATACTGTTTGTTTATCATTTTTTATGGGACTTAATAGTGGTTATGAAAGTGCTATGTTGGTGATAAATGGCATGATTTCGTGGTGGTTCTTTGTGATATTGAGAATGCCGCAAATCCCTGAGTACTATAAAACAATGACGTTGACTGAGATTGAAGAGTTGTAAATAGTGATGTTTTGCTTTTCGTAGCAGATTGTTTTGATACATTTGGTCGAAGAGATTTCTATTTTAATGTGTATTTAGAAACTAAAAAATGGATAAATAACCTATTTGGGAATTATTTACTCAGGAGGAGATTGAAAAATTAATTCCGATTGCTGAACAAAAATTGATTGACTGGAGAGGGTAAGTTCCAGAGGATGATGTATCGCCATTGAAATAGCTTGTAAATTCGTAAATCATATGGAAATGTGGCAGATAGATCGAAAGGAGTAGGCCATGGGAAAAATGAATCAGTCAGCCAAGACGCGAACACAAAAGAAAGGCTCGATTGGAGCCTTAATTGTGAGGAAATTTCTCTCTGATTTTCTTGTGTACGGATCGACCATCTTCTGGATTTTCTTTCTGGTGCCATCGTTATTCTTACTGAGTTTTCTCTTCTTGTTTTTCACTGGTGAGTCCAATGCAAAAGGCTCAGACTTTCTAATTTTTCTCACTATATCTTTATCATCCTCTTTTTGATCCTGATCCTGGGCTTGCTTTGGCTAGGATTCAAGTATCTGAAAGGATTTGATAGCTACCTAAGAAGAAGCTTGATAAAAGATGTCAGTGACCAAGAGTTGCTGGCCAAGCTGGAGATAGCAGATGAGGGCGAGCGCTTCAGAGCCTTGACTCAATGCTTGATCCATGAAAGCTACCAAGCTCAAGTACGAGTAGGGAGTATCGATGTAAGGGAAGAAAAAGCTGGATCGTAAAGAAATAGTATCGAATGACGGTCGTTACAGACTGGGGACCTTTTAAGAACATCCCTCTCCAAGTCGTCCAAGTAGAGAAGGTGGAAAAAGCGATCCATCAGGATGATGCCTTTGCAGAAATTAACCAACTAAAATGGGAAGATTAAAAGCGTGAAATCACGCTTTTTTTGTTTTGACTATGAAGGAATGGGGGGATTTAGAGCTAGTAATAAATTAGTAAAATATTCCAGACAATTGCATATAATGGTTTGATTTTTTAGGAAAGAAGGGGTAAAATTGTATTAATATAATAATCGATAGGAGGTCTGATTAAGAATGGTTTAGTTTTGGAGTTATTAACTGTTAAATAATAACCTAAAATATTTATATAAAACTCATTAATTACATAGGTCTATGATAATGTTTCATGGCATATTTTTATAGAACCTAAAGGAAGTCAATTTTTAGATTCAGAAGGTACATTTGTAAACGGTAAAGAAGGTTGGAAGGAAGAGTTCTTGCGTCAAATTTCTGAGCGAGACGAAGCGAAAACTCTCATAGATGATGATCGGTACCGAATCGTTGGCTTACCATTCTTTAACGAAGAGGTAAGTAAGGATGAAGTTAGGGAAAGATTGAGAGAGATGTAATCACTTTAATAAAATTAGTATGATAAATTGGAGGATAAAAGTGTCAAACAGAGGATCAGAATATAGAAAATGGGATATGCATATCCACTCTCCATATACTATGGTAAATAATCAGTTTGGATTATCAGATGGTAAAGGAAAAATATTTGAAGATAAATTTATTCAAAAAATAATAGAAAGTAATATTTCTGCAGTTGGATTGACGAATTATTTTAATTTTACTGAGGAAGACTTTAGGTTAAAAAATAAGTTAAACAATATAGGTATAGCAACTTTCTTAAATCTTGAGGTAAGACTTTCATACATCAATAAACATGACCAACTTTTTGATTACCATATAATTTTTGATAATGAGTTAGAAGATGTAACTATAAAAAATATACTTGCACAATTAAAAGCTAATATTGGTAGCACAGATAAATCTTTTAATACTCTAACAAATAGTGAAATTGAAAATGTTGCAAATATTGATTTCAGTACATTGATGAACGTGTTAAATTACGATAATGATTTAGGTGGTAGGTTTTTGACTGGTTTTCTTGCTAGAGGTCACGGTAGTGCTACTAGCGACTCTGATCCTAAAAATATGGCAGTTTATGAAAATATCTGTGTTAAATCAGATTTTCTGATTCATTCGAGTTGTGATGATCCAGCAACTTGTAAAGATAAAAAATGTGCTCATAATAATATCATGAACGATAGAGAATACTGGCTGAATCATTCACCATATGTTAGGCCATTACTTCAATCTTCAGATGCTCATTCATTAGAAGAAATCGGAACAAAATATTCTTGGGTTAAAGCTGATTTAACTTTTGAAGGTTTAAAGCAAATAAAATATGAACCTGAGTATCGTATTTGTGTTAAGAAAGATAAACCAATTCTTGAAAAAGATGAACTTGTCATTGACAGCGTCCATTATAAGAATTGTAACATATATTTATCTGAAAATTTAAATGCAATTATTGGGGGACGTTCAACTGGTAAGTCAACTTTATTAAATTCAATTGCGAAAAAATTGGGACATGAATTGAGTACTAAGGCCTACTCATTTGAAAATTTGGATGATTTTCAAATTATTTGGAAAGACCAACAAGAAGAAAATTCTAGACGCATTGAGTATATACCTCAAGAGCATATGTATACTTTAGCTAGAGAAAGGGAGAAACTTAAGGATTTAGTGGGAAGTATTATTCAGTCAAAAGATATGGACCTTGAGCTAAAGAAATATGAGCAAAACTGTAACAATTTGCGAATTGAAATTATTGAGTTGCTTGAAAATTATAAAGAGAATCAAAATTCAATTAGTGAGTTGGTTAAGCCTGAAGCAGAGGAGCAAGCTACGAAAAATCGAATAGAAAACTATGAGGCTAATATAAAAATATTAATGAATGATAGTAAGATATCTGAAATGGAGGGTAAGTTATTTGAAACTCAAAATAGAGAATTACAAGAGTTAAAAAACAAAAGAGCCATTTATGAATCCGATTTAAAATATTTATCTAGTATACCACCAATTACATTTGAAATTAAAAGTTATGATAATACATTGTCGCCTTCACCAGATTTGAGAATCGAGATTGGTAAACTGAATGCTAGATTACAAGATACATTTAGAAAACAACAAGAATATGAAATTGGAAGAATTAAATTAAATAAAGAAGATCAAATTCGAATTAATGAAAATAAGATAAATAGTATAGAAAATGATAGTACTTATAAAAGATGTATTGAGGCTACTAAAAATAATTCAGAAATAGCAAGATTAAATTCTCTTATTAAGGGTGAATATGATAATTTATCTAGGATTGAAAAATTCAAAAATAGAAAAAATGAACTTGATAAAGAGAATATAGATATCAAGAATAAAATTATTTCAAAATATAAAGTTTATTCCAAATATAGAGAGGATTTGTTAAGTTCTTTTAAAATTGAAGATGACGATAGTTTAAAAATCTCAATTGAATTTAATTTAAAAGATCTTGAACTGGAATTTGATTACATCAGTGCCCGTGGTCGTTCAAAACAAGATTTTATAGATAAACTAACAAATTCTTTTGATGAGGTAATTGACTCAATATTTGAAGATGATAATCTCACATTTAATGGTAATAGAAATAAGTTAAACCATATAGAGCATTTTTTTACAACAAATTTTTATGACTATCAATTTGAAATCGAATATCAAGGTGATAAGTTTGATCAAATGTCTCCTGGGAAAAAAGCATTTATAGTATTAAAATTAATATTGGAATTTTCGGATAGTAAAATCCCAGTATTAATTGACCAGCCTGAAGACAGTTTGGATAATAGAGCAATATATAATCAACTAACGCAGTATATTAAACAAACCAAACTAAAACGGCAAATAATAATTGTTACTCATAATCCCAATATAGTTGTAGCTGGAGATGCAGAAAATATTATTGTAGCAAATCAACAATCTGATGATTTTCCAAATCAAAATGGTGAGAAGTTTGACTATATAAATGGAGCATTAGAGAATAATAAGAACAATTTAGAATCTCAATTTATACTTCAAAAACAGAGTATTAGAACACATGTTTGTGATATTCTAGAGGGTGGAGAAGATGCATTTATTAATAGAGAAAATAAATATAGTTTTAATCACTAGAAAATATTAATTTTATACATTTCATCTTGATTCTTAAACTTATATTGATTCAAGATAGCAGATCTATTATATGTTTTTAAGAGCCTTTTACTAGTTTAAATAAGTCAAGACTGAAGTCTAGAACTGATAACACTGGGGGCGAACTATTTAATCGCAATTCCAGTTGTTTAGAAACCGAAGTTTCAGGGATAGCACTGAAACCCGATGAGTAAAAACTCAACCTGATTTTCCTGACAATGTTATGTCTTATGTTTTATCATGTAGAATTCTTCATCGCAAGTATTGGCAATAACCAGCACTCGCTATTTCCCGTAGCCATTTATTGTTTTTTTAAGCTTTTATTGTTACAATATCCATATAGACAAAAAGACTGGGATTCCAGCCTTTTTAATTGTTATAAAGAAAGGTTTTTTATGAAACGCAAATCGATTTTGTTTCTATTTTTATTCTTGCTCTCGATTGGTCTGGCCTATGAGACGCAGTCTATCACAGCTGGTTGGATGACAGGCAGTCAGTATGGGATTATTGGTATCTCTGTCCTCTTGCTCCTAGTTTATGCGATTCCTGCTGTTTGGGCTCTCTTTCATTTCGCCAAGAAGTGGAAGTTGTCCTGGATTCCGGTTCTTTTTTCTCTCCTAGGTGGGGGCTTTATAGCAGGTTGGTTATCTAGTTTTGCCAATACCTATTTCCATGAGATGATTCAAGCGGTAGCGCCAAATAGCGATTTTTGGAACCAGTATGAGAGTGCCATTGCAGGACCCCTCTTTGAGGAACCCTTCAAGTTGATTCCGATCTTCTTTGTCCTCTACTTGTTCAATGTACGTCGGATCAAATCTATCTTCCTTTTAGCGATTGCATCTGGTCTTGGTTTCCAGATTGTGGAGGACTTTGCCTATATCCGTCAAGACATGCCAGAAGGCTTTTCATACGCAGTATCTGGTATCCTAGGTCGGATCATGAATGGGGTCGTATCACACTGGGTCTACACAGCCCTATTCATGGTGGGTCTCTTCTTGATCGTCCAAGCGACAAAAGGTCGCAAGGAGTTGATGCTGACGGGTTGGTTCTATTTTGTATCTGGTTTTGGCCTTCACTTTGTCGGCAATTCACCATTTGGCCAAATCGAGACAGAACTCCCTCTCGCTATTCCATTCTTAACAGCAGTAGGACTCTTCTTGGTCTACCAAGCCTACCTCACTGTCCAAAGTCTGGACCAAGGAAATTAACAATAAAAAATCGTATGTTTGCAACATACGATTTTTTTGATGATTATTTTCCAAGACAGAACTGGCTGAAGAGTTGGGTGATGAGCTCGTCTGGTGCAGCATCCCCTGTGATTTCTCCGAGAATTTCCCAGGTGCGTGTCAGATCGACTTGGAGTAGATCTACTGGCATGCCCATAGCCAGGCCTTCGTTGACTGCTTGGAGGCTTTCAACTGCTTTCTCAATGAGAGAGATGTGGCGAGCATTGGAGAGGTATGTAGCATCTTGCTCGACCAGGCCAGCATTTTCGAAGAAGAGGGCATTGATCCGGTCTTCGATCTGGTTGATATTTTGATTTTTCAGGACAGAAATTTTGATATGATCAGCAGGAATCTCGTCCAACTCGATTTGCTGCGGGAGGTCGACCTTGTTGAGGAGGATGATGCGGTTACTGTCTTGAGAGATTTCCAGCAACTGGCGATCCTGATCGGTCAAGGGTTCACTGGCATTGAGGACCAGAAGGACCAGGTCGGCTTCTTTAAGGGCTTTGCGAGAGCGCTCCACCCCAATGCGTTCGACGATGTCCTCGGTCTCGCGGATCCCAGCTGTATCGACCAGCTTGAGAGGCACCCCGTTGATGTTGACGTATTCCTCGATGACGTCCCGGGTTGTCCCTTCGATATCGGTCACGATGGCTTTTTCCTCACGCAGGAGGTTGTTGAGAAGGCTGGACTTACCGACGTTTGGACGACCGATGATAGCAGTAGAGATCCCTTCGCGGAGGATCTTACCACGGCGAGCTGTCTTAAGGAGATTGGTCAAGAGGGCTTCAAACTCCGTTGTCTTCTCACGGATGATCTCGGTCGTTGCTTCCTCTACATCGTCGTACTCAGGATAGTCGATGTTGACTTCGACCTGAGCCAGGGTATTGAGGATCTCTTGGCGGGTGTTGTTGATGAGGTCAGATAGGGATCCGTCCAACTGTTTGACAGCGATGTTCATAGCCTTGTCAGTCTTGGCGCGGATAATATCCATGACCGCCTCAGCCTGGGTCAAATCGACACGACCATTGAGGAAGGCCCGCTTGGTAAATTCCCCTGGTTCAGCTAATCGAGCGCCTTCGCGGATCACCAATTGTAGGATTTCGTTGGTCACCGCGATCCCACCGTGGGTATTGATCTCGATGATGTCTTCGCGAGTGAAGGTCTTAGGAGAGCGCATGGCTCCGACCATGACTTCGTCGAGGATCTCATTCTTATCTGGATCCACGATATGGCCGTAGTTGAGGGTATGGCTAGCCACGCTATTCAAGTCTTTACCCTTGAAGATCTTTTGTGCGATTTTAAAGCTGTCTGTTCCGCTCAAGCGGACGATTCCGATAGCCCCCTCACCGAGCGGAGTCGAGATAGCAGCGATAGTATCAAATTCTCTAGTAATCATGTATCTTCTCTTTTCCTGTGTATTCCCTTCTATTCTATCGTAAACTAGCAAGAGGGGCAAGATATTGCTTTTAGAAGGAGGAGTTGAAAAGGTTTTCAGTTAAGAAGTGAAATCTGTCGGCCAATATGCTATACTAAATATGAATAGAAATGGAGGTCTATGATGGTAAACCTAAAAGAACAGGTAGGCATTAAGGCGGCTGAGTTTGTTACTGACGGCATGATTGTCGGTCTTGGTACAGGGTCAACTGCTTATTATTTTGTGGCTGAATTGGGGCGTCGTATCAAGGAAGAAGGCTTGAAGATTACTGCTGTAACGACCTCAAGCGTGACCTATGAACAGGCAGAAGGCTTGGGAATTCCTCTCAAAGCCATTGATGATGTAGAAGTGGTAGACTTGACCGTAGATGGTGCGGATGAAGTAGACCCTGCTTTGAACGGCATCAAAGGTGGGGGCGGTGCTCTCTTGATGGAGAAAATCGTTGCGACCAACTCAAAAGACTGCATCTGGATTGTCGATGAGTCTAAACAAGTGGAGACGCTTGGTGCCTTTAAACTGCCGGTAGAAGTGGTTCAATACGGAGCAGAGAATCTTTTCCGTCATTTTGAAAAGAAGGGCTATTCACCAGCTTATCGTGAAAAAGATGGCCAGCGCTTTGTGACCGACCAAGGGAACTTTATTATTGATTTGGATTTGAAAGTGATCCCAGATGCTGAAGCCTTAGCAGAAGAGTTGGACCGGACTGTCGGTGTTGTCGATCATGGTCTCTTTTTAGGAATGGTTTCCAAAGTCATCGTAGGGACACCAGAAGGTCCAAAAATCATTAGCAAATCACTTTAAAAAGGGCATTTTGTCCTTTTTTCTACGGATATAAAACTTATTTATAAAATTTTATATGAAAGCGTTACATTTTCAAAAAATTGTGTTATACTGTATTCAGTTTAAATTATAAAGGAGACATTCAAAATGCCAAAATTTAATCGTATGCATTTAGTTGTATTGGATTCAGTAGGGATCGGAGCAGCTCCAGATGCTAATAACTTTGTCAATGCCGGTGTACCTGATGGCGCATCTGACACACTTGGACACATTTCAAAAGCAGTTGGTTTGAATGTACCAAACATGGCAAAGCTTGGTCTTGGAAATATTCCGCGTGAACAACCCTTAAAGACTGTACCTGCTGAGAGCAATCCAACTGGTTACGCAACGAAGTTAGAAGAAGTCTCTCTTGGAAAAGATACCATGACAGGTCACTGGGAAATCATGGGTCTTAATATTACAGAACCGTTTGATACTTTCTGGAATGGATTCCCAGAAGAAATTATTACTAAGATTGAAGAATTCTCAGGTCGTAAGGTCATCCGCGAAGCTAACAAACCTTATTCTGGTACAGCGGTCATCGATGACTTCGGACCACGTCAAATGGAAACAGGCGAGTTAATCATCTATACATCAGCTGACCCAGTTCTTCAAATCGCAGCCCACGAAGAGATTATTCCTTTGGATGAACTCTACCGTATCTGTGAATATGCTCGTTCTATTACGTTGGAACGTCCAGCACTTCTTGGACGGATTATTGCTCGTCCATATGTTGGGGAACCAGGAAACTTCACACGTACGGCCAACCGTCGTGACTTGGCTGTTTCACCATTTGCGCCAACTGTTTTGGACAAATTGAACGAAGCTGGTATCGATACTTACTCAGTTGGAAAGATCAGTGATATCTTCAATGGTGCTGGTATCAACCACGATATGGGCCACAACAAATCAAACAGCCACGGTATTGACAACTTGATCAAGGCTATGAAATCAGAAGACTTTAAACATGGATTCTCATTCACTAACTTGGTAGACTTCGATGCCCTTTATGGACACCGTCGTGATCCACACGGTTACCGTGATTGCTTGCATGAGTTTGATGAGCGCTTGCCAGAAATCATCGCTGCTATGAAAGAAGATGATCTCTTGATGATCACGGCTGACCACGGAAATGACCCAACTTACGCTGGTACAGACCATACGCGTGAATACATCCCATTCTTGGCTTATAGCCCATCCTTCAAAGGTAGTGGCTTGATCCCTGTTGGACACTTTGCGGATATCTCAGCTACAGTGGCGGACAACTTCGGTGTGGAGAAAGCCATGATCGGTGAAAGCTTCTTAGATAAATTGGTCTAAGATGACGCGATTTGCCTTACTCGTAAGAGGAATCAATGTTGGCGGCAAGAATAAGGTGGTCATGGCGGATCTGCGTCAGCAATTGACGGTTCTAGGCCTCGGCCAAGTGGAAACCTACATCAATAGTGGCAATATCTTCTTTACGACGGATCTTTCGCGGACTCAATTAGTGGAGGGGCTGTCGACCTTCTTTGGGAACCATTATCCCTTTATTGAGCGCTTTTCTCTCTTGAGTCGAGAAGACTATGAAGCAGAATGTGCGAACTTACCGGAATGGTGGACAGAAGAGATGGCTCGTAAGGATGTCCTCTTTTACACCGAGGGTTTGGGTAGGGAATCCGTAGAAGAGAAGCTGCTGGCTTTAGATTTAGGAGAAGAAGTGCTCCACTTTGGCAAGCTAGCGGTTTTCTGGGGGAAATTCTCAGAAGAAAGCTATGCTAAAACGGCCTACCACAAACACCTGATGAAGATGCCTTTCTATCGCCAGATGACTATTCGCAACGCCAACACCTTTGACAAAATCGGTACATTACTTAAAAAATAAAAGGAGAACACAATGACATTATTAGCAAAAATCAATGAAACAGCAGCATTTTTGAAGGGCAAAGGAATCGAAGCTCCTGAGTTTGGTTTGATCCTTGGATCAGGTCTTGGAGAATTGGCTGAGGAAATCGAAAATGCCGTCGTAGTAGACTACTCTGACATTCCAAACTGGGGTCAATCCACAGTAGTCGGACACGCTGGTAAATTGGTTTATGGTGATCTTGCTGGACGTAAGGTATTGGCACTTCAAGGTCGTTTCCACTTCTACGAAGGAAACCCATTGGAAGCGGTGACTTTCCCAGTTCGTGTCATGAAAGTTTTGGGCTGTAAAGGAGTGCTTGTAACCAACGCTGCTGGAGGTATCGGCTTCGGTCCTGGTACCTTGATGGCTATTACTGACCACATCAATATGACAGGTCAAAACCCATTGATCGGTGAAAACTTGGATGACTTTGGTCCACGCTTCCCTGATATGTCCAAAGCTTACACTCCAGAATACCGCGAGACTGCTCATCGAGTAGCGGACAAATTGGGTATTAAATTGGATGATGGAGTTTATATTGGTGTGACTGGTCCTACCTACGAAACTCCAGCTGAAATCCGTGCGTATAAAACACTTGGTGCAGATGCTGTTGGTATGTCAACTGTTCCAGAAGTCATCGTTGCAGCACACTCTGGCTTGAAGGTTCTTGGTATTTCATGTATTACCAACTTTGCAGCTGGTTTCCAAGAAGAGCTCAACCACGAAGAAGTAGTCGAAGTGACAGAACGCGTTAAGGGCGACTTCAAAGGATTGGTAAAAGCGATTCTTGCTGAATTGTAAGAACCTTGGAAAGAATTGTGAGATCTCTTCAAACAATTCCCTATAAACGAAGACTAGTCCTAGCAGCTTGTCTGCTAGGGCTCGTTTCGGGTTTAGCGGGTATCCTGCTTCATTACCTTTTAGAGTTAGTGGAAGGATTGGCTTTTGGGCGTTCAGAGCACCAGTTTGGCTTTTTGACAGATGGAGTTCCGCCTTCACGGATTTGGACCAGTCTGTTTCTTGTTGGTGCCAGCTCAGCCTTGGTCTGGTATCTCCTACAGCGAAAGGGAAACATTCTTTCTATCAAAGGCCAGATGAAGGAGGAGCCTTCACGTCCTCGTCTTCATTTCTGGGAGCAGATGCTCCATTCCACCTGGCAAATCATTGCCGTAGGAGCTGGTGCACCAGTAGGAAAAGAAGGAGCACCACGGGAGATTGGTTCCTTGTTGGCGCCTCCTCTTGGACGAGTACTAGACTTATCGTTTCAGGACCGCATCTTTCTGATCGCTTGCGGGGCTGGCGCAGGCTTGGCAGCGGTCTACCAAGTGCCACTAACCAGTGTCTTTTTTATCTTTGAAACCTTTGGGCTGGCTTTTTCGATGAAACGCTTTGTCTTGGCCGGGATTACCACTTATGTGGCTGCTTATACAGCAGGCTGGGTCATCTCAGATCGGGCCCTCTACCAAGTGTCTGAAATAACTTGGTCCCCTACTGTCTTATGGCAGATGGTTATCTTCATTGCCTTACTGACTCCAGTCGCCTGGCACTTTGCCCGTTTCACAAAGAAGGCATCCATTTATCGAATTAAGGACAAACGAATTCTTATCACTTTGCCATTAGCATTTGTTTTCCTAGCTGGTCTAGCAAGCTTCCAGCCCCACCTGCTTGGAAATGGGCGGATGATGGCTCAGGAAATCCTCAATGGGGGCACATGGCAGACAATCTTTCTTCTATTAACCCTAAAAGCTCTAGTCGTTCTGCTTACCTTTTGAGCAGGTGCCTATGGAGGGACTCTGACGCCTTCCTTTGCACTGGGAATGGCAGGAGCAGCCCTCATCTCTTTGGTACTTGGTGTTGGAAATACTCCAGCTTTCTTTCTCCTAGGTTCGGTTATCTTCTTGACAGTGACCTTAAAAGCTCCCTTATCTGCGACGGGCTTGGTCCTTGGGTTTACTGGACAAGGGTTAACAGCTCTACCCTATCTCTTGCTGACAGCTTTTCTAACTGTTGGTTTCTCCAAAGGATTGGATCATCTGATGGGGAAAAAATCAAGGAGTCTCCAGTAGATAAGATTCAGTAGTTTTTATATAGGGGATTTACCCTACAAGCTAGATGAAACCTATCTTCTTATGGTATAATTTAACTAAGCATATAAGGAACCAGGCTTGTTAGGGCTGGAATAAACCTCACTTTTGATGCCTGGCCTCTATGATGAATCCAGAAAGCTAGAGTTTGTGTTGCGATGTAAACATGAGCAGAAAGTTTTTCAAAAAAATACACACAGAAAGGTAGAGCATGTGTTCTGATTTGAACACGAGCGGAAAGCTTTTCAAAACAAAAAATGAAAGGAAGGGTAGTTCGGGTTTGAATTGAACCCGGGCTAGAGGCTGTGTAAAAAAGATAAATCCTTCTAGATGCGTAGCATCTTTGTCGGATTTCCTATTTTTACTTTGCCTCTTTAACGCCCTTGGTATCTTAATTATGTCTATCCATATTGCTGCTAAGCAAGGTGAAATTGCTGATAAAATTCTCCTTCCTGGAGATCCTCTTCGTGCGAAATTTATCGCTGAGAACTTCCTTGAAGATGCTGTTTGCTTCAACGAAGTCCGTAACATGTTTGGTTACACGGGTACTTATAAAGGTCATCGTGTTTCTGTCATGGGAACTGGAATGGGGATGCCATCGATCTCCATCTATGCGCGTGAGTTGATAGTAGACTACGGTGTGAAGAAATTGATCCGTGTGGGTACAGCTGGTTCTTTGAATGGCGATGTCCACGTCCGTGAATTGGTCTTGGCGCAAGCTGCCGCAACCAACTCAAACATCATTCGCAACGACTGGCCTCAATACGATTTCCCACAAATCGCAAGCTTTGATTTGCTAGATAAGGCCTACCACATTGCCAAAGACCTTGGCATGACCACTCACGTTGGTAATGTCTTGTCTTCTGATGTCTTCTATTCAAACTATGGTGAAAAGAACATTGAACTTGGTAAGTGGGGTGTCAAAGCTGTAGAAATGGAAGCAGCAGCTCTTTACTATCTTGCTGCTCAACACCATGTTGATGCGCTTGCTATTATGACTATTTCAGACAGTTTGGTCAATCCAGATGAAGATACAACAGCTGAAGAACGTCAAAATACTTTCACAGACATGATGAAAGTTGGTCTTGAAACCTTGATCGCAGACTAATGACAGAATACCTTCATGATGAGTGGCTCTACGACCTTCAGACCTACCAGTATAGTCGGGCCCTTCGCTCTGCAAAGAAGCAGAAAGGCGTGCCAGAGCTGGTCTTGATCTTATTGCAGCTAATGGCGGAGCGTCGAGAGCTCAATATCCAACCGGTCATGAACCCAAAGTTGAAAACCGAGTTGCTAGAAGTGACTGGTTTTCAGCTTTTTTGGCATGAGGACCCAGAAGAGGAACAGTTGGCTAACTATCTGTATGATTTAGAGGCCAAGCTTCGCAATGAGCAGATCATCGACTTCATTCGGGCGGTGAGTCCTGCTATCTATCGGATCTTTATGCGCTTGATTGAGATGCAAATCCCAGATATTGCAGACTACATCCACAACTCCAAGGAGTCCAGCTATGACCATTGGAAGTTTGACAAGATTCGGGCCTCTGACAATCCAGCCTTGCAACAATTCCATAGTGAGAGTGCGGTCAATTCGTCCAGTTTGACGGAGTTGATCTTACACTTGGACTTGACAGATTCCACCAAGGATGCGGCCAAGCAACTGCGGGAGTTGGAGAAATCTGTCCGCAATCCTCTAGCTCACTTGATCAAACCCTTTGATGAAGAGGAACTCCACCGGACGACTGGATTCTCTTCCCAGCATTTTATGGAGCTCTTGGTGAGTTTGGCTCAGGATACGGGGATTGTTTACCAGCGAGAACCTTTTTATTTCGATCAGGCCAATGCTGTTATCGAGGCACTCTTGTAAGGAGGTAGACATGGATAAACTGAAAGAGTTGCAAGAAATCATTGATCAGAGTCAACGGATCGTCTTTTTCGGTGGGGCAGGCGTCTCTACAGAATCCAATATTCCAGATTTTAGAAGTTCGGACGGCGTCTATAGCGTCACATTGGGGCGCCATTTTACGGCTGAGCAACTGGTCTCTCATACCATGTTTGAGCGCTATCCAGAGGACTTTTTCGACTTCTATAAGAAATACTTGCTCTATCCAGATGCCAAGCCCAATGCAGCCCATCGCTATCTGGCTTGGCTGGAAGAGACCGGTAAGCTCAAGGCAGTGGTGACGCAAAATATTGATAGTCTCCATGAAATGGCAGGGTCTAAAAAAGTCTTGAAACTCCATGGTAGTGCCGACCGTAATTACTGTACGAGTTGCCAGCGATTTTATGATCTGCAAGGCTTTCTAGCTTTAGAAGGCCCAGTTCCACACTGTCTCGATTGTGGTAAGGTGGTTAAACCGGATGTAACCCTCTACGAGGAACCTCTCGATATGGACGTCTTTAGCCAAGCAGCCCAAGCCATCCAAGAAGCTGATTTGCTGATTATCGGTGGTACCTCCCTCGTCGTCTACCCAGCAGCCAGCTTGATCCAGTATTTCCAAGGGAAGAAGCTGGTCGTTATCAATAAGACTAGTATCCCACAGGACAAGCAAGCAGACCTGGTCATCGAAGGGAAAATTGGGGAAGTGTTTTCGAAATTAAGACAATAAAAGAACACCTGAGAGAAGTGGAAATCCACTTGTTTCAGGTGTTTTTATTGATCATTCTCTCATTAGCAAGTCTATAATAATGATGGTGATTATGATATAATGAAATAAATTTCCCAGGAGGTGAGTATGAAGAAGGTGAAGATTAAGAGGAAATATGTCCTTCTGGCTTTAGTTGGTTTGTTTATTGGCTATATCGGTCTTCGTTATTACATCAAGCCTGAGTGGTTTGATTCAGAACATATCTATCATAAGGTTTATAATTATAAGGTCAGTGACGTCAAACCTCAAAAAAAGGTCATTCAAGATATCAACATCGAATTTATCTATGATAAAGATGTTGAGAAACCTTCTGATGGTCAGTGGGAAGAGTCCACAAGAACAGATGTAAGATTATATGATAATGATTCTGTATTACATGTAACCTTTACTGATAAAAGTAAAGCAACTATTCCAATCTTTACCTCTAGAAGTGGCCCGGCTTTTAGTGAGGAAAGTATCGATTCACGACTATTTAAAAAACTATCTTATCGCTTTCCTGAATTGCATGTGAATGAGAAAAGTAGTACGATTGAACTTGGCTCTGTCTTGATGCTCTATCAAGGCGATACCTTGTTTCAAATTTCTGAAGCAAGTACAGAGATTCAGTTTCAGCTGAAGAATACGAAGACAGGGAAATTGCAAACCTATTATCAGTATGGCGGTGCACCAGATTTTAATTATTTCCGCCCGGTATTTTTTCTACAGTATCAATCAAACTCAACAGCAGAGAATCAAGCATTCTTTGATGATTATGATACTTCAAAAGAATTAAATTATTGGGATACACGCTATGATTTGGGTTCCAATACGCTAGATGTGAAGCAAGATTATGCTTTCTATAATTTATTTTATTCAAATCAATTCTCCAATCTTCCAGTCGGTATTAGTACAACCGGTGACACCTTTAAAACAACGATTACTGAAACCTATGTTATAGAGGATGTTGATGGAGGAGATAAGGCGGTCAAAGTTATATCAAGGTCAAAAACCTACACGGACAAGATGACCTATACCACTGAAGTTCTTGATAAAAAACTAAACAACTCCAGGTAGCCAATTGAGCTATCTGGAGTTGTTGTGCGTTTAAGGATATATTTCTTCAATTGTGTTAAGAATATCTTCCAACCCAATGATCCTTAGTCTATCAGAAGTCTTGTCTAATGATGGAGAATCACGATTAAAGCTTAAGGAAGCTGTCTGCTCTTCTGTTTCTTTCCGAGGTGTCTCCTTGATCATTTCTGGCAGTTCTGAAACAACTGTTTTGAATACTTTTTTTGGATCATTCTTGAATTCTTTTTTTAGTTGGTCTTCACGATCATTTATTTTTTTGTTCAGCTCGTCCATATCTGGCGGTGACCATTTATAACGGATAAGAAAACGGAAAGCAGAAGCATCAGCTTGATAGAATTCCAGAGTATAGGTCATGGATGAGTCCCAATAGGCATCAGCAATGGCCTTTTTCTCCTCATCAGTTGGAGTATAATAAGGGGAAATATTGGTCCAGTTAGAATTTAGTTTACTATATATTTCTGTTTGGAGGTTCGTTTTCAGATAGTTAGCAAGTAGATTCTCTCCTTCTTTTCGAACTTCCTTAAATACAGTTCTATTTGAAGGTGTGGTGAAAGAGGATTCTGCTTTGGTATCTGAAAAACGATCTTCATAACTGAGTTTGTACTTGGTATTTGGTTTTCCCGCGAACCAGAGGGTGTTCTCTCCTTCTGAGTCGTTTTCAAATGTCAAAATACTTTGTTCCTTGTTATCTTGATCCAGGATTTTGACATCATCTAAAGATACGCGGTTGATGCCTTCGATACTAAATGTTAATGAATACCTATTTTCGGCTTCTTTATCTTCCTTTAATGGATACTCAGAATCAAAATAGCCATTAAAATCGGAACTCAAGGTAACTTGAGGGGGGATTTCGAATAGAGTCGGTATAGGATGAACATTAAAAAAAGCAATCAAACCAATAACAAGAGCTATACTGATAACAATAAGGGTTTTCTTTACCTTCATAGTCCCTCCTTATTTATCAAATTGGACTTCCTCAAGTAAGTATTCGATAAATTTTTCACCCATTTTAGAGAGGCTAGCTTTTTCGTGTTGGATGTAGACTAGCTCGATTGGGTCATCAATATCTAGCGGGATGGAAACGATATTGTCTCCGTTGAGGTTGCTGTTAAGGATACCGGTCGCAATGGTGTAGCCGTCCAGACCAATCAAGAGATTGAAGAGGGTGGCACGGTCACTGACAACGATGGACTTCTTGTGATGCTCTTGGGAGAGGATCTCTTCTGAGAAGTAGAAGGAGTTGTGGGTCCCTTGGTCGTAGCTGAGATAAGGGAAGTCTTCTAGATCTTCTAATTTCACCACCTCTTTGTTAGCTAGAGGGTTAGTCTTGCTGACGAAGATATGAGGTTGGGCAGTGAAGAGGTGGGTTGCCTTGAGGTGGCTGTCATCCAGCATTTTGGAGAGGACATCCCGGTTATAGCCGTTAAGGAAGAGGACACCGATCTCACTACGGAAGTTCTTGACGTCATCGATGATTTCCCAGGTTCTGGTCTCCCGTAGGAAGAGCTCGTATTTCTCCATATCGCTTTTCTTGAGGAGAGAGACGAAGGCTTCGACTACGAAGGCATAGTGCTGGGAGGATACGCTAAAGAGCTCCCGATTGGCTACTGGATTTTTATAGCGTTCTTCTAGGAGTTGGGTCTGCTCGACGACTTGACGGGCATAAGAAAGGAACTCCATCCCATCCTTGGTCAAAGTGATTCCTTTGGGATTACGGATGAAGATATCAATTCCCATTTCTTTTTCCAAGTCCCGCACAGCATTGGACAAGCTTGGCTGGGTGATGAAGAGTTGCTTGGACGCCTCATTCATAGAGCCTGTTTCGACGATTTTGATAATGTAATGTAATTGTTGGATTCTCATGCTTATATTTTAACATACTTTTGACAGAAAATCCCAGCTAGTATCAGTCTCTAGAAGGATTTTTCCCTATAAAACAGGTTAAGAATTGAAGGATTGAGTGTGGCTTGATAGAATGATGACAAATAGTGCTTAGGAGGCTTTATGAAAAGAATTGCTCAATGGTACAAAAAATGGAATCAGGAACTGGAGACCAAATTTTTATCCAGTTTAGTAAAGATAAACTTTATGACCAATTTACTGATTTTTCTTGGTTTGTACGTCTTTTTAATTCTAGGGAGCTTGCCAGGAAATATCCAATCTTTGGGTTTCTGGAATGCTATTTTTGGAGTCGCAATATACAGTGTTACAATTCTTGTTCATGCTCTAGGGGTTAGTTATTTTGTTCCCAATATCTTTGTGATTCTGTATGCTATATCTCGCTGGTCTACGATTCAGGCCCAGACCTTGGAAAAGGAACTGGTCGGTGTCTATGAAGAGAAAGAAGAAGAAAAAATTAAACGAAGGGTTAACAATCGCAAGTACTTTGTGATCCTTTGGATAGGAGTCTTTGGCTGTATTCTGGAATCCTTCGTCATCTATTTAGTAAAGGATTTGACAAATTATGATTGGACCAAACAGCTCATCAATGAGCAGAAGCATACCATGATTTGGTCGGAGGCTCTCCCGACGATTCTTGCTTTGGCACTGATTTCCTTCCTAGCTCTGGTCATTTATTCTTACCGAGATGCCAATTCCTTGTCTCCACTTTTAAATATCTTTTGTATTAGTGGGATATTAATGGGATTGGTATTGTTAGCAGTATTTGACATCCAGGTGCAAGTCATCGGTTGTCACACGGTCTTCTTGTTGGTTTATTCCATTAGTCTCCTGCGGACCAGGATAAAGGAGTGGGAGGGTGCTGATCCTATTAGGGTCTATGACAATCCAATTCTCCAGCGCTTTCACCTGATCCTCCATCAATCCAAACACTGGCCTTGGTTGGCAGTCGTCTTTGCCCTCCCCTTGTTAGCGCTATTGGTCATGGTTCTCATGCTCTTTGGTCAACGTCCTGATAGCTTGGTCAAGGCCTGGACCAATACGGCAGATTGGACCTTCTCGGAAAAGATCCCTCCTCAGAATCTCATCATGGATGAGCACTATCTCTGTACGGTTGCGGCTGGTGGCCATGAAAAAGTTGTCAAGCCCCAACGGATGGGAGTCCGGCACGGTCATCCTGTTGTGGTGAATCGCCAGCTCTGTATCGCCAATGCCTTTGAGCAGGTCTTAGAAGAAAAGACGCCACGTTTCCATCGTTTCCTACGTTGTAATTATGATCGCTATGGCTATCCCTTTGCCAAACATATCAAGAAGAAATGGGCCATGGATGTCATTTACTATCTGATGAAGCCCCTGGAATGGATCTTCTTGTTGGTTCTCTACTTGGTCGATCGCAAGCCTGAAAATCGCATCGCTTTACAGTATATCCCACCGGTACCAGAAGGGTTTTCTCCTGAGACAGATGGGAAATGAGCGGAGCCATCGGGCTTCTACTTGACAAGCGACAAGGAGAGCGATATAATGAGACAAATTTAACCTTTAAGGGGTCCAGAGAGGCCTGCAAGGAAAGACAGAAAAAAGATCAGCGGACCGAGTCTAGCTGATCATTTGTAGGACCTTGCTTTCGCGAGGTCTTTTTTGCTGGAAGAAAGAAGAGGAAACCAATGGTCAGTGACAGCTGTAAGAAACGGTTTGGAAAAATCATGATGGAAGACATGGAGTTAATCGCTCAAGAAGAGATTGCGCCACGGATTTTTTCAATGGTCTTGAAGGGGGAAATGGTGGAGCAGATGCTACCGGGGCAGTTTCTCCATATTCGTGTACCGGATGACTCCAAGCTCCTCCGTCGTCCTATTTCCATCTCAGAGATTGATCCAGACAGCCAGACCTGTCGCCTCATCTATCGGGTAGAAGGGGGAGGGACAGCCATCTTTTCTCACTTGCCTGTCGGTAGCTTCCTCAGTGTCATGGGTCCTCAAGGAAATGGCTTTGACCTAAAAGGTCTTGGTCAAGGGGCGCGTGCCTTGATCATCGGCGGTGGGATTGGAGTACCTCCTTTGGTCCAAGTGGCTAAACAGCTACATGAACAGGGAGTAGAAGTCCATTCTGTTCTTGGATTTGCCAATAAAGAAGCGGTTATTCTCGAAGAAGAATTGAAACAGTACGGCCAAGTCACCATTACAACAGACGATGGTTCTTATGGCACTGAGGGCTATGTTTCTACGGTCATTGATCAGATGGACCAGGAGTTTGATGCTATCTATTCTTGTGGGGCACCTGGCATGCTCAAATATGTCAATACCAAATTCCATGACCATCCCCGCGCCTACATTTCTATGGAATCGCGTATGGCTTGTGGGATGGGTGCTTGCTATGCCTGTGTGGTGCATTTAGAAAATGAAAGCCAAGCAGCCAATAAGCGCGTGTGTGAAGATGGACCGGTCTTTGAAACTGGTACGATTGTGATGTAGGGAGGAAAGTATGACAAGTAATCGATTAGCTGTATCCTTACCAGGATTAGACTTAAAAAACCCCATCATTCCAGCTTCCGGCTGTTTTGGCTTTGGTCAGGAATATGCCAAATACTATGATTTAGACTTATTAGGATCCATTATGATCAAGGCGACAACTGCTGAGGCTCGCTTCGGAAATCCTACACCACGCGTTGCTGAGACGCCTGCAGGCATGCTCAATGCCATTGGGCTCCAAAATCCAGGGGTAGACGTGGTCCTAGCAGAGAAACTCCCTTGGTTGGCTCAGCATTATCCAGATCTACCGATTATCGCCAATGTAGCTGGCTTCTCTAATGAAGAGTATGCGACGGTATCGCGGAAGATCTCGCAAGCGCCAAATGTTAAGGCCATCGAGCTTAATATCTCTTGTCCAAACGTAGACCATGGCAACAATGGGCTCTTAATCGGACAGGTTCCTGAGTTGGCCTATGATGCAGTAAAAGCAGCGGTAGAAGCCTCATCCGTTCCTGTCTACGTTAAGTTGACCCCTAGTGTGGCAGACATTACTCAAGTCGCCAAGGCTGCAGAGGATGCAGGGGCTAGTGGATTGACCATGATCAACACGCTGGTCGGAATGCGCTTTGAACTAAAGACTGGTAAGCCCATCATTGCCAATGGCACAGGTGGTATGTCAGGGCCAGCTATCTTCCCAGTAGCCTTGAAACTCATCCGCCAAGTAGCCCAATCGACCAAACTGCCAATTATTGGCATGGGTGGTGTGGATTCAGCGGAAGCAGCCCTCGAGATGTTTATTGCTGGTGCCTCTGCAATCGGAGTCGGAACTGCTAACTTTACAGATCCATATGCTTGTCCGACCATTATCCAATACTTACCAAAGGTCATGGATCAGTATGGAATAACTAGCTTGGAAGATTTGCGTCGGCATGTCCGAGAAAATCTATTATAAGGATTATCAAGAAAATAAAAATGCCTGCTGGCTACAACCCCAACAGGCTACTGAGTAAGCTACAACTAAACAACCCTTACTCAGCATACAAAAATTTTACAGGAAAATCGGATCTTCGTCAAGAATTTGACATGTTTGTGAATCTTCCCTAGTCGAAAGATGAAAAAAACAGATTGAATCCGAACGTTTTATGATTATTTCTTGACTTTTCTTTCATATCGTACTACAATGTAGAAAAACCTTTAAAGCGGTCCAGAGAGGCTCCTAAGGTCTAGACGGTGAATCAGGGTAGATACTACCTAATTTTCGTGTAACCTTGCCTCGGGCAAGGTTTTTTTGTGGAAAAAATGTCAGCCATAAAAAGGAGAAAACCATGCGTGAAGAACGTCCCATCATCGCCCTTGACTTTCCAGCTTTTGAAGATGTCAAAAACTTTCTAGAACATTTCCCAGAAGATGAAAAACTTTTTGTAAAAATCGGAATGGAATTTTTCTATGCAGTCGGCCCAGAAATTGTTCACTATCTGAAAGGTCGTGGCCACAGCATTTTCTTGGACCTAAAATTGCACGACATCCCAAATACGGTTAAGTCAGCCATGTCTGTCCTAGGCACATTTGGTGTGGATATGGTGACAGTTCATGCAGCCGGTGGTGTAGAGATGATGCGCGAAGCCAAAAAAGCACTTGGACCAGGAGCTAAGTTGGTGGCGGTGACTCAGTTGACCTCTACCAGTGAGGAAGACATGCGTGATTGCCAAAACATCCAAACCACTGTCCAAGAATCAGTTGTTAATTATGCCCGTAAGGCGCAAGAAGCTGGCTTGGATGGCGTTGTCTGCTCAGCCCATGAAGTTGATTTGATCAAGAAAGCTACCTCAGAAGAGTTTGTCTGCGTAACCCCAGGGATCCGTCCTGCGGGAGCAGAAATTGGCGACCAAAAACGGGTCATGACCCCACAAGAAGCCCATGCCATCGGTTCAGACTACATCGTGGTTGGACGTCCGATTATCCAAGCAGAAAACCCATGGGATGCTTATCATGAAATTAAGAGACAATGGAATGCGTAAGAGCTACTAAAAGTGAAACTTTTGTAGCTCTACGGGAAGTCCGATAGGACCTTCCCTAACGCATTCACTAGATCTCAGAAGAGAAAATTATCGTTTCTCTTCTGAGATCGTCGGAATAATAAATGCAAGTAAAAGTAAAACTTTTGTAGCTCTACGGGAAGTCCTATGGGACCTTCCCTAACGCATTCACTAGATTATGAGAATGAAAATTATCGTTTTATCCTCTAAATCGTCGGAATAATAATTGCAATTAAAAGTAAAACTTTTGTAGTTCTACGGGAAGCCCGATAGGGCCTTCGCTAAACTATTCACTAACCTGTACAGTCATTTAAAAATCAATTATTGATTTAATTCGTATTCGATTAAAATCGTAAAAAGGAGTTATCATGTCATTAGCTAAAGATATTGCCAGCCATCTTCTAAAAATTGAAGCCGTTTATTTGAAACCAGAAGAGCCTTTTACTTGGGCTTCTGGGATCAAGTCCCCTATTTATACGGATAACCGCGTGACCCTCGCTTATCCAGAAACTCGTACCTTGATTGAAAATGGCTTCGTGGACAAAATCAAGGAAGCTTTCCCAGAAGTAGAAGTGATTGCTGGAACGGCAACTGCGGGGATTCCTCATGGTGCCATTATTGCGGACAAGATGAATTTGCCATTTGCCTACATCCGTAGCAAACCAAAAGACCATGGAGCTGGAAATCAAATTGAAGGCCGTGTACCACAAGGTCAAAAGATGGTGGTAGTGGAAGACTTGATTTCAACTGGTGGGTCTGTTTTGGAGGCTGTCGCAGCTGCGAAGCGTGAAGGAGCAGACGTCCTTGGTGTTGTGGCCATCTTCACCTATCAATTGGAGAAAGCCGATAAGAAATTTGCGGAAGCTGGCGTTCAACTTGAAACCTTGTCTAACTACACTGAATTGATTCATTTGGCAGAAGAACAGGGTTACATTACTTCTGAAGGTTTGGATCTGTTACGCCGTTTCAAGGAAAACCAAGAAACCTGGCAAGACTAAAGTATAATGGAGGAGGGCCAACGCTTGGCTCTCCTTTTGTTTTTGTGATGAAAGGAAATTTTATGGAGCTTAAAAGACGGACTCGTCTGAGTCTAGAAGAAAAGAAGCAGTGTGAGCAGCTTGTGAGAGCCTGTCACCAAATTGACCATACCTATCGCTTGCCCTATTTGGATAATCTCTACAATGCTGATTTAATGATGCCAGCTTTTATTCTTGCATTGGTGGAGGGACAGCTGGTTGGATTTTTGTCCATCTATGCGGATGAACCCAAAGAAGCTGAGGTTCAGCTCTTTGTGACACCTTCTTTTCGTAGACAAGGGATTGCTCGTTTTTTATGGGAAGACTTTATGGACTTGGCCAAGGATTATCAGCTAGACGATAGACTGTATGTATCAGAACTTCGCTTTTTGGACCAGCACCCAGAGTTACTTAGCCATTTTCATTTAGTGGAGGCAGAGGAGGAAGACCACGAACTGTGGTTGGAGGCCCCATGCCAGGTCACCAATCATGAGAAGAGAGAAGGACTGATGGTATTGGAAGCTGAGGAGTCCATGCTCCAAGAAATCGCGCATTTTCAATCCAAGGCTTTTGATACGGATCTTGACTATGCCCTCAAGTATGCGACCGAGTCCTTAGAGGGGCAGGATACCCGTCTCTTTGTCTTGCGTGACCATGAGCAAGTACTTGCTTCTGTTACGGTAGATCTATCTCAGGGTACGACCTATTTCTTTGGATTAGCCGTTGACCCGGATCATCTCCGCAAAGGGTACGCACGTTATCTCTTACGAAGTGTGATGAATCAGATGGCTACAGAAGTGGAGCAGCAATTTCAGATTGTCGTTGAAAAAGAGAATCAAGCAGCCCTGAGTCTATATCTAGGGCTTGGCTTCACCATCCAAACTGAGGTCCTCTATTTGATGGAGAGCCGATAGAATCCAGCGAAATCCCTATTTTTTTGCTATAATGGAGCTATGTTAGTAAAAAGTAAAAATGCCTTATTTGGATTGCTCCATCTGGTCATGTTGCTCCTGATGGTGCACTGGTTTGTCATTAGCATCGTATACCTAAAAGATATTTCGGGATGGGACCTTGTATTTGGGGGACTTATCTTTCTCCTAGCTTATGTTGGTCGCTCCTATCTCAAAAGAGCCTTTGCCTGGTTGATGAAACACAAGACTGGATTGATGCTGGGAGCGATTCTAGTTCAGATTGTTTTTATGCTGTCTGCGGAACTCTTTATCCGACGAGATGCCGCGGTGGTCTATACGGGAGCCTTTGGCCTTCTAAAAGAGTCCTCTATCTCTAGCTACCTGAGCCGGAATCCCAATAACCTTCCCTTGTTCTTGTACGAACGCTTTTTCTACCAAATCCTTGGTGGGGCAGGCCTCTGGGTCATGCAAGTCCTCAACATGGTCTTTGTGAATGCAGGAGCCATCCTCTTGTATCGTTTAGGGCTGAAACATTATGACCAAAAAGTGGCAGACTGGGTGTATACCCTCTATGTGCTCTTAATCTGTTATTCCCCTTATTTTTACTCCATGTACACGGATATTCCGCCTCTTCCTCTCGTCGCCTTGCAATTAGGGCTAGCCTTGGATCTCTTAAAAGGGAGCGACAGTGGTGCACAATGGAAGACATCCTTGTGGCTTGGCCTCTTATCAGGGCTTACTATGCTGATTCGTCCGACGACTATTATTGTCGTGATAGCCTTTTGGATGGTCCTCTTCTTTAAAGGGCAGTGGAAGGTCTTTGGAAAAGTCTTTGCTTTAACCCTTTTATCAACTGGTCTGATCTTTGGAGCTCTGAATACAGCTGTCAAACACCAAACAGCTGTCCCTATTTTAAAAGGGGAAGGGCTGGCTAAAGGACCGCTCTTGTTTATTAACTTGGGCTTGACGGATATTGGGTACAACCAAGCAGATATGAAAGAAGGGCTCTTGAAATATGTCGACGAAGATAAGCGAGACGAGTACAATAATGGGATGTTCAAGAACGAATATATCATTAAAGAAATCAAACGGCGCTTGAAGGAATATGGTCCGATTGGACTCCTGGGACATCTTTATACCAAGCAATCCTTAACGGTTGCAGAAGGGACACTTGGTTGGCTCTATCGGGATGTTGAATACGAAAAGACTCCGGTCATTAACCCTCTTTACGAGCCTTATACCAAGGATTTACCAGTTGCCAAATGGATTCGTACCTACTTCTTAAGTACAGATCGTCCTCAGTATCGTTATTATGAGTTCGTCAAACAGTTGGTTTGGATTGTGATGGCAGCTGGCCTGGTCCTTGTCTATCTCAAGAAGAAGAACGATGACGAACTCCACTTCCTATCGCTTGCTGTCTTTGGTGGTCTTCTCTTTTTGACCATCTTTGAAGGTGGCAAGACTCGTTATCTGATCCAATTTCTACCACAAATTCTCTTGTTAGCCTCTATTGGTTTGGCTGCCGGTCCAAGAAAATCTCAAGAGAACGGTTAATTATTTTATGCTGTAAGGAGAAGCGATGGAACATTCAAGATGGCACCAATTGCTTAAGGAGCAGCTTCCAGAGGGCTACTTTAAGCAAATCAATCAATTTTTAGACAAGGTCTATGCATCAGGGACCATCTACCCACCTCGTGATAAGGTATTTCAGGCCTTAAAGACAACGAATCTGGAAGTGGTTAAGGTCGTGATTCTGGGTCAGGATCCCTATCACGGTCCTGGTCAAGCACAGGGGCTCAGCTTTTCTGTACCGAATGACATCCCAGCACCTCCATCCTTGCAAAACATTTTAAAGGAGTTGGCGGAAGATATTGGGATAAAGCCTTCCCATGACTTGACGCCTTGGGCAGAGCAAGGGGTTCTCTTACTCAATGCCTGTCTGACAGTGCCTGCTGGCCAAGCCAATGGGCACGCTGGCCTGATTTGGGAAAAGTTTACAGATGCAGTTATTCGCCTAGTCAGTCTAGAGGAGGAGCATGTCGTCTTTATTCTGTGGGGTGCCTATGCTCGGAAGAAGAAGTCTTTGATTGATGCAAGCAAACACTTGATTATTGAAAGTGCCCATCCCAGTCCCTTATCGGCCTATCGCGGTTTCTTTGGCTCCCGTCCTTTTTCAAGGGCTAACGCTTATTTAACGGAGATGGGTCGCGAGCCGATTGATTGGCTGCGAAGTTAGGAAAATAGAAAGAAGAAATAATGCCACAGTTAGCTACAATTTGCTATATCGATAATGGAGAAGCGTTTTTGATGCTTCATCGCAATAAAAAGCCCAATGATGTCCATGAAGGCAAGTGGATCGGAGTTGGTGGAAAATTGGAACGCGGGGAGACTCCTCAAGAGTGTGCTGCTAGAGAAATCCTTGAAGAAACGGGTCTAGTTGCTAAGCCAGTTCTAAAAGGAATTATCACCTTCCCTGAATTTACACCTGACCTGGACTGGTACACCTATGTCTTCAAGGTGACCGAATTTGAAGGGGAGCTCATCGAGTGTAACGAAGGGACACTGGAGTGGGTGCCTTATGATCAAGTCTTAAGTAAGCCAACTTGGGAGGGGGACCACACCTTTGTCGATTGGCTCTTGGAGGATAAACCCTTCTTTTCAGCTATGTTCCGCTATGATGGGGATCGCTTGCTAGAGACCCATGTTGATTTCTATGAATAAAGGAGTAGAAGATGTTAGTCATTAAAAATGGTCGGGTAATGGACCCAAAAACTGGTTTGGACCAAGTATGTGATCTTTTGGTAGATCAGGGGAAAATTGTGGAAATAGGTCCATCTCTTTCTTATGAAGGAGTCCAAGTCATCGATGCGAGTGGCAAGGTGGTAGCGCCAGGTTTGGTGGACATTCACGTTCACTTCCGTGAACCAGGTCAGACCCACAAGGAAGATATTCACACTGGGGCTCTTGCAGCTGCAGCTGGTGGTTTTACGACAGTCGTCATGATGGCCAATACCACTCCAACCATCTCGGATGTCGAGACCTTAAAAGAAGTCTTGGATTCTGCTGCTAAGGAAGCCATCCATGTTAAAACCGTAGCGACGGTTACCAAGAACTTTGATGGCCAAAATCTCACCGACTTTGAAGGCTTGTTACAAGCTGGAGCAGTTGGTTTCTCAGATGATGGGATTCCGTTGCAAAGTACCAAGGTAGTCCGTCAGGCCTTGGAAGAAGCCAAACGTCTGGGGACCTTCATTAGTCTCCACGAAGAAGACCCAGAGTTGAACGGCATTCTGGGACTCAATGAGCACATTGCTCGGGAGCATTTCAAGGTTTGCGGAGCGACTGGTGTGGCAGAATATTCTATGGCAGCGCGTGATGCTATGATTGCTCACGCGACAGGTGGCCACCTCCACATCCAACACCTCTCTAAAGCTGAGAGTGTCAAGGTTGTCGAGTTTGCCCAAGCGATCGGTGCTCCTGTTACAGCAGAAGTAGCTCCTCAGCATTTCTCTAAGACTGAAGACCTCTTGCTGTCTAAAGGAAGCAATGCCAAGATGAATCCGCCTCTTCGTCGGGAAGAGGACCGTCTCGCAGTCATCGAAGGCTTGAAGTCAGGAGTCATTACCGTAATCGCGACAGACCACGCGCCTCATCATGCGGATGAAAAGAACGTAGCCGATATCACCAAGGCTCCTTCCGGCATGACAGGATTAGAGACCTCTTTATCGCTTGGTTTGACCTATTTGGTCCATGCAGGAGAGCTCAGCTTGATGGAACTCTTAGAAAAAATGACCTATAATCCCGCTAAATTATATAACTTTGAAGCGGGTTATTTGGAAGTCGGTGGACCAGCGGATATTGTGATCTTTGATCCGGATGCTGACCGTTTAGTGTCTAATCATTTTGCTTCTAAGGCAGCCAATTCACCGTTTGTTGGTGAATCCCTCAAGGGACAGGTGGCCTATACTATCTGCCAGGGCAAGATTGTCTACCAAGCCTAAACCTGACTTAAAAATAATAAAGTCAAATTGAAAGCTGGACGAATGAGGAGTATATGAATAGTAGAAAAATACTAGAGATGATCTTGTATTGTTTGGTCACTTTTCTGGTCTGCTTTTTTCTGGTCAATTGGCTCCTTCCTTCGGCAGAACCAGTGATGACCAAACCGTCAACAAGTGCCAAAAAGAAGGTAGTCACCTATGTAGCGATTGGGGATTCCTTGACCAAAGGTGTAGGAGATAGCACCAATCAAGGAGGTTTTGTCCCTCTGCTCGCTCAGAGTTTGACCAATGAATCAGGTCTTGAATTCAAAGCGATCAACTATGGTGTTTCTGGTAACACGAGCGGTCAAATTTTGTCACGTATGCAGGAGAAAAAGGAGATTCGAAAGGACCTGAAGAAGGCTCAGTTACTGACCATTACTGTCGGGGGCAATGACCTGCGAAAGGCCATTCTTGAGGATACCAGTAACTTAGATCTGGACCGCTTCGAAAAAGCATCGAAGACCTATGAGAAAAATCTCAAACAGATTATCGAATTTGCCCGCAAGGACAACCCTGATCTGCCTATTTACGTGGTGGGGATCTATAATCCCTTGTATCTCAATTTCCCCGATCTAACGGAATTGCAGACCCTTGTCGATCAGTGGAACCAAAGAACGGAGGAGACCCTCTCTGCCTATCAAGGCGTCTACTTTGTTCCGATCAATGACCTCCTTTATAAGGGCATTGATGGTAAGAGTGGGGTGACAGAATCCGAATTAGGAAAAGAGACTGTGACCAATGATGCCTTGTATGATGAGGATAGTTTCCATCCCAATAATACAGGCTACGAGATCATGAAAGAAGCCGTACTGGAGAAAATACATGCAACTGAGAAAAAATGGTTCGAGTGAGAAGAAGGTTAAGCCAGCAACCACAGGACCTCATTTTAAGGAGAGACGGGAGAAAACGCCGGTTAACATCTGGAAATGGCTCTTTCTAGGCTTGGTCAGTTTCTTGTTGGCAACAAGTCTAGTCGTATGGACTCGTTTCTCAACGGTACGAGAGGATGTCCGGCAACTACAGACTCCTAGCCAAGGAGGAGATGTCAAGATCGGCAGTATGACCACAACTAGGGCTCAACTAAATGAAACCATCAAGGTCATGCTTAAAAGTTATCATTTGAGTGATTATCAACTGTATGCAGACAATCAACAGATGTTACTAGAGGGAAAGATGGACTTTTTAGGAAAGGAGTACCCGCTCTATATCTATTTCCAGCCAAGTAAGCTAGAGGATGGGAGTATCCTCTTGACCCTCAAGGATTTTTCGGTTGGGACCTTGAAACTTCCTAAGAAGACCGTGATGCAGGTGCTATCTACAAACAAGGATCTACCTGACTTTGTAAAAATTGATAGCAAAGAAGCGACGATCAAGATCGAGCTTGCTAAGATTAAAAATGAGATGGATTTCTATGTCAAGGCCAATACCATTGATCTATACAATGATCAAATCATCTTTGATCTCTACAGGAAAAAATAAGAAGATCAGGCGAAAGTAAAAAAGCGACTTTCGCCTTTATTTTATTTCTATTCAAAAAATTCAGAATATTGTAGAAAATTCTTGACATTCAATTTTCCCTATGCTAAAATACTAAACAAGACATCAATCAAAGGAGAAAGTCAAACATGAAAACAGCTAAGTTTATTCAATTTGCTTTGTTGTTGAGGTACTCGGGCTAGTGCAAAAGCATTAGTCCTGTTTGGCATACCAAGCGGGAGTAACAAAACATCTCGCTTAGGTAACTGGCGAGATGTTTTTATTTTATTCACTATGTTTAGAAAAGAGGAGACCCTATGCGTAAAGTTGAATTTTTAGATACCAGTCTTCGGGACGGTGAACAGACTCCAGGAGTCAATTTCTCCATTAAAGAAAAGATTGCCATTGCCAAGCAATTGGAAAAATGGGGCATTTCTGCTATTGAAGCAGGTTTTCCTGCAGCTAGTCCGGATTCCTTCACAGCTGTGCAGGAGATTGCAAAGGTCTTGACCAAGACAGCCGTGACAGGTTTGGCTCGCTCCGTTAAATCCGATATCGATGCTTGCTATGAAGCCTTGAAAGATGCCAAGTATCCGCAAGTTCACGTCTTTATCGCAACGAGTCCGATTCACCGGGAGTTTAAACTCAACAAGACCAAGGAAGAAATTCTTGAAGCCATCAAAGAGCATGTTTCTTATGCGCGTTCTAAGTTTGAAGTTGTTGAATTCTCGCCCGAAGATGCGACACGGACGGAATTAGATTTTCTCTTACAAGTCGTCCAGACTGCGGTCGATGCAGGGGCTAGCTACATCAATATTCCTGATACAGTCGGTTTCACGACACCAGCAGAGTATGGAGCTATTTTCAAATACTTGATCGACCATGTCAAGACAGACCGTGAGATTATCTATTCCCCTCATTGCCATGATGATCTGGGAATGGCAGTCGCTAATAGCCTCGCCGCTGTCAAGAATGGAGCTGGTCGTGTCGAAGGAACCATCAATGGCATCGGGGAACGGGCAGGCAATGCGGCACTTGAAGAAGTAGCGGTCGCTCTTAATATTCGCGAAGACTATTTCCAAGTGGAGAGTCCGATTGTCCTTAATGAAACCATCAACACCTCTGAGTTGGTCTCTCGTTACTCTGGGATTCCAATTCCTAAAAACAAGGCGGTTGTTGGTGGCAATGCCTTCTCACATGAGTCTGGGATTCACCAGGATGGAGTTCTTAAGAATCCTCTTACCTATGAAATCATCACGCCTGAGTTGGTGGGGGTTAAGAGCAATAGCCTTCCACTTGGTAAATTGTCTGGTCGCCATGCCTTTGTCGAAAAACTGTATGAGTTGGGACTGGAATTCACAGAAGAAGACATCCAGCCATTGTTTGCTAAGTTCAAATCTCTGGCAGACAAGAAACACGAGATCACTGATGCCGATATCCGCGCCCTTGTTGCCGGTACAGCAGTGGAAAATCCAGAAGGCTTCCACTTTGATGATCTTCGCCTTACAACCAATGAAGATGAAAGCATCACCGCAGCAGTCAGTCTGAAAAATGAAAATGGTGAAATTCTTGAATACCTTGCCAAAGGTCAAGGTTCAGTGGAAGCAATCTTTAATGCTATTGATCAATTCTTCCATCAAGAAGTTCGTCTGACTTCCTACACTATTGATGCGGTGACAGATGGGATTGATGCCCAAGCGCGTGTACTGGTCACTGTTGAAAACGAAGCGACGGATACCATCTTTAATGCTTCTGGTTTAGACTTTGACGTATTGAAGGCGTCAGCGATTGCCTATATCAATGCCAATACCTTGGTGCAAAAAGAGAATGCTGGAGAGATCGGTCACATTGTATCCTATCGTGATCTACCAGATGCCTAAAGGAGAACACTATGACGAAGAAGATTGTCGCCCTAGCTGGAGACGGGATTGGACCAGAGATCATGGAGGCTGGCCTGTCCGTGCTGAAAGCAGTGGCAGAAAAAACAAATTTTGACTATTCAGTCCAAGCTCATCCATTTGGGGGAGCAGGGATTGATGCAGCTGGTCATCCTCTACCAGCTTCTACTCTAGAAGCTACAAAGGAAGCTGATGCCATTCTCTTAGCGGCTATCGGAAGTCCTCAGTATGACCAAGCACCGATTCGTCCGGAGCAAGGCTTGTTAGCTCTTCGTAAGGAGCTCAACCTTTATGCCAACATTCGTCCGGTCAAGATTTACGACTCCCTCAAGCACCTCTCTCCTTTGAAGGAGGAGCGCATCCATGGTGTGGATTTCGTAGTGGTTCGCGAGCTCACTGGCGGGATCTACTTTGGAGAGCATATCTTAGAAGACAATCAAGCACGGGATATCAACGACTACTCAGTTGAAGAAGTAGAGCGAATCGTGCGGAAGGCTTTTGAGATTGCACGGGGACGTCGCAAGAAAGTCACTAGCATTGATAAACAAAATGTCCTCGCAACCTCCAAGCTTTGGAGAAGAGTAGCTGATCGAGTGGCTCAAGACTTCCCGGATGTGACCTTGGAGCACCAGTTGGTAGACTCAGCAGCCATGCTCATGATTACCAATCCTTCTCGCTTTGATGTCATCGTGACGGAAAACCTCTTTGGTGATATCCTCTCAGACGAGTCGAGTGTCTTGTCTGGCACTCTTGGGGTTATGCCATCGGCTAGCCATTCAGAGTCAGGTCCGAGCATGTATGAGCCTATTCATGGATCGGCTCCAGATATTGCGGGTCAAGGCGTGGCGAATCCAGTCTCGATGATCCTCTCTGTTGCCATGATGATGCGAGAAAGTTTTGATCGAGAAGAAGATGCTAGCCGCATTGAAAAAGCAGTCGAAACGACTCTTGCTGCAGGAATCTTTACGAGAGACCTAGGAGGCAGTGCTTCGACAAAAGAAATGACAGAAGAGATTATAAAACGATTATGAGTGTAAAAGGAATGATTACTGGCTTGATCCTTCTATGGAATCTCTTCGTAGGGATTCTCTACGGAGTTGATAAGGAAAAGGCCAAAAGAAATGCCTGGCGGATACCAGAAAAGACCTTGCTCTTTTATGCTTTTGCAGTTGGAGGGCTTGGAGCCTGGATAGAAGGGCTACTCTTTCATCACAAGACACAGAAATGGTATTTTAAGGTCACCTGGCTCTTAGGAACCCTTCTCACACTTTACACACTCTACGCTTTATGGAGGTAAGGATGGCAGGAAAATCAATTTTTGATAAAATCTGGGAACGGCATGTAGTGACCGGTGAGGAAGGCCAGCCCCAACTCATGTATGTGGACCAACACTATATCCACGAGGTGACCAGTCCCCAGGCTTTTCAAGGGCTTAGAGACACTGGTAGACAGGTTCGGAGACCAGATTTAACCTTTGGAACCTTTGATCACAATGTCCCAACGGTTAACATTTATGATATCCGGGATGTGATTTCCAAGGCTCAAATTGATAAATTAGCTGAAAATGTCAAGGACTTTGGGATCGATCATGCAGGTCATGGTTCAGAAAAACAGGGAATTGTCCATATGGTTGGTCCTGAAACTGGCCGTACCCAGCCTGGAAAGTTCATTGTCTGTGGAGACAGCCATACGGCGACCCATGGAGCTTTCGGTGCCATTGCCTTTGGGATTGGGACCAGTGAGGTGGAGCATGTCTTTGCGACTCAGACCATCTGGCAGGTTAAACCGAAGAAACTCTTGGTCGAGTTTACTGGAAAGCCTCAGAAGGGGATTTATGCCAAGGACTATATTTTGGCCTTGATTGCTCGTTATGGCGTAGCCTGTGGGGTTGGCCATGTGGTCGAGTATAGAGGGGAAGCAATCGATAGCCTCACCATGGAAGAGCGGATGACCATCTGCAATATGTCCATTGAATTCGGCTCTAAGATGGGGATTATGAATCCAGATGAGACGACTTTTGACTATCTCCGTGGTCGTGAATGTATGCCAAAAGATTTTGAAGCTGCAGTAGCCGATTGGCAGTCCCTGGTCAGTGACAACGATGCGACATATGATAGAGTCATCACCATCGATGTATCCCAGTTAGCACCCATGGTGACCTGGGGGACCAACCCTTCTATGGGAGTCGACGTGGAAACAGCCTTCCCAGAAATTCGGGATATGAATGATGAACGGGCCTATGCCTACATGGATCTCCAACCAGGTCAAAAGGCTTCAGACATCGAGTTGGGCTATATCTTTATCGGATCTTGTACCAATGCCAGACTCAGCGATTTGCAGCTGGCTGCCCGTTTCGTAGAAGGGAAGAAAATTGCCCCTAATTTAACCGCCATCGTAGTTCCAGGTTCCCGTCCTGTCAAACGAGCAGCGGAAAAAATGGGTTTGGATAAGATCTTTCTGGATGCTGGCTTTGAATGGCGTGATCCAGGATGCTCTATGTGTCTCGGGATGAATCCAGACAAGGTGCCGGATGGCGTCCACTGTGCCTCTACTAGCAACCGAAACTTTGAAGACCGCCAAGGATTTGGGGCTAAGACCCATCTCTGTAGCCCCGCAATGGCCGCTGCAGCAGCAATAGCCGGTCGCTTTGTCGATGTGCGCCAAATGCCAGAAGTTGAGTAAAAGGAGGAATCATGGAGAAATTTACCATTTATACGGGAACTACGGTTCCTTTGATGAACGATAATATCGATACCGACCAAATCCTCCCCAAGCAATTTTTAAAGCTGATTGATAAAAAAGGCTTTGGTAAATACCTCATGTACGCTTGGCGCTACTTGGATGATCAATACACCGAGGATCCAGAATTTATCTTTAACAAACCAGAATACAGCAAGGCAACCATCTTGATTACTGGCGACAATTTTGGGGCTGGTTCTTCTCGGGAGCACGCAGCCTGGGCTTTAGCTGATTATGGCTTTAAAGTCGTTATCGCCGGCTCTTTTGGAGATATCCATTACAATAATGAACTCAATAATGGGATGCTACCAATAGTCCAGCCTTTAGAGGTTCGTCAAAAGCTGGCAAGCTTGAAGCCGACAGATGAGGTAACGGTGGATTTGGAAGAGCAGAAGATCATCTCGCCTGTTGGAGAATTTAGCTTTGAGATCGATGGGGATTGGAAGAACAAATTACTCAACGGTCTAGATGATATTGGGATTACCCTCCAATACGAGGACTTGATTGCTGCTTATGAGAAGAATCGGCCCGCCTATTGGCAATAAAAATTGTATAGTTAATTAAGAATTTTCAGAAAATATATTGAAGCTTTTTTGGAATTTTGATAGAATAGAAAAAAAGAAATAGAAGAGGACGAAATTTATGACAAAACACATTCAATGGGACGGAACACTTTCACAAGAAGGATTTGACATTCTTAAAGGCGAGGGTGGTTGTATCGTCTGCCCTACCAAAGTCGGCTACATCATCATGACCAGCGACAAGGCTGGCTTGGAACGCAAGTTTGAAGCCAAAGAACGTAACCGCAACAAACCAGGTGTCGTTCTTTGCGGAAGTATGGATGAACTTCGTGCCCTTGCGCAATTGAATCCTGAAATCGAAGCCTTCTACCAAAAACATTGGGATGAAGATATCTTGCTTGGTTGTATCCTTCCTTGGCGTGAAGATGCCTATGCCAAATTACAAGCCTTCGGCGATGGACGTGAAGAACTCATGACAGATGTTCGTGGAACCAGCTGTTTTGTCATCAAATTCGGTAAAGCTGGTGAGCAAATCGCCAAAGAAATGTGGGAAAAAGAAGGCAAAATGGTTTATGCCTCTTCAGCTAACCCATCTGGTAAAGGAAATCGTGGGAAAGTCGAGGGAATCGGAGAGCGAATCGAAGGTGCCGTGGATTTGGTCATCGAAGCCGATGATTATGTAGCCTCTATCCAACCAGACAAGACTATTGAAACTCGCTATGAACAAGGAGTGATGGTTTCTATGGTTGATGCAGAAGGAAAACTCATCCCAGAACAAGGAGCAGGTAGCCGTTCTGTCAATACTTGCCCAGTCGTGATCCGTAAGGGATTGGATATCGACAAGATCATGATGCACTTATCTGATCATTTCAACTCTTGGAACTACCGCCAAGGGGAGTACTATTAAAAGATAGAAAAAAGGTCGTTACAGTTCGTAACGACCTTTTACTTGTCTATTTTATCGAATAGCTGATTTCCAACTTTAATAAGTCACGACATTAATCTCGCCCTTGTCGTACTCAGCGATAAAGATGTCATCAACAGTTTCAAATCCTTTTTTATTGAGTTCGGCTATAAGCCATTCTTCAGTTTTACCAATGGTCTCTAAGATCTCTACTTGGACCACACCATCTGTAATGATTGGGTATTTGGGATTTTCATCTCCCATTCGAACGATTATGAGTTGGCCATTTTGTTCGATGACGGCTCTTTTGACTTCTTTCAATTGGAAGACCCCTTGAGAGCGCAACTTAAGAGCGACGTCAGAAGCAGAAAGGCCTTTTGAGCGACAAGCTTCTGGATCTAATTTTCCGTTTTTTATGATAATAGTTGGTTTTCCATCAATCAGATGTTTGATGAAGTAAACATTGGTATTAAGCCATTTGAGTGACAGAATCAAAATCGTCCAGATGATGAGGATGACGAAATATTGAAGGATGGTAATCGAGCTATTGTAGATGACCCCGCCGATAATACCCCCGAGAACAAAGTTCTGTATTTGGTCTACTGCAGAACTTGGAGCTAAATTTCCTTTTCCTGTTACGTTAATAACAAAAACTAGGGAAACAAGCCCTAAAGCCAACTTAATTGCAATTGTGATAAAAAAGTCCATTATTTTTCTACCTCCACCAGTTCTACATCTGTTTTATATAAGTCCATTTTTTCAAGTAAATAGCTATCTGGGTCTGTTCCGCTAATCGCACGATAGAATTGCTTGTCTACCTTGATAATAGCTCCATCGGTTGTCGCTGAAGTATTGACGTAGACATTTTCTTTATCAACTCCTAACTCTTTTGAAACGACTTCGATAAAGTGTAGGGAAGAGCGAAATTGATTGTCGTTGGACTGGTTGTTTTGGAAATTTGAAATACCAATCAAAACAACGGCCACTAAGATTAAGACAGAAATGATTGATAATTCACGGAACTTACTCCCTCGTTTATCCTTAAATGCCTTAAAGGCAAAAAAAGCCGTTACCAACACTAAGAGAATGGACATGATTACCATGACCCAATTTTGTTGGCTAATCTGACTCAATACATAATCATATGAATAGAATTTCATAAAAATCCCTCACTTATTTTTTATTCAAGGTATTATATATTATTTCAATCCATATTTCAATGATTAAAAGTGAATTTCTCATTTTTTTAGTGTGTATATTGTACATTAAATGTTGAAGAATGACAGTAGAAGTTTTCTATCTAGTCGAAATTTGGTACACTAGAGCTATGAAGATGGAAGATACAATTAATAAAGCGATCATTTTAGGGGCTACAGGAGGGATTGGCCGGCAGCTAGCGAAAGAACTGGCAAGAAGGCTGGATTATCTGGTCTTAGTGGGTCGAGATTCAGACAAACTCTCCCAAGTCCAAAAAGAACTAACTGGGAGAAAGGCGCAACTGTCAATCCTAACATTAGATATGCTAGATCAAGTGGCTCTAGAAGCTTTTGTAGAGAACCTAGATGCAGATCTTCTTGTCAATTGTGCGGGATTAGCCTATTTTTCCCGTGAGAGTGACCTTGATTCAGCCAGTGAGCAAGACCTCTGGCAAGTCAATTACCATGCTCCTGTCCACCTAATCAAGAAGTTAGTGCAGAAACATCAGAAGATCCAGCTGGTCCAGCTGTCATCTCTGGCTGCCCTTTATCCTCATCCCTATCTAGCAACCTACAGTTCCAGCAAGGCTGCCTTGCAGACCTACACTCTTGCTCTCCAGGAGGAACTAAGTCAATTAGATTCTCCGGTCCAGCTAGGTCTCTATATTCTTGGACCAGTCCAAACAGGTATTTTTCCTCCTAAACTAGTAGAAGCATTGGGAGGAAGTCGCTTGCAGATGAAGCCTGAGAAAGTCGCTCAGCAGTTGATTCGATTCATAGAAAGGAATACTTCCTATGCTGTTATCGGCCTTCGCTATCGCTTGCTCGTTTTGCTAGGTCGTCTGCTTCCCCAAAGATGGATCATTCGTCTCCTTGCAAGGTATTTACGAAAGGGACTTAATAGATGAAATTTATATTTATATTTTTAGGCCTTGCTTATCTTCTCTTATTTCTCATCCGTTGGTTGCTGTCCCTCATTTATTATAAAAAAGGCCAGTCTCATATTGCGGACTTCCCAGAAGAGCTTTTTACAGTTGTCCAACCCATCCTCTCTGGGGATTCTCGTTTAGCGAATGACTTGCGGGCTAATCTCCAGCAAACAGAAGCGGTGGAGTTCTACTGGTTGATCGACCAGTCTGATACAGAAGCCCAGCGAGTAGCGGATCAGATTTGCCAAGAGGCTTCCTTTGCCCAACGCATTCGAATCTTTCTCATTGAAGACGTCCCTCAGGGGATTAATCCCAAGAGTTACAAGATTGAGCAGGTTGTAGAGGAGTTGACCCGGCCTTATCTGATTGTTTTGGACGATGATAGTGTGATTGATTTTTCTAAAATGGGGGAGCTGACTGCCTATCTGGGTCAAGAGGTCATTCTGACAGGTATTCCCTATAACCAAGAAAGAAGTAATTTCTGGTCCAAGCTGGTTGCAGCATTCGTTAATGGCAATTCTTTTATTACCTATTTTACCATGGCAGAAGTTGAGGCAAATCACTCCATCAACGGGATGTTTTATATCCTACCGGTAGAACTTGCAAAAGATCAGGGGCTCTTCACAGCGATTAAGGACTATCTATGTGATGATTTAGCTGTGGCCGATTTTTTAAGGAGTAAAGGAGTATCCATTATCCAAACGCGGGTTACCTGTAATGTTCGAACTACTATCAAAAACGCTAAGCAATACCTGCTCCAGATGAAGCGGTGGCTTCTCTTTAGCTCTATCTATCTCAAAGAACACCTAGACTGGAAGGTCTTTTGCCTCATAGGTTTACCGAGCTTCCTACCTCTTCCAGGTTTGATCTTAAGTCTGTTTTTAGGTTGGCCTTATCTTCTTCTAGCCTTAAGCTTACTGGTATTCAAGGCAGTTTGGATGCTCCTCTATCGACAAAGCATTCTAACCAATCGCTTACACTTGGATGAAGTCACCTACGAAGTGCTGAATGATCTCCTGCTTCCTTGGCTGTTTGTCTATGTTCTAATGACACCTCCTGTGATTCATTGGCGGGGGCGGAAGATTCGAGTGACGGATGGAAAGATTCGTTATGAGTAAGATGAAGTCCTATCTAGACCGTTTGTCTGCTTTGTCTCCTGATCAGACCATGCTAGACTCTGATCGCTTGGTTCTCTTTCTTAGTGGGAGCAGTGATATTACTTGTGCCGGGTTGACAGCTGGGCAGTTAGATCTCCTCCATGCTATTTGTCCTTCTGGTTACTCAGTAGTAGCTAGTAATTTTCCCTTCAATCAAGATTTTGAACATATAAAGTCTCCACAAGTATCCCTCTTGTTGGCTGCTACATCAAATGTTATTTACTATTGGCATACGATTTTGAACCTTCGTTTCCAAAAGTTGTTACAGGAGCACTTGTCTCCCTTGTTGGAAGCGCAGGAAGTAGTTCTTGTTTGTAAGAGTTCAGGGGTCAATATGCTGACCCAGTGGCTCAGAATTTTAGGGAATCAGGTCACCCTTCCAAGATTGCGCGTGATAGCGCTTGGCCCGGTTTCCCATCTTCTCTTAAATCAAAAAGAACTAGAGCTACTGGTCATCAAAGGAAAGAAAGATCCTTATTCACGTATTCTGGATCGCCACTCAGCGGATATTCAAGTGGATACGGATCATTATAGCTATGAGTACAGAGAAGATGTGAAAGGAATCATCTATGACTGGATTAGAAAAAGTGATAAAAATCGATGTGATTAGCGTCCCCTTTAGTGGCCATTTGTTTCCAACCTTGACCCTGGTGAAACCCTTGCTGGAGGATCCGCGTTTTCAGATCCGTGTTATTACAGGTTTTCAGAAAAAGGCATTGGTTGAGCAGATTGGTTTTGACTGCCTTGCCTTGTTTCCTGATCGTCCGACAGTGATGGAAGATATAGCCAATACATCAAAGCAAGCAAATCTATTGATCATGTACCAACAGTTAATGGCCAATAGCAGACTGGTCCCTGAAGTTTTCGACGAAATAAATCGAATTTGGGACTCTGAGGGAAGCCCTGACTTGGTTATTGCAGATTTTGTAGCAGCTCCTGCTGGAGTTTTAGCAGATCGTTTGGGCATTCCCTGGATTACGACCATTCCAAGTCCAGTAGCGATTGAAAGTTGCACGACAACACCTGCTTATCTAGGTGGCTGGAAACCGCACCAGGGAACCTTCTACAAGTGGAGAGATGCTCTGGGTAGGCGAGTCATCCGTCTGGCAAAGAAAGTTGGACTTGCGCTGGTTAAGAAGAATCTCGATACCCTAGAGGATTTCAAATTGTACCGTGAAGATGGGACAGAAGCCATCTATTCTCCCTATTCAATCTTAGCCCTGGGCATGAGAGAGTTGGAGTTTCGAGACGATTTTCCATCCCAGCTCAAATGGATTGGTTATCGCTGTTTATCTTTTGATCGGCTTCCTCAAGAGCAAAAGCAGTATTTCACTAGCTCTAAAAAGCGGGTCCTCGTTACCTGTGGGACCCATTTAAAGTGGGAAAAAGAGCGGATGATAGAGTTTGCAAAGCTTTTGAGCCAAGAACATCCTGACTATGTCTTTTACGTAACCTTAGGCGACCCTAATGGTTTGGAGCATCCACCAAGGATGTTGTCGGAGAATCTTTTGATCTTTGATTATCTTCCATATTCAGATGTTCTGGAACAGATGGATTTTGCCATTCATCATGCAGGTGCAGGGATCCTTATGGGCTGTATCGAGCAGGGCATTCCAAGTCTAATTTTGCCCCAGGACTATGACCAGTTTGACAATGCGGTTCGGGCTGAGTTATTCCAAATAGGTTTGGTCTCTCGTAAAAAGACGGAATCCGAAGTCTTGCGCTTATTTAATGAATTGGTTTCTCGGGAAGATTGGTCGCACCTAAAAACTCTGGCTCAGAAAAACAAAGCCTATCAGCCAACAGAGATTCTTTATCAAGAAATAGAGAGACTCTTGAAAGTGAAGTTATAGAAGAAGTGGAGGGGGAGACTCCTGTTTGCTTTCTTCCAAAGACCTTCGATTATTGAACATAAAAAAACTAGAGTTTAGACTCTAGTCTCAGATTGTAGACAAAGTCATCTAAAAAACTTTTCTTAGGTGAGTACGGACGTCAGCGAACTTCGAAGAAGTTCCATGACTTAGTTTTGGACCCTAGGTTCCAAAACTCCCGAGTGCTAGAAACAATTGTGTTTCTAGCACTTTTCTCACGGCGGAAAGTTCAGTAGATGATTGAATAATTCTAACGAATGAATTCTTTTATTTTTATAGAATTTATTTGATTTGTAAGGAAAAACAGATTGTTTACGCTCTCAAACTAGAGTTTAGACTCTAGTCTTTTTGTTTTTGATGGGTGATGTTTTTACCCCAGGTGACGATATTTTCATTCTTGTTGAGGATTCGTTTGATATTGTCCTTGTGGCGGATGATAATCAAGGACGAAAGTGCGAGGACGATAATGGTAAAGATGATATCGTAGCTTGGGAGGATCCAACCAGTCAGTGGGAGGATGAGGACTCCGATACTTGCCAAAATTGCGACTGTCACACTTGAAAAAGAAATCATGCTAGTTAAATAGAGGCTAGCAAAGAAATAAATAGCTAAGATAAATAGAAAGAGAGGTGAGAAGCCGATGAGGACTCCTGCACTGGTCGCGACTGCCTTGCCTCCTTTAAAGCCTGCAAAAATTGGGAAGGTATGACCAAGGACTGCGAGAAGACCAAAGACCATTGGCGAAATCCCTGTAACCCCAAAAATAGTCGGCAATAAAACAGCCAAGGTTCCTTTGAGGAAATCAACTGCAAAGACGACCAGACCTGCCTTCGTCCCTAAGATACGGAAGGTATTGGTGGTCCCTGTATTTCCAGAACCGTGTTCGCGTAGATTGATGTTAAAGAAGGCTTTCCCAATCCACAAACCAGAAGGGATAGAACCTAATAAGTATGCTAATACGAGTAAAAGAATTGTTTTCATCATAGTTTCATTATATCAAAATTGCTTTGAATGAAAAAGAAAATTTCGTCCATAATTGTCACATCGGATAGTCGGTTTAAGCTAATCGTACTTAAATGGGCTAATTAAAGGGAGAGAAGAAAGAAAAATTTTGCAAAAATTCCTAAAAAGCTGTAATATAGAAAAGATGAACAAACAGGAGGTTCCTTGTGTCTAAAAAGGAAATCAACATTAATAATTACAATGACGATGCCATTCAGGTACTAGAAGGGTTGGATGCGGTCCGTAAACGTCCAGGGATGTATATCGGATCGACAGATGGAAATGGACTTCACCATTTGGTCTGGGAAATTGTCGACAATGCGGTCGATGAAGCCTTATCTGGTTTTGGTTCTCAAATTGACGTTACCATCAACAAAGACGGGTCCCTATCTGTAGCAGACCAAGGTCGGGGAATGCCGACAGGGATGCATGCTATGGGCAAACCAACCGTTGAAGTCATCTTTACCGTCCTCCATGCTGGAGGAAAGTTTGGTCAAGGTGGTTATAAGACTTCTGGTGGTCTCCACGGGGTAGGATCTTCGGTCGTGAACGCCCTCTCTAGCTGGCTTGAGGTAGAGATTACCCGTGATGGAGCAGTCTACAAACAACGCTTTGAGGATGGTGGGAAGCCTGTTACCACTCTTGAAAAGATTGGTTCGGCTCCTAAGTCTAAGACGGGAACCAAGGTCACCTTCATGCCGGATCCAACCATCTTCTCTACGACGGATTTCAAGTTTAATACCATTGCAGAGCGGATCAAAGAATCAGCTTTCTTGCTCAAGGATGTAACACTGACGCTGACAGACCTTCGCAAAGAAGAAGACAACCATGTGGCCTTCCATTACGAGAATGGTGTTCAGGATTTCGTTGAGTACTTGAACGAAGATAAGGAAACCTTGACGCCCGTTCTCTACTTTAACGGGGAATCAGAAGGCTTCCAAGTAGAAGTTGCTCTCCAATACAATGATGGCTACTCTGACAACATCTTGTCCTTCGTTAATAATGTCCGCACTAAAGATGGGGGAACACACGAGACAGGACTGAAGACAGCTATTACCAAGGCCATGAACGACTATGCAAGAAAGACAGGACTTCTCAAAGAAAAAGACAAGAATCTGGAAGGATCCGACTACCGTGAAGGCTTGTCTGCTGTTCTTTCGATCTTGGTGCCAGAAGCTCATTTGCAGTTTGAAGGGCAGACCAAGGACAAACTAGGAAGTCCACTTGCTCGACCCGTTGTTGACGGGATTGTCGCTGACAAGTTGACCTTCTTCCTCATGGAAAATGGGGAGTTGGCTTCCAATCTGATCCGCAAGGCCATTAAGGCCCGGGATGCGCGTGAAGCCGCTCGGAAGGCGCGGGATGAGAGTCGAAATGGCAAGAAGAACAAGAAGGATAAGGGACTCTTATCTGGTAAATTGACGCCAGCCCAGTCCAAGAATCCTGCCAAGAACGAACTCTATCTAGTCGAAGGAGACTCAGCCGGTGGTTCTGCTAAGCAAGGTCGGGACCGCAAGTTCCAAGCCATCCTTCCGCTTCGAGGGAAGGTTCTCAATACTGAGAAGGCCAATATGAGTGACATCCTCAAAAACGAGGAAATCAACACCATGATCTACACCATCGGTGCTGGAGTCGGGGCTGACTTTACGATCGAAGATGCCAACTATGACAAGATTATCATCATGACCGATGCGGATACGGATGGTGCCCATATTCAGACCCTTCTCCTAACTTTCTTCTATCGCTATATGCGTCCCTTGGTCGAAGCAGGACGTATCTATATCGCTATGCCTCCTCTTTATAAGATGTCTAAAGGCAAAGGCAAGAAAGAAGAAGTGGCTTATGCCTGGACTGATAGTGAATTGGAAGACCTACGGCGAACCTTTGGCCGTGGAGCAACCCTTCAACGATACAAAGGATTGGGTGAGATGAATGCGGACCAACTTTGGGAAACCACTATGAACCCAGAAACCCGCACCTTGATCCGTGTTACCATTGATGACTTGGCGCGTGCAGAACGCCGTGTCTCTGTCCTAATGGGCGATAAGGCTGCACCACGTCGTAAGTGGATTGAGGACAATGTTAGGTTTACGCTGGAAGAGAGTGGGGAGATGGTGTTTTGAAAGGATGATAAAGAAAATATGGGCTATAATATTTATACAAATCAAGAATTTAAAGAACTGGCTAATGATGGACAAATTAATATCATGGCTCTCTTTGGAAATGGTGTAGATATTCAGTTAATGGAATATCTTAAATCTCCATATCGGACTTCTTATCAAAATTTCTATAATTATCTTTGCTATAAGAATTTTGATAAAGATAATATTATCTTTCAAAAAATGACTGAGGATAAGAAAGATAATGAAAACAATTCCAATATCAAGCAAAATTGGAGTGACTTTGAGAATAGTTTAATTGAGATTTTCAACGAGAATAATTATATCAATGAAGCAAGATTGACTAATGATTTTAATCACTTTCAGGTTGAATTTTCTAATTTTTTAAATGATATAATAACTCCAAATATGTTAGCTCAAATAGGGAATGATAGCAGTAAAAGCGAGCTAGCAATTTCATCATTTCAAAAATTTTTGGCAGATTTAGATGAAAGCAATTTCCGAAAATTGAGTTTTCCATCAAAGCTATACCATTACAAATTATTTAATTGGGAAATTTTAAATTTCAACTATACTTCTATGTTAGATAATATTTTAGTATTGGATAAAGAACAATATGATCCACACCCGTGGCCACATGCTGATAGACAAATTTCTTTTGCGGCAAATCCTAATAATTTTACTAACGATCATTGTTCTTGGGATAGCTCCACTTATTTTTCCAGTTATTTGATGACCAACATCACTCATCCCCATGGTTATCAAAATGTTCCAAAATCAATGTTATTTGGCTTCGATAACGAAAATCAAATAACAAATGTTGATAATAGAAACAAAGCAAAGAATTTTTTAAAACCCTATTGGGCTCAGAATGATAAAAAATATAAATCATATTTCAATAATACTGATTTGTTTATATTATACGGTTTATCACTCGGTGATAGTGACTTTTGGTGGTGGAATAATATTCTTAACTCACTTTTGGAGACAGATTCTGAATTGATTATTTATAATTACAATAGCAATAATGAATCTGATAGTGAAACAATTAATAGATTTATTGATGTCGCAAAAAAAGTACAACTCACTGCTGAGGATATAGAAAAACTTCATAAAAAGATTGCAGTAGTTCAGTATGACTCTAAATCAAAACTCCATGCGTTCAAATTGGATCGTTTGGGCTAGATTAAATCCCACACGAATAATCACCTTCCAAGTCCTAAAACAAGAAATCCCACCTGAAGAATATTTTGTCTAGGGAGAAATAGCCCAAATCACACATGTGTGTTTTGAGTTATTGGAGTAAAATACGAATATTTATATATGTTCTGAATTATTTTAGAGCAAAAACATAAAAATACATCATTGAAAGAGTTGTTTTATAAAAAAAGAATATGGAATCACGAGTTTAACTGTACGCAATTTAGTAAACAACGAATTCTTCCAACTTCTATCTGAGAGCAGGGATGAGTTGGGGATTTTTACAAAAGCCAATAAGTCTGAGCAGGTTTACGCAACGAAGCTTGGGGATATGGAGAAACTTCTTGAGACCTTGCAAGCTGGTTTGCACCGTTCCAAGGCCAGTCAAACGGTGGCTAGTCTGGAAGCGTCTGATCGTGAGCGTGATGATGCATTTTCTACCTTGATTGGTTTGGTCAAGGCCTTCTCTCGTGTGAAATAGGCAAGTAGCAAGGAAGCTTACGACAAACTCAGCAAACTTTTCAAAAATTATGCCGGGCTAACGAGTATGAGCTACGAAAAGAGACAGAAGCTATTAACCATTTGCTCAAGGAGCTAAAAGATAGTTACTACAAAACTGCCCTTTCAACTCTGCATTTGATAACTCATGTAGAAACCTTGACAAAGGCGCAGGCTCAGTTTGAAAATGACTATAAGGAGCGCTTGGCCGAGCAAAAAGTCAAGGCACCTAGTCAAAAAAAAGGAAATCCGTGCGAAACTATAAGAAATCTATGACTTCTTTGCAGATTTTACTGCAATCAACGCCTATGCTTATCCAGATAAAAAGCAGTATGCTGATCTCCGTGACCATCTCAACTCTATCCGTAGTCGCTATAAAATACGCAAGCTAACCAAAAAAATTACCCCAACACAACCAGAAGAAGCCAAGTAGGTTGTTCTGTTTAATTTATGCGAGTCAAAATCAATCTTAGAAAGTAAATATAGGATATAAAGATGAATGAATTAGTGATTGGATTATTTGCGGCTCTGTTAGGTGCAATTGTGTCAATCTTTACCTTATATACAAATTATAGAAGTTCTTTAGATGGCATTTCAGGCTGGCGCTCAAAGCTTTTTGATGCAGCTTCTGCTAAAGAAATTACGCTTAAAGAAGTTCAGGTGTTAAGGACAGCTCTACGCTATGAACCAACTAAGGAAGTTCAAGAAAACACTTTTAATTGGATATCTAATATCATGATTTACTATTGTGATTATATTTCGTTAAAGTATTTTGAACATCATGAAACAAGTCTCTTGTATCAAGAACAGGAAATCATCAGGGTTTTTATCAGATGTCTGTTGAAGAACCATTGGGAATACAATGCTTCTATGCTATCATCGTTGAAATTTTTGAAGGTTTATTACAATGCTTCAAGACAACCAGAATTTATTCGTGAAACATATGAGAAAGCAGAGACAATATGCAGATCCTTAGGGAATGGCGATAAAGAATACAATCTGATCAAAAGAATCAATGATAGAATGAAGGAAAAGGTATGAGATGAAACTTGAACTAGATGTTAAAATTAATAAAAATGGTGAAGATAAGATAAATGAATTTTCTGTTGAAAATTTTTTAGAAAAACATGTAAAATCTAGTAAAACTAATCAAGTGAAGAAAGACAAGGAAATATTTATGCTAAAAATTTCAGGTCGGGCCATAGGTGTCATGAGTGTAATTGTAGTGCTTAATTTGATAAGTGATATCCTTCAAATTTTTGTAGGTCCTTTTAAGGTTGACAATATACAGATTTTTGTCAGGTGTTTCAGAATCAGCACCCAAACAAATGTATTAGCTGTTCTGTTAGTAGTTTTACTTATTATTAATAATCTGTTTGAAAAGAAGAAACAAAAATGAGGATGGCTGTCATGGTTATGCAAAACTAGTCATGGGATTTTTCAAAGAATTTGATAAGGAAAAAGTTCCAGCAGCCAGTCCCCTTTATAGATATGACCTCTACAGAATTAAAAGTTTTCACTAAAAAGGCAGGTATCCCCATGAGAACTGAAACCGAGATGTTTGACGTGATTTTACAAATCGCAAAAACTCTAAAAGTCAACGCTGTCGCTATGTCTGGTTCACGAACGGATACAAAAGCACCAAAAGATGAGTTCCAAGATTATGATGTGGTCTATATTGTTGATAATCTGGAGGACTTGATATCTGATTTATCTTGGCTAGACCAGTTTGGTAAACGCATCATTGAGCAAGAAGTTACTCTAGGACACCGTCATCTTTATCTTATGCTCTTTGAAGATGGCAATCGCATTGATTTAACCCTCTGCCCCAAGGAGTATATCCAAGAGTGGGTGGACAGCGAAGCAAATTTTGAAGTTATAAAAGACGACAAAGGTTTGTTTGAAGCCTATCAGCCTAATTCCAAGCGCTATTGGACCGCTCCGCCTACTGAAGAGGAATTTGCAGCATCCTGCAATGAATTTTGGTGGGTATCGGCTTATGTCGTAAAGGCCATTCGAAGAAATCAGCTCATCTATGCGACGGATCACCTCTATGGCATTTGCCAGCAAGAACTCCTCAAGGTCTTTGCTTGGCAGGTGACAAGCGATAGGGGAGCAATTGATATCGGAAAGAACTACAAGTACCTCTTTCACTATCTCCCAGCTGAGAAAGAGAAGGAGTTCTCACCTCTGCTAAATCTATCTAGTATAGAGAAGGTCAGCCAGTCCTTATTTGCTACCATGAATATTTTTGATCGAGAAGCTCAAAGCCTGGCCCAAAAGATGGGATTTGACTATGATCAGGAAGTGGTTGTAAAGATGAGGGCTTATGCTGAAGAGAAACTGTCAAATCATTGATTCAATAATCTATTTTAAACACTTTAAACTACAGAAAGGATAGTTTAGTTACTTATAGTAACTGAACACGGGACTAATTTCCTAGGAAAAAAGATAAATCGCTTTGGGTTCATCGAACCCTGCATCGATTTCCTAGTTTTTTTTACAGCCGTATCCAATTCGAAAATTACGGATGTGGATGCCCTAGGGTACTACAGAAATTTTCGGCAAGCCGAATCGTCCCTTTGTATCTTATATGAGTAATATCCAAAATATGTCCTTGGAGGACATCATGGGAGAGCGCTTTGGTCGCTACTCCAAATACATTATTCAAGAACGGGCTCTTCCTGATATTCGGGATGGCTTGAAACCCGTCCAACGGCGGATTCTTTATTCTATGAATAAGGATGGCAATACCCATGACAAGGGCTACCGCAAGTCTGCCAAGTCTGTTGGAAATATCATGGGGAATTTTCACCCTCACGGGGATTCTTCTATCTATGATGCCATGGTCCGTATGTCTCAAGACTGGAAGAACCGCGAGATCCTAGTCGAAATGCACGGAAACAATGGCTCCATGGACGGTGATCCACCAGCGGCCATGCGTTATACGGAAGCGCGTTTGTCTGAAATCGCTGGTTATCTTTTGCAAGATATCGAAAAGAACACAGTGCCGTTTGCCTGGAACTTTGACGATACAGAAAAAGAGCCAACTGTTTTGCCGGCAGCCTTTCCAAACCTTTTGGTCAATGGAGCTACAGGAATTTCAGCTGGTTACGCGACAGATATTCCGCCACATAATCTCGCTGAAGTCATCGATGCCGTGGTCTACATGATCGACCATCCATCTGCCAAGGTAGACAAACTTATGGAGTTTCTACCTGGACCTGATTTCCCAACGGGTGCCATTATCCAAGGACGGGATGAGATCAAGAAAGCCTATGAAACCGGTAAAGGGCGGGTGGTTGTCCGCTCTAAAACTGAGATTGAGCAGCTCAAAGGTGGTAAGCAGCAAATCGTGGTTACCGAGATCCCTTATGAGATCAATAAAGCAGTCTTGGTGAAGAAGATCGACGATGTCCGTGTTAACAACAAGGTGGCCGGTATTGCCGAAGTTCGGGATGAGTCTGACCGAGATGGTCTTCGCATTGCCATTGAGTTGAAAAAAGATGCCAATGCAGACTTGATCTTGAACTACTTGTTCAAGTATACAGACTTGCAGGTCAACTACAACTTCAATATGGTGGCGATTGACAACTATACCCCTCGTCAAGTGGGGATTGTACCGATTCTCTCTAGCTACATTGCTCACCGTCGGGACATCATTGTCGCTCGTTCTCGCTTTGATAAGGAAAAGGCCGAACGACGGCTCCACATCGTAGAGGGTTTGATCCGCGTCATTTCTATCCTCGATGAAGTCATTGCCTTGATCCGCGCTTCTGATAACAAGGCAGATGCTAAGGAAAACCTCAAGGTCAGCTACGATTTCACGGAAGAACAAGCAGAAGCTATTGTCACCTTGCAATTGTACCGCTTGACCAATACGGATATCGTGACTTTGGAAGAAGAGCATGCCAGTCTCAAGGAACAAATCGCGACTTTGGCAGCCATCATTGGGGACGAACGGACTATGTTTAACCTCATGAAGAAGGAGTTGCGTGAAGTCAAGAAGCTCTTTGGTAATCCGCGTCGCAGTGAATTGCAAGACACTGCTAAAACGATCGAGATTGATACAGCCAGTCTCATTGTGGAAGAAGAAACCTTCGTTAGCGTGACCCGTGCTGGTTACATTAAACGGACCTCTCCTCGTTCCTTCAATGCGTCGACAGTGGAAGAAGTCGGTAAGCGGGACGACGATGAGTTGATTTTCGTAGAGCCTGCTAAGACCACCCAGCATCTTTTGCTCTTTACCAACTTGGGAAATGCCATCTATCGACCTGTTCATGAATTGGCAGATACCAAGTGGAAGGATATCGGGGAGCACCTTAGTCAGACCTTGACCAATTTCGAGCAGGAAGAAGAAATTCTTTTTGCGGAGATTGTGGATCAGTTTGAAGGAGTGACCTACTTTGCAGCAACTCAACAAGGCCAAATCAAGCGTTTTGAACGCAAGGAATTGAGCCCATGGCGGACCTATCGTTCTAAATCAACTAAATACGCTAAACTGAAGGATCAAGAGGACCGTATCGTAGCGGTTGCACCAGTTGTCCTCGAGGACATCATGATCATTACTAAAAATGGTTACGGGTTGCGGTTCAATATTGAAGAGGTGCCAGTAGTTGGTGCCAAAGCAGCAGGTGTTAAAGCCATTAACCTCAAAGATGGAGATCAAGTGGTAGCCGTCTTTAAGTCAACGACGCCAAGTATGTACATTCTGACCCAGCGAGGCAGCCTCAAACGAATGTCTCAGGATGATATTCCTGTGACCAGCCGTGCCAAACGTGGACTGCAAGTCTTACGTGAACTGAAGTCTAAACCACACCGCGTCTTCAAGGCAGGTCCAGTCTTCACTGACCAGGGAGATTTTGATCTCTTTACGAGCCAAGAAGAAGTGGCAGAGCAAGATCAAATCCTTCAGATCACTTCGACAACAGGTCAGGTGACAGAAGTGGATGTTACCCAACTCAGCTTGTCAGAACGAACTAGCAACGGTTCTTTTGTCAACGATCAAATCTCTGATCAAGAAGTCTTTACTGCTAGAATTAAATAAAAATAAAATTAGCCAGTTTATGGCTAATTTTGTTGCTCGATAAATTTTCTGAAAATTGCAAATTTCACTTGAAATTCTCATGAAATGGTGTAAAATAGAGTACATGAATAAAGTCATCCTTTGTGGTGGCTCTTGCTATTTAGCAAGTCTTGAATGGAAGAAGGAAAACAGACATGACAGTATCACTTGATTGGGAAAATCTTGGATTTTCTTATATGAAATTACCTTACCGCTACATCGCCTATTACCGTAATGGTGCCTGGGAGAAAGGAGAACTATCTGAAGATGCCACTCTTCATATCTCGGAATCTTCTCCAAGTTTGCACTATGGACAGCAAGCTTTCGAAGGGCTAAAAGCTTACCGGACAAAAGATGGCAGCATTCAATTGTTCCGTCCTGATGAAAATGCCAAACGCCTTCAACGGACTGCAGATCGCTTGCTTATGCCTCAAGTTCCAACGGATATGTTTGTGGAAGCTTGTAAAGCAGTAGTTCGTGCCAATGAAGAATATGTCCCACCATATGGAACAGGTGGAACCCTCTATCTTCGTCCATTGTTGATTGGGGTCGGGGATATTATTGGAGTGAAGCCAGCAGAGGAATACATCTTTACGATCTTTGCTATGCCAGTCGGGAACTACTTCAAGGGTGGCTTGGTTCCAACCAACTTCTTGATCCAAGACGACTATGACCGGGCAGCTCCTCATGGGACAGGTGCAGCGAAAGTCGGTGGAAACTATGCCGCTAGCCTCTTACCTGGTAAATTAGCTAAGTCTCGGAACTTCTCAGACGTGATTTACTTGGATCCTGCAACCCACACCAAGATTGAAGAAGTAGGATCTGCTAACTTCTTTGGGATCACAGCTGATAATGAGTTTGTGACGCCACTTAGCCCATCTATTCTGCCATCCATTACCAAGTATTCCTTGCTCTATCTTGCAGAGCACCGTCTTGGTTTGACACCAATCGAAGGAGATGTTCCAATTGATAACCTAGATCGATTTGTCGAAGCAGGGGCATGTGGAACAGCTGCAGTTATTTCACCAATCGGGGGAGTTCAGCACGGAGATAACTTCCATGTCTTCTATTCAGAAACGGAAGTAGGACCGGTTACCCGCAAGCTTTATGATGAATTAACGGGCATCCAGTTTGGTGATATTGAAGCACCAGAAGGATGGATCTTCAAAGTTAACGATTAAAGGAATGATCAGAGGGAGAAGAACTCCCTCTTTTTTCTTTGGAAGAGCTACTAATAAAATAATTTAATCATGAAACATTTTCGGCTTGCAAGCATGTGAAAAATTTTGTAAAATAAAGGAGTTGAAATGAGGTAGAAGAATGAGTAAAAAAGATAAAAAAATTGAAATCCAAATTTCTGATAGCAAGGTAATTGTTGGAAAAGATACCTTTGATGGCTACCAATTAGCGATTGGAAAGAAGGCTATTGCTGAGATTGCTGATATGGGAGCTCAGTTCGCTCTTGTGAAAAACGGAGCCGTAGAAAGTCTCTATAAATCACTGGAAAAAGCAGTAGAAAGTGCCATCGAAAATTACAATTTGAACAAATAAGGGGTTGCATTTTCATGAAATCAATGGTATAATTGTGTCTGTTGATTTGCTTGGAGAGATAGCGAAGAGGCTAAACGCGGCGGACTGTAAATCCGCTCCTTCGGGTTCGGGGGTTCGAATCCCTCTCTCTCCATTTCACTTTTGGGGTATAGCCAAGCGGTAAGGCAAGGGACTTTGACTCCCTCATGCGTTGGTTCGAATCCAGCTACCCCAGTTCTAGGTAATATCAGATAAGGTGGTAAAATATCTACTCAGGTATTTTATTTCTTTATATGAAGAAGTCGTTGTAGATCATTTTGATTTCGTTGCGAGTGCTTGCTTAGGAAAAATAATTATAAGTATGTCAAGTTTAGAAAACTTGATTGTTGGAGGATTTTTTAGATGAATGAATTTGAAGATTTGCTAAACAGTGTTAGCCAAGTTGAGCCAGGTGATGTTGTTACTGCTGAAGTTTTGACAGTTGACGCTACACAAGCTAACGTTGCAATCTCTGGAACTGGTGTCGAAGGTGTCTTGACTCTTCGCGAATTGACAAACGATCGTGATGCTGACATCAATGACTTGGTTAAACCAGGTGAAACACTTGAATTGCTTGTTCTTCGTCAAGTAGTTGGTAAAGATACTGATACAGTAACTTACCTTGTATCTAAAAAACGTTTGGAAGCTCGCAAAGCATGGGACAAATTGGTCGGACGTGAAGAAGAAGTTGTTACTGTTAAAGGAACTCGCGCTGTTAAGGGCGGACTTTCAGTAGAATTTGAAGGACTTCGTGGATTTATTCCAGCTTCAATGCTTGATACTCGTTTTGTACGTAACACTGAACGTTTCGTAGGTCAAGAATTTGATGCTAAAATCAAAGAAGTTGACGCAAAAGAAAACCGCTTCATCCTTTCTCGTCGTGAAGTTGTTGAAGCTGCATCAGCTGCAGCTCGCGCTGAAGTATTCGGTAAATTGAACGTTGGTGACGTTGTAACCGGTAAAGTTGCTCGTATCACTAGCTTTGGTGCTTTCATCGACCTTGGTGGTGTTGATGGATTGGTTCACTTGACTGAATTATCACACGAACGCAACGTTTCACCTAAATCAGTTGTAACTGTTGGTGAAGAAATCGAAGTGAAAGTCCTTGACTTGAACGAAGAAGAAGGTCGCGTATCCCTTTCATTGAAAGCTACAACACCTGGACCATGGGATGGCGTAGAACAAAAATTGGCAGCTGGTGATGTCATCGAAGGTACTGTTAAACGTTTGACTGACTTCGGTGCATTCGTTGAAGTATTGCCAGGTATCGATGGACTTGTACACATCTCACAAATTTCACACAAACGTGTTGAAAATCCAAAAGATGTGCTTAAAGTTGGACAAGAAGTAACTGTTAAAGTTCTTGAAGTAAATGCTGCTGATGAACGTGTATCACTTTCTATCAAAGCTCTTGAAGAACGTCCAGCTCAAGAAGAAGGCGAAAAACAAGAAAAACGTCAACAACGTCCACGTCGTCCAAAACAAGAAAAACGTGACTTTGAACTTCCAGAAACTCAAACTGGATTCTCAATGGCTGACTTGTTTGGTGATATTGAATTGTAATCAACATAAAAAGCTTGCTTAGGCAAGCTTTTTTTACTTGTAAAATGCTCGAATTTTTGATATACTATCATAGTTACCACCCTTAGTGTAATGGATATCACGTAAGATTCCGGTTCTTGAGATGGGAGTTCGATTCTCTCAGGGTGGATGACGATTGGAGAGCCTTGAGGCTCTCTTTTTTATTTTTGACGGGAAAGATAGCAGTGAGTTTTTAAGAGCAGGATTGGGCTCTCAGGGCTCTCTAGGATTTCATAATAATGAGATCAAGAAAACACCATGTCCTAAGACATGGTGTTTAACGTTTTGTTTAGTTTTTAGAAGCTGCTTGGAATTCTGGGTTCTTCCATGCTTCATCGATAATTGCTTGCAATTCTTTTGCCGATGCTTGCATTTTTTGTGTTTCAGCGTCGTTCAATGGGATGTTTACTGGACGAACGATACCGTGTGCACCAACGATCGCTGGTTGACCGATAAAGACGTTCTCAACTCCGTATTGTCCTTCTTGGAAGACTGAAAGTGGAAGTACAGCATTTTCATCATCAAGGATAGCACGAGTAATACGAGCAAGGGCAACGGCGATACCGTAGTAAGTAGCACCTTTCTTGTTGATGATTGAGTAAGCAGCATCACGTACAGAGATGAAGAGATCTACAAGGTCAGCTTCGTTCAAGTCACGGTTTGCTTGCAACCATTGTTCCAATTTTACACCGGCAACGTTAGCGTGTGACCAAACAGCAAACTCAGAGTCACCGTGTTCACCCATGATGTAGGCGTGAACTGAACGAGCATCAACGCCGATTTTTTCAGCAAGTGCTTGACGGAAACGAGCTGAGTCAAGTGAAGTACCTGAACCGATAACACGTTCTTTAGGGAAACCTGAGAATTTCCAAGTTGAGTAAGTCAAAACGTCAACTGGGTTAGCAGCAACAAGGAAGATACCGTCGAAACCTGAAGCAACGACTTGCTCAACGATAGATTTGTTGATGGCAAGGTTTTTACCAACGAGGTCAAGACGAGTTTCGCCTGGTTTTTGAGGAGCGCCTGCTGTAATAACAACTAAGTCCGCATCCGCACAGTCTTCGTACTTAGCAGCATAAATCTTCTTAGGTGAAGTGAAGGCAAGGGCATGGCTAAGGTCTTCTGCATCACCAACCGCTTTTTCAAATAATTGAGGGATTTCGATGATACCAAGTTCTTGTGCGATTCCTTGAGTAACAAGTGCAAAAGCGTAAGATGAACCTACCGCACCATCACCAACAAGGATAACTTTTTTATGTTGTTTAGTTAAAGTCATTTTCTAAACGTCTCCTTCATTTTTTTTGGGCTTTCCCCATTCGGTTTTATTCTACCACTTTTACTATTCTTTGTCACGGTTTTACGCCTAATTTTAACGATGTAAACGTTTTTACTCTTGTGTTCCGAAGGAGAAAAAAAGTCCTAAATGTGTTATAATAGTATGGTGAATTAATTAAAGAGAGGCATTGTTTTAATGCAGGATAATAACTTAGTTGATGTTAACTTAACATCGGAAATGAAGACCAGTTTCATCGATTACGCTATGAGTGTTATCGTGTCTCGGGCTCTTCCTGACGTGCGGGATGGTTTAAAGCCAGTTCATCGTCGGATCCTTTATGGTATGAATGAACTTGGGGTTACACCAGATAAACCACATAAGAAATCAGCTCGTATTACCGGGGATGTTATGGGTAAATACCATCCACACGGTGACTCCTCTATTTATGAGGCTATGGTTCGGATGGCTCAATGGTGGAGCTATCGTTACATGCTTGTAGATGGGCATGGGAACTTTGGTTCTATGGACGGTGATGGAGCCGCGGCCCAACGGTATACAGAAGCTCGTATGAGCAAGATTGCTCTTGAAATGCTTCGGGATATCAACAAGAATACAGTTGATTTCACAGATAACTATGACGCCAGTGAACGCGAACCAAACGTTCTTCCAGCTCGCTTCCCTAACTTGTTAGTCAATGGAGCGACAGGGATTGCGGTAGGGATGGCGACAAATATTCCTCCACACAACCTTGGTGAGTCTATTGATGCTGTCAAACTAATGATGGACAATCCTGATGTGACCACACGTGAACTAATGGAGGTGCTTCCTGGACCAGATTTCCCTACCGGAGCCTTGGTCATGGGCAAATCGGGTATTCATAAGGCCTATGAAACAGGAAAAGGCTCGATTGTCTTGCGGTCTCGGACGGAAATTGAAGAGACCAAGACAGGCCGTGAACGCATTGTCGTTACAGAATTTCCTTATATGGTCAACAAGACCAAAGTGCATGAGCATATCGTTCGTTTGGTTCAAGAAAAACGAATCGATGGGATTACAGCAGTTCGGGATGAGTCTAACCGGGAAGGGGTTCGTTTCGTCATCGAAGTCCGTCGCGATGCCTCAGCCAATGTTATCTTAAACAACCTCTTCAAGATGACCCAAATGCAAACCAACTTTGGTTTCAACATGTTGGCTATCCAAAATGGTGTCCCTAAGATTCTCTCTCTTCGTGAGATTTTAGGATCTTATATTGAGCACCAAAAAGAAGTGGTGACTCGTCGGACCATCTTTGATAAAGAGAAGGCGGAAGCTCGTGCCCATATCTTGGAAGGTCTCTTAATCGCTCTTGATCACATCGATGAAGTGATTAAAATCATCCGTAATAGCCAGACAGATGCAGAAGCACAAGCAGAATTGATGAGTAAGTTCAAGCTTTCTGAGCGTCAAAGCCAAGCTATCTTGGATATGCGTCTTCGTCGTTTGACTGGTTTGGAACGGGACAAGATTCAAAGCGAATACGATGATCTCGTTGCCTTGATTGCTGATCTTGCTGATATTTTAGCCAAGCCAGAGCGTGTAGTTGCGATTATCAAGGAAGAATTGGACGAGGTCAAACGGAAGTTTGGAGATCCACGTCGGACAGAATTGATGGTAGGAGAAGTTCTATCACTAGAAGACGAAGATTTGATCGAAGAAAGCAATGTTTTGATCACTCTCTCTAACAAGGGCTACATCAAACGATTGGATCAAGATGAATTTACTGCTCAAAAACGTGGGGGACGTGGTGTTCAAGGTACAGGGGTCAAAGATGATGACTTTGTCCGTGAATTGGTTTCTACCAGCACCCATGATCGTTTGCTCTTCTTTACCAATAAGGGACGGGTTTACCGTCTGAAAGGCTATGAAATCCCTGAATACGGCCGTACAGCTAAGGGACTTCCAATTGTCAACTTGCTCAAGTTAGATGACGGAGAGTCCATTCAGACCATTATTAACGTCGCTCAGGATCGTAGTGAAGACGCTTATCTCTTCTTTACAACCCGCTCAGGTTTGGTAAAACGGACCAGTGTAGCTGAGTTTGCTAATATTCGTCAAAATGGCTTGAAAGCTCTTAACCTTAAAGACGAGGATGAGCTGATTAACGTCTTCCTCACAGACGGAAATACGGACGTGATTATCGGGACTAAATTTGGTTATTCTGTCCGCTTCAATGAGTCTATCGTACGGAACATGGGCCGTTCGGCAACTGGGGTACGAGGTGTCAACCTTCGTCCAGGTGACCAAGTGGTCGGTGCAAGCGTGATTACAGATCAAGATGAAGTATTGATCATCACTGAAAAGGGATACGGTAAACGTACGCGTGCTGATGAGTATCCAACAAAAGGACGTGGTGGTAAAGGGATTAAAACTGCTAATGTGGTTGATAAGAATGGTCCTCTAGCCGGTCTCATGACTGTCAAAGGAGATGAGGATTTGATGATTATCACCAATACAGGTGTCATGATTCGTACCAGCGTCGCCAATATTTCTCAAACGGGACGTTCGACCATGGGTGTGAAAGTGATGCGTCTGGATCAAGATGCTCAAATCGTAACCTTTACAACGGTTCAAGCTGACGAAAAAGATGAGTCAGAGACTGAAACTGAAAGTGAAGGGTAGGATAAATAATGGCTTCAAGAAGAAAAAAGAAGAAAACAAGCTTACGAAATCGCTTGATTAATATCTTTGCTACCTTACTAATCCTTTTGTCTATTGCCTTGATCTTTAATGCTCCGATTCGGAACATGATCATGGTGTGGCATACCAATCAATATCAAGTCAACAAGGTATCGAAAAAGACCATCGATAAGAATAAAGATGCCAAGACTAGCTTTGATTTTAAAGAAGTCAAATCGCTTTCTACAGAATCTGTTATCAATGCCCAGTGGCAGGCGCAGAAGTTGCCTGTTATTGGGGGGATAGCAATTCCTGAGTTGAAGATGAACCTTCCGATTTTTAAAGGCTTAGATAATGTGGGACTCTATTATGGGGCAGGTACCATGAAAGAGGACCAGGTTATGGGGGAAAGGAATTACTCCTTGGCTAGTCACCATGTCTTTGGTTTAACAGGGGCAAATGAAATGCTCTTTTCTCCATTAGAACATGCCAAAGCTGGAATGAAAATCTATATCACTGATAAGGAAAAGGTCTATACCTATGTCATCAATTCTGTTGAGACAGTGACACCAGATCGGGTCGATGTCATTGCAGATCGTGAAGGGGTTAATGAAATCACCTTGGTGACCTGTGAGGATGCCGCAGCAACTTATCGTACGATTGTAAAAGGTACTTTGGAAACTTCAGTAGATTACTCAAAAGCACCAAATGATATACTGGAAGCTTTCACAAAATCTTATAATCAAATGCAATTATAATCAACTTAAAAAGAGGTCTTTGACCTCTTTTTTTCTGTTAATTTTCTGCCAACTTGTAAGAGGATAGTCATAAAATGTTACCTGACTGACATATTTTTGCATGCTTTCTATTTTATAATAGAAGAGTGATAGAAAGAAACTTGGAGGAACCAAATGTGCACAGAAGATATCTATACTTTGTTAAGAAACTTCTATGGCTTACTGGTCAATGATTTCCCCAAAACAGGTCTCATTACCAAGGGGATCTACGAAGTTGAACAGGTCTTCGAAACCATTGAAAACCTTCCTGATGATCAAGAACACTTAATTCGATACGAAATTCGTCAATTTCTTGCGTCTTTGGAACAAGTGCAAGAGTGCTATAAAATTAACTTCTCAAATGAAGAAACTCGAATTCTTGAAAACTTAAGAGAAGTAGTTTGTCCAATTTAATTTATACAGAATCGTCCTTTTTCCTCCTCAATTGCGAATTATTAATTGAGGAGGTTTTTTATGTATCATATTGTATTTCAAGAATCAGGTCTCTTACCTAGAGAACGTTTGCTAACAGAAGGACCTGATAAGCTCAGTCATCAAGAATTGCTGTCCATCTTATTACGGACGGGGAACAAAAATAAACCAGTCTACGAGATCGCTCAGGACCTGCTGGGCTCACTAAAGAGTTTAAAAGAACTGGCTAGTATGAGTTTTCAGGAGTTAAAGGAAGTTCCAGGAATTGGGAAAGTTAAGGCCATTGAGCTGTTAGCTGCTATTGAACTAGGGAAACGAATACAGACTTCTGAAGTGATTGAAACGGAACAAATCATGAGTAGTCAGAAGCTGGCAAAAATGATGCAACAAAAAATAGGCCATGAGAAACAGGAGCATTTACTGGCCTTGTATCTGAATACCCAAAATCAAATTATCCATCAGCAAGTGATCTTTATCGGAACAGTCAATCGTAGCATTGCAGAACCGAGGGAAATCTTGCACTATGCCATCAAGCATATGGCGACATCCTTAATCTTGGTTCACAACCACCCGTCCGGGGTCATTCATCCTAGCAAGAATGATGATGGCGTTACCCAACAAATGATTGAAGCCTGCAATTGTCTAGGAATTGTTTTATTGGACCATCTGATTGTCTCAACTGATGATTACTATAGCTACCGGGAAGAAACAGATTTATTGGTATAGAAAAAGAGAGTGGGACAGAAATCGGTAATTCGTTAGAATTCGATTTCGTCGTCCCACCTCCGCACAGTTGAGTAGGGCTGTAAAAGCTGATAAAATCAGCGTAGTAGAGCCCACTCAACCACTGCGTCTTGCTCGATAATCCAAGGACAATTGAGAGGCTAGGACTTTTGTCCCAGCCTCTTTGCTTATCATGAATTTTTGCGCATAAAGTAGAGAAGGGTTTGCAGTTCACTGGTTAGGTCGACATATTGGACTACCACATCTTTTGGAACTGTTAAGTGGACTGGAGAAAAGCTAAGGATTCCCTTGATACCAGCTTCAACTAGTAAATCTGCAACTTCTTGAGATTTTACACTTGGAACGGTTAAAATGGCTGTTTGAATCTCTTGTCCCTCAAGTTTTTCTTTTAGTGTGGAGATGCCGTAAATCGGAATACCATCTTTACTTTTAGTGCCGACTAACTCATGATCATCCGTATCAAATGCCATGACAATTTTCATTTTGTTTCGCTCATGGAAGCGATAGTGAAGAAGGGCACTCCCCATATTTCCAATCCCGACGATAGCAACATTGGTGATGGAGTTATCATTCAAGAGATCAGCAAAGAAGTTCATTAACTTTTTGACATCATAACCAAAACCACGTCGTCCAAGCTCTCCAAAGTAGGAGAAGTCTCGACGAACAGTTGCGGAATCAATCCCGATGGCTTCAGCGATCTGTTTTGAATTTGCTCTCTCGATTTTCTCTGCATTAAAGCGTTTAAAAATGCGGTAATACAAGGAGAGTCGTTTGGCAGTAGCACGAGGAATTGGATTAGTCTTATCTTGTTTCACAATATCACAACCTTTCAAATCTATTTTATAAAAAGTTTGTGAAAAAAGCAACTATCTTCTACTAAAAAAACACCAAAATGGTGTTTTCTTTGTTAATTGGAATTTCTTAAACTCTGATCAAACTGAATTAGATAGCGATAAAAGTCACCGATTTTTCCAGTGAAAGGTAAGGTATGCTCCTTGTAGGTAACAGAAACAACCTGATAGGAATCTGGAATGGTCACACAGCCTGAGAAGGCTAATAGACAGTGATCGATGTTGTCGTAGCTAACCTGACGTTCCTTTTGGTATGCATCCAAATAGGTGAGGAGTACAGGACCATTGGTCATTAGTTTTCAATCCTTTCAAAGATTTCACGTTCAACTAAACTGTCCATGAGGAAGTAGAATTTTTGTTGGATAATCTTGTTTTCTGGATTTTTAAAAATATTTACCAAACGAAGGCCTGACTTGTCAGTAATGTTAATTTTAAATCCTGTTAAATCCTTATTGATGATAATTTTTAACTTAAAGCCATCTCCGCTATTTGGAATAGCTTCTAACAAACGATTTAATTCGTAGTTTCCAACCTTTGTTTGTGCAAAGGTATTGTCGCGTAGGGTATATTTTTTAATATTTGGATGGATTGCGTATGTGTAATCGCAGTTTGGTAATGAGACAGATGTTTCAAATGCCATGTAATTCTCCTAAAATTTTGTGAATAGTTGTTATATAAGTATCGACTTCAGCAGTCGTATTGAATTCGGATAAACTAATGCGAATAGATTCCTTTAAGCGAACTGAATCTTCGCCGTAATAAGCTGCAAGGACGTGACTTGGTTGAACAGTTCCTGCTGTACAAGCAGAGCCAGTTGAGACTGAAATTCCTGCCATGTCTAAACGAAGCAGTAAGATATCATTGCTGATACCGGGGAAGCCAATATTTAAGACATGAGGAAGTTTGGAGCCTGTGCTATTCAGATAGAAATCTAGATCTTCTAGGCCAGTTAGGATACGTTCAGATAAGCGCTGAATATACTGATAATTTGCGTCTAACTGATCAGTTGCTTCTTTGAGGGCTTGAGCCATTCCAGCAATTGAAATCAAGTTCTCTGTACTAGCCCGACGCTTGTCTTCTTGGTCACCCCCGTGTAAGAGATTGAAAAAGTCAGGCTTTCTAGCATAGAGGATGCCAACCCCTTTTGGACCATGAAATTTATGGGCGGACGCGGTTAGGAAATCGATTCCTAGCTCTTCTGGTGCTACAGAAAGTTTACCAACGGCCTGCACAGCATCGACATGAAAAGCAGCAGGATGGTCTTTTAAAAGGTCAGAAATGGCCTTGATGGGTAAGAGATCGCCTGTTTCGTTATTGGCATACATGGTGGATACCAAAATAGTATCGGGACGAAGTGCAGCTCGAATATCTTCAGGTCGAATTTTTTGATCGACTGGTTGAATGATGGTTACTTCAAATCCATATTCTTGGACCAAGTACTCAATCGGTTCAAGAACGGCATGGTGCTCAATAGCCGTGGTAATAATATGCTTCCCTTGCTGTCTATGTTTGAGACAGTAGCCCTTTATAACAGTGTTATTGCTTTCGGTCCCGCCAGAAGTGAAGATAATCTGTTGACTAGAGGTCTTTAAACAAGTTGCAACGCATTCCCTAGCATCTCTAAGAATCTTTTTCGCTTGACGACCATGGGAGTGGAGGCTAGAGGGATTTCCGAAACTGGTTTCCATCGTTTCTGTCATCACCTTGATTACTCCTGGGCTTAGGGGAGTGGTTGCCGCATTGTCAAAATAAATCACGACATCACCTTATTTCTTGTGGTATGCAAAGAGTGGACTAACTGGTTTACGCTCTTGGATACGTACAAGGGCATCTCCAATCAATTCGCTTGCAGTAATGTATTTTACATTTTGGGGTTTTTGCTCTTTGGTTGCTACAGAGTCTGTAACCAAAATTTCTTTAATCGGTGCTTGGTCTAGTAATTCTGCAGCTCCCTTAACGAAAAGTCCGTGACTAGAAACGGCATAAATCTCAGTAGCGCCGTCGCGTTGAACAATTTTTGCAGCCTCAGAGAAGGTTTTTCCTGTATTCAAAATATCATCGATCAGGATTGCTTTTTTACCTTTAACATCCCCGATGATGTAGCCCTCGTCACGGCTAGAGTCGTCTTGGGCATAGTCGATGATAGCAATTGGGGCATCTAGATATTCTGCAAGATTGCGTGCGCGTTTCACTCCAGAATTTTTAGGGCTGACAACCACTACATCTGAACCGGTTAAACCTTGTTTGATATAGTGATCAGCAAATAGAGGAATCGTGAACAAGTTGTCTACTGGGATATCGAAGAAGCCTTGTACTTGAACCGCATGAAGATCGAGGGTTACAACACGGTCTACCCCTGCCTTGACAAGCATGTTGGCAACTAATTTTGCTGTAATTGGTTCGCGAGGAGCAGCAGTGCGGTCTTGACGAGCGTACCCAAAGTATGGAAGGACCACGTTTACGGTATGGGCACTCGCTCGTTGGCAAGCATCTACCATGATTAACAATTCCATTAAGTGATTGTTCACTGGGAAGCTAGAAGATTGGATGATGTAAATATCATATCCACGCACACTTTCTTCGATATTAATTTGGATTTCACCATCTGAGAATTGACGTGAAGAAAGCTTTCCGAGTGGGATACCAGCAACTTCCGAAATTTTTTGTGCAATTTCTTGATTGGAGTTGAGTGCGAAGAGCTTCATATTGTTTTTTTCTGACATGTGTTTGATCCTCATTTAGATATTTTTGTCTAGTCTTATTTTAGCAAAAAAATTCAGTAATTTCAGCTTTTTAGCAAACTTTGGGCCAATCTTGCTACTTTACTTTTGGCTGGCTTGTATTCAATTTGTTTTTCCTTGAGAAATTCGTGAAAATAAGTTTCATCTGAAGCGGCATCCACCTCCATTTCTAACTCATAGTCCTCGATAGAGTTATAGCGACTACGGTCAAAAGCTAATAAACCTTTAGGGATTCTTTTCTCCCGTCTCTCTGTTTCTAGACTTCCCCAGACATCTAAGGAAGTTAGAGGAATGTCTAAATCAGTGAGAAAGCTGGCAATCTCACCTTGAGGGAGTTTCTTCTTGGAGAGAAAGGTTTCTACTTGTTCAAAAGTAAGGGCTTGATTGTATTCAAAATGTCCCGCATCTTGCGGTACTTTAAGGGTTAGCTCAGCCCGATCAGCTAAGGTACGAATTCGCAAGGCCATCCGATGATTCCGGATAGCTTGGTCGGGCGTGTCAATATAGTGATTGGTTTGTCGGATAGGAGGTTGGTCCTTGAAAAAGTCTTCTAGAGAATGGTACTCTTCCTTGGTTAGTAAGGTTTTAAATTCAATTTCTAAATGATTCATAGCTACGTCCTTTTCTTTCGTTTGCAAGCTCTTTATGATATAATAATAGATGTGTTTATTTTATACAAAAAACTTTGAGATGACAAGGTGATTCAATGACGATTGATTGGGAAAATTTTTTAGATCCCTATATCCAAGCAGTTGGGGAGTTGAAGATTAAACTTCGTGGGATAAGAAAGCAGTACCGCAAACAACAAAAGCATTCCCCAATCGAGTTTGTGACCGGTCGTGTGAAGCCGATTGAGAGTATTCTCGAAAAGATGGAACGCAGAAGTATTTCTGAAGAGAACCTGGCTCAAGATATGCAAGATATTGCTGGTCTGAGGGTCATGGTTCAATTTGTAGACGACGTAGATGAAGTCCTAGAAGTTTTGCGGAAGCGTCAGGATATGCGCGTGGTTCAAGAACGCGACTATATTCGTCACAAGAAATCAAGTGGGTATCGAAGCTATCATGTAGTGGTAGAGTATCCAGTAGATACCATTAATGGCTATGAAACGATTTTGGCAGAGATTCAGATTCGTACCCTGTCTATGAATTTCTGGGCCACCATTGAACACTCATTAAATTACAAATATAAAGGAGATTTTCCGGACGAGATTAAGAAGCGTCTTGAAGTCACCGCGAATTTGGCTTATCAACTCGATGAGGAAATGGGCGCCATTCGTGATGCCATTCAGGAGGCGCAAGCTCTTTTTGATCCAATGCATCGTAAATTAAACGATGGCGTCGGAAATAGTGATGATACAGATGAGGACTACAGGTAAAAAGGTTTCGATTATTCGGAATCGAAAACGCCAGAGCGAAGAGGTTTTTCAACAACTTCGTTATAAATTAAAAAAGAATAATTTTATCTTAACTGAGAAGCATCCGGATATCGTGATCTCTATCGGTGGGGATGGTATGTTGCTCTCGGCTTTTCATAAGTACGAGAGTCAATTAGATCGGGTTCGTTTTGTTGGAGTGCATACGGGGCATCTTGGATTTTATACGGACTATTTAGATGATGAGATTGACAAGTTGGTAGAAAATCTCAAGTTCGATACAGGTGCCAAGGTATCTTACCCAATCCTTAATGTCAAAGTGACTTTTGATAATGGGGATACGAAGATTATGCGAGCCCTTAACGAAGCGACGATTAAGCGAAGCGATCGAACTATGGTAGCTGATTTAACCATCAATGGCGTTCATTTTGAGCGATTCAGAGGGGATGGCATTACGGTTTCGACTCCTACAGGTAGCACAGCTTATAACAAATCTTTAGGAGGAGCTGTGCTTCACCCGACGATCGAAGCGCTTCAGATTGCTGAAATCGCTAGTCTGAATAATCGTGTCTATCGAACTTTGGGGTCATCGATTATTGTTCCCAAAAAAGATAAGATTGAAATCACGCCTAGCCGGCCAGGTTTTCACATTCTCTCTGTCGATAATTCAACCTATTCCTATCGAAATATCGCCCATATCGAGTACCAGATTGATAATCACAAGATCAATTTCGTAGCGAGCCCAAGCCATACCAGTTTCTGGAATCGGGTCAAGGATGCCTTTATCGGAGATATTGACGAATGAGGTTCGAGTTTATTGCAGATGAACATGTCAAGGTTAAAACCTTTCTGAAGAAACATCAGGTTTCAAAAGGCTTATTGGCCAAGATCAAGTTTTCTGGAGGCCAGATTTTAGTCAATGGCGTCGAACAAAATGCCATTTATCTTCTGGATATCGGAGACAAGGTAACGATTGATATTCCCTCTGAGGAAGGTTATGAAGCCTTGGAAGCCATTGATCGGGATTTGGAAATCTTGTACGAAGACGATCATTTCTTGGTTATCAACAAACCAGCAGGAGTGGCATCCATTCCTAGCTCCCTTCATTCCAATACTATTGCCAACTTTGTCAAGGGTTACTATGTTCGCAATCAATATGAGAATCAGCTCGTTCATATTGTTACTCGTTTAGACAAGGATACCAGTGGGATCATGCTCTTTGCCAAACATGGCTATGCCCATGCTCGCTTGGATAAGCAACTTCAGGCTAAGACCATTCAAAAACGTTACTTTGCATTGGTAAAGGGCAAGGGTGAGTTGGAAAGCAAGGGGGATATCATAGCCCCCATTGCGCGTGATGAAGACTCCATTATTACCCGAAAGGTAGCAAAAGGTGGCAAGTATGCTCATACCAGCTACCAAGTTGTCCAGTCTTTTGGTGATATTCATCTGGTGGATATCCAGTTGCATACAGGCCGGACCCATCAGATTCGCGTTCATTTTTCTCATATTGGTTTTCCACTTTTGGGAGATGATCTCTATGGAGGTTCGTTAGAAGATGGGATTCTTCGACAAGCCTTGCATTGCCATTCCTTGGCTTTTTATCATCCTTTTTTGGAAGAGGAGCTCCGAATTGAAAGCTCTCTGCCAGATGATTTTAGCCAAGTCTTAAAACAGTTATCAAATATTTAATTTTTTTCAAAGGAGAAACTCATGGAAGTTTTTGAAAGCCTCAAAACCAACCTCGTTGGTAAGAATGCTCGTATTGTGTTACCAGAAGGGGAAGAGCCTCGTATTCTGCAAGCAGCAAAACGGATTGTAAAAGAAACAGACGTTACACCTGTCTTGCTTGGTAATCCAGATAAGATTCGTATTTACCTTGAAATTGAAGGAGTTTTGGAAGGATACGAAGTTATCGACCCGCATTCTTACGCAGGCTTTGATGAGATGGTAGCTTCCTTGGTAGAACGTCGGAAGGGTAAAATGACAGAAGAAGAAGCACGTCAAATTTTGCAAGACGATGTCAACTACTTTGGTGTTATGTTGGTACATCTGGGAATCGTTGATGGTATGGTTTCAGGTGCGATTCACTCAACAGCTGCAACTGTTCGTCCAGCCCTTCAAATTATCAAAACTCGTCCAAATGTCAAACGCACTTCAGGTGCCTTCCTCATGGTTCGTGGTTCTGAACGTTACTTGTTTGGAGACTGTGCCATCAATATCAATCCAGATGCTGAAGGCTTGGCAGAAATTGCCATCAACTCTGCTATCACAGCCAAGATGTTTGGCATCGATCCGAAAATCGCCATGTTGAGCTATTCAACCAAAGGTTCTGGTTTCGGTGAAAGTGTTGATAAAGTTGTTGAAGCAACAAAAATCGCTCATGAACTTCGTCCAGACCTTGAAATTGATGGGGAATTGCAATTTGACGCTGCCTTTGTACCAGAAACAGCAGCATTGAAAGCTCCAGGAAGCAAGGTGGCAGGACAAGCTAATGTCTTTATCTTCCCAGGTATTGAGGCGGGTAACATTGGGTACAAGATGGCAGAACGTCTTGGTGGCTTTGCTGCAGTAGGACCAGTTTTGCAAGGGTTGAACAAACCAGTTAACGACCTTTCTCGCGGATGTAATGCAGATGACGTTTACAAATTGACCTTGATCACAGCAGCTCAAGCTGTGGAACAATAAGAATGATTGAAAGGCTTAGGGATTTCCTAGGCCTTTTTATGGTAGAGTCAGAATCTCTAAAGTAGAAGTCATTCTATGGTATACTAGGAATATGATGGATTTAAAAGACTATGGTATTAATATGTGGGAGGAGGAAAAAATTGCCTCTTTCCGAGAAAAGTTATTAGCCTGGTATGATGCCAATAAACGAGATCTCCCCTGGAGAAGGACGCAGGATCCTTATAAAATATGGATCTCAGAGATTATGCTCCAGCAGACACGTGTCGATACGGTTATTCCTTATTATGAGCGTTTTTTAGATTGGTTTCCGACGATTGCGGATCTGGCTCAGGCTCCAGAAGAAAAGCTCTTAAAAGCCTGGGAAGGCTTGGGCTATTACTCACGGGTTCGCAACATGCAGAAAGCTGCCCAGCAGATCATGGAGGACCAACGGGGTGTTTTCCCATCAAGCTATGAGGCTATCTCTAAACTCAAGGGAATTGGACCTTATACAGCTGGTGCCATTGCCAGTATTGCTTTTGGCTTGCCAGAGCCGGCAGTAGATGGCAATGTCATGCGGGTTTTAGCTCGTTTGTTTGAGGTGGACTACGATATCGGAATCCCGACTAATCGCAAGATTTTTCAGGCCATGATGGAAGTCTTGATCGATCCAGACCGTCCGGGTGATTTCAATCAGGCTTTGATGGATTTGGGCTCAGATATCGAGTCCCCAGTCAACCCACGGCCGGAAGAGAGTCCTGTCAAGGAGTTTAGTGCAGCCTACCAACATGGGACCATGGATCGTTATCCCATCAAGGCTCCTAAAAAGAAACCAGTACCCGTTTATTTAACAGCCTTTATTATAAAGGATAGTCAAGGGCGCTACTTGCTGGAGAAAAATGAGCGAGAAGGACTCTTGTCAGGCTTCTGGCATTTTCCCTTGATTGAAGTGGATAGTCTATCTGAGAACCTGGGCCAATTGTCTCTGCTGGACGAGAAAGAACAAGCAGAGGGCAATCTAGAGATTCTCTCCTTTGAACAGGACTACGACTTGGTCATTGATTGGCAAGAGAGAACTTATCCCATGGTCCAGCATGTCTTTTCGCATCGCAAGTGGCAGGTTCAACTTCGTTACGGCCTAGTAAAAGAAGGAGAACAAGCAACCAGTGAATCGACTGTTTGGTTGCAACCAGAAGAATTTTCGGCCTATCCTTTTGCCAAACCCCAGCAAAAGATTTGGACGACTTTTACAGAAAATGAAAATTGAGAGTGGGACAGAAATCGGTAATTCGTTAGAATTCGATTTCGTCGTCCCACCTCCGCACAGTTGAGGAGGGCTGTAAAAGCAGATGAAATCAGCGTAGTAGAGCCCACTCAACCACTGCGTATTGTGCTCGACAATCCAAAAACAATTGAGAGGCTAGGACTTTTGTCCCAGCCTCAATTTTTTTATAGATGAGCGAATGTTTTAATTTCTTCTTCTGACATGGATGAGTCGCAGCGAACGGTAACTTCACCGGCTTCGACATGTAAAAATCCAGGAACAGTTGGAATGCCATAGGTAGAGCGGAAGGCTTGCAAAGCATCCAGTTGACTTGGTTCTTCACTATTAATGAAGTAGATATGGGCTTTAGTTTCGGCTACTACAGTTGCTAATTTAGCAGCGAACTTCCGGCAATATGGGCAAGTCTTGCGTCCAATAAAGAAGGTTGCTGTTTCTTTTTGGTCGATGGCTTCTTGCGCGCGCGCAACAGTGGTTACTTCAAGATCTTTAATATCTTCTAAAAATTGTTCCATGAGATTACCTCGCTTTCTTATAAATCTAGTATGCCATAAAGGGCGAAAAAATGCTGTATTTTGATACGAAAAAAAGATGAGATTGGTTGATCTCATCTTTTGTGGTTGCTTATTTTACAAAGGCATTGATTTCAGCTTCGATGTTAGCAATTTTAGCTTGAGAATCTTCGTTGCTTTCACCAACAACTGCAATGTAGAATTTGATTTTTGGTTCTGTGCCAGAAGGGCGAACGGCAATCCAAGAACCATCCGCAAGTGTGTATTTCAATACATCACTTGGAGGAGTTGTCAAGGTTGTTACAGTGCCATCAGCAGCAGTAGATGTTTGTGCTTTGAAGTCTTCAGTGATTGAAACTGCTGTTGCGTTAAATTCTTTTGGACCGTTTTCACGGAATTTAGCCATGATTGCTTTGATTTGCTCAGCTCCGTCAACACCAGAAAGAGTAACAGAGATTGTCTTTTCAGCATAGTAGCCGTACTCTTTGTAGATTTCTTCAATACCATCTGCAAGAGTCAAACCACGAGAGCGGTAGTAAGCAGCAAGCTCAGCAACGACAAGGACAGCTTGAATCGCATCTTTATCACGTACGAATGGTTTGATCAAGTAACCGAAGCTTTCTTCAAATCCCATCATGTAAGTGTGATTGTGTTTTTCTTCGAATTCTTGAATCTTTTCAGCGATGAATTTGAAACCAGTCAAGACGTTGAACATAGTTGCGCCGTAGCTTTCGGCAATCTTAGTTACCAAGTCAGTTGATACGATAGATTTGCAAAGGGCTGCATTTTCTGGAAGGGTTCCAGCATTTTTGTGGGCTTCCAAGATGTACTTAGCCATGATAGCACCGATTTGGTTACCTGATAGGTTAAGATAGCTTCCGTCTTTTTGAAGGACTTCAACACCAACACGGTCAGCGTCAGGGTCAGTTGCCACAAGAACATCAGCTCCAACTCGACGACCTAGTTCTTCAGCAAGTGCAAAGGCTGCTTGACTTTCTGGGTTTGGTGATTTTACAGTTGAGAAGTCTGGATCTGGAGTCGCTTGAGCTTCCACAACTTGAACAGAGTCAAATCCTGCTTGCGCAAGAGCACGACGAGCCAACATTTCACCAGTGCCGTGAAGTGGAGTGTAGACAATCTTCATGTCTTTACCGAACTCTTCGATCAAGGCAGGGTTGATATTAACATCTTTGACTTCTTTGAGGTATTCAGTATCAACAGCTTCACCGATGACTTCAATTAAACCAGATGCTTTTTCAGATTCCACATCGGCAACTTCTACAGCGAAAGGATTGTCAATGGCACGGATATAAGTTGTCAAAGCGTCTGCATCGTGTGGAGGCATTTGGCCACCATCTTCACCGTAAACCTTGTATCCGTTAAACGGAGCAGGGTTGTGGCTGGCTGTAATCATAATACCTGCGAAGCAGTTGAGGTGACGAACAGCAAATGAAAGTTCTGGAGTTGGACGGAGACTTTCAAAGACATAGGATTTAATACCGTGTTTAGCAAGAACGGCTGCTGATTCAAAGGCAAATTCTGGAGAGAAGTGACGGCTATCGTAGGCGATGGCTACACCACGTTCTTTTTCATTTCCACCTTTAGATTCGATCAAACGAGCCAAACCTTCAGTTGCTTGGCGAACCACATAGATGTTAATACGGTTAGTCCCCGCACCAATCAATCCACGCATACCAGCAGTACCGAATTCAAGGTTTGTGTAGAAGGCGTCTTCCTTCGTTTTTTCATCCATGCTTTCCAAATCACGACGAAGGTAATCTGGTAGGTCAGCGAAATCAGCCCATTTTTGGAAGTTTTCTTGATAAGTCATAGTGCAACTCCTTATTTCTATAAATTAATCGCTTACATTATAGCATTTTTTTTCTGAAAAAACTAGATTCAATAGCAATTGTTTTCAAATTTATATGCTGAGTGTCCACAAAAAAATCACACCTTCATTTGAAAAGTGTGATAAACGAAAATGACTTACAATGAATTCTTAACTTTTGAGAGAGGTGGGATGATCGCTAGTGTCAGAATGACTGTCGCAAGGACCTCAATCAAAGAGTTAGTAGTTAAAACAGCACCGAGGAAGGCTTGGATACCACCTGGATAATTTTTTGAAAAGAAGATGAAAATACCTGAAAGCACAAAGAAAGTGTTGGTGAAAGATCCAACTGCTGCAGCAATTGCCAGTCCAGTTTTATTATGGATCAACTTGTACACAAAGTAAGGGGTGATCCCGATGAGGATACGGGGAACCAGTACGATGATCAGAGAGTAAATGTTTCCTTTTTCAACAAAGGGACTGAATAAATAACTACTTGGTAACTGAACGATGGTGTTGATGGTGAGGCTAAAGAGTCCCATCAAGAGTCCCAAGGTCCCACCAATACGTGGTCCGTAAAGAATGGAAGCAATCACCACTGGAATATGGACGAAGGTCGGTGGGATTAGAAAAGGGAAGAATTGGAAGATCATGGTTGATGTAAAATGGATGGTCACCATGATAGCGAAGAAGATAGAAATTTGTGCAATGGATGATGAAGATTTTCTCATGAGAGCGACTCCTGTATAATAGTTAGAATGGTTTCGATGGAAGCTAAAGCGCCAGATCCCTGATCGCCACAAGCTAGTAAAGCTTCGCGCGGTGGGATGATTTGGTAGCCGTAGCTTTTTAGGGTTTCAAGATTGTTTTGTGTAGCGGGGTGGTCCAACATCTTGGTATTCATAGCGGGTGCTAGGAATTTTTTCACATCAGATGGGAGGGCCAAAGCAGTGCTGGTAACAATAGTATCTGCAAAGCCGTGGGCTAATTTTGCAATGGTATTGGCACTAGCAGGTGCGACAAGAAAAAGATCGGCCTCTTTCCCCAAGTCAATATGTTGGATTTGTTTTGGATCGTCTTCTGTCATGACCTCTACCAGGACAGCTTGTTTGGAGAGGACCTGAAGGGTTAGAGGGGTAATGAAAGCTGTAGCTGCAGGAGTCATCAGAACCTTTACCTGGTGACCGAGCTTGGTCAATTGACTAGTGAGGTCTGCTGCCTTGTAGGCAGAAATGCTCCCTGTCACAGCCAGTAGTATATTCGCCATAGGTTTTATCCTTTGTTCCTAATGTGATGATAAATTTTTTGAGCAATATCCAATTTCGTTTCGGCTATTTGAGTAGCATCTTTCGTAACTAAGTAAGCTCGATGTTTTCCGTCTTGAATTTCGCTTAAGTCATTGGCAACAATCATTTCTGCCTGATTCTTTTCGAGACTAGCACGAGCAACGGATAGGAGTTGATCCTGTGCTACATCAACCAGCAGTTTAAAGCCAATCAAGCGAATATCTGGATTCCATGTTTTTACTAAGGAAATCAACTTAGGATTTTTCTTCAAAAAGAGAACTTGGTAATCTTCTTCTGAAGAAATTTTCGATTCCTGGTTGGTTTGATGAAGAAAATGCTCTAAATTGCTAGCTTCTTTGACAGCCTGGAAACCTGACATATAGACAGGGCTGTAGTCAGAGACAGCCATAGCATGGATGAGCACCTGGTGAGTTGGAGTTTCTTTTTCAAGGACGGTTTGAAGTTCAGCGACATTTTTGATGAATATCCTTCTTAAATGAGGATGTTCTTTAGGCAGAACCGCAGTTGGGGTTGTCACCAGAGTCACAGAAAAACCTGCCTCTAAAAAACGTTTGGAAATGATTTTTCCAAGTTGACCAGTGGAATGGTTGGTAATCGAACGAACCTGATCAATCTTTTCACTCGTCCCACCGGAAGTAATCAAAATATTCATAGGCTTATTTTACAAGAATTTTATATTTTAGTAAAGCCAAGAACATGGCTCTTACGATTGTTGATCAAGGGGATGCAAAGGCGGTAGACTAGACGATGAAGGGACTCATAGTTATTTCATATAGAGGGGTATAAGAAATTGGAATAAAGGCTGAAAAAGCAGAATTACTAAGCAAAAACCGAACGAACGGGAAAAGTTTGAGATTTAAAATATATATCCTTGTGAAATTTCTGTATAATAGGATTATTAAATAGTGAGGAGATTCAGATGAAGACAGATATCGAGATTGCACAAAGTATTGAATTGAAACCAATCACTGATGTGGTAGAGAAATTGGGTATTCACTTCGATGACCTAGAACTCTATGGAAAGTATAAGGCGAAATTAACCTTTGACAAAATCCAAGCCGTTCAGAAAGAAGAACCAGGGAAACTCATCTTGGTAACAGCGATTAACCCGACTCCAGCAGGGGAAGGAAAGTCTACCATCACCATTGGTTTGGCAGATGCCTTAAATAAAATTGGCAAACAAACCATGATTGCCATCCGCGAACCTTCTTTAGGTCCTGTTATGGGGATTAAAGGTGGCGCAGCTGGTGGAGGCTATGCCCAAGTTCTACCAATGGAAGACATCAACCTTCATTTCACGGGTGACATGCATGCCATTACAACAGCAAATAATACACTTTCAGCTTTGATCGACAATCATTTGCATCAAGGAAATGAGCTAGGCATTGACCAACGTCGGATTATCTGGAAACGGGTAGTGGACTTGAATGACCGTGCTTTGCGTCACGTATCGGTCGGTCTCGGTGGGCCGCTCAATGGGATTCCTCGTGAAGACGGATTTGATATCACCGTTGCTTCTGAGATTATGGCCATCCTTTGCTTGGCGACAGATATTGAAGACTTGAAACGTCGTTTGGCTAATATTGTGATCGGTTACCGCTATGATCGTAGTCCAGTTTATGTCCGTGATTTGGAAGTGGAAGGGGCGCTTGCCTTGATTCTGAAAGATGCGATCAAGCCAAACTTGGTCCAAACCATCTATGGAACTCCAGCCTTTGTTCATGGTGGACCTTTTGCTAATATTGCCCATGGATGTAATTCTGTTTTAGCTACCTCAACCGCTCTTCGTTTAGCCGATTACGTAGTGACAGAAGCAGGTTTTGGCGCGGATTTGGGAGCTGAAAAATTCTTGGATATCAAAACACCAAATCTTCCTGTTAGTCCATCTGCAGTGGTGATTGTCGCAACGATTCGTGCTTTGAAGATGAATGGTGGAGTTGCCAAAGATGCTCTTTCTGAGGAAAACGTAGAAGCTGTTCGTTCAGGTTTTGCGAACTTGGAGCGCCACGTAGAAAATATGCGTAAATTCGGAGTTCCTGTAGTAGTGGCTATTAATGAATTTGTCACAGATACAGAAGCTGAAATTTCAGCTCTGAAAGAACTCTGTGCTTCTATTCAAGTTCCTGTTGAATTGGCGAGCGTTTGGGCTGATGGTGCTGATGGAGGATTGGCCCTAGCAGAAACAGTAGTGGAGACACTTGAAACAAGTCCAGCCAACTACACTCGTCTTTATGATAATGACCTTTCTGTTGAAGAAAAGATCACTAAGATTGCCCATGAAATTTACCGGGCCGACAATGTTGTCTTTGAGAAGAAAGCCAAAACTCAGATTGCTCAGATCGTGAAAAATGGCTGGGACAAGTTGCCAGTTTGTATGGCTAAGACCCAATATAGTTTCTCAGATGATCCAAGTCTCCTCGGGGCGCCGTCTGGTTTTGACATTACCATTCGCGAATTGGTACCTAAGACTGGCGCAGGCTTCATTGTTGCTTTGACAGGTGAAGTGATGACTATGCCAGGATTACCAAAACGTCCTGCTGCTTTGAACATGGATGTAGCAGAAGATGGTACTGCTTTAGGCTTGTTCTAATAAACATATATAGAGGTTGACTGACAACCTCTATTTTTGTCCTTTTGGGGTATAATAGAGAGATAGAAAGTGAGAAGACCATGCTGAAGATTAGACCAGTCACCCTTGAAGATGCTCATGAACTTGTCAGGATTTATGCCCCTTATGTTGAGAAAACAGCCATCACTTTTGAATATGATGTACCATCGATAAAGGAATTTGAAGGGCGTATCGAAAAGATCCTTCAACGTTTTCCCTATTTAGTAGCTGAAGAAGACGGTCAAGTCCTTGCTTATGCCTATGCCTCAACTTATTATGATCGATCAGCATATGATTGGGCAGTGGAAGTATCTGTCTATGTAGATCAAGATCATCGTGGGCAAGGATTGGGTTCTCGTTTGTATGAGGCGTTAGAGTCGGAGTTGGAGGCGCGTGGTTATTTACGTTTCTTAGCTTGTATTGCCCTGCCAAATCCAGCTAGTATCGCCTTACATGAGAAACGAGGCTATCTGAAAGTTGCTCATTTTCCTAAAATTGGCTATAAATTTGATCAATGGAATGATATTGTCTGGATGCAAAAGACTATCGAAGGGCCTGTGAAGCTCCTAATGTAAAAACCAGATGAGCTTAGCGCAGCTCAAACTTTTTAAAGGAAGTCTAGAACGACCCTCTTGACAGTTCATGTGATTTCATGGTAGACTAGCTTCATGCGATGAGTCGATTGGCTCTTAGGAGCCTTTTGCGCTGAGGAGGTCTACATTCAATTGTAACGCAGGAGCGGACCTTGAACAGTTGTGTGAACCGGCTGTTCTCATCGAAAGATGCCTCGATCCCTTACCGTTTGGTAGGGGATTTTTTTTGTAAAAATTCATGGTAAGCAAATACATAAATTTGTTTGCCTCTTATGACTACCGGTGATATAATGATGTAAATAAATGGATTCATTTGTGTTTGAAAGGAGATGGTTATAGTGTATGATCAAAACAGTCCAAACAACAAGTGGTCACAAGAAACGTTTCAACGTATCAGTGAACTGGAAAAATTAGAACAATATCAGGCTAAGTTGCTCATTATGAAGGAACAAATGTAGAATAATCTTCATTGGAGAAACGCCACTATTCTTGGTGGTATTCTAGCTTTTCTCTCCTTCCAACTTGTTAGATGGCGAGCAGCGATTGTTATCATTCTTCTTGTAGTGGTGTTTTATTATTTACCAGCATACAAAAAACGAAAAGCCTTATTCGGAGATCAGGTTCGATCCAATGAAGAGATTTATATTACAGATTTTCTTTGTCCCATCCTGAAAGAAGTTTTTCCTCAAGCGGAGCTAACTCTGACAGCTGACTACCCAATGAATGTCCTGCAGGTCATTAGTCCGAGATCGACTAAGTTTGATCTCTTTCATCAATTGTCTTTCCATGATGAAAAGAATCTCGTAGTAGCCAATCTCTATGCTTATCATATTGAGACGCGTACAAAGAGAGACTCTAGTGGGGAAACTCATACGGTCAGAGAAGAAGTTGAAGATTTTGCTGGTCAGATTTTTTCTTTAAAAGCTCCTATCTCATTTCCAGGGCACTTGAGAGTTGTTCCAACCAAGAAATCTTTGTTTTTAAAAAGAGAACTAAAAGGTGCCTATCCGGGTGCTGGACCTAATGAAGTTCAAATTGAAACAGAAGATATCCGAAACAATGAAAATTACAATATCTATTGTACAGATGAACTGGCTGCTCGAAAATTCTTAAAACCCAAGATCCTAGAATGGTTTGATCAGCAAATTTCTCAAAATGCTATGTGTGTGTATTTAGTACAAGATACACTCTATATTTCCTTATATACTAACCGCTACCTTTTCCCAACACCGAATAGAAAAGATGCAATCGAAAGTCTTTCGATTGCTGCAGAGTATCAAAAACTCTGTAGGGAGATTGATCTCATTGATGAATTAACCAATATATTTAAAGGAGAATAACTATGATAGGATTATTTATTGCCATCGTCGTTTTTGCTCTTGTCATTGTTATGTGGTTTATCGGTGAAAGCAATCGCTTGAATCGTTATCAGGTCATGATTGAAGAAGCAAAGAGAACGGTTGATATAATTCTTGTCAAACGCTACGATACCATTTCTGAAATGTTGAAGGCAGCTAAGGCCTACGCCAAACATGAAGAGAAAGTCTTTACCGAATTAGTAGCCCTTCGTCAAGGTGCCTCTATCCAAGAATCCAACCAAGTTATTGCTAATCAAAATGATGTCTTGGCACAAATCCGAGCAGTAGGTGAGAATTATCCAGATCTCTTATCTTCTAACCAATTCTTGGCCTTGCAAAAAGAAATTGCAGACGAAAATGAAGATTTGGCAGCTTCTAAACGTATTGTTAATAGTAATATTAGCCAAATCAACCAAGCCATAGTAACCTTCCCAACTTCACTAGTGGCGGGTATCAAAGGGATGCAACAGGTGCCATTTTTATTGGAAGATACTCAAGGCAAGAAGAATTTGAATGATTTGGATTATGAAATCCATTAATTTTCAATAAAAGCTATTCGATATCTAGAAACTATCCCGGTCTTAGATCGGGATTATTTTGTTTTTATAAGTGTAAAATACACTTTTCATTTGTAGGGAAAAATAGTATAATAGATAAAATTCACAAATTTTTAGAAAATTCCGAAAGAGGTTTTATTATGGGATATACAGTTGCTGTTGTCGGTGCTACAGGTGCCGTTGGTGCACAAATGATCAAAATGCTGGAAGAATCAAGTCTTCCAATTGATAAGATTCGCTACCTTGCATCTGCGCGTTCAGCAGGGAAGGTCTTGCAATTCAAAGGGCAAGACGTGACCATTGAAGAAACAACTGAAGAGGCTTTTGCAGGAGTAGATATCGCTCTCTTCTCAGCTGGAGGATCAACTTCAGCTAAATATGCACCATATGCTGTTAAAGCTGGTGCGGTCGTAGTAGATAACACTTCTTACTTCCGTCAAAATCCAGATGTACCATTGGTTGTTCCTGAAGTAAATGCACATGCGCTTGATGCCCATAACGGAATCATCGCCTGTCCTAACTGTTCAACCATTCAAATGATGGTAGCTCTTGAGCCTGTTCGTCAGAAATGGGGCTTGGACCGTATCATCGTGTCTACTTACCAAGCTGTCTCTGGTGCTGGTATGGGAGCCATTCTTGAAACCCAACGTGAATTGCGTGAAGTATTGAATGATGGAGTGGATCCACGTGATTTGCACGCGGAAATCTTACCTTCAGGTGGCGATAAGAAACATTATCCAATCGCCTTTAACGCCCTTCCTCAAATTGACGTCTTCACTGATAATGACTACACATATGAAGAAATGAAGATGACGAACGAAACTAAGAAAATCATGGAAGACGATAGCATTGCCGTATCAGCAACATGTGTACGTATTCCAGTCTTGTCAGCTCACTCAGAGTCAGTTTACATTGAGACCAAAGAAGTAGCACCAATCGAAGAAGTAAAAGCTGCTATTGTTGCCTTCCCAGGAGCAGTGTTGGAAGATGATGTGGCTCATCAAGTATACCCACAAGCTATCAATGCGGTTGGTTCTCGCGATACCTTTGTTGGTCGTATCCGTAAAGACTTGGATGCTGAAAAAGGGATTCATATGTGGGTGGTTTCTGATAACCTTCTTAAAGGAGCTGCTTGGAACTCAGTTCAAATTGCAGAAACCCTTCATGAACGTGGACTCGTGCGCCCAACAGCTGAGTTGAAGTTTGAGTTGAAATGATTCATTAACTAAATAAATTGTAATAGGGGACAGCTATCAACTTTTGGTGCTGTCCCTCTTCCCTATGGTTGTCTCAAGAAGGAGTATGTATGTCTTATCAAGATTTAAAAAATTGTAGAATGATCACTGCCTTTATCACTCCCTTCCATGAAGATGGTTCGATTAATTTTGAGGCTATTCCTCCGCTTATTGAACATCTTTTGGCTCATCACACAGATGGGATTCTTTTAGCTGGTACCACAGCTGAAAGTCCAACTCTAACACACGATGAAGAATTAGAACTTTTTGCAGCGGTGCAAAAGGTAGTCAACGGACGGGTTCCTTTGATTGCTGGTGTCGGGACCAATGAAACTCGCGACTCGATTGAGTTTGTAAAAGAAGTCGACCAATTTGGTGGTTTTGCTGCCGGATTAGCGATTGTCCCTTATTACAACAAACCTTCTCAAGAAGGTATGTACCAGCATTTTAAGGCTATTGCAGACGCTTCTAACTTGCCAATCATAATCTATAACATTCCTGGGCGCGTGGTTGTCGAAATGACACCAGAAACCATGCTTCGTTTGGCAGAACATCCAAATATCATCGGGGTAAAAGAGTGTACAACCCTTGCCAATATGGCTTATTTAATTGAGCACAAGCCAGAGGAGTTCCTCATTTATACGGGAGAGGATGGAGATGCTTTCCATGCCATGAACCTTGGGGCAGATGGGGTGATTTCAGTAGCATCTCATACCAATGGGGATGAAATGCACGAAATGTTCCTAGCCATTGAAAATAATGATATTAAAAAAGCGGCGGCCATTCAGCGCCAATTTATCCCGAAAGTCAATGCTCTCTTCTCTTATCCAAGTCCAGCTCCAGTTAAAGCAGTCTTGAACTATATGGGCTTTGAAGCAGGGCCAACTCGTTTGCCATTAGTGCCAGCTCCTGCTGAGGAAGCGAAGCGCATTATCAAGGTTGTAGTGGATGGGGATTACCACGCGACCAAAGAAATCATTACGGGAGTTCTTCGTCCGGATTATTGACGTTTTAGATTCTTGACAAATCCCCTATTTATTTAGATAATAGAAGTATATTGATGATCAAGGAGAATAAGATGGAAGTCATTAAACGTAGTGGTGAAGTTGTAGAATTTGATCCAGATAAAATCTATCAAGCTGTTTTGAAGGCAGCACAAACAGTCTATGTCTTGACCGATGATCTTCGCCAAAACTTGGCGCAAGTGACTAAAAAAGTTGTGATGGATTTGGAAGAAGCGAAAGTGGAACGTGCCACAATCAGCATGATCCAATCAATGGTTGAGCACCGTTTACTTGGTGCTGGTTATATTACCATTGCTGAACACTATATTTCTTATCGTTTGCAACGCGATTTGGAACGAAGTGGCTATGGAGACCACATCGCTGTTCACTTGCACTTTGAGCAAATTCGCTAAAATAAGAAACGAAGTTACGGGTGTAGCTTCGTTTTTTTAAGAAAAAATGGGGAGCAGTTTTAAAAGAAAATACTGTATTTCATGGTATAATAGATAAGATTGAATGTTGAAAGGATTTCATTTCATGGCGATTATTCAATGGTTTCCTGGACATATGTCCAAAGCTAGAAGACAAGTACAAGAAAATATTAAATTTGTGGATTTCGTGACAATTTTGGTGGACGCTCGTTTGCCTCTATCAAGTCAAAATCCTATGTTAACAAAAATTGTTGGTGATAAGCCTAAGCTGATGATTCTGAACAAGGTAGACTTGGCAGATCCTGTCGCTACAAAAGAATGGCAGGAGTATTTTGAGTCACAAGGGATCAAAACTTTGGCTATTAACTCTAAAGAGCAATCTACGGTTAAAAAGGTTACAGATGCTGCTAAGTCTTTGATGGCCGATAAAATTGCCCGTCAGAAGGAACGAGGGATTCAAATTGAAACCCTTCGGACCATGATTATCGGGATTCCCAATGCTGGTAAATCAACGCTGATGAACCGCTTAGCAGGGAAAAAGATTGCTGTTGTTGGAAATAAACCAGGGGTGACCAAGGGGCAACAGTGGTTGAAAACCAATAAGGACCTCGAAATCTTGGATACCCCAGGGATTCTTTGGCCAAAATTTGAAGATGAAGAAGTGGCCTTGAAGCTCGCCTTAACAGGAGCAATTAAGGACCAGTTGCTTCCAATGGATGAAGTGACCATTTTTGGCCTCAACTATTTTAAAGAGCACTACCCTAAAGAGTTACAAGAACGCTATAAGCAAATGAAATTAGATCAGGAAGCGCCTGAAATCATTATGGAGATGACTCAACGCTTAGGTTTCCGAGATGATTATGATCGCTTCTACAGTTTGTTTGTCAAGGATGTACGTGATGGTCGTTTGGGTCGCTATACCCTTGATCGTGTAGGTGAAGTAGATGCCAACGATTAAAGAAATCAAAGAGTGTTTGTCAACGATTGATAGGCTAGATCATCCCTTATTTGAAGAGTTGATCCTTGATGGTCGAGCGGGCGTTCAAGCGGCTATCAGCAAACGAAAACGCGAACTCCAAAAACAAGTAGACGAAGATTTGCGTTTGGAAAAAATGCTAGCCTATGAGAAAGAACTTTATGCTCAAGGGATTCATCTTATTGCAGGTGTTGATGAAGTAGGGCGAGGCCCTTTGGCTGGCCCTGTCGTCGCAGCAGCCGTCATTCTGCCTGAAAATTGTAAGATTCCAGGTTTAAACGATAGTAAGAGAATTCCAAAATCGAAGCACCATGCTATTTACCAAGCGGTTTTAGATCAGGCTCTCTCTGTCGGGATTGGGATAAAAGATAATCGGGTCATTGATCAGGTTAATATTTATGAAGCAACCAAATTAGCCATGCTTGAGGCTATTCAAGAATTGGACCCTCAACCTCAACACCTCTTGATTGATGCTATGAAATTGGACCTCCCTATTTCTCAGACATCCATCATCAAAGGAGATGCTAATTCTCTGTCTATCGCAGCTGCTTCTATTGTGGCGAAGGTGACACGAGATCAGATGATGGCAGCCTATGACCAAAAGTATCCAGGTTATGATTTTGCTCAGAATGCGGGGTATGGGACAAGCAATCATCTTGAGGGCTTGGAAAGACATGGGGTCACGCCTATCCATCGTCGAAGCTTCGAACCCATTAAGTCCATGACGGATCTTGACTAGGAGGGAAGGAAATGCTATTAGCCTTTGATATTGGAGGAACCTTTATTAAATATGCCTTAGTGGATGAAGCCTATCAGGTGAATGATTCCTCTAAAGTTCCGACACCAGCTACTATTGAGGAATTCTGGGAAGCTCTTGAGCGCGTGATTTGCTTGTTCCAGAATCGAATCACTGGGATCGCCATCTCTTGTCCGGGTGAAATCAATAGTCGACTGGGATTTGTCTTTAAAGGTGGCCTCGTTCCTTATTTAAGGAATATTCCTTTAGCTTCTCGTTTAAATAAGACTTTTCAAGTCCCTGTGACCGTCCTCAACGATGGGGATGCTGCAGGCTTGGCAGAAGCACGAATTGGAAACCTCCAGGATTGTGATTGTGGCGCAACCTTTGTGTTAGGAACTGGGGTAGGCTTAGCCTTGACTTCCAACGGTTCCTTAATTTCCACCTGGAATCTCAAGGATTATCTTCGTTGGCCAAGCTTAGGGGAGAAGCAAGTGACTCCTGAACAAAAGCAATATCAGACCGAGATTTTGCGACATGGGATTTCCAGTTTGGTTCAAAATTTAGGCTCTGCAGTCAATTTTGTGGCTAATGCTAGTCGACTCCTAGAATTGCCTGAAGAAGATGGAGTTCAAGTTTTTGAAGTCCTTGAAGCTGGTTATCATGAGGAATTGCAAGACTTATTTGCTTCTTATTGTCGAGAAATTGCGATCCTAATCTATAACCTTCAGTCTTTGGTTCGGCTTGAAAAAGTGACGATTGGTGGGGGAATTAGTAGTCAACCCCTTCTTTTAGAAGAGATTAACCATCAGTATAAAAGCCTGATGGAGGAAAGTGGGGAGCAACGATTTTCTTTAGTAGAGATTCAAGCAGCTCGTTACCACAACTCAAGTAATCTTTTGGGGGCAGTTTGTCATTTTAACATCTTAGAAAATCATTAAAAAGTTCTATTTTTAGAGCTTTTTTTGTTTTCTTTTACGAATATTATAAATAGATAGTAGAAAAAGAGGTTTACGAATGAAGAAATATGAACTTTATAAATTAAAGGTTGCTGGCCTGTCAAATCTACAGGTTTTTAACATTGTCAATTACTGGGAAATGAATGGGGAGTGGCCCTCTTTAGAATTAATGGCAAAAATTGCAGGTTGTCGTAATCAAACACTATTTATGGAACGGTATATCCGGATTGATGACAAGGTCTTGAGAGAAGAGTTTAAGGAGTTTGATTCGATTTCCATTATGGATCCGGAATATCCTGAAGAGCTTCTCTGGATGCATAACCCACCTGTTTTGTTGTTTTACTCAGGCAATATTGATCTTCTTAAACAGCCAAAGATTGCGGTTGTAGGGAGTCGATCCTGTAACCGTACAGGGATTCAATCCGTTGAGAAAATCATTAACGAGTTAAATAATGAATTGATTGTGGTGAGCGGATTAGCTAAGGGAATTGATGCTGCGGCCCATTATGCTGCTATTCGAAATGGAGGAAAGACAATTGGAGTGATTGGTACTGGCTTAGATGTCTTCTATCCTAGATCCAATAAACAATTGCAGAAGTACATGAGTGGGAGTCATTTAGTTTTAACAGAATACGGTCCTGGACAAGGCCCTCAAAAACATCATTTTCCAGAACGCAATCGGATTATTGCTGGGCTTTCTAGAGCAGTGATTGTGGCGGAAGCGCGGATGCGATCTGGAAGTCTGATCACCTGCGAGCGTGCTATGGAAGAAGGGCGAGATGTCTTTGCTATTCCTGGTTCGATCTTGGATGGACGTTCAGATGGCTGTCACCACCTCATTCAAGAAGGTGCAAAGCTGGTCACCAGTGGAAAAGATGTCCTAGATGAGTTTGAATTTTAAAATGAGTTTTCCTATAGGAGAACTTCACGGTTGACATCCCGAAAAAAATAGTTTACACTCTATGAGGTTTATTACAAAATAGAGGTAAAAAAGTGGCTACTAAAACAAAAAAGAAAACCACAACAACTAAAAAGAATTTAGTCATCGTGGAGTCTCCTGCGAAAGCGAAGACGATTGAAAAGTATCTTGGTAGAAATTATAAGGTCATGGCCAGCGTGGGTCATATTCGTGACTTGAAAAAATCTACCATGTCTATTGATTTTGAGAACAATTACGAACCAGAGTACATCAATATTCGCGGAAAAGGTCCTTTGATTAATGATTTGAAAAAAGAGGCTAAAAAAGCCAAACAAGTCTTTCTCGCAAGTGACCCGGACCGTGAAGGAGAAGCTATTTCTTGGCATTTGGCGCATATTCTTCAGTTGGATAAGGAAGATAAGAACCGCGTCGTTTTCAATGAAATTACCAAGGATGCGGTAAAAAATGCCTTTCAAGAACCCCGTAAGATTGATATGGATCTGGTAGATGCTCAACAAGCGCGCCGTGTCTTGGACCGGATTGTTGGGTACTCCATCTCACCAATTCTATGGAAAAAGGTGAAGAAGGGACTTTCTGCTGGTCGGGTGCAATCCGTTGCGCTTAAGTTAATTATTGACCGGGAAGAAGAAATCAATGCCTTCCAACCAGAAGAATATTGGACGATTGATGGTACCTTTAAAAAGGGGACCAAGCAATTCCAAGCCAATTTCTATGGAATGAATGGCAAGAAGATAAAGCTTCAAAACCAGGAGGATGTGAAAGCCGTTCTTTCACATCTCGATGGGAAAGAGTATATCGTTGAAAAGGTAGAGAAGAAAGAGCGCAAACGCAATGCGCCGCTTCCTTACACAACTTCTTCCATGCAGATGGATGCAGCCAATAAGATTAACTTCCGTACTCGTAAGACCATGATGGTGGCCCAGCAATTGTACGAAGGAATCAATATTGGATCTGGTGTTCAAGGTTTGATCACGTATATGCGTACGGATTCGACTCGGATTAGTCCAGTCGCTCAAAATGAGGCAGCTAGCTTTATCGTTAATCGATTTGGAGACAAGTATTCTAAGCATGGTAGTCGGGTTAAGAATGCTTCTGGTGCTCAAGATGCCCACGAAGCCATTCGTCCTTCTAGCGTCTACAATACGCCTGAGAAAATTGCCAAGTATTTGGACAAGGACCAGCTCAAGCTCTACACCTTGATCTGGAATCGTTTTGTGGCTAGTCAGATGACAGCAGCTGTTTTTGATACCATGAATGTCCGTTTGGGGCAAAATGGGGTTCAATATACAGCAAATGGAAGTCAGGTGAAATTTGACGGCTATTTGGCGATCTACAATGATTCGGACAAGAATAAGATGCTACCAGATATGGAAGAAGGGGACACTGTCACTCAGGTCAACAGCAAACCTGAACAGCACTTTACCCAACCACCAGCCCGTTATTCTGAAGCGACCTTGATTAAGACTTTAGAAGAAAACGGTGTTGGCCGTCCTTCGACCTATGCACCGACCATTGAGACCATTCAAAAACGCTATTACGTGAAGCTTGTAGCCAAACGCTTCGAGCCAACCGAATTAGGAGAAATCGTCAATAAACTGATCGTTGAATTCTTCCCAGATATCGTCAATGTAACCTTTACCGCAGAGATGGAAGGGAAGCTGGATGATGTCGAACTCGGAAAAGAACAGTGGCAAAAGGTCATTGATTCCTTCTACCAACCCTTTAAAAAAGAAGTAGCCAAAGCTGAAGAGGAAATGGAGAAAATCCAAATCAAGGATGAGGCTGCTGGATTTGACTGTGAGGTTTGTGGAAGTCCAATGGTTATCAAGTTGGGTCGATTCGGTAAATTCTTTGCTTGTAGCAATTTCCCTGATTGCCGTCATACGCAAGCCATCGTCAAGGAGATTGGAGTGGAGTGTCCAGACTGTCACCAAGGCCAAATCATCGAGCGTAAAACCAAGCGGAATCGTCTCTTCTATGGCTGCAATCGCTACCCAGACTGCGAATTCACCTCTTGGGACAAGCCAATCGGCCGTGACTGTCCGAAATGTGGTCACTACCTAGTTGAGAAAAAAGTTCGTGGTGGTGGTAAGCAAGTCGTATGTAGCAACGGCGACTACGAAGAAGAAAAAGTAAAATAAGATTTTAGAATGATTCTATGTCTATTATAACGGCAATTTTAACAAATGTCTGTTATAATAGACATTTTTGTTTTTTTTCGTTATAATAGACACAAGGAGGTGGGCTTATGTATCTTGCTTTGATTGCAGATGTTATTGATTCTAAAATGGTTCAAGAACGTTTTGACCTGCAAAAACAGTTAGAAAAAACGCTTCAAACGATGAATGAACTATTTGGAGAATTCTTAGCATCTAGTTTTACCTTGACCCTGGGTGATGAGTTTCAGGCGCTCTTAAAGGTGGATGCTCCGGTTTTTCAAATCATCGATACCCTGCGTTCTTTACTAACTCCTACTCAACTTCGTTTCGGGATTGGTCTCGGGGAGATTGTAACGGATATTGATCCCTTACAAAGTATCGGTGCGGATGGGCCAGCCTATTGGAATGCACGCGCCGCCATCAATCTGGTTCATCAGAAAAATGACTACGGCAATACCCAGATCTATTTTTCAAGTGGGAAGGAAAAGCAAGACTTCTTTGTGAATGCCCTCATCGCTTCCGGGGAAGCCATTCGTTCGGGTTGGCGTGGCAGTCAGGAAGAAATCCTGCTAGATCTTCTTAAGAGATGTGTATATAGTGAGAATTTTAGCCAGCAGGATTTGGCCCAATCATTGGCCATCAACCCAAGTGCTCTATCTAAACGGCTGAAAAGTAGTAGTATCCGTGTTTACTTACGGGGGCGAGCAGCAGCACTAGCGAGTATTCAAAGTTTAGCGAAAGGAGAGGCTTATGACCGGATTATCTAGTATCGTAACAAATCCATACTTGCTTCTCTTGTTGAGTTGTCATTTGTTGTCGGATTATTATTTTCAAAGCCAAAAGATGGCGGACCACAAGGACCAGGATAAGAAGGTGCTCGGCCTTCACGTTCTGTATGTAGCTCTGCCTCTATTCGTCGTTTCCCTCTGTCATCTGGACTTGTGGTGGATTTGCTTGACCATTTTGCTGACTCATGCTGGAATAGATTTCTTAAAACCGATCGTTCAGAAGCAATTAAATTTACCAACCGGCTGGACTTTTGCCTTGGATCAAGTCTTGCATGTCGGTATCATTAGTTTCCTAGTCCTTTGGGGAGCTAAAAATGGCACGACTTATTTGCCTATTGACAGTTTAAAACTAATCTTTTATGTCCTCCTAGTGGGAAAACCGACCAATATTGTCTTTAAAATTCTTTTTGCTAAGTACCAGCCGACGATGGAGGAGAAAATGGATACGATCACTGGGGCTGGTTCCATGATTGGCTTCTTAGAGCGGTTGATTATCGGTGCCTGTCTTGTCTACGGCCAATTTGCTTCTATCGGTCTGGTCTTTACGGCCAAATCCATCGCCCGCTACAATAAAATTTCGGAGAATCCAGCCTTCGCAGAGTATTATTTAATCGGGTCCTTGTTCAGTATCCTATCAGCCCTCTTTGCTGCTTGGTTGTGTCTATAAGAAAATAAATAACAGACTTAGGTATAAGACAGGAAGGAAAACCCTCCCTGTCTTTTTACTTGGCTTTCTGGTATAATGGACCAAGTAGAAAATTAGAAAGATTTGTGGGTGTCTAACAGTCCAGTGGGGTGTTTGGATACCCAAAGAGGTATTAGTGTCATGTCTCAATCTTATATCAATGTTATCGGTGCGGGCCTTGCTGGCTCCGAAGCAGCTTATCAGATTGCCCAACAGGGAATTCCGGTGAAGCTCTATGAAATGCGAGGAGTCAAATCCACTCCGCAACACAAAACAGACAACTTTGCTGAGTTAGTGTGTTCCAACTCTCTCCGAGGGGATTCTCTAACCAATGCTGTCGGGCTCCTCAAAGAAGAAATGCGTCATCTGGGTTCGGTCATCCTTGAAGCGGCTGAAGCGACTCGTGTACCAGCTGGTGGAGCACTGGCAGTGGACCGGGAAGGCTTTGCTAGCCGAGTGACGGAAAAGGTGTCCCAACACCCGCTCATCGAGGTGATTCGCGATGAAATTACAGAATTGCCGACAGATGCGATCACAGTGGTCGCAACGGGTCCTCTAACCAGCGATGACTTGGCGGAAAAAATCCACGCGCTCAATGGTGGAGATGGTTTCTATTTCTATGATGCAGCAGCTCCTATTATCGATGTCAATACCGTCGATATGAATAAGGTTTACCTCAAGTCTCGTTATGACAAAGGAGAAGCGGCTTATCTCAACTGTCCCATGACCAAGCAAGAGTTTATGGACTTCCATGAGGCTTTGGTGAATGCGGAAGAAGCCCCGCTCAACTCTTTTGAAAAAGAAAAGTATTTCGAAGGTTGTATGCCAATTGAAGTCATGGCCAAGCGAGGCATCAAAACCATGCTCTATGGTCCTATGAAACCAGTTGGTCTTGAATATCCAGATGACTACAAAGGGCCTCGTGACGGGGAGTTTAAGACACCCTATGCGGTAGTCCAATTGCGCCAAGACAATGCAGCTGCTAGCCTCTACAATATCGTTGGCTTCCAAACTCACCTTAAATGGGGCGAGCAAAAGCGGGTTTTTCAAATGATTCCAGGTTTGGAAAATGCGGAATTTGTCAGATATGGCGTCATGCACCGTAATTCCTACATGGACTCTCCAAATCTGCTTGAACAGACTTATCGTTCTAAGAAGCAAGCCAACCTCTTCTTTGCGGGTCAAATGACAGGAGTAGAGGGCTATGTCGAGTCAGCGGCTTCAGGTTTGGTGGCTGGGATCAATGCGGCACGTCTTTTCAAAGGAGAAGAAGCAGCGATTTTCCCAGAAACAACAGCCATCGGAAGTCTCGCTCATTATATTACCCATGCCGACAGCAAGCATTTCCAACCCATGAATGTCAACTTCGGAATTATTAAGGAGCTGGAAGGCCCACGCATTCGGGATAAAAAGGAACGGTATGAGAAAATTGCCGAACGTTCCTTGCAAGATCTGGCTACATTTATTGGAAAATAAAGTCAATCAATGAAAAAGTTTGGAGAAATCCAGACTTTTTCTTATAAAAATGGTATAATAAATAAAAATTTAGAATATAGAGAGTTTTCTGACAATGAATAAATCCTACTTTTATTTAGAGATGAAGACACACGAGTTGAAAGTGCTTTATACCGGAAAACTCCGTCGTGTGCGAGTCTTATTACCTAAGAATTATGAAACAGATACAGATCGTCGCTACCCTGTGGTTTATTTCCACGATGGGCAAAACGTTTTGTATAGCAAGGAAGCCTATGCGGGTCATTCTTGGAAGGTCATTCCAGCCATCAAGCGAAATCCAGACATTAGTCGCATGATTGTCGTTGCCATTGATAACGATGGTTTGCAACGGATGAACGAGTACTCTGCCTGGAAGTACAAGGAGTCCAATATCCCTGGTATGCAATTCGGTGGCAAGGGTGTCGAGTATGGGGAGTTTGTCATGGATGTCGTCAAACCCTTCATCGATCAAGAATATCGAACCCTTGCTGATAGAGAACATACAGCCATGATTGGATCTTCGCTTGGTGGGAATATCACCCAATTTTTGGGCTTGGAATACCAAGACCAAATCGGTTGTCTGGGAGTCTTCTCCTCTGCTAACTGGTTGCACCAAGAGGCCTTTGACCGCTATATCGAGCGGAAGAAGCTTTATGCAGATCAACGGATCTACATCTATGTAGGGACTGAAGAAGCTGATGATACGGATAAAACGCTGATGGCGGGAAATATCAAGCAAGCCTATATCGACTCATCCCTTCGTTATTATCACGATGTCATTCAACAAGGAGTGGCTTTGGAAAATATTGCTATTCGGATACAATCTGGGGCTATTCACCACGAAGAAGCCTGGGCTGAGAATCTTCCAGAATGCCTTCGTTTTTTGGCAGAAAAATGGGATTAATAGACTGTAAATAAAGAAATAAAGAGAAAGAGGGAATTTATGAATATTGAACATCTAAGCCACTGGAGTGGCCAGCTCAACCGCGAAATGTATCTAAACCGCTATGGACATGCAGGGATTCCTGTTGTGGTCTTTGCTTCATCAGGTGGGAGCCATAACGAGTACTATGACTTTGGTATGATTGATGCTTGTGCTCAGTTTATCGAAGAAGGTCGGGTTCAATTCTTCACCCTTTCGAGTGTCGATAGTGAAAGCTGGCTTTGTGATTGGAAAAATCCTCATGATCGAGCAGAGATGCACCGTGCTTACGAGCGCTATGTGATTGAAGAGGCCATTCCTTTCATTAAGCACAAAACGGGATGGTTTGATCCGATGATGACGACGGGTTGTTCTATGGGAGCCTACCACGCGCTTAATTTCTTCTTGCAACATCCAGATGTCTTCAACAAGATGATTGCCTTGAGTGGTGTCTATGATGCTCGTTTCTTTGTTGGTGAGTTTGGTGGTGACGAAGCGATTTATCAAAACTCGCCATCTGATTATATTTGGCATCAAAATGACGGCTGGTTTATTGACCGTTACCGTCAGGCGGAAATTGTCATTTGTACCGGTCTTGGCGCTTGGGAACAAGATGGACTTCCATCTTTCTACAAACTAAAAGAAGCCTTTGACCACAAAAATATTCCTGCATGGTTTGCTGAGTGGGGCCATGACGTCGCTCACGATTGGGACTGGTGGCGCAAGCAAATGCCTTATTTCTTAGGTCAGATGTATTTATAAGCTAAAAAGGAGGAGACCTCTATGAATTATCTTGTTATTTCACCTTATTATCCGCAAAACTTTCAACAATTTACCATCGAGCTGGCTAACAAAGGCATCACGGTCTTAGGGATTGGACAGGAGCCTTATGAACAGTTAGACGAGCCATTGCGCAATAGTTTAACAGAGTATTTCCGAGTTGATAACATGGAAAACTGGGACGAAGTGAAGCGCGCAGTCGCCTTCCTCTTCTACAAAAACGGGCCAATCGACCGCATCGAATCCCACAATGAATATTGGTTGGAATTGGATGCAGCGCTTCGTGAACAATTCAATGTCTTTGGTGCCAAACCAAAAGATTTGAAGAAAACCAAGTTTAAATCAGAAATGAAAAAACTCTTCAAGAAAGCTGGAGTCCCAGTCGTTCCTGGTGCAGTGGTCAAAGCCGAAAAAGACATTGACAAGGCTGTGAAGAAGATTGGGTTGCCATTGATTGCTAAGCCTGATAATGGAGTGGGCGCAGCAGCGACCTTCAAGCTTGAAACAGCAGAAGCTGTGGACCATTTCAAGGCAGAATGGGATGGCCATACCGAGTACTTCTTTGAGAAATTCGTCACTTCTAGCGAGATTTGTACCTTTGATGGTCTGGTCGATCGCGATGGTAACATTGTCTTCTCGACGACTTTTGACTATGCCTATACACCGCTTGACTTGATGCTCTACAAGATGGATAACTCTTATTATGTCCTTAAAGAGATGGATCCAAAATTGCGTCAATACGGGGAAGCGATTGTTAAAGCTTTTGGCATGAAGGAGCGTTTCTTCCACATTGAGTTCTTCCGTGATGGGGATGATTATATTGCGATCGAGTACAATAATCGCCCTGCAGGTGGCTTCACCATCGACGTCTACAACTATGCTCACTCGATTGATTTGTACCGTGGCTATGCAGCCATCGTAGCCGGAGAACCATTCCCAGCTTCTGACTTTGAGCCACTTTATTGCTTGGCGACTTCACGCCGTGCCAATGCAGCTTATGTCCTTTCTGAGGAAGAAGTCTTGGCCAAATACCGAGATCAATTCCGCGTGAAGAAAGATATGCCTGCAGCCTTTGCGGAACTTCAAGGGGACTACCTTTACATGTTAACAACTCCAAGTCGTGAAGAGTTAGAACAAATGATTCATGACTTCGGCCAACGCCATCAATAAAATATTCCGATAGGTCTTCCCTATCGGTTTTTTGTTTATCCATAATAAAAACAACTTTGTGAATCTTTTATATAACAGTTTGGGAATTCATATCTATCAGTATTCTAGACAGATTAGTTTGTGAAAGGAAATGAGCATTTATTTTGACAGTGTTTTCATAGTGAGATAGAATAAAATAGAATGAATAATTGCTTAGAAAGGCGAAATAATGGCAACATTAGATAAAAGTCTCTTATTGGAAATGTTCCGTAAAATGGAAGAAATCCGTCGCATGGACTTAAAAATTGCACAGTTAGTAAAAAAAGGGAAAGTGCCAGGAATGACGCACTTTTCTGTTGGGGAAGAAGCGGCTAACGTTGGAGCGATGTTGGCTTTGAACGAGGATGATCTGCTAACTTCAAACCACCGTGGACATGGACAAGCCATCGCTAAAGGAATCGATTTGAATGGCATGATGGCAGAAATCCTTGGTAAGTATACCGGTACTTGTAAAGGGAAGGGTGGCTCCATGCACATCGCCGACCTGGATGCAGGTAACCTTGGTGCCAATGGTATTGTTGGTGGTGGTATGGGGATTGCAGTAGGAGCTGCTCTTACTCAACAAATGCATAAGACTGGTAAGATTGTTGTCTGCTTCTTTGGGGACGGCGCAACCAACGAAGGTGTCTTCCACGAAGCAGTGAATATGGCTTCTATTTGGAATCTTCCGGTAATTTTCTACTGTATCAATAACGGTTACGGAATCTCTGCTGACATCAAAAAAATGACCAATGTCAAGCATATCCACGAGCGTAGTGCTGCTTACGGCATTCCTGGAATGTTTATTCCTGATGGAAACAATGTTATCGATGTCTATGAAGGATTCCAAAAAGCTGTTGAACACGTCCGCTCTGGTAAAGGTCCTGTCTTGATTGAAAGTGTCACTTATCGTTGGCTTGGTCACTCATCTTCAGACCCTGGTAAATACCGGACCCGTGAAGAAGTCGAAGAGTGGAAGAAGAAAGATCCAATCGAAAACCTTCGCAAGTATTTCCTTGAAAATGAGATTGCGAGCGCAGAAGAATTGGATCAGATCCAAGAAGAAGTAAAAGAAGCAGTGGAAGCTTCAGTGAAATTTGCGGAAGAAAGCCCATTCCCTCCACTCGAATCAGCTTTCGAAGATATTTACGCAGACTAAGGGGGAGTAGAGAATTATGGAAACTAAATTAATGTCTTTCCGCGATACCATTATCCTTGCTATGTCTGAGGAAATGCGTCGCGACGAAAATGTATTGTTGATGGGGGAAGATGTCGGAGTTTTCGGTGGAGACTTCGGAACTTCAGTAGGAATGCTTGAGGAATTCGGTCCAGAACGTGTTCGTGACTGTCCAATTTCTGAGGCTGCGATTTCAGGTGCGGCAGCAGGGGCAGCCATGACCGGACTTCGCCCAATCGTTGATATAACCTTCATGGATTTCTCAGTAATTGCCATGGATGCTATTGTCAACCAAGCTGCTAAAACTCGCTACATGTTTGGTGGAAAAGGGCAAGTGCCGATGACCGTTCGCTGTGCTGCTGGTAATGGAGTTGGATCTGCAGCTCAACACTCCCAATCTTTGGAATCATGGTTTACTCATATTCCTGGTTTGAAAGTTGTTGCTCCTGGTACGCCAGCGGATATGAAAGGACTTCTCAAGTCTTCTATTCGCGATAACAACCCTGTAATCATTCTTGAGTACAAATCAGAATTCAACCAAAAAGGTGAAGTGCCAGTTGATCCAGACTACACGATTCCACTTGGTGTCGGAGAAATCAAACGCGAAGGAACTGACGTCACTGTCGTAACCTACGGGAAAATGCTTCGTCGCGTGATGCAAGCAGCTGAAGAATTGGCAGAAGAAGGCATCTCAGTAGAAGTAGTAGACCCACGGACCTTGGTCCCACTCGATAAAGAGATCATCATTAATTCTGTCAAGAAGACAGGAAAAGTAGTCCTTGTCAATGATGCCCATAAAACAAGTGGCTATATCGGTGAAATTTCAGCTATTATCTCTGAATCAGAAGCATTTGATTACTTGGATGCACCGATCCGCCGTTGTGCGGGGGAAGATGTGCCAATGCCTTACGCACAAAACCTTGAGAATGCAATGATACCAACAGTTGAAAGTATCAAAGAAGCCATTCGTAAAACGTATAACAAAGAATAATACATAACATAAATTATGTAACATATTCGTGGTTTTATCTTTCATTTTGAAATAGAAAAAATGCGACATGAGTGAGTCGAATCGATGATATTCGACGAACGAATTAGTAAGTCTACTAGGTTGACCGCCTGATAGCGGCAACCGTAGCAACTTGAGATACGTGTGTATCCAAGTTGCTTGTAGAATTGAACTCGGGCTAAAGTCTGGGTGAAAAAGATAAACTTTCCTAGAAACTAAAGTTTCTTCGTCAAGTTTCCTATTTTCACTGAGACTTTTGACGCCCTTAGTATCTTATAATAGAATAGGAGAGGTCATGGCTGATGATAAGCTAAGAGCGACTCCTGCGGCTAGAAAATTAGCGGATGATCTTGGGATCAACCTCTATGATGTTTCTGGTTCAGGCGCAAACGGTCGTGTCCACAAAGAAGACGTGGAAACATATAAAGACACAAATGTGGTTCGCATTTCACCACTTGCAAAACGAATTGCTTTAGAACACAATATTGCTTGGCAAGAAATCCAAGGAACTGGTCATCGTGGTAAGATTATGAAGAAGGACGTCCTTGCTTTCCTTCCTGAGAATATTGAGAATGAGACCATTAAGTCACCTGCTCAAATTGAGAAAGTCGAAGAAGTTCCTGATAATGTGACACCTTATGGTGAGATCGAGCGGATTCCGATGACACCAATGCGTAAGGTGATTGCTCAACGGATGGTGGAATCTTACTTGACAGCACCAACCTTTACTTTGAACTATGACGTTGATATGTCTCAAATGTTGGCCCTTCGTAAGAAGGTATTGGATCCAATTATGGAGGCCACTGGCAAGAAAGTCACTGTAACAGATTTGCTTTCTCTAGCAGTGGTTAAGACCTTGATGAAACATCCATACATCAATGCGTCATTAACAGAAGATGGCAAAACCATCATCACTCACAATTATGTCAACTTAGCGATGGCAGTTGGAATGGACAATGGATTGATGACTCCAGTTGTCTACAATGCTGAAAAGATGACCTTGTCAGAGTTGGTCGTAGCCTTCAAGGATGTTATCGGACGTACCTTGGATGGTAAGCTTGCTCCAAGTGAATTGCAAAACTCAACCTTTACTATCAGTAACTTGGGGATGTTTGGTGTTCAATCATTTGGACCGATTATCAACCAACCAAACTCTGCCATCCTTGGAGTTAGTGCAACGGTTGAAAAACCAGTGGTTGTGAATGGTGAAATTGTCATTCGTCCAATCATGAGCTTGGGCTTGACCATTGACCACCGCGTTGTCGATGGAATGGCTGGTGCCAAATTCATGAAAGACTTGAAAGCCTTGATTGAAGACCCGATTTCAATGTTGGTCTAATCAACGAGAGAATAGAAACAAGAAAAAGAGGGAAATAAAATGGCCTTAGAAGTAATTATGCCAAAAGCCGGCGTAGATATGACCGAAGGACAAATCGTTCAGTGGAATAAGAAAGTCGGCGAATTTGTAAAAGAAGGAGAAGTTCTCCTTGAAATTATGACAGACAAAGTCAGCATGGAATTGGAAGCAGAAGAAGATGGGTACTTAATTGCTATCCTAAAAGGGGATGGAGAAACTGTTCCTGTTACTGAAGTAATCGGTTATCTTGGTGAAGAAGGGGAAAACATCCCAACCGCTGGAGCAGCTGCACCAGAAGCAAGTCCAGCACCAGCTGCAGCAAGTGCTTCAAACGATGACAATAAGAGCGATGACGCTTATGATATCGTAGTAATCGGTGGGGGCCCTGCTGGTTACGTATCTGCTATTAAGGCAGCTCAATTGGGTGGTAAGGTTGCTCTTGTTGAGAAATCTGAACTTGGTGGAACGTGCTTAAACCGTGGATGTATCCCAACTAAAACTTACCTCCACAACGCTGAAATCATTGAAAATATTGGTCATGCAGCAAACCGTGGTATTATCATTGAAAATCCAAGTTTCTCAGTAGATATGGATAAACTTTTAGAAACTAAATCTAAAGTTGTTAATACCCTTGTTGGTGGTGTTGCAGGGCTTCTTCGCAGCTACGGAGTGGATGTTCACAAGGGTATCGGTACCATTACGAAAGATAAGAATGTCTTGGTCAATGGTTCTGAATTGCTTGAAACGAAGAAAATTATTCTCGCTGGTGGTTCTAAAGTCAGCAAGATTAACGTTCCTGGTATGGAATCATCCCTTGTCATGACCAGTGATGATATCCTTGAAATGAACGAAGTTCCAGAAAGCCTCGTGATCATCGGTGGCGGGGTTGTCGGTATCGAACTTGGTCAAGCCTTCATGACCTTTGGTTCAAAAGTTACGGTTATCGAAATGATGGACCGTATCGTTCCAGCTATGGATGCGGAAGTATCTAAGAACCTTCGTCTAATCCTTGAACGCAAGGGTATGACCATCTTGACCGATACGAAATTGCAAGAAATCATTGAAGAAGATGGTAAACTCCGTATCAAGGTCGAAGGCAAAGATGATATCATCGCCAACAAAGCCCTTCTTTCAATCGGCCGTGTTCCAGACCTTGAAGGTATCGGTGAAGTCGAGTTTGAATTGGATCGTGGACGGATCAAGGTCAATGAATACATGGAAACGTCTATTCCAGGTATCTATGCACCAGGCGATATCAACGGTACTAAGATGTTGGCTCACGCTGCCTTCCGTATGGGTGAAGTAGCGGCCGAAAATGCTCTTAAAGGAAATCATGCTGTTGCCAAATTGAACTTGACGCCTGCAGCCATCTACACACTTCCAGAAGTTGCGGCTGTTGGTTTGACAGAAGAACAAGCTCGTGAGAAATATGATGTCCAAATCGGTAAATTCAACTTTGCAGCTAACGGTCGTGCTATTGCGTCAGATGCGGCTCAAGGATTTGTAAAAGTCATTGCAGACAAAAAATACGGTGAAGTTCTTGGGGTTCACATCATTGGTCCAGCAGCAGCCGAATTGATCAACGAAGCTTCTACCATCATTGAGATGGAAATCACTGTAGAAGAAATGCTTAAGACTATCCATGGTCACCCAACCTTCTCAGAAGTAATGTACGAAGCTTTTGCAGATGTACTTGGCTTGGCTGTTCACTCACCTAAGAAGAAATAATACTATTCTTTCAACTAAATTTTCTTAAAGTAGTACGGACGGCAGCGACCTCTCTTAGAGTTCCATGCCTAAAAATTGAGCTACCTGTCTCAATTTTTCCGAGAAATGTAACGAGTTATCGTTACATTTCTTTTTACTACTTCAGAAAATTCAAGTGAAATTCAAGTATTTCTGTCTAATGCTTATCTTACTATGAGTAGGATTTATAAAACGAATTTTTGGAATTACTATGAAATACATTATTAATTATTCAAATGATACTGCTTTTAATATTGCTTTAGAAGAGTATGCTTTTAAGCACCTCTTGGATGAAGATCAAATCTTCCTTCTTTGGATTAACAAACCTTCTATCATTGTTGGTCGCCACCAAAATACTATCGAAGAAATCAACCGTGACTACGTTCGGGAGCATGGGATTGAAGTGGTTCGCCGAATCAGTGGTGGTGGGGCTGTTTATCACGATTTGAACAACCTCAACTACACCATCATTTCAAAAGAAGATGAAAACAAGGCCTTTGACTTCAAGAGCTTCTCAACTCCTGTGATCAACACCTTGGCTCAGCTTGGAGTGAAGGCTGAATTCACGGGTCGTAACGACTTAGAGATTGATGGCAAGAAATTCTGTGGAAATGCCCAAGCTTACATCAATGGTCGGATTATGCACCATGGTTGCCTTCTTTTTGACGTTGATTTGTCAGTCCTTGCCAATGCTCTCAAGGTATCTAAAGACAAGTTTGAGTCCAAAGGGGTTAAATCAGTCCGTGCTCGTGTGACCAATATCATCGATGAGTTGCCAGAAAAAATCACGGTGGAAGAGTTCCGTGACCTACTTTTGGACTACATGAAGAAAGAATACCCTGAGATGACAGAATATGTCTTCTCGGATGAAGAATTGGCTGAAATTAATCGAATCAAGGAAACTAAGTTCGGTACCTGGGATTGGAACTATGGAAAGTCTCCTGAATACAATGTACGTCGTGGTACTAAATTCCCTAGCGGTAAAGTGGAAATCTTCGCTAATGTCATTGAATCAAAAATTCAAGATATCAAGATTTACGGTGACTTCTTTGGTATCGAAGATGTTGCAGCAGTAGAAGATGTTCTTCGTGGCGTTAAATACGAACGTGAAGACGTCCTCAAAGCCCTTCAAACCATTAATCTAGGCCGTTACTTTGCAGGTATCACTGCAGAAGAAATTGCTGAAGCAGTGGTGGAATAAAGTCGTAAGAGGCTGGGACAAAAGTCCTAGCCTCTCAATTGTCTTTGGATTGTCGAACAAGACGCAGTGGTTGAGTGGGCTCTACTACGCTGATTTCGTCAGCTTTTACAGCCCTACTCAACTGTGCGGAGGTGGGACGACGAAATCGAATTCTAGCGAACTACCGATTTCTGTCCCACTCTCTTTTTTGAAACTAGTTTCACATAGAAATTATTGTTTTACTAAGGATTTTGTAGTATAGTAAAGGTGGAAAAATGTATTCGATTACAAAAATATAAATATGATTTTTTAATACTCAGTAACCACTAAACGACGAAATTAATTGACTAGCTAGGTATTACTTTCCTTTTCTGCTTTAGAAAGTGTGATGATATGAAACGTGTCTTTATTATTTTATCAAACCTTTTCATCTCTAGCTTTTTGATTTGGATTGCCTTTATTTCTCCAAATACGGTTATCCACCGCAGTCTTCCGGTAGTAGGTGTGCTGAGACAAGAAAAGAGCGTCAAATATGAAGACTTATCTACCTCTTTAGATCTCTTGGCAAGGGAAAATCATAGTATAATTGCTCGTCAGATACAAAGAACAGATTCTAAAGGGCAGGTTGTTTTCACCTATGATATCTACGGAGAGGGAAAACTTCCTTCTGGAATTAAAAGAGAGAAGAAAGAACTGGCTGCCAATGAAAGCCTGGTAGTGAATTATTATGTATTAACAGGTGATTTAGAAACTGAAAAGCTGGATCAAACGCTTCATACTCTTGGTTTCTCACAAACTTTTATAGAGAAACCAAATCCTCTGCAGACCTTTATTGCCTTTTTTGGCTCAGGTTCACAATCACTTGCCTTGGTTATTTTTATCATTAGTTTTAGCGCTTTGACGATTATCCAGAAAACACTTGAAATGAGAAGCGCTGGGATTCGATATATCTCAGGAATGAGACGCTTGCAGCTTTTCGGACATTCTTTAAAAGATGATAGTATAGAGTTGCTTTTTGGATGTATTGCCACAAGTATAATGGGTGCGGTTCTGATTTATTCCTTTCAATTAACACCTTTTACCTATTCCGTCATCATTTCGAGTAGTATTATTTACAATGGGATGTTACTTATTTTATCTGCTATCTTATCCTTCCTCTTTGCATATAGTATTCAAACAATGCATTTAGTCACCCTTCTAAAAGGGAAAGTTCCATTAAAGCGCATTTTGCTCTTCCTCTTTATTTGTCAATTTCTTGCTGTCACACTAATTGGTCTTGCAGTTCATCGAATCAGTATTTATGGATCCGTCTGGCAAACTTACCAAGAGGGAAGTGAGGCTTGGTCTAAACAATCAAATTGGGTTCAAATTAGTACAAATCGAGAATATTTCTATCAGATTACCAGCAAAGAGACTATGAAGGAAAATGGTAAGAAATGGTCTAAGCTCATCGAGTCTGGTATTGAAAATGGTGGTCTTTTAGCTTATCATAATCTCGTATCTTTTAGCTCAAAAGGAGTTATGACGGATCCTAGTACAGGTAAAGAGTTTTCAATTACAGATTATGATCCTCTTGCACGAACTCTCTATGTAACTCCAAATTATCTTGATATTCAGAATGTTCCAGTTTCTCCTGAAGGAAAAGATCACTTAAATCATTTACAAGCAGGAGAATTTGGTCTCTTACTTCCGGAAAAACTAAAAAGTCGTGAAGAGGAGATGATCAAACGATATGAAGATTATCTATCTCCTCGAGATGATCAAGGGAACATCGCTTTATCGATGAAAGCACGGGTAACCTATCTTCCTAACAACCAAAAACGATTTATCTACAACAATACACCAATCAGCTATAAGCAATTCTTTACCGATCCGGTTTTAGTGATTGTTCAACCTGAAAGTTTTGGAGGCTACGAGAATCCTTATTTCACCCAACTAAATTCCTACCTTTATTTTAATGGACTTGAGAATAGTAAGAAGCTCGTTGCTGAGTATGATCTTGAAAAAAATGTTAGTCAATATGATTATGCGGCGTCTGTATACCAGCAGATGATCCAATCCATTCAATTAGAGAATCTCATTATCATTGCAGGAGGAATCTTTGCAATAGCTACTTCCATACTACTCTTTAACACCATGAATTTCCTCTATTTTGAAGAGTTTAGAAGACCAATCTTCTTGAAGAAGATTGCAGGTCTAGGATTTGTAAACATTCACCAAATGATTTTGCTTTCAGAAAGTATCCTCTTACTATTAGGAAGCCTCCTGACATTCCTTCTCACTCAAGAATGGTGGATTGCTCTTGCCACTCTCTTTCTATTTATTACTAATGCTTGGTTCATTCTCCTGTACCGGTCTCATAAAGAAGACCACTTGTTAGCCACTGTACTGAAAGGAGCCTAATATGATTAGCGTAGAACATTTAACCAAATCATTTGGCCAACGAACGGTCTTTCAAGATTTGAGCTTGCAGTTTACAGCTGGGAAAGTTTATGCTCTGATCGGAAATAGCGGGTGTGGTAAAACAACCTTGCTTAATATCTTGGCGAAGTTAGAGCCTTATGAAAAGGGGAGTATAAGCTATCAAGGGCAGGAACTGAAACAAATCAAACAGCATCACTTTTTTAAGCATGAATTAGGCTATCTTTTTCAAAATTTTGGCCTACTTGAAAACGAGACCATCGCTAAAAATTTAGATTTGGGATTGATTGGGCAAAAATTAACGAAAAAAGAGAAGAAGCAGCAAGAAGAAGAAGTACTCAAAAAAGTAGGACTGGCTTACCTTTCTCTGGATCAAAAGATTTATGAATTATCTGGTGGCGAGGCACAACGTGTTGCATTGGCTAAAGTTATTTTAAAGGATCCACCTTTGATTTTAGCGGATGAACTAACTGCAGCACTTGATCCAGAAACCTCTCAAGAGGTGATGGACTTGCTCTTGACGTTAAAGAGGCAAGATCGTTTAATCATTATTGCAACCCATAATCCAGTGATTTGGGAACAAGCTGACGAAGTGATAAGGCTCAACTAATCCATGGTTGAAGAATGGTAGGATCTTCTAGATTATCTTTTATAGCTATTCATGAGGTAGAGGCTGATGAAGAAAGATTCGTTCAAACAAAAATGTTTAAGATTTTTCATCAAAAGTTAGTTCATGACACGGCCTCTTTAATTGATATTCAAAAATAATGAGAGTAGAATATAGAGGAAATCTTAACAAAAAAGGGGATCATATTCAATGATGAAAATTCCAGTTGAAAATCTTGGTCTATTTGAACAGTTAGATCGTATAGTAGTGGCTTTTTTTAGCAAGCAACAACCTTCCAGTCCTTATGATTTGAATGTCAGTATTACACAAGGACACCTTGACCAGAAAAAGCAAGAGCTCGAACCATTAGGCTATCAAGCTGTCCAACTACCATTAGGAATGGCTTTAGATAATATCATCCAGCAACCTCATTATAAAAATTTAATCCTTGGTGGACTTGCTCCCGACGAAATTATAGTCAGCAAAGAAGAATTAATGCCTTTGAAAGATATTGTGGACAGTTTTTGTATTATGTACGCTGCAGCGAATAACAGACTGGAAAATAGTAAGGCTTATGAATTAATGAAAGATAAGACGGTTTATTTTATTGGTAAACTATTTACAGATTTTCCAAAAGCCGGTGATGAAATTGCTTATTTAGGAATTGATCGAATAGCGAGCGATGGTACACCATATGAAGCTGTTAAATGCTTTCTAACGAAAGAGAGTGCAGAGAAGTTCAATGGTGAAAAAAGACCTGTCACCCCTGCAAACTTGGCCTATCTAAAATCATTCTGGGGAAAACCAGTCATTATTGAACCACACCGTAATTATTGGATCGAATTTTTATAGAAAGTATAAAAGAGCGGTAGACATTCAAAAAATCTATCGCTCTTTTTAAAACTAATAAATTACATAATTTACGTTATGTAATTTTATAAACTATCCAAGGCATTTTTCTGCTCATCATTAACGATATGCGTATATAAGTCTGTAACTTGGGTGCTAGCATGTCCTAGCTGGTGGCTGACCAAGACCTGTGATTTGGTAGCATCATAGAGACGAGTTGCTAATGTATGGCGAAGCTTGTGGGGTGTCACGCGGACTTTGAAGTCTTCTGAATACTTGGCGACCATCTTTTCAACGCTAGAAGCATCGATCCGGTTTGGAACACCTCGATACAAGGTCAGAAAGAGAGCTGTATCAGTCTTTTCTGCCTTGTAACGTTTGTCTCGAATCGCGAGATATTGTTCTAGATAAGGCTTAGCAAAGGCAGCAACATTGACTGAGTCTCGTTTTCCACCTTTTCGAGTGACGTCAATGACCATCATCTTAAGATTGAGGTCACGAAGGTCTAGGTTAACGGCTTCAGAGAGACGGACACCAGAGGCAAGAAGGAGTGCGATAATGGCTAAATCTCGCTCTTTATTCTTATTAAAAGAGGATAAGGCGCGATTTGAGAGTGTTTGAGGGTACTCCTGGTCGATATAGTTAAGAAAACCTTCTGTTTCCTCACCTAAAAAGAGCTTCTGCTTGATATTTTCAGCTCGAGCAGCCAAGGTTTCTTTCTTTTTCTTAGTAGCAACCTTCTTCATGACATTACGGTAGAAATAAGGTTCCCCTTGCTCATTTTCAACTTCCTCAGTCAAATACTTATAAAGACTAGATAATGCAGAAAGGGTACGGTTAATAGTTGTTTGGGAAACACCGTTTTTTGTCGTATTGGCATTGAGCAGAGGACGTTCACGTAAGTAAAGAATAAAGGATTCCATGTCTTTCTTGGTCATGTGCTCCAGAACGTCTAAAGGGATATCGGCCATGGTGTCAGCATCCGATATACCAGATTCCAAGACCCAGGTGAAAAATCGATCATATTCCTTTAAGTATTCGTACAAGGTTGTAAAACTGTATGGAACGGCCAGTTTCGATTGGTAATATTCCAATACATACCAGGGCATGACTTGTTTGAGTTTATCAATCCGTTCTAATAAGATCTCGCGTTTCATGTTTTTCTCCAAATCTTTCTATACTAGTAGTATAGCATAGCCAGATATATTTTTCAAGAAAATTATAGTTTTTCGGAAAGATGTTATAGGGGTTATATAGGACTGTTCTTTCTATAACCAAAAAATGTTTTGAGCTAATCATTGTCAATTATGTACTTTATTTAAGGGAAAGCTAAAAATTTTTTCAATTATCCATAATCCAAAAAGGATAAACCATTTTCAGCTCCAAAATACACTTTAATCAAAAACCGACGTAAAAAATCCCTAGAGGACTGTTGTCTTCTAGGGATTTAGTGTATCCTTGAGCTGTTTATTCGACAATTTGATTATATTACGTGGGAGTTTATGTGTCAAAAATATCTCTTTATTTATTTTTTAGAACATGTAGTATGTATAAATTGCAATAATAGAAAGGATTAAGAAGATTAACAAGATAAAAATAATTATTTTTTTCATGATTTATTAATAATACTGACCCTTAGGATACAGTATACTCCTTTCTATGAAGAATTCTTATTATCCCTATCTTTATTATAGGTCTACAGCAATTTATATTCAATTATTTATATGTGAAAGTAGTTTCAGAATTTGAACTTTAAATTTTTTATTGTACATTGATTATCATTGAAAATAATGTTCAAATTAATTTCTCAGATTAGAGGATATTATGTACTAGAAAACATACAAAATACCACTCCAGAATAATGTACAAAACAAAAATAAAGCACACTCCTTAAAGAATGTACTTTATGCTTCTAATTCAGTTGTATCAATTGTTTAGCTCATGTTAAGTCAATTGTACATAAACTTTTAGTTTTCTTTCTATACTAGATCACTTATAAACACAATAAAATCAGCAAATCACATGGATTTACTGATTGTTTTCTTCTCTAACTTATTTTTCTACATATCGAAATGGAATCTTGCTACCACAGAGCCAATTATAGACTCGATCATTGACTTGAACGTTCATAGCTTCATGAGCATATTCTGGCATGATTAAATGCTCTTTTGGACATTCTAAGCGATTATAAATGGCAAACTGCGTTTCAGGATAACAGACATCATCATCCAGCCCTGTAATCATGTGAACCTGTCCTTTGATGCGATGGGCAAAGTTTTTTACATCAATATAGGCCAATGTCTGCATCAAACGATCTTCGGTTTCGTGGAATGGATCATGGAACTTGAAATAACGGAAAAGCTCGTCATAGGCCTCGCTGGTGTTCCCAATCTCTAATACACGTCTGAAATCCGATAAGAATGGATAAATGGCTACCGTTCGTTGTATACGAGGATTCAATCCAGCTGCCACAAGAGCCAGGGCACCACCTTGAGATGCTCCGTAGCTGGCAAGTTTGTTGTCGTCTACTTGAGGAAGGCTAGCTACAATTTCAATTAACTGGTAAAGATCTAAGTAGACATCCTTATAAAAGAGCTCATCCGGACCTTCCACGGCTCCGCGGATAATCTGTCCTTTTACCGTATTACCAAGTGGTGAACGGTCACCGTCTGTTGAATAGCCTGACTGCCCTCTTACGTCCATAGACACAACACCATGGCCGGCTACTGTATAAGCCAGCATATCAGCCCAATCCCAACAACGACCCATATAGCCATGAAAATGGAAAATGACGGGAACCTTTTGATCCGTTTTTGGAAAAACAACCCGCGCATAAACTAGTCCATCTCGTGTTCCTTTAAAGGTTAATTCATAACAAATCACATTTGGAATGCTGAAATCTCGTTCTTCGAGCTTGTATTCAGGAAGTTCAGTCATCTTTGCTAGGGCTTGATCCCAAAAAACATCAAAATCTGCGGGAAGCTCATCCCGTCCCTTGTAATCTTTCATTGTTTCTAATAATTTGGGATCTTTCATAAAATCCTCCTTAAGTATGTGTAATCGCTACCAAAAATGTACCATATTTACTTAAGGATTGCAAGAGACAAATAAAAAATTACATAACCGAAATTATGTAATTTACTTATAGATTCAAAAATAGACTTAATTGTTTCACTAGATCTGGATTAGTGGGTAAGGCTGAATGATGAGCCTTGCGTCCTTTTAAATTTACTTCTGTATAGGCTTGTTTCTCAAAAATAGATTGTGCTGCTTGTGCACTAGAAAGGGGGACGATCCCGTCTGATTTTCCAGCAAAGCTACCGACAAAGTTAAGGACCTCTACTTCTTTATCTAATCGATGCTTCCATTTTTGAAAATCGTCATACATTTCTTGATTGAATTGGTAAGGACTGCCAATAATAGCGAGCTTGCTTACGGTCAGCTTTTTCTTTTCTAAAAAGCCACTTTCCAATAAGCCAGTCAAAACTAGTCCACCATTGGAGTGCCCAACTGCCTTGAACTCTGTAAAATAATAGTGATCAAGAAGATAGGTTAAAGCGATCTTAAGGGATTCGATTTGCTGCTTGATATTGCTGTAGCCGTCTCGATTGTTCTCGAAGCCGATCACAATCATCGGATTCGGCTCTTTCGTATTCAGTCTTCCCTCCATCTCTATAGAATCATCTTTGTTGACTTTAATTTTTAAAAGACTTTGCTTTTTTCTAGAAAATCGATGGAGCATGCGGATGGTTCCGTTGAATCGCTGGATACTGGCTGAACTCCCAGGTACAAAGATAATCGGTCTGATGGGTGGTTTCTTTGACCCTTTAGGAAATTCAAAGGGCTTTCTGTGCGAAGAAAACAATCTTGTAAAGAAACGAATGACTTGTTGAATTAGTTTTTTTAACATCTTTCCTCTAGTAGTAGTTTCTAAAAGAACCCAGAACAGTGTGTTCCAGGCCCTTATTAGAAACGATTATTTCCGTTTTTTCTTATTTTTGCGCATTTGTTTGGCCATCTTGTTCATCGCCCGTTTCATCATGAATTCACCGGCTTTTCCTTTGAGACCACCACCAAACATTTGGCTCATATCAGGCATTCCAGCGCCTCCACCAAGAGCTGACAAGTCAGGCATCCCTCCTTGTCCCATCATCCCTTCAAGAGCAGACATATCAGGCATTCCACCAGGCATATTCTTCGGCATATTATTTGGATTGAGCCCCATTTGTTTCATCATCTTGTTCATATCGCCAGAGAGGACGCCTTGCATCATCTGTTTGGCTTGGTTAAAGTCCTTGATGAATTTATTGACTTCGACAAAGCTATTTCCTGATCCAGCAGCAATCCGACGACGACGGCTTGGATTTAACAAATCTGGATTTTCCCGTTCAGCTGGTGTCATGGATGATACGATCGCGCGTTTGCGAGCAATTTCTCGTTCGTCGACCTTGAGGTTCTTCATGGCAGGATTATTAGCCATACCTGGAAGCATCTTGAGCAGGTCTTCCATTGGTCCCATGTTTTGGACTTGGTCTAACTGATCGATGAAGTCGTTGAAATCAAAGGTGTTTTCTCGCATCTTCTCAGCGAGTTCAAGGGAACGTTTCTCATCGTATTCTTGAGAAGCCTTCTCGATCAGCGTCAGCATATCCCCCATACCGAGGATCCGACCAGACATTCGGTCTGGGTGGAAGGTTTCGATATCAGTGATTTTTTCACCAGTACCAGTGAACTTGATTGGTTTACCAGTAATCTGACGGACAGAAAGGGCCGCACCACCACGGGTATCCCCATCGATCTTGGTCAAGATGACCCCAGTTACTTCGAGCTGTTCATTGAACTCACGCGCCACATTGGCTGCTTCTTGACCGATCATGGCATCGACAACCAAGAGGATTTCATTCGGCTCAGCAAGGGCTTTGACGTCGCGCAACTCGCCCATGAGTTTCTCATCGATTTGCAGACGACCGGCTGTATCAATCAAGACATAGTCATTGTGGTTGGCTCTCGCCTGCTCCAAACCTTGACGTACGATCTCCACTGCAGGAACTTCTGTACCAAGTGAGAAGACAGGGACATTGATCTGCTGACCAAGCGTCTTCAACTGGTCAATGGCTGCTGGACGATAGATATCGGCCGCAATCATCAAAGGACGTGCATTCTCTTCCTTGACCAATTTGTTGGCCAATTTACCCGCAAAAGTTGTTTTACCAGCCCCTTGAAGACCGACCATCATGATAATGGTTGGAATCTTTGGAGATTTGATAATTTCTGCTGTTTCTGAACCCAAAATCGCTGTCAATTCTTCATCGACAATCTTGACGATTTGTTGGGCAGGGTTGAGGGTTTCGATGACCTCATGACCTACGGCCCGCTCGCGGACGCGTTTGATGAAGTCTTTTACAACTGGAAGGGCAACGTCGGCCTCTAAGAGGGCAAGACGAATCTCTTTAGTCGCCTCTTGGACATCTGCTTCAGAGATTTTCCCTTTCTTACGAAGATTTTTAAAGACGTTTTGTAAACGTTCGGTTAAACTTTCAAATGCCATTATTTTCTCCTATTTTTTCAATTCAGTGGATATCGTCCGAAATGTTGCAAACATTCTAGTTCTTCGGGTGTGACTTCTTTCATGATTTCATTTGGATATCCCCAACAGCTAAAACCTATTTGCATAGCCTTGGAGATATCATTGGGCGAGATAATCTGTAGTCGACTAGGAAATACTTCCTCTGCGACTAATAGTTTGCAAGGTATTCCTTGATAAATGACGAGACTGCCCATAATCACTCCCGATTGTCAATGCTTGATAAAATTTCAACCTGCTCTTGTAGAAAAGTATCTTCCGGATAGCGTTCTAAAATCTGATCAAAAATCTGGCTGCGTACAATGTAGTCAGAGTACATGTGCAACTTCATTTCATAATCCTCAAGAATCTTCTCTGTCCGCTTGATATTGTCATAAACCGCCTGACGACTGACCCCAAACTCTTCAGCAATCTCAGCCAAGCTATAGTCATCTGCGTAATAGAGCTCGATATAGTTCATTTGCTTGTCTGTCAAGAGCGCTGCGTAAAACTCAAAGAGCGCATTCATTCGGTTGGTTTTCTCAATTTCCATACCTTTCATTATATCAAAAAAGCCCGCCAAAGACTAGCGGGACTTCATGCTTTTTGCCTGTGTTTTTAGGAGTAGACACTATTTTTTATCTAAGCAAAGAATTAGATTTTCAGAGCTAACATATTGACCGTCATACCCGCTGCAGTTCCCATTAAGAAGATGGTATCTCCTTCTTTGACAAGGCCATGTTCCAGGGCGTAAGCTAGGCCAAAAGGTACAGCTACTGAAACCATGTTTCCGTAATCGCTAACAATGTTAAGATACTTATGGTCTGGTACCCCTAATTTTTCCATGACCAAAGGAAGGGCACGACTAGCTTGGTGAGGAATGATATAGTCTACATCAGCAAGCGATAGGCCGACCTTGTCTTGAAATTCTTGGAACATGTCAGGAATAACACGCGCAGATAGAAGCAAAATCTTCTTCCCCTTCATGTCAAACATGAAGTCGGTTTTGGTTGATTCACTATAATGTTTTGGGTGGTAGGCCGTTAAACCTCCCCGAATCTCTGTATCATGGGCCCCCTTAGACCAGGTCCGTTGAAGGCTTGCCATCACTCCTAAATCTTCTGTGGTACTTTCAAAGATAAAGGCAGCTGCCCCATCACTAAACAATTCATAGCTTTCTTTCTGCTTTGGATTAAGACCGAGACTTCCTACTTCACTTGACACAATGAGAACACGCTTGTACTCGCCACCTTCGATCAGATAAGAAATAGTACTAAGGGCTGAAATAAAGCTGGTACAAGTGGTGTTGATATCCATAGCGGGAATGGTCAAGTCCTTGGCAACCCGTTCATGAATCAGGGCTGCTGTACATGGAATCGGCTGAACCCCAACGGCGCTCGCTGAAACTAGGCAGTCAATATCTGCCATGGTCAATCCTGCCTGCTCTAGAGCCTGTTCAATAGCACGAGCAGCTAAGTCGATCTGAGATTCTTCATCTTCTTTTACTCGGTAACGTGTCTGGTCCTTAAAGATGACTTGATGCTTGGGTAAGGCTGTTCCATATCCTTTAATACGAACATGTCTTTGTACACTTGTCATAATGCTTCCTCCTATTTGTGAAGACGTTGTACGCGCTTGAGTTTGCGTGTCGTGTCCCATTGGTAGTCAATAAAAGTGAGTTTGGGCATGATAAAGCCCTTTTGATCTGCTAAGACTTGAAATTGGTTGAGGATAGCCACTTCTATATCAGGTGAACGTTTTCTTAGTGCAACCTGGACCTGTCCATCTTCAGTTTGAGTTACTTGATAGTCTTGAATCCCTTCGACAAAGAGGATACAACGTCGAATGAAGTCTGGATAAACCATCTGTAGCTCGCCGTCTGCTTTTTTGAAATAAAAGATATCGTCCGACCGGCCCTCAATTTTAGCAATCCTTGTAAAGACAGAACCACAATGGCAAGGCTCTGGATCCTCTACCAGAATATCATTGAGCCGGTAGCGGAAAATCGGCTGGCTACTACGTTTAAAATCGGTAATGATAGGATAAAAACGGTGGTCATCCAAATAGTCTTTTTCCACTGATAAAATGTCCTCGTTGAGGTGCAAGTTCCCCTCAGAACAGGTACAGGCTAAGAAACCTTCTGTCGCTTGGTAGACCTGATCGACCTTAGTCAAGTGAAATGCCTGACGGATGAGGTCCCGGTCCCGATCCTCTAAGATTTCAGCTACGGAAACGACCTTTTGTGGTTGAATCTGTAAGGCCTGATTCTCTAAATACTTGGTTAAATCCAATAAGGTAGAGGCTGGAGCTACAAGGATAGTCGGTTGGTAGTCATTCAAACGTTCTATATGCTCTTGGCTATCTTTGAAAATATCAAAATATTCTAAGCGAATCAAGGGAGAATTGATGGTTTGATAGAGCTCGTTATCAGCACGGAGGAAAAAGGCAATGCGGTGGCCAAGGAGCTTCCCTTTTGGAAGCATTTTAGCAAGAATAGCTGCTGCCCACATACTACGTTCCGTCTCTGTTGTGATAAAAATGCCTCGGTGGCCGGAGGTACCAGAGGAAAGCCCCACTGCCACTTCTCCTTGCATCTCTGTAAAATCACGAGACTGCTCCCCGCGAATGGCCATTTCAAGAGCCTGGTCCCGGTCGATTCCTTGGGTGTTTAACTCATTGAAATGCTCCATCATAAAGGTCTTGTCCATATAGCGGAAGTCCTTTGGAACGCCTTGAGCGAAATAGGGCGAATGTTGGAGTAAGAAGTCCTGGTACTTTTGCAGCTCTTTCTCTTGGTAGCGCTCGAGTTCCTCTCGGTTCTTAAAGCGGTGACCCCAACGAGTCTGACAAAAGGTTTTAAGAAAGGTCCATTTTTTCATCTAGTATCCTTTCTACCCGATCCATTGGATCATGGCTGACAAGAATATCGATTCCTTGATTTAACAAGGATCGCAAGAAATTGACGTTTTCTAAATAGGCCTCAACATTATCCTGAACTTGACTAGGAATCCAGCGCATCTGCTCTGTCAAGGGAAGGAGGTCAATCCCCCAGCAGAGATCAGCTCCGATAAACAATTGATACTCTGGAAGGAATAGGCAACCCTGTCCCTTAGCATGTCCATCATGAGAACTAAGAAGAATACTACCGTCTCCAAAGATATCCTCTGTTTCCGCATAAGGAAAAAGAGGGTTGGTTTCTTGAGGTTGCATAATTTTGACGGATTCTTCAAAATGATCCGGCATAAACTCTTTAAAAATTAAATCCTTGAAGCTGGGCTTTTGATAAACTTGATAGGCTCTCTCGGTGACCAAGAAGCGCGCCTTTTTGAAACAAGTCGCTCCTCCTAGATGATCTGGGTGAAAATGGGAGAGGATGACATAGGAAATGTCATCTGGTGAGATCCCAGTCGCTTGAAGTAAACAATCAATCTGATCTTCCTTCTTCATCTGCATAGGAGTGCCAAGGCGGTAATAAAGATAACGGAGTTTGCTTTTGATCTCATAATGATAGCCTGTATCGTAAAGAATATAACCGTGTTCTCGGTGTTTGAAGAGATAGACACCGGCTGGAAAAACCATCTTCTTTCTCTTCTGTCCCTTAAAGAGCAAGGCCAGATTGCTGGTACAATAGCCAGCAGGGAAGTACTTAATGCTTTCGATAATCTTGGACATACTGGGCAATTCCCTCCTTGATGGTGATGCGTGGCTCATAGCCCAACTCCTCTCTTGCTTTTGAAATATCAAGAGTCTGGCTATAACGCAACAGGTAGTAGGTATAGCGAGTTAATGGTGGCTCTCCTTTTAGAGGTAAGACCCGATAAAGAACTTCTATGCTCGAAGCTAAGCCACCTAGAAGAAAGGCCGGTAGCTTTTTATAACGAATAGGAAGTCCCAAGCCCTGCAAGGCTTCTTCGATTAGTTCCTTAAAGGGAGTCGGCTCGCCGTTGGTAATGTTGTAAACCTGGCCTTCTGCCCGATCTGCTCTCAGAGCCAAAGCGATGGCCAAGGCAACATTTTCGACACAGGTCATGTCCATCAATTGCTTGCCTTCCTTGATTAAGGGGATTCCAATTTTTTGGCTTAGCTTGAGAACACGAGGAAGAATGCTTGTATCCCCAACGCCAAAGAGCCCACGTGGACGGATGATGATGCTTGGAACATCCGGGTAAGCAGGAAACAGCTTCTCTGATAGGAGCTTACTTTTGATGTAGTTGTTTAAATGATTTTCAGCAGGAGCATCTTCTTCCTTGATATCGATTTGGTCTTTTGGAGCGGCGTAAATACTTGGTGAAGAAACATAGACCAAGCGTTTTATTTTATTAGTTCGACAAGCTTCTAGAACATGCTGGGTACCAAGGACATTAGCTTGGTAAAAACTCTCCCAAGGACCCCAAACAGTGGACAAAGCTCCAGCATGAACGACCATTTCAACGCCCTTGCAGGCCTCTTCTACTGCTTGCTTGGAACTCAGATCTCCTTTAAAGAATTCCACCTGGTCTGAAACCAAGCTTTGTCCTACTGCTTCATTCCGACCAAAAGCACGGACAAAGTAGCCTTCTGTTACTAACTCTTTTACCACATATTTTCCTAGAAAACCTGTTGCTCCTGTTACAAGTACTTTCATAGCGCCTCCTTTTTAACTAAGCGACGAATTTCTTTCTTTAAGATGCTGGTGGCATCATAGGTCTAGGCTCTCTTTTGGAGCTCTTTGAGTTGGGACCAGTCTTTTCTTGCAAGTAATTGCTCAAAGGCTTGAGCGATCTTTTGACTCTTGTCCTTGGGAGCTTGCAAGGTTACTCCTGCTTCTACTCCCCGAATAGCGTAATCATATTGGTCATAGTCATGCCGGAGGATTAAAGCTGGAATCCCATTTTTGATGCATTGAAAGAAAATCCCTGCTCCATCTGGTTTTTCATAATAGGGACAACAGTAAAGCCCATAACTTCTGCTACTTTTAGCTTTTGAGGCCCTGTAAAAATCCGAATCTCATAGTTAGGGTCATTCAATAATGGGGCTAAAAGCAAGAGGACAGGATAAAGGTGTCCACTTAGAGGCGCTGCAACAGCATCAAATTTAATTCGAGACATAAAAACTTCTTATGAAATTCACATAATATAATTTATGTAAATCAATTGTTTTCTAAGTAAAATTCAAACCGCTCTCCGACATATTGACTTTTTACATACTCGAAAGCGATACCATTATCAAAATAAGAAACCTGGGTCAAACCAAGGATGGCCTGTCCTTTGGGAATTTCTAAGTAGTGGGCGATCTTTTCTTTGGCCAATCGTGCATAGATAGTTTGTTGAGATTTGCCAATTCGATAGCCGTGCTTTTCCAAGGTTTGGAAGAAATGACTGGTCACTTCTTCTTTCTTGAAGTTCTTGATAAATTTCTCTGGGATGGAGGTAACTTCATAAACGACTGGTACACCATCCGCATAACGAACCCGTTCCATTCGAACAATTGTTTCAGTCTTGTCGATACCAAGCTTATCTACTTCTTGAAGGCTAGGAATGGTGCGTTTGTAGGATATAACCTGTGTAGAAGGTATTTTCCCTTGGGCCTTCATGATTTCAGTAAAACTAGTCGTCCCCCGCATCTTTTCCTGGACGCGCGTGCTAGCGACAAAGGTACCACTACCAACACGTCGCTCCAGTACTCCTTCTTCTACCAAGAGTGTAATGGCTTGACGGAGTGTCATGCGACTAACTTGGAACTTCTCAGCCAAGTCCCGCTCACTAGGGAGGCGCTGTCCAATTTTCCAGATTTTCTGGTCAATTTCGGCTTTAATTTGATCGTGAATTTGTATGTAAGCTGGAATCATCTTGCTACTCTTTCTGTGTGTTATAACCTATTGTAGCGCAATTTTGTTAAATCTTCAATCCTAGTCAGTCTTGATTGGTAATGAAGGGGCTTTTGTGTTAGAATAGAGGAAAAGAATTTTCTAGAAGAAGGGGAAAAGATGACAAACCTATCAACTGATTTGCATGATGTTGAAAAAATCATCGTGCTTGACTACGGTAGCCAGTACAATCAGCTCATCTCTCGTCGTATTCGTGAGATTGGTGTCTTTTCAGAATTGAAGAGTCACAAGATTACTGCAGCTGAAGTGCGTGAAATCAATCCAGTTGGGATCGTTCTTTCAGGCGGACCAAACTCAGTGTATGAAGAAGGATCTTTCGATATTGATCCAGAGATTTTTGAACTTGGAATTCCAATTTTGGGAATCTGCTACGGGATGCAGTTATTAACTCACAAGCTTGGTGGGAAGGTTGTTCCTGCAGGTGATGCTGGTAACCGTGAATATGGTCAATCTGAGCTTAGCTTGACGGAGTCTTCTGCTCTCTTTGCAGGCACACCAGACAAACAATTGGTCTTGATGAGCCACGGGGATGCTGTTACAGAAATTCCTGCTGACTTTGTTCGTACAGGTACTTCTGCTGACTGTCCGTATGCATCGATTGAAAACCCAGATAAGAAAATCTATGGTATCCAATTCCACCCAGAGGTTCGTCACTCAGTACATGGCTATGATATCCTTCGTAACTTTGCCTTGAATATCTGTGGTGCCAAAGGCGATTGGACCATGGATAATTTCATCGAGATGCAAATCAAACAAATCCGTGAAAAAGTTGGAGACAAACGTGTTCTCCTTGGACTTTCTGGAGGTGTTGACTCTTCTGTAGTTGGTGTTCTTCTCCAAAAAGCGATCGGAGATCAATTGATCTGTATCTTTGTAGACCACGGTCTTCTTCGCAAAGGGGAAGCTGACCAAGTGATGGATATGCTTGGTGGTAAGTTTGGTTTGAATATCGTTAAAGCAGACGCTGCCAAACGTTTCTTGGATAAATTGGCAGGTGTATCTGACCCTGAACAAAAACGGAAGATTATCGGTAACGAGTTTGTCTATGTCTTTGATGACGAAGCAAGCAAGCTAAAAGACGTGAAATTCTTGGCGCAAGGAACACTTTATACAGACGTCATTGAGTCAGGTACGGATACTGCTCAAACTATTAAGTCTCACCACAACGTAGGTGGTCTTCCAGAAGACATGCAGTTTGAACTCATCGAACCCCTTAACACTCTTTACAAGGATGAAGTTCGTGCACTTGGTACTGAACTTGGTATGCCAGACCACATCGTATGGCGCCAACCATTCCCAGGACCTGGTCTTGCTATCCGTGTCATGGGTGAAATCACTGAAGAAAAACTTGAAACTGTTCGTGAATCCGATGCGATTCTTCGTGAAGAAATTGCCAAAGCAGGTCTTGACCGCGATATCTGGCAATACTTCACTGTTAACACTGGCGTTCGTTCCGTAGGTGTTATGGGTGACGGTCGTACTTACGACTATACCATTGCCATCCGTGCTATCACTTCTATCGACGGAATGACAGCTGACTTTGCTAAAATCCCTTGGGAAGTCCTTCAAAAAATCTCAGTTCGTATCGTAAACGAAGTTGACCACGTTAACCGTATCGTCTACGATATCACAAGTAAACCACCTGCAACTGTTGAGTGGGAATGATTTATAAACATGATTTGAAGTGAAATGGTTGATTTAACAGCATTTTCAGTTGTTATAAAAGGTTAAAAATAAATCAAAATTGATTGGTTCCCCACCAAAAATCCCACCAGAAATATTCTGATGGGATTTTTTTATATTAAATTTTATTTTTCTATTATTTGATGATTCGTTTTAATTTCAAAAAAACACCTTTGATCACTTTTATAGTTTCCTTGTGTAAAACTCTTTTCCTACCATTAAATGAGATTATCTAGAATTTGTAATAAATAATGTACAACTAATGCTATATTTTACTAAAAAGTTCATACTCGTAATAAAAATTCTTTACTATCTTTTTAATTAATAAAAAATTTCTAAATCTTAAAATTAAAAATTATAAGAATTTTTTAAAACATCATTAATTTTAATTAAGTCATCAATGCTAGTTTTGGCATTACCATTTACTTTATCAAAAATACGTTCGAGAATTACTTTATTTCTATTAATAATATCATTTCGTTCTTTTGAGCCAATCGATAATCGCTCTCTATTTCCAATAAGTATTGCAATTTCAATGCTTTCAAAATCATCTTTAATAGAATAAAGCTCTTCTTCTGATATTTTATTTAAAAACTCGACTTTGATATTGTGTAAAATTTTTTCATTTTTTCCATTAGTATTGTTCATTTAAATTCTCCTTTAGTTTTTTATTTTCATAATTTAATTGTTATACCAGCATTTTAAAAAATCTTGGCTTTACTAAAATCATTCTTCTCAATATTGTTAACTAAATCTATGCTAACTTGAAATACAATATCAGAGATATATGCTAGAATATCAGCATTCACGTCAGGAATTAAAAATGTAGGATCAACATGTTCACCGTGTAAAAGTTTGTTCCTTCTATGCTGAGCATAAAGAGCAATCAGTTGTAAAAAATTGATTTTGCAAGACTCCTTCTTTTCCTTATATCTTTTCTCGAAGTCATCTAAAACAGAGTTATAATTATCAGTAACTTGATAATAACTCTCTAAGACTTTCCTCAATAACTCTAAAACATATTTGTTCTCATATTTAAAACATTGATTACCTATTATACCTTGGAAGCTATTTTTCTCAACATTTTCACTTATAAGCCAAACAAGAACTAGTTTGAATAATTCATCAGTATTATTTACAAAAAAACTTTCTGAAAAAGAAATTGAATTTGTTAAACTTAACTCAATATTTTTTAATTGTAGTAAACATATTATTGCATCTTTGTCGACCTTTTTATTACCTCTTTTATTAATAAATTTATTGTGAAAAGTATAATAAAAAGTATACATGGTATTAAAAGAACGATAGGCATTGTAAAAATCTTTATTTTTATTAAATAGCACTTGTGAATGAAGAACTCTATATATTACATCCGAGACTTCCTTGTGGCTGATCATTTTAAATAAATATTTAATATTTTCATCAATAACAAAACTATCTGGAAGTGGTGTCACAAATTCTTGAACAAATGGGATAGCAATTTTATTCTTACTACCATCACTAATTTTAATTGATTTAATTTCTATCGGCTGTCTATAAAAATTATAGACATAAAATAATGATGATACTATACATCTTTTAAAGTTGCTTCTTTTTGTTTTCCAACAATTATTTAAATCAATTGCTGTGGTACGTTTACATTCAATCTCAATTTTATTTTTTCTAAATTTTACAGCGTCAGAATATATTTTCGCTTTTTTCTCACCATCTTCTTTATAGATACGATTATGATATTCAAACTCAATATCTTTATTGAGTTCTTTATCATTAACGTTTTCTACATTGTATTCAATAACTATGTTAAATTTCATAAAATTTCTCCTTTTATAAAACTACAGCTAAAAACTATTACAATCTTCATATCTAAATTTTCAACCCTTGCTCATTTAATTGGTGTTTTACAATGATCGAATAATTGTTTTCAATGTTATGCTTTTCAGCATATTTTTTTCTAGCAGTACTTGCGAAGAAAGAGTAGTGATATATTTGATATACCTTATATTTTTTCTCAAGGTTACTAAATCTACTTTGTTCATCTGATAGAAATTTTTTCGCCCAACCTGCAGCTTTCTCTCCTAGACAAATCAAATTAACCTCCTCATAATCTGGAAGCAAAGTAGATATTTCGGTATCCAATTCTCTAACTAATCTTTCTAGAACTTCTTTGTTATTTTTTTCTAAATCATTAATGATTTCTGAAATTTTATTACTTTCACTACCAATTATCGGTAAAAAATCTGTCATATAGGAACCACGTAATTTACTTTTATTGAATGCGGAAGCAAGAAAGTGATCATTACTTCTTCCTTTATTATGGAAATTATTCCAAGGATTAGTAACCTTCTTCTTTCTTGATAAATTGTTTAAATTATTAAGATTGCTTTCTCCGCCAGGATTCATAGCCAAAATCACAAAATTATTCTGTTGTAATTCTTTTTCATACTTATTAAAGTCTATATTTTCCCTGATATCTGTACTTTTAGAAAATCCTTCTTCACCCTTATCATTTTCCCAGATTGCCCAGGAACCTAACCAAGAGTAATCAACCATTTTTGAAATTATGTTTTTCATATTACTTTAATCCTTATTTATTAAATTTATATAATCACTTATACTTCAGCTTCACTTCTTGCATCCAACTTGGAAGAACTTTATTCAATTCCATGTTGAGTTTAAGTTTGTTTCCTGCAAATTGATTTGTTGCTTTAGTTGCATCGAGTGTTTTGACGATATCTTCACGGAATGGAATTTCATCTGGTTTCTTCAAGTCATAAGCTTTTAGTGATTTAGCTAGTAGTAGACTATCCAGTCCCCACTCAGACACAAATTCTTCGACAATATTCATTTATCTGTTTTCCAACCATGCATTGAAGGCTATGTCAACCCAAAAGCTTTATCATCCCAAGAAAACTCGTAATATTGTTTTACTTTACTTAACTACGTTGCTGCGTCGGTGAACGCTTGTCCAAAACGATCCATCAACTTTAATAGAAGACCAATTTGTAAGCTCTTCTAACTCATCTTTTAAATAGCCGAATTTATCAGCCAGTTTAATTACTGCATCAGAATATTTCTTAACCGGAACTCTACTACTTTTTCCACCATTTCGTATTCTGATAAATCATTTATAATTGAAAAAATATGATTTGAATGAAAATACTTGTTTAAAAATTATTTTCAGAAATTAGAATAGAAACCTTTTTAGCATCACAAATTATAAAATTAAAACAACTAAATTACTTCTGAACTGTATATGTTTTTTTGTACTTTAAGATATTCTTTGAGATTAATAATTTTGTCGTTATGATTAGTTTTTCTTTTAGTTTCATTATGATATACATAGTTGTTTGCTTCAGCAAACTGCTCTGTATAAGCCTTAACCAATTCAAATAATTCATCAAGAGAGGTATCTAATTCTAATTTCTTTAGCTGAGATTCATTTTTATTTAAGAAATTTAAAAACTTATCAATATCTTTCTCAGTCAATTCTCCTTTTTGAGCCGTAATTAAATACTGAGTTAAACTCTTTATTAGAGATTTTGATACACTATTCATCTGAATACTACGATAGCCGTAATAACCAACTCCTCCTACAGCTAAAACTCCTGCACCTATTAGTCCAACTTTTATAGCCTTATTGCCGATTAATTTATTTGCAGTATCTTTAGAAAAATCTACAGCTTTGAGATGCTTAATAATCTGTCCCTTATTATTTCTGATAACAGAACCAAATTGTTTGTATATACCTGATTCTAAGCCCTTTTGAATATCTTTGGGTATAACTAAATTAATATTATTAATAACCATAATAAAAACTCCCTTATATAAACTTCTCTTAAATTATACCATCAACAATGACTATTTGACACTAAAATAATATTTTAATTTAGTAAATGTAAAATTACTTAAATATTGTGTAACTAAGATAATAGACTTCGATAAAATGAAAATAAATATTTATATTTTCTGCTTCTGTTTTATTCTACCTAAACAATATTTCAAAAGAGGTCAAGTTAAAACTTGACCTCTTTTTCTATTCACTTCATGTTTTAAATACGAAAAACCTTAGCTCAATTTCGTAGTTTTAATTACAATCAACTAGAATCCTATCCAAAATATTTATCAACCAAATCCTGAATCCTACCTTCTTTGGCAGCAGGGATAGTATCTTCTAAAACAAAGTTCTTTCTACTGATATCTTGGGAGAGATTTCCAAAGATAAAATTCGTCGAAATGTTATAGATAATTTCTGAAGGCGCAAATCCATAAACTTGATTTTCTAGGATATGTTTTAAGCGCTCTTCGGGATTTGGAAATGCATCTTTTAAGCCTTCGCTATTATATAGCCGCTTGACAAGTTCAGCAATATAGAGACCTGACTTCATGTATAAATCAATAAATGTCTTAGATGGATCATCAAAGATTCCTGGGTTTTCTTTTTCAAGATCATCCACCATTCTTTTCACTACTCGTTTAGGAGTGAAAATCTGGTTGGTCTTTTGCGGTGGAATATAGTCAAAGATATCTTCTTTTTGATCTTTTAAATAATCCGCCAACTCCTCTTTCTTGCGAAGAAATTCTTGAATGGCTTCATCGAATGTTGCTCGATCAAAGAGATGGCCTGCGAAATCTTGCCCACCATCTCTCAAATAACGAAATTGGTCAATCGTAATCCCCGTTACTTCATAAAAAACATGCTCAGGAACAAAGGTATCAAAATTATCAAGCGTTAGGGAATGATCACCATAGGCCATGATAAAGCTAGGGATTGTTCGTGCAAAACCTCGAAGATGATCACGAATCTCATCCTGGGCTGATTGTTTCAACTGTTCAACACGTTTGACCTCAACCTGTTCAATAAACTTCTCAGGCATCTTTTCCACTTCTTTTTTGAGTGTTTGTTCTAGTTTTTCTTTGTGAATGAGATTATTTTCTTCTATTCGTCTTTCAAGATCTTCTTGAATCTTATCTTTCTGCTCCTTATCATTTGCTTTCTTGAGCTGTTGCTGCAACTCTTCCTTGATATGAGCTTCAGAAATTTTGCGTTCTATCTCATTTTTTCGAACTTCATTCTCAAATGTTACTGCAATTTGTTTCTTGATCTGGTCTGTTTCCCGAGTTTTCAGATCATATCCAGCTTTCAATTCTTCTACAATTACCGTAGATACTGTCTGGCTCAAGTCATTAACTAGTTGTTTTTGAGTTCGTTCCTCATCTTTTGTGACTAATTCAACAACAGACTGTCCAAGACCATAAATTTTTTCACCAAAAAGTCGCGTTTGTTGATTGATCACGATTTCATGGTCAACAACTGCATTGCCCTCATCATCCACTGTAACATCTGAAAAATCTAGGAAATCAGAAGACGTTTGTAACTTGCCTTCCTTTTCTACTGGTAGTTCATTTAAAATGTCTAGAACGGTTTGACTGGCTTGGAAAATACCACTGATGTTATCAAAAAGGAGATTGGACATAAATCCTCGTTTGAGGACTTCTCTAGCTTTTATCTGACGCGGTATAGTCAGAACTGCCTTAGCATCAATTTCAACCATCTTACCTGCACGGTCTTCTGCTATGACAGGGAAGAAATTTAGTAATTCTCTAATGTTTTCTTCGCGAGTTGCGGAAGTTCCTCCACCTCCTGCAGTTGCAAGTGATAAGTTATTCGCAAACTCATCAAAGAGAATCAGGGTTCTTTCTGGCGCAAAGTCAAATACATAGGCTCTTTCTTTGCGGAAATGATTTCCTTTGCTATCGCTCCATGAGTATGGATTTTGAGCGCGGAAAGCAGCTTGCATATAAAGGGCAGGTGATTTCAAGTTTGATAACATCAATACACCTGTCCAGTCAGGGATAGTGACACCTGTCGTCAATTGACCGACGGATAGGGTAATGGTTTTGTCATTCTCTGCTATCGCTTTTCGAACCAAGTCTAAGGATTTCAGTGTGACCTTATCATCTTCCTCGGACATACGCCCGTCACCAGCAGCTAGAACAATCTTATAGTTTTCATAAATGGGATGCTCTTCTAGTAGTGCTTTTAAGGCTTTAGCTGAGGCCACACGCTCTAACAACCAAAAAGTATGTTTTAGTTCATTTCGAAGTTCTTTGGTTGAAAATGGATATTTTTCATTACTTGATAGAGTATCTAACCAATTTCTGACATCTTGCTCATGGATAAATTTCCCTTTATCATCTGTAGCGAAAAATTCACTCAAGTCAAAAGCATAGTCGATGTTCTCTCCATCAAACTGAGCACCTTTTTCTAACTCCTCGCCAATCATCTGAGACATTTGATAGGTAAAGAGGTTTAACTGGGGCAAGCTTTCATATGGATTTTCCTCTTCTTGCTCAGGTGACCAAGTTGTTTTAGCTGCCTGTTCATCAGCGTAAGACCAGTTGTAGATTTGCTCCTCTGTAAAATCTCCCTTTGCCAATGCTTTAAATGGAGTTCCAGAAAGATGCAAGGTAAAGTTTCGACGGATCTTATTAAAGGCTTGGTCTGTCTTGAAGGTATCAACACCTTCATGAGCCTCATCGATGACTAATAAATCCCAATGCAGGTCTGTCACCCATTTGAGTTTATCGTGCTCCCCTCCTAAATAAACAGAACCTTTTAAGTCTTGAAGGCTGATAAAAGCAAGTTGTCTTACATCATCATCTAAGATATCAAGAAATTCTTTTCGAGATAAGGTTGGACGATTTTTAAGGCTATCTGATTCAGAAACAAACTTGTAAGTCGTTTGACCTGCAATGAATTTTTCAAAATCGTCATACCATGAATTAGCAATGGCAGGTCTGTTGGTTACAATCAGGACATTGACAGCATCCATCCGTCGAGCTAGGTCATAGGTAGATAAGGTTTTACCAAAACGTGGTTTGGCATTCCAAAGGAACTTACCTCCTGGATGATTCTTGAAATAATCTAAGGTCTTAGAAACTGCTTCTTCTTGCTCTTTTCGCAGAGTATAGTCCTGTCCTTGGCCAGGCTGATAACCTGACAAATCATGCTGAACAAACTTATCAAAAAGATCTTTAGATTTCTCTGGTGTCCCATTAAAATAGAACCATTCCGTCTTAGGACGACGTTCTACATCATGGAAAGAAAGGAAATGGTGGAAATCATAGTCTTTAAAAGTCTTTCCTTTATCAGGTTCTTCCGTATAGGCTGCATCACCAGTCCATAGGACATCTGTAGCTATATGAGCAGTATGCGTTTGTTCTTTAATCCGTTGTGTGACATCACGCTCCGTATAACCAATCTTAATCCAGCCTTCATTACTTGTTACCATAGGGGTAGTGTAGGCATAAATTTTGGGATGAATTTCTTTAGAAGTTTTAATTTCTACCATCAATCCATCTCCCTTACATGCGTCTCAATAAAGGTAATTTCCTCAGGGGAAAGGTCATATTTTTGGTAGAGCTGACGGTCAATATCAGCCACTGATTGTGTCCAATCAATGTCCGAATTGACCGTAAAGTCTTGGAGTGGGACGTACTGCCAAGTAGATGGTGGATTATGCTGGGTAATCTTTTTAATGCCTAACATAGCCCTAGCAAATAGTGTTTTAATATATTTAAAACACGCTTCTGCCTCAAACTTTGATTGAAACTCTCCTATAGATACAAACGTCTGAGAATACCCGATAAGGGGTTCCCCGATAAGGGGTGTTGCTAAAACTTCCCCTAGAGCACCACTGCCATTTGATTCAGGAACTAGAACTTTCCATGCTAATAAATTAGGGTGCTCTCTTAAGTAGTCAAGTCTAATAAATTTCAATGCTCTCTCATTGTTTTTTCTTCCCCAAATTTGAGCATATTCTTTATCACAATCTTGTTTTGAATCAAAAAATACTTCTGGATATCTATCAAAAACCATCGAAGAAATTGCTTTTCTATGCGACTCATCAGTTCGTTCTATAAGCTCAGGGTTTTCCTCAAACATTACGTCTGTAAATTTATGGCTGTCTGCTCCATACATAATTTCTGATAAGGACGGTTCCTCTAATTTCTTGACTTTTCTGTAAATACTATCAAGCAGTGGCTCAGAGATAAAAGTCTCTATTGGTTCAAAATCTTTATTCTTGTCATGATAAGTGATGACAACACCGCCTTTAATATCTGTTCCAGGAAAAACTTTATTACTCTTTAATTCATAGAATTTAACTTTTAAATGTCTACTATTTAACATTTTATGATTCCATTTTTTTGGAGTTCCTCCTGTGTTTGCTAGGAATCTAGCTGGGGTCACTAACACAGTTTTATCTGAAACTTTATAAGATTCATCCATAAAGAAATGATAAATAGGTCTTGTTTGAGTGTTTGCCCCTTCAATCTCTTCCTGATAAGGCGGATTTCCTATCACGACATCAAATTTCATTTCACTTTCCTCACTAGATAGGCGCTCAAAACCTATCATTTTATTCTTTTTCCAGTCTTTGATTTGGGTTTTAGATTCTTCTACTTCTTGGACTTCTAGATTATCTGAAAACAAGCTTAGCTGTTGAGCTTGCTCTTGTTTAGCTGAGTAAGGACTGATTTTTTTCAATCCATCCATCTGAAAGACATTGTAGGATATAATAGTCGCAATTTCTTTCTTTTGTTCTAAGGTCGGTTGATTTCCAGTCTTTGCAAGATAGTAGTCCTCGAAGGTCGCTAAAAGATTTTCACGCGCCAAAAGGAGAGAGTCCCCTTGATACTCATAGCCATAGGAAGCACGATAGGCATCTTTTACAAGCTCATAGAAGGTAGCTTTATCTGAAACCTCACGACTAATACGCTGCAATTTTCTATCAACAAAACCAACTCGCTCAGATAATGGAATTTCCTCACCAGTCACGGTATCATAACGCGTTACCATATAAGGTGCTTCGCCACAGGTAATCTCTAGCCAGCGCACTTGGATATAATCTTCAAGATCCAGAGCTTCAAGCTCAGTTTCCACGTAGCCATTTTGCTTTTCAACCAACCAAGTTGGCGTAAAAACTTCGGCTCTAATCTTGGTTCGGTCTTTTTGCTCATACTTAGACTTTTCTGATCGGGGTTGAATCAAGTTTGCATAGGCTCCCGTCACCTTACTTGGAGTGATGCGGTTACTTGGAGCAAATCCCTTTCCCAACAATTCATAAGAATGCGTCGCCCAAACAATATTTTTCTTGGTCGTTCGATCTTTTAAAAGAATTTTTAATAAGTCAGCAGACTCCATAGCCAACTTTTCTTCACTAATATCTATTGCCATAAAGCAACCTTTCCTGTTATTTATTGGAATTTCTACAAAACGTCTACTTTTCTTTTATTAATCTACTATATTTTACCACAAAAACACACTGAGATACTTGTCTCAGTGTGTTTATTTAATTCTATTGTTTTCGTCTCAGTGAGCGATTTTTTCTGTAATAAGTTTTAACCTAATATGTTATAGTTGATGAAATTGTAGATGAGTCAAGAACAATTGTATACTTAATTAGGCAAAAGGATACGGAAAACTTATCAGGTGTAGAAAATGCAGATTGATTTATACCTATGTAAAAAGCCATAAGATTGAGTTTAAAAATACTAAAGTTTTACAAAGGTACAGGAGTTTTTCAATGGTGAGGTTTTGGTGATGTACAGGGCTTTTTATAGAATAAAAAAGATGTAGAAAACATCGCAAAAGTGGAGAATTAAGAGGTTATTATGGTATAATCAAAATAGTATTAAATAAGGAAAAAAAGATGAAAAAAATTTCAATCTTTATAGATGACTCAGGAGTGTTTCACTCCAATCATAAATATTTTGTGTATGCTGGTTTTTGTTTTCTTTCTAACGAGGATAAGACAGCTGCTAAAAAGAAGTATCGCTCGCTTAATTCAAAGATAAAAAAAGAAAAAGGCATAGAGGGTGAGCTTAAGGCGTCAACCATCGAGAAAAAACATAAAAACGCCCTATATAAAGTCCTTAGAAATGAAATTAGTTTCTCTGTGACAGTTGATTTAAAGCGTGTCCATTCAGGCGTTATGAAAGATAAAAAATCACGTCAACGATTTAAAGACTATGCTTTAAGGAGAATAGTAAAAGAATTGTTTAAAAAGTTACTTGAGCAGGGCGCAATAAGTAAAGACGATGACATTGAACTTTATCTAAATATAGACCAGCAAGGTATAGCTACTAATGGTTTGTATGGTTTAGGCGAGGGTATCCATGAGGAGTTTAAATATGGTATCAATAACTTTAACTATGGGAGTTTTTACCCTCCAATTTTAGAGGGGGAATTCATAGTTTATACAAAGTCATGTATATCAGCAAATGACTACCTTATACAAGCTGCTGACATCTTGGCTAATAGAGTTTGGAACTCTTATGAGAAACAGGTCAAAGAGTTGCTAAATATCCCTAATCATATAATTTTAAATTTACCGTAGTTTTTACTTGCCAAAAGTCTGCACGTGGTATAAAATGGAATTACAGGTATAAGTACACTGTTTAAACATCTGAACTGTGATTAAAGCAATTAAGTGTATGTTAAGTACTCCACACTCAGATGGGAAAGCACCGGATGGTGCTTTTTTTTTTTGTAATATAAGAATAGCAAAATAAAAAGCACCTATAACAGGTGCAATTTACTTGCTTACTGAACTCATCGATTTAATTCCCCTTTTTGTTACCCTTTGTGTTTTCTCTACTTATTTATAGAATGAACTTTGGTAGAAAACAGGGCAAAAAACAGAGCAGGCTTAGGCCTGTTTTTATATACCTTTTAATGGGAAGATAACAAAATGTTATCTTTGACTATTCATAGTCTCTTAATTCACCTTTTTTATACTGTTCAACCAATTCCCATAGATTATGAGTAGTTAAATCTGGTACAAACGTATACCATTTATTAGCCACGAACAACTCAACTAACATATCAATTGCGTATTTGAAATTTAAAATCTCATCCATTTCTGTAATACTATAATACAGTTTATCATGGCAACAGTGATAAATAATCAAATTCAACCTATCTTCAATGAAATCAAACTCTAGTTCTTCTACTTCGCGCAATAATGTTAGATAAAAATTATATTCATCACGACAAAAATTAACAGTAACATCAAAATCCGCACCTGTTTCAATTTCAATATTTACAGTATCTAAAATTTTTTTACATAGATAATCTTTATAGACATTCATATTTGTTCTCCTTTTTTTGTTTATTGAGTTTAAAAATAAATTGAATGATGCCAATGTGTGGAGGGCCAAGTTCATAAACTAGGCCTGTAATAAAAAAAACATATGCTCATACATATGTAACCTCCTTTTTTTCTCTCTATATATAGCTTGCCATAATTTTCAAAATAAAAAAATAAAATATTTAAAAAACTGATAAAGGTATTGTTTACTTCTAATTTTTTTGTAGTTTTTCCTCTTTCTCTCATTTCTAATTTTTTGCAATTCTGATTTTTCTGTGTGTTTAGCGTTGACAGAAACGCATGTGTAAGTCACGCTAAACACACAGTACTAGGTAAAAGTGAATAACGTAAAAAAATCTTATCCTGATTTTTTTATTTTATGATTTATGGCATACTAATAGTATATAAATAATTGATTGAATAGAGACGTAACTAATATAGCTACGTTTTTTTATGTTTGAAAGGAGGTAGCTATCGTGGAAACAGTAGGTTTAAACTGGGTTAGGAAAGAACAAGTTTTGTATTTCATTTACTAAAAAAAAATAAATGTATAGATAATAAAAGAGATGTCAATAGCATTTTAAAAAAATTTTTGATCGTAACAAAGTAAATAATAAAAGTAAAAAACGAAAGTAAATAACAGGAACCAATTTTTGTATTTCATTAACTAAAAAATAAATGTATAGATAATAAAAGAAATGTCAATGGCAGTTTAAAAAATATTTTTAATCATAACAAAGTAAAAAATAAAAGTATAAAAACGAAAGTAAATAACAAAAGTCTAAAAATCAAATACAAAAACTAGCTTAACTCAGTCGCTAAATTCAGAGCATTTAAACCTGAAAAAGACTAACAAGAAAGAACAACAGATTTTTATCTGTAAGATGGAACTCTACATCTTATTTGAATTGAGTCAACTTGTCATGTTGTACAATGACTTGGTTATCTTCTTAGCCATCAATTAAGAAGCGCCCTAAGCAAAGGGAAGATACTATATCAGTGAATATAAGCTTAAGTCACTGCACTACTTCAACTTGGATTAAAAAGACCTTAAGAATTTTCTTAAGATCTTCTTTAAAAATACATTATCAGAAAGGAAAGAACTATGGCAAGGAAGAAACGTAGTCGTGCTGAACGACGAAAAGCTAAAGAGAAAGCTAAGAAGCAACAGATGGATTCTCTAACCACTTTCGAAGGTCGTAAACAATTCGTCCAATCAAAAGGACTAACTAATCTAGTCACGCGCTTTAAAAAAGGAAAAGGTATCAAACGAAATGAATCCAAAAAAACAGGAGAAGACATTCATTTTATCCATACAGACCGAACACTTCATAACTACGCTGGATCTTGGAGCAGATTCGCTTCCTTTGTTGCCGCAACAACTACTGCCGAAGATTTACAAGCTCTTGAGATATCTAACTCTATAGATGGATGGATTAACTTAGTAAATCAATACTTAGAACATTGTAAGAAATTAGGGCTTTCTGCTCCGACTCAGTCAACCTATAAAGCAGCATTGGCCAAAGTCTTGGGTGTATCTTCTACTGCTTTTGTTGCAACAGATATTCGATATCGAGCCGACAAAAAGAATAATCGCTTGAAGTCTAATGACGACAGAATGTCTGAAGAAACAAATAATCGTTGGTTTTCAATCGTATCAGCAACAGGTCTACGTAAAAATGAATTAAAAGCAATTACTGGAGACTCCCTCTACCAACGTGAGGATGGCCAATATTATCTTAAAATTATTGGTAAAAAACATAAAACAAAAGGAGCCCGAGACCGTTGGGTTCCGATTATTACGCGAGACAAAGAAGAATTAGAGAGGCTTGTTGAAGAATTTAAACTAGCTGGTAAAAAGCGTGTGTTTCAAGTTCCAACTGCTTTAAAACCTCATAAATATCGTGCAGAATACTCAAAACGTCTTTATCTTCTTGTCGCGCGAGATCCCAAAGATATCAAAGATAAAAAAGAAAAGATTTATCTACGAGGCGAATTAAAAGGTGTTGTCCTTGATAGGAAGGCTTGTTTAATTGTATCACGTGCTCTCGGACACAATCGACCAGAAGAATTTCAAAAATCCTATGCATATAAGTTAATCTCACAAGCGAACTAAGCAATTTTTTGGTAGTGTAAAATACGTTGTGTAAACACAAAAAGGAATAAATCCGTTTTAGTAGAGTTGCGAAACATTACTAGAAAGAGATTTATTCCTATGACTCAGTTCACCACAGAACTACTTAACTTCCTAACCCAAAAGCAAGATATTGATGAATTTTTCCGTACTTCTCTTGAAACAGCTTGGAAATCTACTCGAGTCAACCAGGTCAAAAAGCGACATCCCTTATCAAAACCCCAACAATTTTTAGACTTATTTTTCCAGCACCTATGACAGAACAAAGAGGCTCAGAAATTTCCTGAACCTCTATTGTCTAATCTAATTTCCTACATACTCACTTTGACCTGACTGCGTCCATTGCCTGTTTTCTTGATGACCAGCTGCTGGCGGATAGTGGCCTTCATCTCCTCGATGTGGCTGATGACTCCGACCAGGCGATTCTCACCGATTTCCTCCAGGACCTGCATGGCCTTCTGCAGGGTTTCCTGGTCCAGCGAGCCAAAGCCCTCGTCGATAAAGAGGGCATCGATTGGCACCCCACGCGAAGAGTTTTGCACGACTTCACTGAGGGAAAGGGCTATGGACAGAGCTGCAATAAAGGTCTCACCGCCTGAAAGGGTGTCCGTTGAGCGAGATTCGCCAGTCTCATTGTCATAGACATTGATATCGAGACCCCGATTACTCCTGCGGTCACGCGCCTCTTCTGGCAGCTCAAACTGATAGCGATTATTGGACAAGTGATTGATAAAGTGGGCATTGGCATAGCTAAGGATCTGCTCCAGATAGCTTTGGAGGACATAGGTCTCTAGATCCAGCTTGTCTCCCCCTGTCTTTCCATCCATGGCTTCGTAGAGCTGGGAGAGAGACTGAAAGGCAGCTTGGGAGTCAGCCTGCTGGCTCAAAATCTTCTCAATCGCCTTGAGCTCTTTGGATGCCAGGGCTTTATCTGTCTCAGCCCTGGTCACCTGGCTTGCCTGAATTTCAGCCGCCTTAATCGCAGCCTGTCTGCTTTCCTCAAGGCTGACTAGATCAGGACGCTCATGGTCTGACAAGCTCTCTTCGAGCTGCTTGATATCCTTTTCCAGTCGCTCCTTATGTGTCTGGTACTGGGTGATCTGCCTGTTCAGCTCATCCAGCTCTTGGTCGGCTACTAGCCAGGTTCTAGCGACCGCTTCCTCATGGGTCAGAGCATCCTCTGCTGCTAATTTTTCGGCTAATTTCCTGCCTGTCTCCTTAAGGACCTGACCAAGATCTGCCAGAGCTGACTCCAGAGCCTTGATCTGGCCTTGGTAATCACTAAGCTCCTCCTGATTTTTATTAAGCTGGCTTTCCAGTTGCTCTTTTTGCTCCTCATAGCCTTGAACCTGCTTTTGGAAATCGCTCTGCAGGTCCTCTAGTTCCTGACTGCCAACCTTGACATCCAGCTCTGCGATTTCTGCTTGCAGGTTCTCAATCGTCTTACTTTTCGCATCCAGGTCCTTTTGTCCTAAGTTAAGAGCCTGGTCTAGCTCTTGGAGACTGGCCTTAAGCCGACCAGCCTCAGCCTGCAGTTCTTGGTTTTGCTGGGACTTATCCTTAAAGCTATCCAGCTGCTCGTCCCGGACCTTCTGAATAGTTGCTAGGTTAAAGTAGTCTGGAAATTCCCCACCAAATCTGGCTTGGAATTCCTTATAGCTAGCATTCAACTGATCTTGGTATTCTTGGTATTCCTTCATCTGCATTTGAAAAGCCTCTTCTTGTCTAGCAATCGCTTCCTGCAGAACGTCCAGTTCTGACCGTTTCTGGTCACGCTGGGCTTGGGATCGGTCGACACTTTGGATCAGATTGATCAACTCTTTATTGGATACCATATGACCATTTTCAGCCAAGGGATGGTCCTCCGCTCCACAAACTGGGCAGGCCTGCCCATCGACTAGATCCTCCTGGAGCTGGGCAATCATCAGCTGGCGCCGATCTCGCTCCTTTGCCTGAACTTCCAGTTGAGCCTGTTCAAATTCTTCTTCTAGCTGAGGCAGTTTATTTATAGAGTCCTGCCATTTTGTCTTCAGTTGATCGGCCTTTTTCTGAGCACTGTCGGAGTTCGCTTCCTGGGGCTTCAGCTCCCCATCGATAAATCTAGACATGGCATCAAGCTGAGCTTTTTCTTCCTCCAGTAAAGCTGGATCTAGGACATTTTCCTCTAGCTGAGCCAGACTCTCACTCTGCTCTTCTTTTTGAGCTTGATTTTTTTCAAGTTGAGCCTTAATCTTGTTTAGTTCCAGCTGGGCTTGATCAATCTTGGCCTGCTTGTCTTCGGCCTGCTTAGCTTTAAAGATCTGAGTAGGTAGCTTTTTGAGTTCTTCTCGTAAGCGATTGATTTCCTTTTCCTTTTCAAAAAGCTCGCTCTTCCGCTCAACCAGGTCTTTTCTGGCCTTTTTCTTATCCTGGCTTGCCGCTTTGACTTCCTTTAATTTGTCTTGGTTAGCCTGCTCATTATTCCTGGCCTGGTCGATTTCATCAACATCACTAGCTAGTGACTTTGCCCAACGCAGTTGCTTCAGACGATCTTCTTTTTCAGCCTGCTCATCAGCTTTATCCAGAATTTGCTCCTGGTAGTCCGCTTGCAAATCCTCTAAACTCTTAAAGTCCAGCGCCAGTTTCTGACCTTCCTGATAGAGCGCATCCAGCCGTTCTCGCTCTGCTGTTGCCTCCTGATGGGCTTTTTTAGCTAGCTCATGACTTTCCTTACGCACCTGGAGGAGCCCACGAACTGTCTCCAACCGGTCTGCCTCAAAAGCAGCCTTAATCTTAGCCTGCTCTTCTGGAGTCCATGTATCTGACTGGTAGTGAGCCTGGAGCGCTCTTGTCGCCTCCTTGTTTGCTGACTCGGCCACACTAAAACGATCCTTAAGCCGATTTTGGAAGTGCTCAAAAATCTCTGTTCCAAAAATCTTTTTGAGGATCTTCTTTTTCTCCTCTGACGAGTCCTTGAGAAAACGAGAAAAATCATTTTGCGGCAGGAGAATGATTTTCTTGAACTGCTCATGGTCCAGGCGAAGGATGCCTGCAATTTCATGCCCTACATCCGTGGGCTTGCTAGCCAGGCTCTGAAGTTCCTTGCCATTAACCCCATCAACAATGGCCAGAGAGGCCTCATGCCCTTTATCTGTCACCTTACGCGCGCTCATAAGCCTCTGCTCTGGCGAACGCACGACTCTATACATATGACTCCCTTGCTCAAAGTAAAAGGTCACCTGGGTCTTTTCCTCAACAGTCGCAAACTGACTCCGAACCTCTTTGGGACCACGACTCCCTGTTGTTGCCCCAAAAAGAGCATAGGACATGGCATCCAAAATCGTTGACTTCCCAGCTCCCGTATCACCAGAAATCAGAAAAATCGGTGATTCTATAAAGTTTCGAAAGTCAATATCTGCTGACTCAAAAGGGCCAAAATAAGATAGTTTTAAAGCAATCGGTCTCATGATTTCTCCTTACTCATCTTCGTCAAAATATCCTCTACTAACTCCAACTGGGTCGAACTCAGAGACTGACCAGTGCTTTCCTGATAGAAATTCCCGATAATGGTCGACTCATCCAGCTCCTCTACATTACGCCCCCTAGTCCTACGAATGGTCTCCTGCTTGTAGCTATAGTCTAGCTCTACAACTGTCCCATAGATCTGCTCCAGCTGGGCCCGCAGGTTCTTGCCCACATGTTCATTGCGATCAAAGTCCTGCACCTGGATGGCAAACCAAGCCTGATGACAAGGCTGGGCCTGATAAAAGCCAGGATCTGTCAGGGTCTCCCAATCCTCCTTGAGAGCGACCAGGTCAGTTTCCTGCTCCAGCTTGATAAAGCGACTCTCTACCCCCTTTTCATCAAACTCAAGGATATAGACTCCCTTATCAGTTCCAGCCTCCTTGACGTTAAATTTGACCGGACTACCCGAATACTGCACCGTCTCACTAGGGGAGGCATGATGGGTATGGATATGCCCCAGGGCCACATAGTCAAAGTCTAAAAAAATCGCTGCATTCAGAGTCGCAAGGCCGCCTACAGTCGAGCTGGTCTCACTCGTTAAGTCTTGAGGATCTTGGCCTGAAGCAGTGACAGCAAAGTGGGTGACGAGGATATGCTTTTTACCAGGAGCAAACCGGGCCACCAAGAGGGGCAACATGGCCTGCATGGCATCCGCCAGAGTCCGAACCTTCTTGGCCTCCTCATCTGACCAGCCCTGCTCTTCTTGTAGGTAGATCCGAGCATCCATGGGATCAAAATAAGGCAGGAGGAAAAGCTGACAGTACTCCGTCTCGACTGGACTCATGGCCTCATCAATAAAGGTATTTAGATAAAGCTGTTGGTGCTGCATCCATTCCCGGCTAAAATTAAGCCGCTTGGCACTATCATGGTTACCCGAGATAGCATAGATAGGTAGGTGGTGCTCCAGATTCATCTCCCTCAGCATCTGCTCAAAGGTGGTCACAAAGTCCGCTTTGGGCACCGAGCTATCATAGAGGTCCCCCGCAATAATAACCCCATCAACCTTTTCTGCCAAAGCAATCGCCAGTATCTGCTCAAAAGCGTACTTCTGCTCTTCCAGCAGACTATAGCCATTCAAGGTCCGGCCAATATGCCAATCCGATGTATGTAATAATTTCATTTTTGACCTCTCCTCTCTTTCTGTTTCTATCATACCAGATGACCTAGTCACGTCAAGTCCACCCCCTAACCTTTTAAAAAAATTTTTTCAAGAATCCCTTGCAGCCCTCTCCCTTGGCGATTACGATTGCTATTACGATTGTAATAATAATTGTAGGCCTGGTTTCTAAGGCAAGAAAGTCCAGATAGGCAGTTATTTCACAAAAAGATGTTTTTCCCCTTGTCAAATGAGTTATTTTCAAGCGTAATGAGATGTTTAGAATTAAATGGAGATGAGAACTTTTGCAAACATTAAATCAGTTATCAAACGCGCTGAATTGAACGTTAAACAAAACGAAAAAAACTCAGCACAAAAATCAGCTATGCGTACTGCTATCAAGGCTTTTGAAGCAAACCCATCTGAAGAATTGTTCCGCGCTACAAGCGCTGCAATCGACAAAGCAGAAACTAAAGGTTTGATTCACAAAAACAAAGCTGGCCGTGACAAATCACGTCTTGCAACTAAATTGGCTAAATAATAAAAAGAGTCTCCTATGTACTGCCCCCAAAAAGTTAGACAAGTTTCAAAACCAAGGCATCCAACAGGTTTCTCTTGTAGCGACCGATGGCTTCAAGGGGCTTGAGCAGATGATCAGTCAGGCTTACCCATTTGCTAAGCAACAACGTTGCTTCATTCATATTAGTCGAAATTTGGCTAGTAAGGTGAAGCAATCTGATCGGACAGTTATTCTGAAGCAATTTAAAACGTTTTATCGTGCTGAAAATTTAGAAATAGCAGTCCAAGCTTTAGAGGACTTTATCGCTGAATGGAAACCAAAGTATAGGAAAGTCATGGAAAGTCTGGAGAATACGGATAATCTTTTAACTTTTTATCAGTTTCCCTACCAGATTTGGCACAGCATTTATTCGACAAACCTCATTGAGTCTCTTAACAAAGAAATCAAACGTCAAACGAAAAAGAAGGTTCTTTTTCCTAACGAGGAGGCTCTGGACCGTTACTTAGTTACTTTGTTTAAAGATTATAATTTCAAGCAAAGTCAACGAATCCATAATGGGTTTGGCCAATGTTCTGACACACTTGAAAGCTTATTTGATTAACACTCCGTAACTCTACTTGAGTGTTTACACAACATTGTTGACAGTATCAACTTTTTTAAACATTAACCTTCAACTTTTAATCGAAAAAATTCAACTAAATAAAAATCGTACTGAAAGTATTGATCTTTTTCTCAACATCCTAAATTTAAATGAAAAATAAAAAAATTTTTTTAAAAAATAAATAAAGTAGATAAAAACTTACTTTTTCCTTCAAAACCTTGTCACATCAATAAAAGATCGTACTGAAAGTATTGATTTCTTTCTTAACATTCTTGTTCTAAACTAAAAAAATTAAATTAGGTAGGAACCTAATTATTTCTTCAAAACCTTGTTACGACGCGTTTTTAAAGCACTCATAATTGAGTGTTTTTTTATTTTTAAAATTTTTTTCACAAAAAAATAAGAAAAACTCAATTTTTAGTGAAATTAATGGCATACTGATTAATAGAAGAAAAATAAGGAGGTTTAATTTTAAAGAAAGTTACATTTTAGAAGTACATCTTCATTACAGATTTAACAACAAGGAGGAATATACATGGTAAGAAGATATAAAAAAAGTAAACGAGATAGAGAAGCAGCCAAGAAACGTCATTTATCCCCTGCAGAAAGAAGAAAAAAGGAAAAGCACAAGAAAAATAGAGAACTCAGACAGAGAAAATTACTAGAACTACAGCAAAAAAACGAAAATAATATAAAATCTTGTTTCTCAGTTACCCCAGCTTATTGGGGTATTGATAACTGTACAGTCTCAATTCTTAGCCCAGAAGTAACTTATGAGCCTAACGTTTTTGATGAACAAATCTTTAAAGAAACAGTTTCTCTAAATTATAATTCAGAAGGAGAATTAGATAAGATCACTATTCAATCAGAAGATTTAGGAAAAGTAACAATTAGTCTTAAAGAAGAAGATTACAAAAAGAAATTTGCTGCAATCCAACTTAACGGTCCTTCTCCCAATTTTCAAACTACAGGCATTAATGGGATTAAATTAAGATTACTAGAGGTATTACATAAGTTAGAAACAGATTATAAGATTAAAATCAAATATAATCCGAATTCTGTTATGTTTAAGAAAATTGAATTAGCATTCACAATTGCTTTCGATAAATTGCCATCTTTACAAACTCGTCAATTATTAATAAGGTCACTTGCAAAAGATAAGAAAAGAGATTTAAAAAACCATAGAACAAGTAAAAATGCAGATAATTTTTCTATGGTCTCGATTGAGATTAATAAGAAAGAGAAACACATCTTATATAACAAAATTGAGAAAGCAAAAAAGAACAAACAAATCCGTAAAACAAATTCATCGTTAAAGAATTTAGAGATCTTTAGATATGAAGTCGAATTAACTGGCAGTAAGATATCTGAGCAATTAGACTCCCATTACTTAGCACAATTAACTGATGAAAAGATTATTCAATATTTAGAGATTCTAATATCTGATGGTGTTTTTCGATATATAGAGATAATCATAACTGCAACTGAAAATTGCGAAAAGATGTTAAAGAGAATTTATAAGAAAATTCAACCACAAGTTTATACAACGGAATTTTTATTCTCTATTAATGATCAGTTATCAACTACCACAGTATCAGATTTAATTGATGAAGATATCATTACATTTCTTCCATTAAGATTTTTAAAAACAAATAGAGGTACAACTAAAAGAAGGATCCTAGAAAGGTTCCAATGCCAAGAAGTAAAAACTGGAACAAAACATGAATTAGGAAAAATGACAAGTTGGCAAGTTCTAGAAATAATAAGGGGAATGTTCCATTCACTAGAAGAAGCAAAAAAATATGGTTTAGGCACTCGTATAAACCCTTCCACAACTTCTTATAAAACTTTTCCACTAAAAACATACTCTTTAAAAGAAAGAAATGAAATATTCAATAAAACAATTACAGAAAATACAAAAGAAAAACTTGAAGATAAAATGTCAAAACGGATCTTAAAAAGATTTAGAGACGGAATATAAATAAAGCAGTTATTTTAATAGCAAATATATTTTTCAATGTTAAAAAACGTTGATATATCAAGGAACATACATAAATATGTACCGCGACTACTATTCGAATATTTTCAAAAAGGATAAGGATATGAAAGTTACTTTAAGTAAAAATAAAAAAGAGCTTGTTTCCAAACTTTGGTCGGTATCAGAAACAAACTCAAAATATACTAGTAATAATATCTATTACCTATTTCTATTATCGCAAGAAAATATAGAAATTTCAAGAGGATTATTAATTATGAAACAAACAATGAACAAAGAAGATTTAATTAAAATGGGTTACAATCCCTATACTGCCATTTCAATTATTAGACAAGCTAAGCTAATTATGGTACAAAAGGGGTATGCCTTTTATAATAATCGACGTTTAGGGCACGTCCCAATCAGTGCTGTTGAAGAAATTTTGGGTGTTTCACTTCACAAGGAGGAATAAATGCCACAATATCAACAGAAAACAAAATTTCCTGGAGTATATTCTGATAAAGACGGAAAATATTTTCTTCAAACCGAATTTAGTCGAGATAGAGTTACTAGGAAACGGGTACGAAAGAAATCTAGGAAAGATCAGCATGGGAACCCATTTAAATCGGCCTCAGATGCTTATAAAGAATTAACTCGGCTGAAACATGAATATCATCAATCTCAAGGTTATTCTAACTACCGTATGAAATATCGGCAATTTATGGAAGACCATTATATTCCATATTATAGAACAACAGTTGAGAACAGCACATTTTCAGTTCGAGAGAAAAATCTTTTGCAGCTTTGTGATCGTTTTGGTGACACTACACTTCGTTCGATTACCCTCGAACAAGTCCAGAAGTTTCGAACATGGTTACTGACTAGTCAAGATGAGGATGGTGCCGGATATTCACAAGGATATGCTAGCCTCATCTTTGGCATGTTTAGGAAATCATTGGACTATGCTTTGCAAATGGGATATGTGGAAAAAAACATTTCTAAGCAATCTAATGCAATTCCTAAAGGGAAAAGTAATGTCCCATATTGGACAAAGAGCGAATTTGAAGCTGTTATTTCCCAAATTTACATTGAAGATGTATATGAACATTTAAACTTCGTGATGATTTGGGTATATTTCATGACTGGCGTACGTGTAAATGAAGGTTGTGCCCTTCAATGGAATGATGTTGACTTTGATAAGCAACGCCTACGAGTTCATCATATGCTTATTGTTAAAAACAAAAAAGAATGGACTCGTAATTCGTTTACGAAAACTAAAGACGGCAAAAGGATGATTAGTTTAGATAAAGATACTATTGATGTGTTAAAAAAATGGCGTGAAGCTCAAAAAAAGATTGGACTAGGACACGAGAACGATTTTATCTTTTCATACGATGGCTTACCTATGCTAAAATCTACAATCTCAAGGATTATTAAAAGGTACGCCAAGATTGCTCACGTAAAGCCTATCCAAGCGAAAGGTCTTAGGCATAGCCACGCCTCACTACTAATTAATGAATTAAATGCTGATGTACTTATTCTATCAAAACGTTTAGGACACTCTTCTCCTGAAATCACCTTGAAACACTACTCGCATCTATGGGATGGCGCTGATGAAGCTATCACTAATGAAATGGTCGGAATTATTAATGTTTCTTTCCCATCTTCTAGCTTAGTACATTTCAACGGGAACCAATCAATTTCAAAATAACATTCCCACCAAAAACCCCACCAAAGAATTACTAACTCCTTAAAAAGCCTATTATATAGCGATTTTCAAGGAGTCTGCAACCGTTGAGTGGGAATAAAATGACTTGATAAAATAACGCTTGAAATTATTGATTTCAGCGTTTTTTTATATATGTAAGACAGCGTTTATAATCAAAATAACCTCTACCTCTAGACCAGTTCCAGGCAGTCTATATCAAGGAGCAAAATTTCCTAATTCAAAAAACAAAGAAAATATAGACGGAACTTGTGAACTCTATTTGGGTGTTAGATTAATATTAAATAATATAGAATGAAACAGGTTCTTGTATGAAGCTCGTACTTATGTTATGATAGTTTTAAATCTATTCCTTTTGAGTAAGGAATTCATAAAGTTAGGAGAATCAAATGTCTGAAATTACAGTTTCGCGTCAAACTGGCCTTGTAGGTGTATTAATGAAGGTAAACGTTTATATTAACGGTGAATGTGTTGCCAACTTAAGCAAAGATGAAACCGTTACACTTCCGCTTCCTGAAGGGCTTGATATGGTTAAGGTCTACGTAGATCAAAGAGGAGCCTTCACACGTTCTAAGGAAGTGATCGTAAAAGCTGGTCAAACAGCTGTCATTAAAGGCTCAGCTTGGAAGACTTTTCTAGGTATTTTCGGAAAAATCTTAGGTATTCCTTATCTCTCAATCGAAGTAACAGATTAAAAAGCCATCATTCGATGGCTTTTTATTGTATACACACTAATCTTATCTTACATAAAATAATCTCTTTGAATCAATAATGATGATTACTTGTTGTTAAAATTATACGAACAATTTTGAAATTTTCTCAGTGAGAAAAGTGCTTGAAACAGTATGATTCAAAACTTAGTCATGGAACTTCCTGGATTTCATCTAACCTCCTCACTCACTTAAGGAAAGTTTCTAAAAATACTTCGTATTTGAACTGAAATCATCTAGCATTGGTTTTTTATAGTTTATTTCCTCTTGATTTGTTTAGTATGAAAACGAAAAACTATTAATCCGATTGCAAGGAGCATCAGGACTCCCAGTCCAATCATAAGGTACAAAGGAAGCTTGTTGGTTTCTTTCAGTAGTGTTTCTGTATTGAGCTTGGTATCAATCGTATTAAAGCTATCTCCTGCTTTCTCAATGATATCCTGTTTTAGAGCTTTGAAGGACTTGACAAGGTATTTATCAGAGCTTAGCTGACTATTAGAAAGCTTGCTAGCAAAATCAACTAATTGTTTGGTTTGTTCATCCGTTATAGCACCCTCTAATTGATAAGTTTCCAGAATCTTTTTTACCAGCTTTTGGAAATCTTTCTTCTCGAGCTTTTTGTCTTGATTGCTTCCTGTTAGAGCTGCGATTTTAAGATCGATGACAGCGACATTGAGCTTATCTTCATGGAAGCCTTTTTTACGGGCACTCTCTTTATAGATGGTTGCAAGCAGGGATAATTCTTCCTGAGCAAGTGTTTTGTTTTCATCAGATATGGTGCTACCATTTTGCTCAAGGGAGTATGCGACCGCTGCAAGGGCACTCATGCCTGATGCTTCTGTTGGAGACGCAATCGTGATTTCGGCATGTTCTAGCCCAAGAGTGGTCAGTGCATTTCGATGCATATCCGCTGTTACTTCTGTTATATTTTGAGGAGTGACAATGTGCACGCTAATAGGCGCTTTCTTGGCTTGTTTCTGTAGTTTAACGGAGGAATAACGATCTCCGTTCTCATCAATAGTAAAACTTGTATAAGCAGAAGGATTCATGGTTTTCCATTCCTTCTCCTTTTCTTCGTTATACATCAAGAGACTGAGGGTTTGCTCGACTTGAAACTCATCCAATGATGAGCCAATGACATAGTCAGGTTGGCTATATTTTTGATCAATGACTTTCTGAATGGTTGCGTCTGCAAAAACTGTTGAAGAGCTTGCAAGGAGTGCCAACCAGCCAACAATAAAGATTCCAATAAATTTCCTGAATAGTTTCATACCTTCTCCATAACTACTTCTATCATACTAAACCTCTTTCGGACAATAAAAAGGAAGCAGGTTTTTTCCCTTTGCCTCCCTTCTAGTCTATCCTTTTTATCTTAAGACTGGCTTACAGCTTCTTTAAAAACAGATGACAGTTTGCTCCATAAAAAAACAAGGGATTCTTCCCTTGTTTAGAGCGACTGCCTGTATTAGAACCAGGAAAATAGTTTCATGATGAACTGATTCATTTCAACGAGACGTGAATAATAATAATTTCCCCCATTAACGTAGAGCTCTGAGCCATGTAAAAATGAAATAGGATGGAGATAAAGATAGGTCTTCCCTGTGACATTTCCAAGACTCGGTGCAACCACTTCTTTTGAGTATTTACGGGCTAATTCAAGACTATTTTTCCCGCCATTTTTAGCTACATATTCAATGTAATCTTGTCCAAAATTATAAGCCTGAACTGCTGTCCAAGGATCAACCCCCTTCTCCTTTGCTTTTCGTAAATTTTCAGAGAGGGTTTGAATTCCTTGCCGGATACTTTCTTTGTTATTGGTGATAGAATTTGTCTGGCCTGTTGCACTTTCACTGGCCTGCATGACATCATCTTCCTTACCCTTGGTCTCTGTATAAATCATAGCAAGGATTAGATCTTCATTTGTACCGGTATCTTCTTCAGCCAGTACTTCACGCACTAAAGTACGATAAGTCATGACCTGTTTGACATCCCGGTGTATCTGATAGCCCTTGTATATGAAAAAGACGAGCAAGAGGCAAAAGAAAATTTTTATTATTCGTTTCATCATTATTTATTCTGAATGTCCTCTATATTCTTGATGAGGATCGAGTAGGTCCCATTTTCATTCTGAATGAACTCTACCGATTCAGCATCTTCGTAAACATGGTTAGGGACCAAAAGCTCAATTCCGTTTGAAAGGGAGAGTTTTTGGTTTTCAAATTTCTTCAATTGGCGGCTGGCATCAATCTCATCGAAGCGAACAGGATCTGGAATAGTCTCTTTCACCTGATCGACAAAACTGAGGCGAGCCGTTAAGTTGTTATCGAACAAATCATTGGCTAACTTTTCAGGTGACAATTCATTCTCTTCTTCCAGTTGGTTGAAAATTGCTGATTTGACCTTGGATTGGAACTGAAAATCATCTTGTTGGAAGTTCTCAGCAATCCGTTTGGCCGTTTTTTCGATTTCTTTGATCGATTTTTTAGGTGAAATCTTAGGTTGCTCCTGGAGGAGATTCTCAGAGAAATAGTTCAAGAAAGCCCCATTGAACTTGATTCGTTTTTCGATCAAATGGTACTTGCGACTTTGAAGATTAATGACCAAAGCCTCATCTGCACCCGTTCCAAAGTCAGGTAGATTGTTTTGCGTTAGCTTGATTGGGTTATCTACTTCTCCTCCAAGATGGGTCAAGGTTTCCCGTAAGGCGATCCGAAGAAAGGCAAAATGATCCACCCCTTCTTTTGAGAATTGGATAAACACCAAATCGTTGGTCTTTTGATTTTCAGAGACGACGAATTCTTCTTTCCAGCGATTGGCTAAGGCTACTGAAGTTTCTAGGAGATCATCCGTGATCATCTCAAGGAATGGATTGTCTTCCTCAAAAATGCCGGTTTTGGCCTCATCGGAATAGACCCGCTCAATCTTTTTGCGCAAGTATTCCTCAATTTTGGGGGTGATATTCAGGAATTTGTCTGCTAGATAGAGATCGGTATCATCTGGGCTAAATTGATGAATGATGGCTTTTTTTACGTAAATGTCCATAAGATGGTTTAGTCCTCGTAAAGTGGGAAGGCATCTGTCAAGGATTTGACTAGGTTCCGCACTTCTTCTAATACAGCTGGGTTCTCTGCGTTTTTCAAGGTTTTGATTATCAGTTCAGCCACTGTACGGCTTTCCTCTACTCCAAAACCACGAGCGGTGATGGCTGTTGCACCGATCCGAATCCCACTGGTCTTGAATGGCGACAAGGTTTCATAAGGAATGGAGTTCTTGTTGAGAGTAATGTTGACTTCATCTAGCAAGTTTTGCGCCACTTTCCCATTTTCAACGACTTTCGTCACATCGACAAGGAAAAGGTGGTTCTCAGTTCCGCCTGAAATGACACGAAAATCAGGATCTTGTAAGAAGACATCCGCCATAGCCTGACTGTTTTTAATGACGTTCGCTGCATACTCTTTAAAGGCAGGGTCCAAGGCTTCCTTGAAGGCTACAGCTTTAGCTGCGATGACATGCTCCAACGGTCCTCCTTGGATACCAGGGAAGATGGCAGAATTGATCTTCTTAGCCAAATCTTCATCATTTGTCAAAATCAAGCCGCCGCGTGGGCCACGAAGAGTTTTGTGAGTCGTCGTAGTCGTGATGTGAGCATAAGGAACTGGGCTTGGATGAAGACCTGCAGCGACCAACCCAGCGATATGTGCCATGTCAACCATGAGCTTGGCTCCTACTGCATCCGCAATCTCACGGAATTTTGAGAAATCAATGATGTGAGAGTAGGCTGAAGCACCTGCTACAATCAACTTTGGCTTGACTTCTTGGGCTTGTTTTAAGATAGCGTCAAAATCTAAGAGTTCTGTTTCCGGATCTACGCTATAAGATACAAAGTTATAAGTTTGCCCTGAGAAGCTTACAGAAGCTCCGTGAGTCAAATGCCCACCTGCAGCCAGATCCATTCCCATAACAGTGTCTCCAGGCTCAATCAAAGCCATATAGGCAGCACAGTTGGCCTGACTACCTGAGTGGGGTTGAACATTGGCAAACTTAGCCCCAAAAATTTCCTTAGCGCGTTCGATGGCCAGGCTTTCGACGACGTCTACGACATCAGTCCCACCGTAGTAACGACGACCCGGATAGCCTTCTGCGTATTTATTGGTCAGGATAGACCCTTGTGCCGCCATAACCGCCTTGGAGACCACGTTTTCAGAAGCGATTAATTCAATATTGTTTTGTTGACGTTCCTCTTCTTTGGCAATGGCATTCCAAAGATCTGCATCATAGGCTTTGTAATCTTCTTTGTCAAAAATCATAGGTCTTCTCCTTAAATAAATTTTATAAAACGTTTTTGTAGCTTATCACAGCTATAACCGACATGTTCGTAGAAGGCGTGAGCTTCGGTGCGGTAATCTGCAGAATTCAAGCGAATAAAAGCGTACCCACGTTGATTGGCTTCTACTTCTAAACCTTGAAGCAAAGTTTTACCAATCCCTTTGCCTTGTTGACAGGGCAAAACGGCTAAAGCCAAAATATTAAAACCTGGATCCGAGTAAAGTGACTGGTAAACTTCTGCATGAACATAACCAAGCAGTTGTTGGGTATCGCTATCTTCAAACCCGATGAAAAAATGGTGAGTATCTTTAATTAGTTTAGCTAGTTGCTGGGCTGTTTTCTCAGTAGAAAAAGAGTAGCCTAATGCTTGCTCGTTAATCTGACACAAAGCTTCCACATCCGTTAATAACAGGTTACGTAACATCTTCTTCCTCCTCGAAAGGAATCTCTGGTACACGCTCAAGGATCTCCGAACGTGTAATGGCACCCTGACGCAAGATGCGAGCTTTAGGACCTGTGAGGTCTAGAATAGTTGAATCCTGCCCAGTTAGAAAGCTATCGTCTTCAAGTCCTAAAACACCATGGCCAAGTTCCTTAAGAATTTTCTGGCACTGGGTTCCGCTAGCTCTCCCTGAGAGATTGGCAGAAGGTCCAATCAAGGGACCTGTTTTACGAATTAATTCCAACGTCTTTGGATGGGCTGGCATGCGAAAGCCAACCGTAGCAATTCCAGAATTGATCCAACTTGGGACTCCTTCATTAGCCTCAAGAATGATGGTTAAGGGTCCTGGTAAAAAACTTGCAACCAATTTGGATAGATAGGGTGGTTGATTCTTCGAATAAAATCGAATTTCATCTTCACTGGAAATATTGAGGTTCATAGCCTTCTCGCGAGGGCGCTGTTTTAGAGCATAGACCTGATCAACCGCTGCTTCATCCAAGGCCTTTGCAAATAGTCCATAGACAGTTTCTGTCGGTAAGACAACTGCACGGCCAGCTTCTAATTCTTTCTCAAATAGATCCATTGTCCACCACCACCATTCTATCCTGTCCAAATTGGTCTTTCAGAACTCGAACTTGTTTGTTTGGAAAAGCCTCTTGAAAGAGCTCTTTTACTTTGTTACCTTGCTTATAGCCGATTTCTAGATAGATCTTTCCATCTGCTGTTAATACACTCGGTGCTTGCTGAGCAATCTTTTCATAGATGGCATAGCCGTCTCTATCCGCAAAGAGAGCTAAGTGAGGTTCAGAGGCTAATACATTGACTCCGACTTCTTCTACATCATCATGAGAGATATAGGGAGGGTTGGACACAATCAGGTCATAGGGACCTGCTATCTGATCTAGAACATCTGAAGACTTGAAGTCAACGACTGCTTCTAGTTGTTGGGCATTTTCTTGAGCAAGCTCCAAAGCTTCTTCTGATACATCACTAGCTTGAACCTGCCAGGAAGGTCTAGCGAGCGCTAAGCTAATAGCAATGGCACCACTTCCTGTTCCAATATCCAGAACTTGTAAGGTTTCCCCGTCGTTTTCTTCAAGAATGAGTGCAACCAATTCTTCCGTTTCAGGTCTAGGAATTAGCACGCGCTCATCAACTGTAAAAACATGGCCACAGAAGTCGGCGCTCCCAATAATATACTGGGCAGGGACGTGATGTTTCAACTGCGCAAAGATGGAATCAAGCAAGGCCTGATCCTCTGCTTCCTCTCCAACGGCTATTAATGCTTCTTCATACTGGGCTAATAATGGTCCCAACAACATTATTTGTTCAAC